>JBDUUM010000032.1:0-69310 GCA_039938615.1 Nitrososphaera sp.
CAAAAGCGCCTTTTATCAAGGGTAAAATTACCTGCCGGCCAAGCTGTGGCAACGACTTCAGAACATGGGAAGTGGCATCGGCATTTCCACCAAGTCCCATTTCCCATGTTCAATTTTAACAAAAGCGGACGGCTCAGAGCTAGAAAGCTGTCATCACCACCGTCCAGCAGTTAACAGCACTCTGCATACCCGCATCCTGGCACATAAACCTTCATGCCTATGGCCCCAGCTTGAGCATCTTAACAAAGCCATAGATGGCTAGGCCGACAAGCGACCATACGCCTACACTTGCGCCAATTATGTCCAATGGGTAGACGAATGAGGACCCCTCATAAGATATAGAAAACAACACGATAAACGTTGGATAATTCATGATAAAGGCGAGCCAGTCAAGATAATACTGGTCCTCGTACGATAGGATTGAAATGTAGCTTATGATGCCAGCGGCAAGGCCGTACAATATAGCGGCCAGCCAGATCTTGACATCGTGTCGCAAGAGCGAGTACAATTACAACGTAAATTATGAGCACGCCCCTGCCTTATTTTCTTGTCGATAAACGTTAAGAACCCTTTGCGGCAAACAATCATGCTTGAGCAAAAACGACCAGCTGAGCAGGATACTGCGCGACATCGGCTTTTTCACAGAGATGGAGGACGAGCCAAACGCTCAGTTCAAGGCCCGGGCATATTACAGGGCGGCAGATAGCATCGAAAACCTTGACGAGGATATTGCCACCATCTATGGCAGAGGAGGAATGCAGGCGCTCCTGCAGATCCCGGCGGTGGGCAAGGCAATTGCCGCAAAGATAGAGGAATACGTCAAGACTGGAAAGGTGGGCCACTATGAGGAGCAAAAGTCAAGGCTCCCCATAGACATCGCCACTCTGGGTTCTATAGAAGGCATCGGTCCCCGGACGCTCAAGGCCATCTATGGAAAATTGAACGTCAAAAACCTTTCCGAGATTGAAGCGGCTGCAAGGGAGGGCAGGCTCAGGACGGTGCCGGGCTTTACCGAAAAAAAGGAGCAGGACGTGCTCAAAAAGATCGAGTTTGCGAAAAAGGGCGGTGGGCGGCGAATCCTTGGCGAGCTTTGGCCTTTGATAAAAAAGATTGAAGCCCGCCTGCAGTCAGCGCCGGGCGTGCAAAACGCCTCCGTCGCCGGCTCTGTGCGCAGGATGAAGGAGACGATAGGCGATATCGATTTTCTGGTTTCCGCGCAAGACCCAGAAAGTGTGATGGAGCTTTTCGTCAATATGCCCGAAGTGCAGGAGGTAAAGGGCAGGGGGCCTGCAAAGGCGTTTGTCAGGCTGGCAGAAGGGATCGACGCCGACCTGCTTATAGTGCCAAAAGAAAGCTGGGGAGCGGCTCTCCAATATTTCACCGGAAGCAAGGAGCACGGAATCGAGCTTCGCAGGATCGCCATCGCCAAGGGGCTGCGCCTCAACGAGTGGGGAGTCTACAAAGGTGAAAAGCAGGTCGCAGGCGCGACAGAGCAGGACGTGTACAGGTCTCTTGGTCTTGCGTGGATACCGCCAGAGATGAGGGAGAACACGGGCGAGATAGAGCTTGCAAAGGGTGAGATGCCTCACATCGTGGAATACGGCAGCCTGAAAGGCGACTTGCAGGTGCACAGTGACAATACCGACGGCACTGCTACGATAGAGGAGATGGCCCTTGCAGCAAAGGAATTTGGCCTCAATTACATCGCGCTCACGGACCACACCAAGAGCCTGGCGATGACTGGCGGCCTTGACGAGCAAGAACTGCTTGACCAGGCAAACAAGATATGGGAGCTCAACGACCGGCTCGATGGCGTCAGGGTGCTTGCTTCTGCCGAGGTCAACATCATGAAGGATGGTTCGCTTGACATCGCAAACAACGTGCTTGACAAGCTCGACATTGTAGGCGCGGCCATCCATTCCAACTTTAACCAGCCTATTGAGGTGCAGACAGGACGCCTTGTGTCTGCTGCGAAAAATCCAAGCGTCGACATCATCTTCCACCCAACTGGCAGGCTGATAAACAAGCGCGAGGGCTATCCGGTCGACATTGAAAAACTAATAGAGGCTGCAAAAGACACCGACACGATATTAGAGATCGACGCCCACTATAACCGGCTTGACCTGAAGGACGAGTACGTCAGGCAGGCAGTGCAGGCGGGAGTAAAGATAGTTATAGACTCTGACGCGCACCACCCTATGCATTACGCGTTTTTGCAGTTTGGCATCGGCCAGGCGCGCAGGGGATGGGCGCAGCCATCTGATGTATTGAACACACTGCCGGCAGCAGACCAGCTGCTAAAGGCTACCAAGTAAATATTATATCCCCTTTCTCGATATTGTATAGCTCGTGCGCTCCGCGCTGGAAAAGGACGACCGCATCACAAGAAAGATCTACCTTGGCGTCTTTTACTTTTGCGCCTTTGTGATGGCGGCTATTACGTTCTATTCCATCTATGTCAGCATGGACGAATACCAGACGACAGGCAAGGTGGTGATAGGCGAGGTGCTTGTCAACACCGAGTTTCCGCTGCCAGGCGTGGCCAAGCTGGTCACCTACCTGATGATAGTCTCTGTCGTGGGCTGGTACTGCGTTGTCAAGCTGGGAGGCGACAAGGTGAGCAGCATACCGAAATGGGCCAAGGCGATATTGCAGTTAATTGTGCTGTGCATCGCCATAGTTGCGCTGTACGAGTTTGTATACAATTTCATCGTATGGAACTCGCTCATCACCGCAGACGCCATACGGGGCGTGTTCAAGTTTGACGAGATAATTGTAGAGTACCCCAAGCCGGACACGCCGTGGAACCTCGTGTTTGCGACCAAGATGTCACTTGCAGCATTTCTCATAGCGGCGCACGGCTTTTACACCATGTCCAAGCCGGAAAAAAAGGGATCAGAGTAGTGGCAGCGGCAGCAGCCACTCGCGGACCCGGCTTCTCTCAAACTCGTGCTTTTTGTGGTAGCTGTCGCCGGACGGTGGCTCCAGCCTGACGACAGGAGAAGGGTCAGCAAAAAAGTCTGCCTCGACGTACCCTGCCTGATTGTTGCCGGTTTCCATAAAGCAGAACCCCTTGCCGTCAAACCCGCCCGACTGTGGGGCTACGGCGTTTATGTCGTCGATTATCTCTTGCGCGACTACCCTAGCCTGCGCTTCTGCAAAAATCCCGGCCTTGGGTATCGCCAAGGGGCCGACCTTTATCTCTGTCACGTCGCCTATTGCAAAGACGTTTGCAAATTGGGTGCGCAGCGTTTTCCGGTCGACTGCAACCCAGTCGCCTGCGGCCAGGCCAGAGCTCTTTATCACATCCGGGACTCTGTGCTGCGGTATGCCGACAAGGACATCATATTTTTCTGATGCGCCGTCTTCAAATTCAAGCGAGTCAGATACGGCTCTCAGCTTGTGCAACGGGCGGAAGCGGATGTCCTTGCTTTCTATCAGCTGCACGACGCTCTTGCTGACATCCGGCCCGGCCACGGGGAGCGATATCGGCGCAGGGCAGTAGACGTCTATCTCGACGTCTTTTCTGTTGCCCTTTTTCTCGAAAATGTCGCTTATCAAAAGTGACGCCTCGTAGGGAGCCGGCGGGCACTTGTAGGGCATGCCCATGATGCACACGGCGACTCTTCCCCTTGAGAGCGACAACAATTTTTCCCGAAGCGGTGGTACCTGCGGCGGGTCGTAGAGGTTGTAGCCCCTGCCCACAAAGCCCTGCACGCGCTCTGGCGCAAGTTCTGACCCGAGCGCCACTACCAGATAATCAAAAGATATCCTGCCATGGCCCTTGCAGACCACTCCCATGCCCGCTGCGTCAATTGCGGTGACTTCGTCGTTCAGGTATTCGACGCCTCTTGCATTAAGGCTGGCAAGAGGCGTCTGCGCGTCGGCGAGCTGCCTGTCGCCGTGCAGTATCCACAGGTTGACGAGGCCCATCATGAATTCTTTTTTGCGGTCTATTACAATTATGCGGTGGCCGTCCTGCGGCAGGTTCCGCCGGAGCATGTTTGCAGCCGCGAGGCCGCCAAAGCCGGCTCCAAGTATCACAATTCGCTTGCCCAAACACCTTTTCCATTCGTGCTGCTCTGTAAAAACTTTTTAGCATACCGGCATCATTTAACACAATGACAGTGGAAGATCAGCTTGGCTCTTGCAATGATGCATCGCTGGAGTGGCTGCAGCGCTCATACGGGATGGACGCCGACGAGCTGTTGCAGTACGTCAAGCGCTACGGGATGCACAGGCACTTTGAAGTAGAGAGGGCTAGCGTTCCTGCACGGTAGGTCTTACCATTATCTCGTTGACGTTCATGTGGGGAGGCGACTGGACTGCAAACAGTATTGCGTTTGCGATGTCCTCTGCATGCAGCGCGGCCATCTGCTTTGTCGACTCGACGAACTTTGCAAGCGACGCGTCGGTTATTGAATTATTGAGATCGGTGTCGACCACTCCCGGCTCGATGCATGTGACGCGGATGTTGGAGCGCTGGCTCAGCTCCTGACGGAGCCCCTCTGAAAACGCGGTGACTGCGTGCTTGGTCGCGCAATAGACCGAGCCTGCAGGGAAGACGACCCTGCCGGCGATGGAAGAGATGTTGACAATGTGACCCGACTTTTTGGCTATCATGTGCGGCACCGCTGCGGCCGTGCAGTACAGCACGCCTTTGATGTTGACGTCTACCATCCGGTCCCACTCATCGATCTTCTGATTTTTGAAAAATGACAATGGCATCAATCCAGCGTTGTTTACCAGTATGTCAACTGTCCCCCACTTTTTGACGGCAGCGTCGACTAACGCGTCGCAGTCGGCCCTTTTGGTCACGTCCATCCGCTGCACCAGGGCCTCGCCGCCCGCCTTCTCAATCTCGGCCCGGAGCGACTCAAGCCGGTCCATCCTGCGGGCGCCGGCTGCAATTCTGGCGCCGGCCCTGGAAAGCGCAAGTGCCGTTGCATAGCCTATACCGCTGCTTGCGCCCGTGATTATCGCCACTTTATCCTTTATCAACGCGGTTAGGTCTGGCTGCGACGTAAAATATGTTTTTACCGCCAAGATTAAGTAGCAAGGCGCGGTATATAGCTCTCAGTGAGCCTTGACGACAGGGACGAACTTGCATACCTGTGGACCAAGGTCAAGTTCGTGCAGAAATACATGCGCAGAAACCACTGCACGTTTGAAGTCGCCGAAAGAGAATTTCACAATTTTATTGACGGGCTGATGGACAGCAGGATAGAGCGTTCCAACCGCATGCTGAACGCATCCAATAACTGAGTCTAGTCCACCTCTGCTTCTTTCTTGCTTTTGAGGCGTTCCAGTTCCTTCTTGTTGGCCACCGGGGGATCATGCGGGTTTTGTTTTGACTCTGCCGGAGGGCTTTGCGGTTTCTTTGACTCGGCATCTTGGCGCACATCGTTATTCATGATATCAGAACCGCGTTGATAATGTAAAGGAGTTTACAGGGGACGGCAGGGGGTTCTGCCGCCTTGCCAAGGCACATTCAGGCGCTCTGCTGCTCGGCAGGATGAATCTTTTGCTTGCGCGCCATCACCAAGAGCAGGCCGCCAAACATCACAAGCACTATTGCAAGCCCCTGCCCGCCGCCCTGCGGGATGAGGAAATACCAGCCGGCAAACGCAAAGCACACTACCGCCTGGATGATGTACGTGTAGAGCTGGCGCAGGCCAGTCTTTTTCGCTATAAGGCCGATTGAAAAGAACGCCGCAGCAGGATAGATGGTATACAGCACAAAATCCACAATGTCAACGCCGTTGTGCGTCAAGCATGCAGCACTTGTCGAAATAGGTATTTAATTTTACAGCTGCGCATGGACCTGCACTGCGATGCCGCCATCTATGAACGACCTGGCGTTTTCAAGCGGCAAAGTCGCGACGTCCTCTTCCTGGAAGGGTCCATACTTGCCCATGTCGACTCCGATGAACTGCTCCATCGGCTTTACAAAGCGCACTACTATCTGCTTTGAGCGTATCTTGGCAGATATCGCCTCAAGTACCTTTGGCCTGCCTTTCGTGGTAGCAGAGAGTACTTGCTCCATCCTGCTTGCCGACTCGGTCTGGCCGTCAAGCACGTATTTCTCCTCGTCCGTCAGCTTTGAGTAATCCACCGGCTCGGCTCCGGATTGCATCTTGCGCTGTCGCACCTCTATCAGGAGCCGGGCGGAAGTGGACAGCAGCTCCACTAGGCGGTCCCTCACCTTTGCCTCTATGCCTTCAAAGCCCTGTCCCTTCAGGTTGCCAAGCGACACTGCGATTCTCTGGTACGTGTCATGGTCTATAGCAAGGAGCGCAGGGGTTTCCACCTCCCTTTTCAAAAGGGCATAAACGTACCTTATGTCGACGTCGCCAGTGTTTTCGCTCATTTTTTGTCGCCACAGAGCACCATCCAAATAACCTTAAATTTAGGGATTCTCGTGTCCTACTGGAGAGGTTGCCTGGTTGCCTTATAAATTAATTGACGGCAAAATTGAACAGTTATCGTTTTCGGCCGAGGACGTGATGAAGCGCCTAAAGCAGGACAAGATCAAGTTCCTCGACCTGCAGTTTACAGGCCTGTTTGGCAGGTTCCACCACACCACGATGGACGCCAAGATGTTCAAGATAGAGGATTTCACAGACGGCCTGCCAAAGGTAGACGGCTCCTCAATCAGAGGGTTCACAGAGATCCACGAGTCGGACCTGATAATAAGGCCGGATCCATCGACGTATGCGACCATACCATGGCTTGAGCAGGCGCCCACTGCGCGCCTTATTTGCGACATATTGTCAGGCGGTGCCAAGCGCGACGTCTTTCCCCGCGACCCCAGGGGCCTTGCAAGAAAGGCCGAGAAATACTGCGCCGACCAGGGCTATGACACATCGTACTGGGGTCCGGAAGTCGAGTTTTTCGTATTTGACAAGCTTGAGGTAAACACCATGACTCCGTACCAGGGTCAGAGCTACCACATCTCATCCAAAGAGGCGCCATGGTCCGCTGACGGCGTCGGCTATACGCTGAGGCTGAAAGAAGCGTACCTGCCTAGTGCTCCGGGCGACACGCTCATGGAGTACCGCAACCAGTGCGTCGACGTGCTTTCAAACAATTTTGGCATAATGTGCGACGCGCATCACCACGAAGTCGCAACTGCGGGCCAGTGCGAGATAGACATACGGTTTGATACCTGCGTCAACGCCGCAGACAGCGTGCAGAGCTACAAGTACATCGTCAAGAACATTGCCAAAAAGAACAACATGATAGCAACCATGATGCCAAAGCCAATCGCCCTTGACAACGGCTCGGGAATGCACGTAAACGTCAGCCTCTGGAACAAGGGCAAGAACCTGTTTTACGATTCTGCCGACGAATATGCCGAGATGTCGCAGACCGCCCGCTATTTTGGAGGGGGCATCATGGAGCACGCGCAGGCACTCGCAGCGATAGTGGCTCCGACCACAAACTCGTACCGCCGGCTCGTGCCGGGGTATGAAGCGCCGGTATACGTTGCGTGGAGCACGGGCAACAGGTCTGCGATCATACGCATCCCGGCGCACTACAAGGGCACTAAATTTGCTGCCATGAAGAGGATAGAGTTCCGCGCGCCGGACCCGTCATGCAACCCGTACCTAGCGTTTTCGGCAATAATGGCGGCAGGGCTTGACGGTATCAAGAAAAAGCGCGACATTGGCGATCCCGTCAAGGAGGACATTTTCAAGATGACTCCAAAACGCAGGCGCGACCTTGGCATAACGCAGCTGCCGGCCTCCCTTCGCGAGGCATTTGAGGCGCTTGAAAACGATAGCGCGTTCCTAAAGCCGGTCTTTGACGACGAGACCATTGAAAAGATAATCGCGCATGAGGAGAAGGAGCACGTCGAAGTCGCAGTCAGGCCGCACCCCCACGAGTTTTCAATGTATGCAGACGTCTAACTAACTCTCCTCAAGAGAGTCCCAAAAGTGTGTCCTCCAGATGACTGCGCGCATGAGGCGGCTCAAAAAACGGGCCAAAAACAAGCGATAAGGCGCCGGCGTGCGAACTCTATCATGTGAAAAATGCTGCAATATTATTATCATCGGTGGCAATAGCGGTCATACTGATCGCTGGCCTTGCCTCTCAGGCGCACGCAAACCAGCTGGACGCGCTGCTGTTGCCCGCAGAGGACAGGTCACAGGCGCAGTTTACAGCGTTCAGAAACATCGAGCTTCGATACCCCCAGTCAAGCTCGCTTGCCAGCCTCCTTGACGGCAGGAATGAGAGGATCGAGTTTACCGTCAATGGCACTGGCGCGCAGGCACTGGTAGACGCGATGAACAGGGCGATACAAGAACAGAAAAGCCCGGTTGCGCTGCACAACGCGACCGTAAATTATGTGGCGACCATCAAGGGCCAGCCTGACAGAGCACAGCTGTCCTACAAGGTGGATGTCAAGGCGACGATCGCAGGATACGTGCTGCAAAAGGAAACGGGCAACCGCTCCGCCATAGTGGACCTTGATTGGAGGAATTTTGTCGTGTCGGTGCCGGTGATGATGATAGACACAGAGCGTGGGCCAATAGACATCAACAGCCCTGCAGGCGCGCTGCAGGTCATGATGCCGCAGCTGGCGGCAAAGCTGGGCGCAAAAGAGGCGCAGGCGATAATGGGCGACCCGATCCTAGATTTTAGCAGGTTCAACCTGCCGATGAAGTCGTGGCACTATTTGTTTGACGTGACAGGCCTGCAGCTGAAAAACTATGGCGTGTTCATGCCCGGCGAAGGGGCAACCGTGTCGATACACTCGATAGGCGAGAGCAGCTTCAGGGAAGGCACGTACCTGCCCAAAGAGATGGACGCAACAGTTCAGGTGGAAGGCGCGCAGGTGACGATGCACGCAAGCACGCCGGCGCCCTCCGGCCAGATAACGATAGCCGGCTACTCCAAGGTGCAGGAGGCAAACGGAACGGAATACGCGGAGGTAAGCTCCAAGCACTCGGGCGGCCTGGAGATGGGGTTCCAGTTCCAAGTCATGCTTGTGCTTGCCGGCATGATGGGGGCGGTGGCGATGTTTGTGCTGTACAAGAGCAGGCGCTAGTAATTCCATCCGGCGTCAATGCCGTTCCACCACGCCCGGAACTGCCGGGCGTCGGCCCCTGTCTCGTCCTTTATCCGGTGCTCGATTGCGAAAAACAGGTTCTCCATCGAGTCGGTGCCGCCGTCGGCGTAAAGCTCCCGGCCTATCTCTAACACGCGCCCTCTTTTGGTGCCGGCGCCCTGCGGATCCTTTATGCACGCAGTCAGCAGGTCGTAAAGCTCCTCCTCAAGGTAGGCGTCCATCAATCGACCCTCTTGATAATGTGGTATCCAAACTCGGTCCTGACCGGCTCTGATGTCTGGCCTTTTTCAAGCTTGAACGCCGCCTCTTCAAAGGGCTTGACCATCATTCCCCGCGTAAAATAGCCCAGGTCGCCTCCGCGCTTGCCTGATCCCCTGTCGATAGACAGTTCTTGCGCTATCTTGGCAAAACTTTCGCCCTTTTTGAGTCTCTCTAGTACCGCAAGAGCCTCACTCTGTTTTTGCACGAGTATGTGGGAACACTTGATCTTGTTTGGCATCTCTGCCGGTTATAGCAGGAGGCGGGGAATTAACTTTTCTTGCAGGAAAAAGAATCAGGCAGGCGTCGTCCTCTGCCTGCCCCTTATGAAAAACGCCGCCGACACGCCGCCAAAGACTGCGCCCAAGATCCCGATGAAGGCAATAGTCTGGTCCGATCCAAGCGCCAGCATTGCTGTCCCAGAGCCGCCCTTGTCCTGTAATTGCAGCCGCTCTGCGAGCAGCACCGCAGACTCGCTGCACTGGGCCTTGCCTATGCCAAATTCCTTGCACTTGGCAAGAGTTTCTTCGGTCACCTTGCCTGTAGTAGGACCTGTGCCGTATTGCGCATACGATTGCTGCTGCGCCGCCGCTGTAAAAAACAGCAAGGCCAGCGCGGCTATTGTTGTTGCCATGATTGCTTTTACCATGCATCTATTTGCAGCGCGCTGCGGATAATCCTGCGTTCCGCACGGCTATCGGCTGGCCTGTTCTAACGTCAGGACAGCACCGGCAGCGAAACATCACATAGCCGACAAAGCCCACAACTGCAGCTGCCGCAAAGAGGAGAAGGGTCGAGGCAAAGTCGGGCAGCATGGCAGCTCCTCCGCCTGCCGCCAGCACTTTTTGCCTTGATATTTCAGCCGACTCGTCAGATGTCGGCCCGTTACTGCTTGCGGCAGGGATGCCGTAGTCGCCTGTTCCCACGGAAATCCCTGCAGGATGCGCAGGCACAACGTAGTAAAAGAGGAACACGCCGGCAGCCGCAAAGACGGCAAGCGCGACAATGCCGGGCGCAAGCGAAGGCCACATGCTGCTGCCTTGCGCCTCGGATTGTCCCGGCCGTGCCGCCCTTTCAAGCAGGCTGTACCTCCACACCTTCCACGTTTCAAACCAGAAGAGGCCGGCGGCCGCTGCTGGCACGGCAACGCCGTAGAGGCTTGGGCCGGCGATTAAAGCATAGAGAGGCGCAATGGCGGAAAAGAGCGTGGCATAGAACGCAAGCCGAGGTACCGTAAACCGTCCAAAGTTCACGTACGAGTCCAGCGCCTTGACCCTGACTTTTCGCACGAGCCTCACCCTGCCATAGCTGTCCTTTGACGCTATGCCAAGCCGCACCAGCTTGTCCACCTGGTACTCGGCGACGCTTGGGCTTGACAGCGACAGATCGCGCTGTATTTCTCGTATGCCGCTGGGCTCCTTCTTTTTCAAAAGATACAGATAAACCTGCAGGGTCTTGTCCTGTAGCCTGCGCTCCAGATCCGACATTTGCAATGGTAGTATTGTAGTACAAGAATTTAAGGAGCGCCGGCTGAAGGTGCGTGTTCTGCTATCAGAACACAGCAGGGAAATCAAGATATAACACGTGAAAACCAGCTATACAATGGCAGAAGAGCCGCAGCCAGCTGGCCCAATACCGTTTCCGACGCTCACCATAGTCTACGTGCCGGACGAAGCTGCGGCAATAGTCGAGGACGTGAGCCAGAAATACCCCAACATCACGATCGAAGACTGCATCGGGTTCTTCCACGGCAAGGAGCGGCGCTACAAAAAGGTGACGATATGGAGCCAGGGAATAGACAGTTTATGGATGGACGCCGTGCTTGCAAAGACCAAAGAGCTTGCAAGCGTCGACTTTGTGACAGTCGTTTCTGGCGGCATGATGCACATACTATAATACCGGTTTTAGAAGATATAGGGTGTGGAGAAAAAATTAAGGCGCTGCCCAATCTGCGGCTGCACGGAACACTGGATCATCGGCTGTCATGCACACAGGAACCACAAACAAGGACCTGACGGCAAATGCCTTAACGAATAGTAAAGGTTATATTTTCACTTACAGAACAATCATTCTCCAAATAAAAATGTGGTTTACATGATCACAGAGAGTATCGCTATCCCCAAAGTGATAGACTATCTCGCATCCAATGGATGGCAGGTTAAAACAAATGTAAAACTGAGGGGGCGAGTTCCAGACCTTGTCGCGACAAAGGGTGAAAAAATATGCATCATAGAAGTCAAAGCCTCTGGAGACATACAGAAAGGGATAGAACAGACGTTGCACATGAAAAAAGCTGCCAACTTTTCATATTTGGCTCTGCCAAATGACAGGACAGATGACAGACTTATGGACACCTGCAGGAATCTGGGCATCGGATTGATGACGTTTAACGGTGCGGTAAAAGAGTTGGTAAGACCCGCAGAGAGTGAACCTCTTCCTTCGATCAAACAAAAGCTCCTCCAACTAGAGCCTGCAAAAAGAATTGTTGCACCGGAGGCAAAAAATCCTCTGGAATTTCTGTTCCGAACAAGAGGGCAAATACTGATCATGAGGTTCTTCTTTTTAAATCCAAATGCAGAGCTCCACATTAATGAAATTGCGCGCAGGACAGATCTCTCTCCTTCCTATGTCACTACAGAGCTTAGGATATTACAGCAAATAGGTTTGGTTGTCCGCAAGGAGCAAGGCAATCAGGTGCTGTACAGGGCCAACACCAAGAGCATAATATACGAAGATCTAAAATGCATATTCATAAAATATATTCTGGTTGATTATATAATTGCGAAGAACCTTACCGCTTCTTCTTCTGAAGAGGAAATAAAATACGCTTTGATATATGGATCGTTTGCAAAGGGAACCGAAAGAGAAAGTAGTGATATCGACCTGCTTGTAGTTGGAAAGATCGATGATGACGTTCTTTTGAACAGTATAATGAATGCACAAAGAGAGATAGGCCGCGAAATTAACTACATTCTATGGACCGAGCAGGAGTTTCAACAAAAGAGTAGAGAAAGGATAGCCCTTTTAAGGGAAATATTAAAGACGCCGGTGATAATGATAATTGGGGAAGAGAGAGAGTTTAAGGGATCTATTGAAAACAGGGCAGATTGAAGAATACAAATCTGATCCTGAGCAGATTAGAAATGAGATAGAGCTCGCAAACAGGATCTGGCAGCCGCCAAAAAGATGCTTTCGCTTCAGAGTGACGAGTTATGGGGTTGGGCGCATAACGCTGCTTACAATGCAATGCTGCAGGCCGGCCGCGCTCTTGTATATTCCAAGAATTACAGGCCCAGAGGTCAAGAGCAGCATGCCACAGTTATCGCATTCGTGTCAGAGGTGTACGGTAAAAAATTTTCACAGGAAGTTTTGCAAGCGTTTAGCAAGGCAAGGATGCGACGGCACGAATCTGTCTACGATAGAGCAGGCTCGATATCCGCAAGCCAAGCCAAGAATCTGGTAGAAAAAGCCGAACTGTTTGTGCCAGCTGCTGCCAAGCTGCTTGGCATGTAAAACGAGTTTTGAGAAACATCTTGCTTTTGGCTACAGCGACACCACCTAATGATGGAAGTGGTATAAAAGAACTAACGGTTATCCGCTGTTTTCCACTGGAAACGCGCGTGTGTATGCATGCACGCATGCACTTACTTGATCTCATAGAGCGCCACTGACAGCTTGAACGCCAGCCGCTCGTCCGTGTTTTGTGCCACCGGCAGCGCATGCTTTTGCGTCTCTTCCTTGAACCGCAATGCCCTGTCGCGGTACACGTAGCTCTTCATCGCCCTTGCAGTGTCGAGGCGCTCTGCTATTTTCACAAGCCTGCTCTCCTTTGGCGCCTTGCTCAATTTTCCAAAGTATTCGCCAAGAGCTTTTTCATCATGTTTGCTGTGCGCAAGTCCCGATGCGGGCTTGGCGATTGCTACCACCCTATCGCCGCATTCCGACCGGATGTCTTCTTCCGGCAGGGTTTCAAGTGCGTCATGCAAGAGCGCGGCCGACACGAGGTCGCAATCGTGTATCTGAAGCTCGTCTGCAAGGACGAGCGCGACTCTGATGGCATGATTGACGTGCGGCTCGTTGTCAAGGTGCTGCCCCTTGTGCGCCTTGTTTGCAAGCGCAAACGCCCGCGTCAGCTTGACCACGTCGTCGGTGTTACCTTTAAAATGCTTTAAAAGCCGCGCAAACCCGGCCTTTGTAAAATCGTCAAACCCCTGTTGTTCCACGCTTCTGGTGTTGGAGCAGCCCTTTATAATGCCATTCGGATTGGCAAAAAGACATAATAGTGGTCTGACAATGAGGGTTGGTCAGTGCGCGTTGGCCGACAGCAAGGGCTACTATGCCATTTTAGGAGTCTCGGAAAAGGCGACGCAGCTAGAGATCAAAAAGGCCTACAGGCGCCTTGCACGCAAATATCACCCTGACAGAAACCGCACCGCGCATGCAGAGGACATGATAAAGCGCATTAACGCCGCATACGAGGTATTATCAGACGGCCACAAGCGGGACCACTATGACAGAGATGGCTTTGACAGGTCACCACCAGAGCCAGAACCTGAGCCGGCGACAGATGTGCAGGATCACCATTATCATCATCACGCTACAAGCCACGTGCACGAAGAGCATGAGCAGACCCGCGCAGAGAAGCTCAGGCAGAGAAAAGAAGAGACTACTGCCGCAGCAGAAGAAGAACATTATTACCACGGCCCTACCCAGATAGAGACTCCAAAGAGCAGGTTCCACATAATAGTCGAGCCGTCGCTTTGCATGGCGTTTGGCAGCTGCGAGACGCTTGCGCCAAAGGTGTTTGTCGTGGAAAAGAACAAGAGGGTGAACCCAAAGGCCCGGGTAGAGTCTGAGGTCGGTGCCGAGCTTGACACGATATATGCAGCTGCGCAGACGTGCCCGACCAAGGCAATCAAGATCATCGATCGCTATACTGGCGAGCAGCTTTTCCCATAGGGATAAATTGCTCTAAAAGCGCGCCATTCTCATGAAGCTTTACTGCGTCGGGTGTGGCCCGGGAGACCCGGAGCTCTTGACGGTCAAGGCCGTCAACCTGATAAAAGGTGCCGAGGTGATATTTGCGCCAACCGCAAGGGAGGGCAAGCCCAGCATCGCGCTCTCTGTTGTCGATCAATACATAGACAAGTCCACCAAGACTGCTAGCCTGGTCTTTCCGATGGTAAAGGACAAAGAGTCGCTTAAAGACTACTGGAAGAGAAACGCAGATGAGATTGCCGCCGCTGTGAGGTCCGGCAAAAAGGTAGTCTACCTGACGGTCGGCGACCCTGCGCTATACAGCACGTGGATATACATCCACAGAGAATTGAGACGCAACCACCCTGACGTCGAAGTGGAAATAGTGCCGGGCGTTGCGTCAATGTTTGCAATAGCCAACAAGGCCAAGATAAGCTTGGCAGAGGGCGAAGAGACTGTGGCAATAGTCCCGGCGTGCTACGACATGGACAGGGTGAGGAGGACTGCGGCAGCCTGCGACACCGTGATATTCCTAAAGGACGGCAGGTACTTTGATAATGTCATAGACATGCTGGGGGAGGCAGGCTTTGAAGATAACGCCCAGATAGCGATTGCGCAGGATGTCTCGGCGCCGGAAGGCGAGATATTAGAGATAACGACTCTTTCAGAGCAGCGGGGCAGAAAGGGGCCGGCGGAAAAGTACTTTTCCATAATGGTGGCAAAGAAAAATGCAACAAGAAGATAAGACTGTATATTTCGTAGGCTCGGGCCCCGGCGATCCCGAGCTGATAACGCTCAAGGCAAAAAAGCTGGTGGAAAAGGCAGACGTCATCGTCTATTCCGGCTCGCTTTTCAACCCCAAAAACCTGGAATATGCAAGAAAGGACGCCAAGCTCTATGACGCAGCAGTGATAGACAGGGAGAAAATCTACCAGATCCTGCGTGACTCGGCAAATGAGGGCAAGCTTGCAATCAGGTTCCATGACGGCGACCCCGCGCTTTTCAGCACTATCAGAGAGCAGATAGACAAGCTTGAGGCAGACGGCATCACGTGCAAGGTGGTCCCCGGCGTGACCGCGATTTTGGGCGCCGCTGCGGACTTGAAGCTGGAAGTGACGCTTCCAGGCATCACGCAGACGCTCATCATTACAAGGGCCGAGCTTCGCACGCCGGTGCCAGAAAGAGAGTCGATAGCCGAGCTGGCCAAGCACGGCGCGACCATGGCGTTTTACCTGAGCGTGCACCTGATAGGTGACGTCGTCAAAGAATTGTTAAAAGGCGGAGTCTACACCGAGCAGACACCAGCGGCAGTGGTCTACAGGGCGACATGGGAGGATGAAAAGATAATCAAGGGCACCCTTGGCGACATTGCGGAAAAGACGAGGAAAGAAAAGATAATCAAGACCGCGCTCATCATCGTAGGCGACGTGATCGCGCCCAAGAAATACGAGTATTCAAAAGTATACGACGCCGGTTTTACGCACGGGTACAGAAAGGCAGAAAAATAAAAGAAAAGGGAAGGGTTAAGCTCTCTTTGCCCACGCAGTCACGGTAACCGTGCTTGCCACCGCACCTATCGCCCCGCACAACGTGGCGAACACGATGCTCTGGTCTATCACGAGATTTGGAAGCACCGTCGCTATCCAGTTCCCGACTGCCGGCGAAGCCAGGAATGCAAGGAACCCTATTGCAAACCCGATTGCCGAAAAGATGCCTATTACGCCTGCTCTCGATGCCATCATGATCACACCTATTGCGAGTTGCCCTCCGTCGCGCGGTATCCCGAGGTCGGGATAGAGGGGAACTTGTCGTTCACCTTCTGCTCTGCGACGGCTGATGCCTCCATCATTATCTGGTCGATGTCGCCTCCGTAGCCGGTGTTCACCTCGACGCCCATGCCGCTTCCCTGCAGCGAGTCCATCATTATGCCGCTGAGCAGGTTCTGCATGTTGCCAATCTCGGCATCTGCGCCTGGGACAAAGCGCCCGAGGCTCGACTTTAATCCCTTTATCGAGGCCATCGCCGGACCCAGCGCCACCATCGCGTCTCCAAGGTCGTGTATCGTGCCCAGCCTCATCGACACCTGCTCCAGCGCCATCTTGGCCTGCGAGAGCGTCTTTGAGATCTTGCGCACCTCTGCCAGCTCGTTTGAGAGGACCTTTGCCGTGTCGGCATCGTGCTTTTGCATCGCGTCCACGACGCGCCTGAAAAGGCCTGCGTCCCTCTCGTTCAGCTTGGCGATCATTGTGTCTAATTTTGATGTCTGCAGCTGTAACTTGTTAACTGCCGTCTCGATCCTCGGCTTCAGCGCGCCCTGAGGTCTCAGGGACTCTTTCAGCTTGTCACTGGCCGTGGCTTTGCTCTGGTTGCTCCAGTTCTTGTCGAAGCCCGTCATGGCAACGCATGCTGCTATTCGTTATTAATTTCGGGTGTATAATCCGGTAAACCAGATGGTTAGCTATTGTACAGGGCTATTGAGGCGCGCCTGTTTTGTCCATACGCATGGAAAAAAGCTATGCACGATTCTGGCTATTTCAACGGCACCTTTGCGACCTGCTTCATGGCTACGGAGGCCCACGCGCCCATACCCCTGCTCTGGCCACCCTCGGCAGGACCCGTGACTTGGCTTACCATGACATCTGTTGGTGCCATCGGCGGCCACAGCATGGCGCAATACTCGCCGACAGCGCCGGCCTTGTCAAGGCTTGCCATCTCCATATTCTCCTTCTTGAAACCAAATGAGGCGAGCCTTTCCTTTACCTGTTCAAGAAGGTTGCGCTGGCCGTGTACAATAATGTAAACCTTTTTCGTAGCGTCTATGGTAGCTGACATATATATACAGCACGAGAAGGAGCGTGCGGCTAAATTAACGCTGCTAACGCAGACTGAAAGGCGATGTCACGTTGAGACCGTTGTGTCCGCCGTAACTATGACATATTGTGCGGATAATAGTTCCTAAACCCAGGATAGAAAAATGCTTGCTCCCCGGCTCTATCATCTCTACAAAGTCGCTACTATACACGGTTTCAGAGTGGCGTATAGCTTACCGATACGTTTGTCAGTGGCAGCTTGCCGGTGTTTTCTATCGACACCCTAGTCGCGGTGAATATACCGCAGATATATCTCCCCTCGCCTTCCTCGGTAACCGACGCGCTCACCTTTACATCATAATCTTTTTTGCAAAAAAAGCGACCAGCGTCAACAAAATAACAGCAACAACGATGGCGGCGCGCCCCGGCTGCAATGCCGGCGATGTGGAGCAGGCGCGCACTTTTTTTGCTGATCCATTGTGGAATATTTAATGAGTGCAGCAGTTCAGCAGGCATCATTATAAGAGCGGCAAGGGTTTTCCCTATCAAAAATTGATAGTGGCCGACTCCCACATGGCAATGATACTGCCCGACGACATCTCAGACCGCATATCGGCGTTTGTGGCAGGCAGGACGGGATTTCCATTCATCAAAAGTGACGAGCTTGCCTGCCTGATGTACGTCTACGGAAAAGCGGCAGGCGTCAAGGCGGAAGAAGTAAGCGAGGCTACAAGCCTTGCGCAGCGGACTGCAGGCCAGATGGCAAGGGACATCGACAGCTACCAGAACAGCTCTTCTGGCAAGCTCGACTCGGAATACATCAGGAGCAAGTACCTCAGCAGAGAGCTCCAGATGGCAGTAGACAGAAAGCAGAGCAGGCTTGCGGCAGACCCCGCAATACTGTCTGATTGCTTTGCGCAGCACGTGGCTTTTTTCAGGCAGCAGTATTTCTTTGGGTTATATGGGCCGCTAAAAGATAGCGAGCTCATTGCCGATGTCAGGCCGTCGCTGACAGGCAGGATGGTGATGGTCTGCTACAACCGCAAGGGCGAGGAAGACCTTGCGTCCCATCCCCTCATACCGGTCTTTGCATGGTTCAAGGAAAAGTAGTAATACGGAAAACGCGGTGCGGCAGCTGTTGCAGGAAAGACCCTCCGCTCCCGTGGTGCGCTTCTCCGAGTTTCTCGGCATAGGGTATTTTGGCGATGAGAGGCAGCATGTGATTGCGCCCATCTTTGACTCTAGGCATAACGCGGAAAAAGGCTGGACAAGGGTAATGGAAGGGATCAGAATCTTGCACGCCGTGTTTGTAGAGCACCAGTCAAAATACGAGTTTATAGCCTACCCGCCAGAGATGGACAAGGACAGGATAAACTATGTCATATACAGGTCGTTTTCAAGCCTTGCATCGCTGTGCAAGTTCAAAGAGACGTATTCGGCCAAGACTTTTATCAAGTTTGGCTGGCACGACCTGACACGCCCGCAAAAGTTTGACGTGATGCCAAGCTACATGCCGGTTGACGGTGTCGAGTTTCTGATGACAGACGACGTCAGGCATGGCAGCTTTGTGGACAGGGTAAGGAAAAACGAGCTATTATAGGAGAGAGTTAGGTCCTGCCCGGCAGCCTCTGCCGGGCAGGAGAGGTGATTTAAGACTTGCTTCTGCTGGCCGTCGTGGTAGATGCCAATTCCCGACTTCCTGGAAATTGTAGATGTAATTAGGTCAGCCTAATATTTAAACGCCAGTAGGATTGCACTTCCAGAGAATGGCTTTTTGTGCGGATGCCGGCCCTTGACCTCTTTTTCTAGCACCTAGCAGCGTCGGCAGGGCTACATAACAACCGTCAGGCAGAAGGTAGCTGGAATTTATATCCGCAACAAGCAGGATCTACAATTGACCAACAATCCGGTAGCGGTATTTGATTCGGGGATCGGCTCGCTTTCCATAATACGCGAGCTTCGCCGCGAGATCCCGACTGAAGACCTGCTCTACTTTGCAGACAGGGCGCACTTTCCATATGGCACCAAGTCGCATCATGAGTTGCGCGAGCTTGCGGTCAACACGATAAACTATTTGCGGAGGTTCAAGCCCAAGCTGATAGTGGTCGCGTCAAACACGCCGTCGGTGCAGGTGCTTGACGATGTCAGAAAAGCTATCACCGACATCCCGATAATAGGTGTCAGGCCGCCGCTCAAGGAGGCTGTGCGCCTTACAAAGAAAAAACACATCGGCATCATGGCTACAGAGGGCACGGTGAGGAGCAAGGAGCTGGAGAACCAGATACGTAAAGAGGTTCCGCAGCACATCCTCGTCTCAAAATTCAACGCGTCGCCCATAATCGAGCTTGTGGAGGCAGGCGTCCACCTCTCTGACGAGCGCAGGACGTTTGATGTCATTTCAAGGGTGCTAGGCGATGGCGTCGACGAAAAGATGGACGTGATAACGCTTTCAAGCACCCATCTACCCTTTGTGAAACGCTACCTCAACGCGCTCTTGCCGACGGTGCGCTTTGTCGACCCAGCGCAGATGGTGGCCAAGGACGTGAGAAAGTTCCTCAACTTTAACCGCATGGCAAAAAAGAGTGGCAGCGGCAAGTTGCAGATCATGGTGTCAGACGGCAAACGCGAGTTTGAAAAATCCGTCAGGGCGATGGGCATCAGGGAGACCGTCGAAGAAGTGTTCCTAACGTTCTAACCATTTGTGTAAAGTCTAGACATCTGCCATTATATCTATATCCATATCCATCTTTTCTTCTTGGTTTGTGGCCAATGCCGCTATATTCTTGGCTACCGCCTTGGACGTGATTCGCCTGTAGCTATGTAATTGACAGAATCGCCGATATAGCATGCATGGTCCGAAATGCGTTCCAGGTACCTCAAAATCAAGAGCGCAGATGCATAACATCGGGCATCTGTTGAAGATTTTGCATTGTTCTGAACAGGTTTGGTGATCTCACGCAGGTATTTTCTGTATAATGCGTCTATCGTATCATCCATTTTGTATAGCTTGGCAGCGGCTTCTTTATCTCTCAAGTGCAACGCCTGAACACTCATGCGTATCATTTCCCGGACTGTGCCAGCAGCCTCTAAAACCGCGATCTTATCACAATCCCTGCTTGTGCCAATAGTTTCCAGTACATCTACAATATCGTATGCATAGCGGCCAAACCTCGAAAAACCGTATGCAATTTCCATACTTGATCGAATAAATCGCAGGTCTGTAGCGACCGGCTGGTATCTTGCAATAAGTTCGATAGCAAGATCAGAGACCTCATCCTGCAATACCCGTAGCTGCTCGGACCACTCGAAAACTGTCTTTTTGGTACTGACACCTTTCTCGTAAGATTCTATTGCTGTCAGAACCGAATGTTCTGAGAGTTTTGCCATGTCCATTATGATGTTATGAACTCTGTCTATTCCCAGATCAAGAAGCCTTGTCAACTTGGCAACCTTCCATAGAATGCATGGCTCATTGTCATTCTATTTGTATGCATATACATATATACACACACGCACGCATGCCAGTTTATCCAAATTTTCCCGAGATGTATCGCTCGGTGAGCTCCTTCTCGGGATTTTCGAATATTTGCTTTGTTGGGCCATGTTCTACCAGCTCTCCAAGGTACATAAACGCAGTAAAGTCTGCAATTCTAGCGGCCTGTTGCATGTTATGGGTTACCATAATTATCGTCAGGTCATTTTTCAGTTCATTTATCAGCTCTTCTATCTTTGATGTCGCTATGGGGTCAAGCGCGGATGTCGGCTCATCCATAAGAAGCACTTCGGGTTGCATCGCAAGGGCCCTAGCAATACAGAGTCGCTGTTGCTGTCCGCCAGAAAGGCTGATCCCAGGCTTGCCAAGCTCGTCCTTCACCTCATCCCACAGAGCAGCGCCTTCAAGGCTTTCCCTAACTATTTCATCGAGCAGCCGTCTATCTCTTATGCCATTTAACTTTAGCCCTGCAGCGACATTCTCATATATGCTCATCGTAGGGAATGGATTTGGTTTTTGGAAAACCATCCCTATGCGGCGCTTTATTACGACGGGATCGACTTTTCTGTCATAAATATCGACATCATCTACGTGTACACGACCTTGGGCATACGCGCCGGGCGTCATTTCATGCATCCTGTTTAAGCACCGAATAAGGGTGGTTTTGCCACACCCAGAGGGTCCAATAATTGCAGTTACGGTATTTTCCTTGACGTCAAGGTTAATGCCTTTAAGTGCATGTCTTGATCCAAACCAAGCATCTAGTCCACGTACGGAGACTTTGTATCTGTGCCTAGGAGTTATCGAGTGGAAATCAGAACCCGCAGGTTCTTTGACAATCTGTTCATTGGTGTTACTGCTCACACGGCTTTCTGATCTTAATCTCAGAAATGCCTAATTATGCATTGTCTATATAGAAGGCATAATCGTCGTAGAAATTGAATCATAGTGATGGATGCGTGTGTGGTCATTACTGCATGACCCCGGCGGTTACGGTACAGCCTCCCCTCTCCCTCTACTTACAAACCTGAGCCCTACGCTTAGGACAAGGACAATTAGTATCAGGATCAACGCTGCACCCCATCCGAAAGAATGAGCAGATTCGTATGGTTGTGACGCTAGACGCCATATCCGCAGAGGAAGAGCATCGACAGGCCCGGTAAAGCTCGTGAAGAATAAGCTTGTTCCAAGGATGGTCATTATGAGTGGCGCGGTCTCTCCCATTATTCTCGATACTGCGAGCACTATTCCGGTCACTATGCCGCTTTTTGCTGTTGGCAAGACTATGAAAAGCGCAACCTTCCAGCGCGGGATGCCAAGAGAATGAGCAGCTTCGCGTATGCCATTTGGAACTATTTTCAATGTCTCCTCTGTTACTCTGACGACCACGGGTATCAGTATTATTGATAGTGCAAAGGCTCCGGCCCATACTGAAAATGATCCAGTAGCTAGGACAATAGTGACATACCCGACTATGCCTATAACGATGGACGGAAGACCGGTCAGGATGTCATTAAAGAACCTTATAGAATAAGCAAATCTGCTACTTTTTCCTTGAGCGCCTGCATATTCAGATTGATATATTCCAGCCATTACACCTATGGGCGCCCCTATTGCTGAAGCAAGGCCGACCACTATCAGCGTACCTTGAATTGCAGGACCAATACCGCCTTCTCCTGAGCCGAGCGAGCCGGGTGGCTGAGTTAGGAACTCGAAACTAAGCGCTGCGGCACCATTCTTTATTACCTCAAGCAATATGCTTCCAAGCGGGATTATTGCTGCAACTATGCACAGGAAAGCTCCAAGGGTTATTGCAATGTTTACAATGTTGCGCCTTGACGAATTTGCCCGCAGCAAGCCTCGAATAGTTTGCTGGACTTGAGCCCTTCTCTGAACAATGTTGACATTATCCTTTCCCCCCGGGTGGAGGCGACTTTCAAAGCTGGATGATAAGATAGAATACTTTTTCTCTTCTTTAGGAGCCCCTGATCCGCTTGACCGCAAGCTAGGTTTACCTTCTCCTCTGTCTAGCTTTCTCCCCATTCCTGCCGGCTTGGTGATTCTTGAAACCATAAGCCTTGCTCCAATGTTAATCGCTATAGTTACCAGGAATAATACCGCGCCAAGAGCAATTAGGGCAGACGTTTGAAATGACGTTACAGCCTCGTTGAATTCATTTGCTATCAAGCTTGCCAGCGTCTGGCTGGGCGAGAATGGCGAGGTCGGGATTGCAGCGAGGCCGATAGCATTCCCTATTACCATGGTGACAAGCATTGTCTCTCCCACTGCACGGCCGAGACCAAGTATCGAAGCTCCAAAAAGACCAGACTTGGCAGAGGGAAATACCGCCGTTCTGACAGCCTCCCACTTGGTTGCGCCAAGGCTGTACGCAGCCTCTCTCTGGCTGTTGGGAACAGCTCGCATTACTTCCCGGGCAATCGAAGAAACTGTAGGAATAATCATTATGGCAAGCACTATTCCTGCGGTAAAGATATCTAGCCCAAAGGGAGCCTTTGCAAAGGCGAACAAGTAATCGCCAAGGGCTTGATGCAAGGGCATTTCTATAATGTCTCTTACCCAAAATCTAAACACAAACAGTGCCCACAGACCGTAAATAATGCTGGGCACCGCAGCAAGTAGTTCGACTACAAATGAAAGTGGCGTGGCGATTCGTCTGGGCGATATTTCAGAGATAAACAGGGCGATCCCTATGCCTATTGGTACTCCAATAGCCATTGCAATTCCTGCGCTGGCCAGTGTCCCTATAATATAGGGGAGTGCCCCATATGACTCTCTTCCCTCTACTGCATTCCAGTCTGTGCCCGTGATAAAGCCGATAACGCCTTCTTTTGAAAATGCTTCTGCCGAGCCTGTAAAGGCAGAGTAGGCTACCAGTATCATAAGGAATACGGTATAGCCTGCAGCGCCTAGGACTATTGCGCGAAATGCCCTATCCCAAAAAAGACCTTTACGACTCAAGGTAGAGGAAATGGCCTTTTTACGTACGAGATTTTGAGTCTTCCCTGCGGATGGCTTTTCTTCTGAAGGTTGTCGCGGTCCAACTGACTCTGGAAATGCCGCTGCCAAAATCTGTTTTCTTGTTTTTATTCGCTGCAGCGCAATTGCACCTCCTGCTGCAATTCCGACAGCTGCCAAGAGCATTAGATAATTATTATTGTTAGGCAGTCCATCGTGGAGCGTTGCTACTGCCGAATTAGACGGCGAGGATGAGGAAGAGATAATTGAAGAAAGAGATTGCCCATGAAAAGTGAATGATTGCAGCGTTTCTTTATTTATCTTTACCACTTCATCAGGCAATGGCACATACCCTAATCTGGCAGCGTATTGCTGACCATCAGTTATGGCCCAGAGTATGAATTCAAAAATTGTTTTAGCCTTTTCCTTATCGATGGAGGGGTTGTCTCCAAGTTCCTTGTAAAGGAGCAGATATGAAAAACTGGCTATAGGATACGAATCTTTTCCAGCTGCATTAGTGACTGATACATTGCTCCACGAGTCTTCCCCCTTGGGAAGTGACGAGATAGAAGAAGAAATTGCAGCTTTTATCGAATCAAATGACGGCTCGACAAAATTGCCTTCCTTATTTTGTAAAAAAGCGTAGGGCATTTTTGTGCTTTGTACATAGGACAGCTCGATATATCCCATCGAATAAGCAGTCCCTTTGATGGCATTGGCAACTCCTTCATTGCCCGGTGCTCCGACTCCGTTAGGCCATTCTACTGATTTGCCCACTCCTACCTTTTGCTGCCACTCGGAACTAACTTTTGACAAATAGTCGGTCCAGACAAATGTTGTCCCTGATCCATCGGATCGGTGAACCACTAAAATGCTAGCAGCTGGAAGGTCAGCGCCAGGGTTTAATGATACTATTGAGGGGTCATTCCATTTCCTAATCTTGCCTAGAAAGATGTCAGCAAGGACAGGTCCTGAAAGTTTTAGTCCTTTCTGCGGGATAGATGGCAAATTATACGAAACAACTATTGATCCTATCGTCTCCGGAATGTGAACGGCGTTAGGGGCATTTTTCCTTTCAGAAGCAGACAACGGCGCGTCAGATGCACCGAAATCTACAGTTTTCTCTGTGAACTGCTTTACTCCACCACCACTTCCTATTGACTGATAATTGATATTGACTGCGGGGTCGATCTTTTGATATTCATTTCTCCATGTATCAATAAGCGGAAATGGAAATGTTGCGCCAGCCCCATTTATTGTAATTACTGTCTTTTGCGCCAATGCGGGTTGCAGAGGATAGATGCCATGAAATATCAGCAGCATACCCGCCAGGAATGCAGCGGGCAAGAACTTGTAATATAATAATCTAGACATGATGACGGCCATCTTTTCTAGCTGATTCCTTTTGTTTCTCTTGCCCTTCCGGTTGCGGGTCTTTTGAAATTATTTCATCTATCGTTTCGTTGATAGCTGTTTCGGCAATGTCGCTGGCATACTCGGCTGTCCTTCTAATGTCTTCAATGATAAGGCGAACGGAAGCAGAGTGAACAGAGTCGGCCTCCTTCTTTTCTATCATTTCAATGACATCATTTTCAAGAGTATAGATTTCGCCGGCCCTGTCAACCGCCTGGTCTGCCAATTGGTAATCGCGTTTTAATAGCGCCTCGACAGAATCCTCTAGAACAGACAGAGAGAGTGCGCTCATTCGGTTTATTCTTTGCATTGGCTCACCTGAAATCGCCTCTATCCCGAGGGTCTTCTCTGCGATGCCGGCAGCGTGATCGCCTACTCGCTCCAAGCACTTGACTGCAGTTCTGTAACTAAGGCAATCTGAGGGGTCTTGCAGCCCAATTTCTTCAAGTATCTGTCTGCTGCGAAGTGCCAGCACCAGATTCCTCGAAATGTAAAGGCCAAAGCGGTCAACCTCGTCATCAGTCTTGATCACGCCTTCAGCGAGGACGTTATTCTTTTCTGCCAGAGCGGCAAGTGCATCTTTATGCATTGCAGAAGCAATAAGGTACATCCTTCTGAGGGCAGTCGTTACGGACAATTCAGGAATGGACAAAAGGACTTGAAGAGTAATCTCGTCAGAGGAATCTGCAATCATTTCTGTCCCAATTAAATTCTTGCGCACCAGATCTCTTACCGCTTCTCTGAGGGCAGCATTTATTCTGCCAGACTTTACCTTCAGGTTGATTACAGGATGGCCTGCCAAATACAGTGCAACAACCTTTCTTTTTAGCGTCTCCGGGCCGTCTTTTGCAGAAACAAAGATGGTAGCTGCAGAAGCAAAGCCAGAAGATGTTTTTCTTGCATTCCAAGCTTCAACGATCATTGATACAGAATTAGTATCAGGTTCGCGGACAAGGGATACCTGGTCGCCCGGGGCCAGACGCATTTCCTTTATCCATTTCTTTGGAAGAGACAAGATGAATGTGGACTTGCCAGTAAGCTGGATCTTGCGTATTTCCTTAAAAGTCTGGCCTGTTGCTGGCACGGATATCTTGAGGAGGGCACATATTGGTTAAAGGAATTACTTGCATAGACTATGCGGCACCCCGTAAAGTATGTACACTATATAGTTGAAAACATTCGTTTTGCCATCGTGAGTTGCTTCAGCAGAGACTTGTTTCGAAAAACTCCGGGTGATTCGGGTGCATATATGACGCCTGATCTGGTAGCTGTGGAAAATATATCTATAGCTCCTTTTGCCACAGATATTCGCTTCTGTCTATGCCTTTTATGTCGATCGCGTTATTATCACTCGACACCTTCATAATCATATGAGGTTGACTAGAAACTCCGATAACTCTCATTGCTGGCCATCCCCTTCCTTCGTGCAATAGTTACGGAGCCACACTATCAACCTCTCTTCCTTTTGTACAACAATATTGTCAGGGGTTCAGTTTTAATCTATAAGGTAATGCGTCTTTTTTAATAAGCATAAACAAAAGAAGATAAGGAACTGCGCATTTCTACGCAGAATAAATTCTTCCCAAAATGGCGGTCTTCAGGCCTACAACTTATTTGGATTGTATCCCAGCCCTGCGTTGTTTGGCGCAAGCCGGAAGAGCGCCAAGACGCCTACAAGAGACATAGCTAGTACTACTGCTACCATAAAAGGAAACTCGGGAACGACGGCAGTATCCAATGAATCGTTTTTGTAGGTCAGCGATCTCAGAGTCTCCAAGTTGTGTTCAACTACGCTCTCTGGTAATGGCACATAGGAAAGTTTTTCTGAATATTGCTGCCCCGATGTCACTGCCCATGATACAAACTTGACCAATGCCTCTGCCCGTCCTTTGTCGTTAATGGCGGGGTTGGTACTCAAGTCTTTGTACAGCAGTATATAAGAGAAGCTTGCAATGGGGTAAGAGTCATCCCCGGGTGCATCAAGGAGCGATACGTTTTCCCATGATTCTTCGCCTCTTGGTAATTCGGTTGCAAGCGCTTCAACGGCCTTTCGAGTAGAATCAAGCATAGGTTCTATGAAAGATGTCCCATCATGATTCTGGAGAAATGCATAGGTCATGTTCGTCGTCAAAGCGTATGCTAACTCGACGTATCCTATTGTATAGGGAGTGCTCTTTAGAGAATTTGCTACCCCTTCATTGCCTGGCGAGCCGATACCGGTAGGCCACTGAACGGACGTGCCTTTGCCTATGGAGTTGCTCCACTCTTGGCTTGTTTTTGAAAGGTAGCTTGTCCATACAAAAGTCGTCCCGGAGCCGTCAGAGCGGTGAACCACCGTGATATCCCTTGAAGGCAGAGAAAGGTCTGAGTTCAGCTCTTTTATTTTTGCGTCGTTCCACTTTGTAATTTTGCCCATAAAGATGTCTGCTAAAATTGGACCAGTGAGCTTTAGTCCCTTATTCGGTACTTCGGGAATATTGTACACGGCTACAACCGACCCTATAGTCTCGGGAATGTGTACAGCAGTTCCTTTGAGATTCGCTCTTTGTGCAGCAGTCATGGGAGCATCAGATGCCCCGAAATCCACCGTCATCTCTGTAAACTGTTTGATACCTCCGCCGCTCCCTATGGATTGGTAATTGATGTTTACGTCAGGGTTTTCATTCGCATATGCTATCCTCCATGCATCAATCAGAGGATAGGGAAATGTCGCACCCGCTCCATTAATTGTCGTCTTTGCTTGTGCAAATGCATACTTTGGCAGAGATCCTACAACTAGAGATGTGACCAATAGAAGAGAAATCCCTAACAGAAATGTATGTCTAGTTTTCTTTCCATGTGTTTTCTGCCGTTGCATTGATTATGGGGACGTTGGAATGGATTAATCGTTAACGCAAATAGTTCACTTTTTGTATGTAATACTATGGGAACTAGAGTAGATGTGGAAAACCAAAGATTTAGCATTGCCTAAAAACCAATGTTTTTATCGAATTTTTTCCATGATATCGCCAGCGGCGGCCAAAATTGTCTACTCGACAAACCACACAGGAGGTTTTGTTGAATCTATCGCAGTGTCGCGTTTGTGTTTATTTTTGGCTGCTTTGTGACCATTTTCGCATCCACTGCAAAAGGTTGATTATTGATCCGACAAGCTCCTGCCCCTTTGCGGTGAGTCTGTATTCTACTCGTGGCGGGATCTCGTTGTACGACTGACGCTCAAGTACCCCTGCCTTCTCCAGCTCCTTTAGCCTCTGCGCTAGGGTCTTGCTGCTGACGCCCTTTAATGCCTGCCGAAACTGCTTGTACCTGACGGGATGTGTAGTGCAGCAAAGCGGTATCAAAATTTCAAGCGTGCCTCTTTTTGTTATCAGGTTTCTGAGCTTGGCAGTCTCTGACATAAGCGAAATTGCACTGTACCCTTCAAAATTACATGCCCCTTGAACTACAGGTAGCCTTTTCTTCATGGTTTCCATAACTAAACTAACAGTAGTCAAATATCCTTGACAGATTAAATAGTTTCTCTAGTAAACCTATAGGTGGTGATATAAGACGGCAAAGAAAAATGAATCGCAACTGGCAAAAGACGCGGCAATGAGCAAGGAATGCTGCCCCGATAGCTCGTGCAAAGGTTGCTGTTGCTGCTAACATAGGAAGGAAGATGCAGAGAGATGAGCGACGACGAAAAAACCATCCTTTTTGTTTGTGTAGAGAACGCAGGCAGAAGTCAGATGGCAGAAGGCTTTTTCAACGACAGCAAGTACAGGCCTAAAGGCTATCGCGCAGCCAGCGCAGGTACGCGCCCTGCCTCTCAAATTAATCCGCTTGCCGTTCAGGCAATGAAAGAGGTCGGGATTGATATTAGCCTTCAAACAACCAAAACAATTACCGAGGATATGATCAGGCAATCAGCCAAAGTGGTGAATATGGGTTGCATGGACAGGTCAGAATGTCCTGTGCTTTTCATAAACGACGTGATCGAATGGGGCATTGAAGATCCAAAAGGTAAGTCCATTGAGAAAGTCAGGCAGATTAGAGACGACATTGAAAGAAGAGTAAGGGAAATTGCAGAGGGCCTCAAATAGCATATCCAAACTGACGCAGCCTCAAAAGAGGTTCTTTGCCGAAGTCGTTGGAACGTTTATCGTAGTCGTGCTAGCAACCGGCTCGGTCGTTTTAGATGCCAGATCAGGCGGAGTTTTAGGGCTGCCATTTATTGCGTTTGCTCCTTTTGCCGGCGTTGCAGCAGGTGTCTATCTGTTTGGAAAAATCTCTATGGCTCACTTCAATCCTGCTGTTTCAGTCGGCTTTTTGATAACAGGCCACATCACTAAATGGCAATTCCTCTATTACGTAGCAGCCGAGATCATAGGCGCGCTGCTTGGCAGCGCATTTGTAATGGCAGTAATCGGTTCTGAGGCGGAGCTTGGAGCTAATGCGCCAAACTACGCTTACCCGTTATCTCTCATCTTTGGAGTTGAGGTACTTGCTTCTGCGCTTCTCATGGCAGTGATCTATATCGTAGTTTACACAAAAGGTTTGAGAGGTTTTGGCGGGATTGCAATTGGCGGGATCGTCGGCCTAGACATCTTCTTTTTGGCGTTCATATCAGGAGCATCGATGAACCCTGCAAGGGCGCTAGCTCCTGCTCTTTTTTCTGGCGTAATTGCCAATCTCTGGCTTTACTGGACGGCTACCTTTGTTGGAACTTCAACTGTTGCCTTAGCGATTAGAAAAAAGTTCAAGGTCAACTAGTCTGCGATCTGCAACAAAAACACGCGGAATGCAACAGCCAATAGAATTACCTGTTGGCATGCGATCTCGGTCTTTACCACCCAAAATACAATACCTGTTTTGAACATCCAAAGACCTATGAAAGTAACGCAACCAGAAGTTGGGAGGATTGCATGATCGCATTTAGAGAAGCAGCTGCAAACACTCGCGGCCTTGTGCCTGATACCGCCTATACACATGCCTCGGGAGTGTACAGCTCCGACGTAAACGTATTCCAAAATGCAAAGCGCATTGAAAATTGCGGCATTGCCAAGCGTCAGAACAACAATCGGATAGAACGCATGAACGGTACATTGAGAGAAAGGGTAAAAGTGCACCGGGGAGGGAAAACCAAAGATACCGCTTGCAGAGGGCAACAGGATATAGTACAATTTTGTCAAGCCGCATATGGCATTAGAGGGAAAGACACCCGCGTAAGTGGCAGGACTGGGGCTAAGAGGATGGAAGCAATTGCTGGAGCTAGCAGCGACAAAAGACAAATAGTGTGGAAATGCCATATTACCTTCAATGAAATGGCTCGAGATCCTCGCTATGATGCTATTCGTTGCGGGATCACTGATGGCTATTTCCAGCTTCTTTTACAATCATCTTTCCTATTCAGCACTGCGGGGTACGCGTGACCCTCACTGTACCGAATGCCTGAGCCTATCAAACTATTATTCAATGATAACAGCATACACTTTCATGTTTACTCCAGCCCTGATAGTTGGGGCGTTAGCGGTTTACAGCATATATCGAAAAAGGCAGAATGAATCAACTAACCAACGCCGAACAACCATCAACCACCAACCCTAAACCGAACACTACCACCTTTGTGGTAAGCTAGCTACAAGCCATCAAAAGGGTGCAAATTGTTGACAACCGATTTCATTAGATAACCACCGGATGACTAGGTGCAGAAAAGGAGAGTCCTAAAGCCCAGTCAGAATGCAAAGTAAAGCAACGAAAACAGCAGAAAATAAAAAAACTAGACTAAAACGGAAAATAAAGAAAAGCGCAGGAAAAGAAGGAGCTCGTCTGACCAACAGGGAAGGTATAGTGGCCTGCCAGCCTTATATGCTGGGGTGGCAGACCAGTTGCGCAACTATGCCGTCCGTGTTGAAAAGGGATACGGCCTCAGTCGTGACGTAACAGAGCGAGAAACTAACCAAGAGAGAAAAAAAGGTGCGCATGGCCCGCAAGACGTGCATTGGGCGGGCCATGCCGGCATCTGATGCCGTTATAGAATCTACATTTTTACCGCGCGGCCAGCGCAATTTGGGTGAATATTGAAATATAGTTGCCAAGCTAAAATATGAAGGTTGGGCCTGAGCGAGGATTTTGATAGGGGAGGTAAGGCCGTAATGGATACCCTGCTGCAGGCAAGCGGCATCTACTCGTATTACGAGCGCCGGCTTGAAACGGAGATCCTGAGCCACCCGCTCCCAAACCACGTCGCAATAATACTGGACGGCAATCGCAGGTGGGCCCGCTATCACTTCCTCGACACCGAGCGGGGTCACTCGTACGGCGCAGACAGGGCTGAAGACCTGCTGAACTGGATACATGACATTGGGGTCAAGATAACTACGCTTTACATCCTCTCGACAGAGAACTTGGAGAGAAAGGACGAGGAGCTAGAGAACATCTACAAGTTACTCGAGGTCAAGCTGCAAAAGCTCTATGAAGACCCGAGGATCCACAGGCGCCAGATGAAGATAAAGGCGATAGGGGACAAGCGCAAGCTGCCCCCCAAACTCCAAGAGATACTGGCCCGCCTTGAGGAGGCGACTGCCGAGTACAACACGATGTTCCTCAACATCGCAGTCGCGTACGGCGGCCAGAAGGAGCTCGTCGATGCAGTGAAAAAAATAGCAGGGATGGTCAAGAGAGGCGAGATAGACATAAACGACATCAACGAACAGACCATAGAATCGTGCCTCTACACGTCACATCTTCCGCAGGCGGCGCCGGACCTGATACTGCGTACATCCGGCGAGAAGCGGCTAAGTGGCTTTTTGATCTGGCAAAGCGCCTACAGCGAGCTGATGTTCATGGACGTCTTTTGGCCGGAATTTCGCAAGATAGACCTCATGCGCGCGATTCGGACGTACCAGCGCAGGGCCAGAAGGTACGGAAAATAGCCAATTAGCCGGCCGACTGGTACAGCGACAGTATCACCTTTCTCCTCAGCTTTGTGAATTTCGATCGCCCCAGGTGCACCCTCATGCCGCACAGGCGGCAGCGGGGCTTGTTGGACGATCGAAAGTCTATGTTGGAGAGCGACTGAAATTTGCACTTGTCGCAGCAATAATGCGTTATCAGTTTGCGGCTCATCAGCGGAAGCTTGATGTAGTTTATCCAGTACTTTTTGCAAACCCTGATCGCGTGTGCGGTCAGGACCTTTTCGCTTGGAAGCGACACTGCCTGTTGCTGGCTGTCGCTAGAATGGCCATCCATCATAAGTCGAGCACGGTGGCTAGACCTGCATATTATATCAATATAATGTCAACAGTACCAGCTGCCAAAGTTCTGTACGAAAATTACATCCGGTGACGTCTTGGTAGTCATTTTACCCGCAAATGAGCGGGCAGACGGAGCTTCACGAGATATAGCTGAGGCGGACACGCGGAGATACACATATGCACGAAAGGGTTCCTGTCTTTGAGATCTGGACGGACGAGCGAGCAGAAGAGTTTGCAGCCAAGGTGTCCGGGCAGCCCCGGTTCATTTTGAAAACCAATCTTGACGTTGAATATACGCGCATCATTTATGCCGCTCCTTATGTTGAAAAGAACCTAGAAGGGTTGGCCGTGATTTTGGACAGGATAGTCAGGGAAATAGAAAAATAGCAACGACCGAGTACACAACGGTATCGTGTTGTTATACCCCCTACTGCTACCTGCCAACCTCCTCTGGCGGGCGCATGAGAAAAAGCAATAATTACCTCATTAGCTGCTCCGGGCGTTAGAGCTGTAAGACTTTGACACAATCAAACGACTAATTAAAAGATAAGAAGAAAATAGGAAAGAGAGAGGCTGTTTTGTTGCTGTTGGTGCTCTGCTGTCATCATTTTATTTCAAGAGTTGTAGAAGCACTTTTTCCAGACTCATCGATCGCAGTTATTGTATGGCGGCCTTTCTCAATGTTCGCTGGAAGTATTATTTTGTCTGAGGTAAATCCGCCTGTCCCACTGCTAGTGATGGGCGACGGGTCTGTTTGCAAGCTTGTGGAGTTATTCAAAGTAAATTTTATCGTCTGGTTAGGGGTAAAGCCGTCTCCGCCTACGTTTAGCGAGATGTTGTTGTTGGTGGTGGTGATAGTAGTGCTATTGCTGTTTCCCAAGGAAGGGGCGGTAGCAAGGGTGTAGGGATTGGGTGACACTGCAATACTAGCAGCTACAATGGTGCTAGGAATTGGCTTTGGATTGGGGTCTGATGTCGCGCCGCCGTCATTTGGACCGGGATTATCCTGGCCAGCACCAGCAGTCGTTCCCTGAGGGACAGGGTTTCCGGTCGTAGCTGAAGTCGAGTCTTGTACAGTTTTTGGCCCCGGAGTATTATATGCAAAGGCAAACAAGATTCCTACAACGGCGATAACTCCAATTGCGCCCGCTATGACATATTTTTTCATGCTACGTGGCCGCGATGATTGATCTACCATATTCTTATTCAATAGTATGTTCGCATCCAAAATTGAAATTAGTTGCTCTCTGCTCAAAGAGCAACGTTAAAACCAAGATGCAATCCAATACCTTACCTTGCAATTTGAGAAATGTCTTTCTTATAGAACAGAGAGCTATGACAATTTTTTGTTGCGTTATTGGTAGAACTAACAGTAATACCAGTTACTCACATATCCATTGCTTATTTTGATATCGCTAGTGATATGCATATAAGGCATACGTGTTATAATAATAATGCATTAGCAATGAGCGTAGAATTAGACAAGGTAAAGAAATTCATTCAGCAATAGGAAGGATACAGGCGGCTCCCTTTGAATTCAGGGCAGCAACAGCACTGGGAATCGCTGTTGCTGCTGACGTACTTGATTACGTGGGAGCGCCCATCTTTGCTCTGCCTGTAATCGGGGACATTGCCGATGTAGTTATTAGCGGACTGTTGTTTTCGATAACAAAAAGCAAGAAAGCCGCTGCAATCAATGCCATTGAATTCATCCCGGTGATTGGAGACTTTATTCCTGCATACACGATATCGACGGTTATGTGGATTTTCAAAGAGTCATCAAGAAGAAGAAAACAATACGCACAAGCAGGCAAGAATGACCTCGACTTTGATGGTCCTCCCTCTGCCGCTACTACTACAATGGCTTTTTGCTCGAAGGAACAAGCAAAGATGAAGAAAATTGCAATGTCAAGATATGGCAAATGGAAAAGAGGAAAACAGGCTGTGCCAAACTAGCTATTCTCACCAGTTAAGGCGCAAGATTGGGAGCGGAAATAATTCACGTTTATATATATTAAAAAACAAAAAATGAGAAAGAGGAAATGGACCTCCCTCTCTCTTTATTCTACGGTTACCTTGCCTACCATCGTTGGATGGAGCTGGCAAAAGTAATCAAACGTTCCGGCGGTATCGAACTTGAATTTGAACTCTTTCTTGGGGTTCATCAGCTTTGAATCAAATCCGCCATCCGTAGGTCCGTTTGTCGGGTTGCCCTGCGTCACCGTGTGGATAGAGCTGTCCGCGTTCTTCCATGTTACTTCGGTGCCGGCCTTGACCGTCAGCGGGTTTGGAGAGTACGCCTTGTCAAGTTTATTGGCAGCATTGGTAACAATTTCTACCCGCGCGTCTTCTTTGTGGTCATCTCCTCCCCTGTGGTCGTTGTCTGTCGGCCTCCCTTGTGCAGGCATGCCAGGCATGGCACTCATGTGCGACATTGCATGGTAACCCTCGTTTGCCTTGGCTACAGTGCCGTAAAGCGGCGTGTTGCCGAGGTGTGAATTCACCGCAGGATCAAGCATTATGCTGATCGTCTTGCTGTTCATTATCTTGATCGTTACCGGGATGTTCTTTTGCGGCGCGTCCTTCATGGTCATTGTGACATTGCCTGTCAGCGTCGTGATGTTGCCGCTTGTAGATGCGCTCTTTAACGCAAAGTCAGATATTGCGTGTCCATGCATCGAGGTGCCGTCCAGCTTGACCATCGAGAACCGAGCTATGAATTTTGCGTCAGGGGCCGTCGTTGTATTGCCTTCCTGAGGCCTCATGGAGAGTCTCCAAATGCCCGATGATATCCAGGCAGGCTGACCCTTATCGTCATTCTGGATGCTGGCAATAGTTCCCCAAATTTTGCCCTCGCCGCGATGATCTCTTGTCGCCATCTGTCCGGGCATCTTGTCGTCTGCATATGCAGCGCTGCCCATCGCGTTCAGCGAAATGACAGAGACTGCTCCTGCTATCAGCGCAGCCGCCAGGGCTATGCTGAAAATATTCTTTGTATTTGTCATCGGCCGGCGTTTAGCGTAGAGCCTAAAAAATGTTCTGTTATAAAACTCTACTAGGATATTGTGCCATTTTTCAGGTCAACTTGGACCTCCCAGTATTTCGGGTAGGCTGGAACAATGTTGCCCCGGGCCACCTCGAAAAAGTCGAGCGCGGTGGTTTTTAGCCGGTTGTTGCCTGAAAGGTCTACTTGTTTTTCAAATTCCTGCATCTGCCCATCGAGTACCGTCTTGACGTTTATTGTAATTACGCGTGGATCCTTCCATGCAGGCGCAGGTCCTCCAGGGCGCGTAAAGTTGCCTTGCGACCAGTTCTGCTTTGCATCAGGCCAATAGATCGCTGCAAAGTCGGGAGCATTCTTCTGCAGCCGAAACGACGTTTCATAGCTGTTTGCACTACCGTTGTCTTTGACACTGAAATATGCAAGAGAGCCCTTTGGGATGTTTGTCAGCTTGAAACTAGAGGATAGCCGCTGCCCGATTTTGCAAGGCAGTTTTCAAATTGCTGCAGGTCAGTCAAGTTGGATTGCCGGATAAGTATTTTTTGAACGAGTTCTGTGGCACGTAGTGAGCTTGGGTCAACTCTCAGCACATAGATTGCAGTCTCGGTGCTTTCAGGTATCTGGCGTATGTTTGCAGCTGTAGAATCTATAGTTACGCTTCCCTTGGCAGGAATGGAGCTTGGGTTCATGGCAGGCTTGCCGTCCTTGTTTTCAATCTTAAAGTTGGTTGCAACAATCCCCTGCGGCTCGCAATCTGCGTTGAGCCCTTTCTTGACTGCAAAAGCAGCCGTATTTTCAAGTGGGGGGCCGCTGTTCTCCACCTTGGCCAAGAATCTTTGGCCACTATCCTCAAGTACGGTTATCGTAAAGGGATCCGAATGATATGTTGTTGTAGTTGTCACCCGCGCAGGCGTGATGATGTACAGTAAACCAACTATGATTCCTGCAACTGCGATAGCAACTGCTATTCCTGCCACATACAGCGGCTTCAAACACCGTCATGCACAGGGCCGAGTTATATTAAATGGGTGGTCTATGGAAAAAAATGTCAGCGGACGAACCTGTTGTGTGATCGCGAACAGTATCCGCAATAGTCCGTATTTGGCCTGTTATGACATATGCATTCGCATCTGCCACCTTGTGAAAAGTGCATTCTTTTACTCATCAAAGAATTAGACGCATCACTAGTATTTAAGTAAAAATATTATAATGCGCATTGCAATTTCTGGATGGGGAGAAACAAATATTACACAACTTTTTTTGAAATGGCGTATGAGCCTAGTCGAGGCCGGAGAACCCTGCAAAACTCCCTCTGCGTCTGCCAGGCTCCGTAAAATGCACTTCGATTTCGTCAAGTCGAGCCATGGATTCTCCTCTCTTGTCGTGTATTTCAGAGAAGGAGGAATGGTGCCGGACCTTTCGCAGCATTGACATAACCTCTTCCCCAGTTACGCCATGTTTAATATCATATTCAATCTGCCTGCAGATATAGGCCAAGTTACAATATTTCTTGTGGTTCCGCTTTTCCCATGCAGAGGCATTCTCTGACAACCCTTTTACATATTGGACGACTGTCTTTTGCATATGTTCAGTATGCCATTGTTTCATTGGAAAATTATTTTGTCCCAAAGTAATCCCTTATTTTTGGATACGCACTCGCGCATATTTAATGCAGACGACGATGTAGTTGCAATGGACTATCGCCTAGCGTTATTAATTATCTAGTGACTTTTCCCTTTTTGCACACGTGTAATACTGAATATGAAAGAGGAGAGGCCATTTATTCAGCATGTCAACAAAAAAGGTCCTGAATAACCCAGCAGTAATTTTTACCGGGTATTTTCTTTTTGTCGGTAGTCAAAGATAGTCAAAGAACTTACTCGGGAGCGTCTAGTTCCGTATGGATTTCAGAACCTGTCTTAACTCGAATTTTATCATACGTTTTGCTTCAAGTAGTGTGTGCCGGACTTCGTGGCCAATCGCCTTGCGCATGGAAACGCTTCCACGGTGAATTTTTTCTATCGAGGTCATTAGGTAATTGCGGCTTTATACTTAAAATGAGTTCCGACTATTCATATGGCTTGAATATAACATTCAAGACGGCTTGGTCCAGAAAAAATAATTAGCGTTAGGACGATTCACCAGCTATGTTCTACTCCAATTACCAGCACTAGCCTTATACGCCTTTACACTGGACTTGGTTAATTTTTGTTATCAAGCTGCCTGCGTATTATTTGACAAAATTCCTCGATTTGCCACAAGTGCCTCAAACACTGTTCCCGGCACCGGTATTATCATCCGGTCTTATATTGCGTGAATATTATAACATTCAAAAATGATACAAAAATGTGAAGTACAGGAGCAGAATCGATATTGCAGCCTCTATTTTGGATACTGCGTACAATGGAGCCATGAAGACTTACATTATGTACAAGGCTTTTTTGTCGTTTTCTCAGCTTAAAGAATACTTGGACCTGTTGATCGACGCTGGCCTACTGGAATATGCAGAAGAGAAGCGGACATACAATACAACAGAAAAGGGAAAGCGGTTTTTGAAGATATACCGCGAAGTGGATGCAATGGTTCCTAGGGAAAATATGCTTACAAAGACTACGCGCAGATAGGCGCTCTTCCTTATGTGTGGCTATCCGCTTAACATGCGTTAGCCATGGCGCTAACTTTATGTTCATAAATAGCGCAGACAATTATATGTAAAATCGAATTGTGCCAAAAATATGCATCTACATTCCGCTTGACATTAATACTATGGTGTCGAACTTATGTAGCACGACTCTGATCGTGCTGACTTGCAAGGGGCTTGCAACAAAGGGACGGTTGCATGCATGGCGGATAGAGTGCCATTATGGCTGCCATGCATGCGATTTCTTGATGTGACAAAATTGCATGCGCAAAAATCATCTTATAAAGCCCAAAACCATTTTCAATCATTCTTGGTTATTAGTTAGGCTATGGTAAACTAAACCTCTCGGCCGAGCAGCATAAAAAAGTGCGTGATATAGGTGGAATAGCGGTTGCGGCCGTTATTGCAGTATTAGCAACCTTATCCATGATGAGTCACAGCCGGCTCCCGGGGATAAGAATGTCTTGACCACCAGGAACAATGCAGCTCTAACTAGCTCTTCCAAAATCACCTCAATATCTGCTATCCCCAATCCCGCATCCAGAGGCGGTTTAGTAGATGTCTAAGGTGCCGGGTTTAATAGCACGAAAACGGTGACGCATGCATTATTTCAGTGCCCAGTGGACCCATCCCATCGCTTTTTCTTTCTTCTTGCACACATAATAATAATCCTGTATCTCGTGAGGTCTCACGAGATTTGGCTTAGAGGCCGTCAGAATTTTTTCCTCTACATATTTTTTGGCGTCACGCGGCAGAAGCACGTGGTGCGCCAAACTTTTTCGCAATGTCTCTGTACATGTCCAGCTCCTGCACGGACAGCGGCCTCACCCGTATCATCGCACCTCGAAAATGCTGCATCTGTATCTTTAGCTCCTTGGCATGCTTTTCTGCCTCCTGTGGATCCTTGTACTTGGCGATGTGTTCTCTGAGGGCAGCCATCACCGCTGCCGAGGCGACTGACGCAATGTCGGCGCCAGTATAGCCTTCCATGTCGCTGGCGAGCCGGTCAAGGTCGACGTCCTGCGCAAGGGGCTTTTTCTTTGTATGGATCTTGATTATCTGCAGCCTCGATATCTTGTCGGGCGGCGGCACGTACAACAGCCGGTCAAATCGGCCGGGGCGCAAGAGCGCAGGGTCGATGATGTCCGGCCTGTTGGTCGCTGCAATGACTATGACGTTTGTCAGTATCTCTAGGCCATCCATCTCTGTCAGCATCTGGCTTATCACCCGCTCCGTCACGTGCGAGTCAGACGAGCCTCCCCGGGTCGGAGCCATTGCGTCAATCTCGTCGAAGAATATGATGCATGGAGCCGCCTGGCGGGCTTTGCGAAATATCTCCCGGATCCCTTTTTCCGATTCGCCGACCCATTTTGACAAAAGCTCGGGTCCTTTGATGCTGATAAAGTTGGCCTCACTCTCGTTTGCAGCGGCTTTTGCAAGCAGCGTCTTGCCAGTGCCCGGAGGTCCGTATAGCAATATGCCCTTTGGAGGAGCGGCATCTGCATAAGTGAATACGCCTTGGTATTTCAGCGGCCATTCGACTGCCTCGGCAAGCTCCTGCTTGATGCCGGCAAGGCCGCCTACATCATCCCACTTTATGTGGGGCACCTCAACGAACACTTCCCTCATGGCTGACGGCTCCATTTCATTTATCACGTCAATGAAATCCTGCATTTTCACGATTATCTTGTTCAGCTTGTCCGCAGGGATGTTTTCGGCAGACACGTCGATTTCCGGCAATATGCGCCGAAGTGCCCTCATCGCCGCCTCTTTTGCGAGGGCTTGGAGGTCTGCGCCCACAAAACCGTGAGAGATGTCGGCCAGCCGCTCGAGGTTAACGTCCTTGTCAAGCGGCATACCTCTAGTATGGATCTGGAGCACTTCTAGCCGACCGTTTCTGTCCGGTACGCCTATCTCTATCTCTCTGTCAAACCGGCCCGGGCGCCTGAGCGCCGGGTCGATGGCGTTTATCCTGTTTGTGGCGCCAATGACGACCACCTTGCCCCGCGCGTTTAGGCCATCCATCAGAGAAAGTAGCTGGGCCACTATCCTGCGCTCGACTTCGCCGGACACCTCTTCTCTCTTTGGAGCTATGGAATCAAGCTCGTCAATGAATATGATTGAAGGTGCATTCTTTTGCACCTCCTGAAACACATTTCGAAGGCGCTCCTCGCTTTCGCCATAGAACTTGCTCATGATCTCCGGCCCGCCTATCGTGAAAAAGCTGGCGTTGGTCTCGTTTGCCACCGCTTTTGCCAAAAGCGTCTTACCGGTGCCCGGAGGCCCATGCAGTATCACTCCCTTTGGCGCTTCCACCCCGAGCCTCCTGAAAAGCTCTGGGTGGCGCAATGGGAGTTCGATCATCTCCCTCACCTTTGTCACCTCGTTGCCAAGGCCGCCAATGTCTTCGTACGTGATGGCAGGAATGCCCCCCCCCCTCACTTGCAGCCGCCACGGCCTTGGCGCTCTCCTCCGACACCTCTACTTCAGTCGAAGAGTCGATTATTACCGGCCCGGCGGAGGGGTTTGTCGATATCACTACCAGGTCCACGCGCTGGCCCATGATGCTTATTGGGATCGTGTCGCCCTTGCTGACCACCTGGCCTTTCAGAAACCCTGCAAGGTACACTTCTGCGCCCATTATGCGCAGCTGCTCTGTCGGCGCAAGGACAATGCTTTGGACCGTTTTTGCCTCCGCCTTGCGTACGTCGACCGTGTCGCCTATGCCGACGCCGAGCCGGCTTCTGGCATAGCCGTCAATCCGGATGACGCCCTTGCCATAGTCCCGCTGGTAGGCAGGCCAGTGAAGTGCAGTCGTCTTTCTTTTTGTCGAAGGCGCAATTATCTCTAGCGCGTCACCCGTTTCCAGCCCAAGCTTTTCAGCCACCTGGGGGTCTACTCTTGCTATCCTCCTGCCGGCATCTCGCGAGTCGGCCTCTGCAACCTTTAGGCTCGCCCTGTTTTCAGACACTGCAAAATCCTCCCAAAATACTGCCCATGACGTCAATTCCGGCTATGGCCATAGCGTGTGTGTATACACACATACATATCACTTGACGACGGTTTTTCTAATGAGTTACGTCCAAGGGGTAGAAGTGGAGGGCATGAGAGGGAGAGAATGAGTGAAAGAGCAGGGCGGGGCCATTATGGCGTGCGCACACACGTACATACGTACATACGTACACACACCTTCTGGGCAACTACTACCACCACCACGAGGACACAACTACGAGCAATTTCTGCAGCCTGCCCTACTGATGTCTGAGCAAGTAGGGCAGAGCGTGTGCGTGTGCAGAGGCATGCATGTATGCGTGCGTGTGTGTACGCGTGCGCAAGCGCCATCCATCCCGTTGGCCCGCCCTGTTGACGGCCCCTTGCCGACTTTGCTTAAAGTCGTTACGGAGCTATTTTATGCGGCTGCAATCCGGATGTATATATACACATACACGCTATTGCGCCCTGCCGACCGCCATAATCGTCCGGAGAAGCGCGACTGCGCCGTCGCCCATTAGAGATCGGAGCGACTGCTCCAGCTTCTCGACATCTATCCTCCCATTGCGAAATACGCCTTCGCTGTCCAGGTACCTGAGGAGGTTGTCTGCACAGTCGTTCCCAAGCGCAGACGACAATGCGAGCCGGAGTGAGTTATGAGCGCCCGCACTTGACAGCAAGTTAGGTCTCCTCCTCCCTTCCAAACATTTCCTTGAGATAAAGCAGGCCCTTCAAAAGCTCCCGGGCATCTCTTGGCAAAAGTTGCTTCAAAAATGACTCGCTGACTCCCAGTTCCAAAAGCTTTGCATTGTGTGCGGACTGGATCTCCGAGTAGCGCGTAATGGTAAATACCCCCACTATGATTTAAATTTATGTTTAAAGGATTAATAAGGCGCGCGTATTGACATATATGCATGCATACTGGACTAGCAGGCGGCACTTTTGATTGCGCCGGTTTCAGATTATAGCCGTTGATGATAATATACGAAAAACAGCCCCTGTTCGTGATGAATGCGAACAGGATAGGGGCTATAGGCTTGCAAAGGCAGATGGGACGCTACCTTTGCTATCTATATGATATATAGCTGCAAATTAAAAGGATGGCGAGTACAAACGACAGTTTTTCTGTGCAATAGTTGCACATGGTTGCACATTCATCGACCAATTCTCGACAGCGGGATCATTGCAAACAAAGCGGCAAGGGCGGCTGACAAAAGCCATGCAAAAGCATACCCTCCTGCGTTCTTGACTGCGTACGAGAAAACGACAGGCATCCACAAAATCCCAAGGAGCGACAGGCCGTTTACCCAGGCGACATTGAGCGCACCGCTGCCATGATGCATGATAACAGAGCCCTGCCTGTTATTAGTTACAGGCACCTTGCGGGCCCGGGCATAGGCCACCGTAAAGGCTCCACCTGCCGAAAACCCTATGGCGATTACGGCTGCCGTCACTGCGATTATAGACGCTGATGCCATTGCAGCCATCCCTGCAGTAATGCCTATTGCGCAGGCAAGCAGGATCTTTCTGGCATCTTGTACCTTGCGGTCATAGATCCTGCCCACCAGAGGGGCAGATACTATGGCAGAGACCAGCGACAGGCTGGCGATAATGCCCGCCTGCTCAAGTGAGGTGCCCAGCCCTTGAAGGTATATGACCAGAAATGTCAGCGTTATGGCCCAGGACGCCTGGATTCCTGTCAGTACGAGCCCAAGGGAAACCAGCGGCCGGCTCGTCAGCACGCGGATGACATCTGACATGCCAAGTGCCTGCCGGAGAGCGCCGGCACGGGGGATGGTGGCTGCAAGCAAGAGCGCAGTGGCAAGACCTATCGCTCCTGAAAGCACGAGGCTTGCCCTCCATCCGACTGCCGCTGCAACGACTATCCACGTAAAGATGCCGATGATCCCGCCTACAGAGTGCGCAGAATTCATTATCCCTATCGAAAAGCCGGCGGACTTGTTGTTGTTGCGGCCGGCAGAATAGTTTGCGATGAGCACGACTCCGGAGCTGAAAAAGAATGCCATGCCAAGGCCGACTGCAAAGCGGAGCCATGTCAGCTGGTACGCCTCAGACACAAGGCCGGTGGCAAGAGCCGCTGCCGACGACACTGCTATGCCAGAAATGGTAGTCGTGCGCAGGCCATACTTTGCCGCAAATATGCCAGAGGGGATCTGAAATGTCCCTACGCCTACGAGAAAGGCTGCAGATATGGCGCCAAGCAGCGAGACATCTTGGCAGAGGTCTGCCGCAATGAGTGGAAACACAGCCGCGATATTGAACCAGTTGATGCCGTAAACGATTCTGGCGATTACAAGCGACGCCGACGCTGCTGCGTTATTGTTTTCCATTTTGGCACGCTACTTGACGGCGGTTATTACCGTGTCCCATTCGTACGTTTCCGGCATGGGCCTTGGACCTGAAAACCTGGTACCTGCAAGCGCCTTGAAATTTGAAATGTCGTCCAAGATCACTCGTCGCCAGTCAGGGATACTGCCTGACGAGGTGTTGCCCCCAACCTGGTAGACAAGGAGCTGCCTCTTGCCCTTGTGGATGCCATAGACGTGTGGCTCGGCTACTCGCTGAAAGCCCTTGTAGGTAAACTCGACAAGCTCTTTGTTCTCAATGGCCGCACGTATGGCGCTTGTGTTCATAGCTACTGGTATTATATGCATATGATGCATATGTATAGATTGCAAAAGCGTCTAGAATTATAATAATAAAAAAGGGGATGGGACGGAGGCTTCTTCTTTTTTTTAAAAAAAGGAAGCGCCCGGGTCACCGGTCCAGCGTCGCTACCAGCGTGTCAAAGTAGGGAGGGAGGTGGAACCACCGGTGGTTAGAGTCGTTGCCATCGGTGATGTACATCAGTCCCACCCACTGTGACGAGTTGGCGGCAAAGCTTGCGTCAAGCCAGCTTATCCCGTACCTGATGTAAGCAAAGTTGCGCTTGTCATACTCGTCGTGCCATCCCTGGCCGGCAGAGCAAAGCACGCAGTCAGAGAGCCATGACACAGGCATGTACCCCATCCCTTCCGTGATGTTGATGACATCGACAGTACCTATGTAGCTCTTTGGCACGTCAGTCCCGGGATTGCCCATTGTCATCTTCATGCCAATTGACTTTGCGTACGAGGTTATGCTCCTGTAGTGCGATTCGTGTCCCGGCTGGTTTGTGAACTCGTCAAGGAACAGGCCGTCTGCCTTGTACCAGTTGTGGTACTTGTCGGCATCTGCGTTCAACGACGAGAGCGACCGTGCGCCATAGTTGTCTGCGGTGTACCCAAGTGCGATCACGCCAACACTCCTCAGCTTGTTGACCCAGTACGCGATGTTGCTGTCATAGTTCCAGCCCGGCCCGCTTGAGGGGTTGAACGCTACCACAAAGGGCACCGAGGGGTGCTTTACTTTCTCGTCGTACACCTGCTGCCAGCTTGACGCGCCAGAGCCGCTGGGATACATGTACAGTGCCGCAAAGACTCCCGTCTTTGGGATCAGAGCATGTATACCCTGGACAGGCGGCGGAGAAGGAGGAGGCGGGCTAGCTGCAGGCGCAGGGGTCGCTGACGCAGTCTTGTAGTATGCAGTGGCAGTCACGTCGTGGTCAAGGACGACGGTCCTCGGGTTTGGCGTGCTGTCGTTGCCCCAGTGGTCAAAGTCGTACTTGCCATAATCCTGCGCTGTGACAGTGTAGGTCGCGCCGGCCCTGCCAGTGATGGTGAGGGGCGTAAAGCCGGATTTTATCGTCGTACCTCCCGACTGGATCGTGGCGTACATGCTGAGAAATGCGCCGTCTGACGAGTATGCGTTGACTGTGAGGCTGTGAAAGTCATCTGCTGTCCGGTGGAAAGAGTTGACCCATGTTGGACCGTTCACGGTTACGGTAGTCGTCCTGTCCGTGCTTCCGTTCTCCCAGTGGTCAAAAAATATGTCGCCGGCGGCAAAATTGTAGCCAGTCACGGTGTACGTGCTACCCGTTTCTGCTGCAAATATCAGCGGGGTATAGCCGGTTTTCACTGTGGAGCCGTTTTGTTGTATTGTTGCCCACATGCTAAGTGGTTGTCCGTTCAGAGAATATGCATTTACGATAAGGTTTGCCGGAGCTGCAAAGGCGGCCTTTGGGACTGCCATAGTTGCTGCCAACATTATCGAAAATGAAATTCCTATCAGTACCTTTCTACTGAAATTGAGTCCCATTTCAATTTCTTTTAGCGTCAGAAAGTAATGCCTTAAAGGCATTGTGCAAAAGCAATCGGGGAATTACTTATCATGAATTTCTGTACAAGAAATACGGGCCCATATTAGACGATCGCCTGCATAAAGCACAAGATTTTATTTTTTACTTTATATGTTGTTGTGTAAAATCAACCATTGGATGCATTCAACGCAAATTCTGACAGGTGTACATACATCTATCGACCGGCGACCTTATATGTGTGAGCGTATCTGTTGTTGTAACTTTTAAACTAAAAAGAGCATAAAGCACTGCCGTACAGGGTAAAAGGTGTTGCTGGAACGGCAAGAAATCACGGGGATGCACTGGGACATCTCCAAGCCGCTAGAGTTTGGAGTAAGCGAGGAATTCGTGTCCATGCTGTCGCCAGAGGGCGTAAGAGAGCTGGTAAAGGGGCTGCTCTACCTCAAAGAAAGGTTTGGCACTGCGCAGGAATTCTAGGAAAAGCGATGCTAACTGCTCTCTTGCGCGCGTGCGTGTATGCGTACGTGCGCCTCAGTCCTTGGTGTATCTTCTTTGACCACTGACGGTTTCTGCAACCTTGACAACGACGGTGTCGCTTGCTCTGTTGAACAGCCGCTGTCTGTTTTCGTTTGTAAATATCCATCCAAGTATGACGTCTATGGGCAGCAGAAACGCCTTGCCAAAACTCTGTATTGCAGCGTTCTTGGTGTCAGGCTTGTCCCCTGCCAGGCTCGTAGTTTTTATCCTTAGCAGCCTCTTTCCTATGGACTGGCCCGTTGTAGATTCAAAATATGTCCAGTATGCAAAGAACGTCAAGCTCTGGACGCCATACCTTACCGCTCCCAGACCAGCATTATTTTCTACGCCCTGGTAAAAAGCAAGAGGAGCATAGGCGATCGCAAATAGTATCTCTGCTGCTACGGTCATTATGATGAAATCAACGAGCCACGCCCAGAACCTGGTGCTCCACCTTGCAAGGACTGCCTCTTTTTGCCCTTCCTCATTGCTGGCCACAGGAAACTTTTGGGATGGACGTCAAGATAAAGGTAGGGGTGTCTTTCTCACAGTGGATTCTGCTGCAGAAGATATAAAGCGAAAGAGGGAATCGGAGGTCAGGGCGATTGGCGCTTTTCAAGGCTTGCACCCGCGACCTAATCGAAGCCTGATCCCGTCATCCGTCTTTCTTTGGCGTGTTAGTGTATAACGCCCGATACCAATACTATTGTAATAGGAAATAAAAGATTCACGTGTACACAAAATTCATTTTATTTTGTTTAATTGCACTCTAACAATTTTGCGTCATAATCTACAATAGCCGAAAATAGCGTGTTCTCTGCTGCAATACAGCAGCGTCTGCTCTGTCGTAGAAGGACAGATGGCACAATAATATAACAATAACTTGTACACTTGCTTTTATTTGAATTAAAATGACGAATATTCTATGGAAATAAAAATGAAAGAAGCAACAAGTCATCTATAGCGAAACATTACTGCTGCTGCCGACAGCATCAGGCTTGACGTTTTTGGCTTGCGAGCCGCCTACCTCTACAGGCTGCGTTGGATCCTGCTTGTCCAATGGCGGGGCTCCTTGTTTATTCAGGTCGTTTTCAGCCACCTTCTTTGAATCCTCCGTTCTTTCTTTTGGATTATGGCTCATGGCATAATTTACGCAGACTTGACCTAAAGGAGTTACAGGTCTGCAAAGGTGTCATAGGTATAATGATCCGACACATCAAGCAGATCTGCAGGTCGGACCTTGCCCTTGTAGATGGGATCAAATAGTTTGCTTGAGGTTATCTTGAAAAGCTTGTCGTTGAGCCGGTGGCCCTTTGGTGCCTTTTTGGTCTTGGCGCCCGGCAGGTACGGAGGATTGCCGTGCATCTGCTGCCATCCCGCCCATATGCGGTCGACGTTGCAGTGGTTGAGGTAAAACACCGGGTCATTTGGCGAAGTCGCAGGACCCATGTCGCCTCCCACCCAGACGTGCACGCGGTTATGCATTATTGGACCGCCAAGCCAGCCTTCAAGTTCGTTTCTAAGGCCGCTAGAGTTTCGATCCCATGGTGCCGAGTCATAGATGACATCAGGCTCTCCCCTGCGGACCATTGCGCTGACCTGTGCCCTCGTCGGCAGCGTGTTTACGTCAGAGCCCAAGTCCCGCTGCAGAGGCCGTGATGTAGAGCTGAGGACTGGGGTAAAAGAGCCAGAAGGAAAAGTTTCCTCGATGTTTACCTGCCACTGTCCGGCGGCAAAAGGGCCGGTTGTCACAGGCGAGCCGGAGCCGCCCATGCAGTTTGCAGCCCATATCGGGGCCGACCGCTGCTGGGCCGGCGACAGTTCACCGTCAGCAGCCCAGTCCCAGTAAGGCAGGCCAAAATCGGGATCACCAAGCACGCGCTGCAGGTGGTGCTCAAGCAAGATGAGCATCCACCGGTGCCAGGGAAGGAACGACGGACCTGAATGCGCTGCATTTCTGCCGCTTGGCGAGTTTGCGGGAGTGAGCGTCATCATGGCGTTGTAATGCCAGACGATAAAGATGTCATAGGTGTTTGGCCAGCCTTTTCTAAGAAAGTCGTTCTTTAGCAGCTTGACACCCTGGATGTACTTGTCCCTTGCAGTCGAGTCAACCACTATGTTGCGCCTAACAGCAACCACCACCATTGATCACCGCTTCTTTTTTCCAAAATTGCCGGGAAAGGCGTCGATTAGCTTTTTGACCAAGTCTACCGTGGAGACAAAGGAATATGCAGGCAAGGCATGTGTAGAGACCTTGCCGTCATTGTCGACATATACGTGGCCTGTGATGGGCTTGCCGTCGACTTTAATTTCATATTGAGTGCGAATGGTGATGCGGTGGCCATTGTAATCGATTTCCCTTATGGATTCGTGAGGGCCCATGGGGTGGTCTGCGTGGCCGGCGCTGACAACTTGGTCCTTTTGCAGTTTTGCATAAGCGTCAGCAAGCGGATCAGAGCTCTCCTTGTTTTTTGGCGGGGAATGATGTCTGTGCGAACCTCCCTTGGGCGTGCGAGGACGGGAATGATCGTGGCGGCTGTGAGACATCTAGATACTCCTCGGTAAAAGAAAGGCTTGTTGTAAAACGTGCATAGATATAAAACTGCCAATCATAATTGTAAATGTCCGTATCATTGTTCTATGACAGGCTCTGCTCGCAAGAATTTAAAAGACTTGCTCATAGCAGAGCGCTGGTTTTTGCCGCCTCAAGCAGAAAGATAGCCCGAGTCTTCTATTGATTGGCTGTTTGGAAAGAAATCCTGCTTGCGGGACGGCAGTTCTTGCATGCGCTTTTTGATTAGTTTGATCAGCTTTTCAACATCCAGTGGTTTTCTGATATAATGATCAGACGAGATATGAGGGTACCTGCATTGCAAGTGCGCAACATTGGAATAATCATAGCCAGTCATGAAAAAGACGGCCATATCTTCGTCCATCTGCGCCAGTTTGTCATACAGCTCAAAACCGCTCAAGCCACTCATTCTAAGGTCAATCAGGGCAAGATCGTACCGCATAGGCTCGTATTCAGATAGGGCCTTTTGGGGATCTGAAAATATGTCGACCCTGTATCCGTGGTATTCGAGAGCTATCTTTAGCACGACGGCGGTATCGGGATCGTCATCTACGACTAGGATCCTAGCAAGAGCCATTGCAAAATTCGCAGTTGTTTCGCATGAAAAATAATAAAGCTTTTCGCCATCAACAACCAGATGACATCAGTACGGATGAGCTGTAGCTTCTTCGCCTATTAACGATGTAAAAGAGCTTTCATTTCTCTCAGCGAGACAAACAGCATACGACTTTTAACTATCTACATATCTTAACTGCGTGGCGTCTAATGCTGCAGCGAAAGAGCATATTTCTGGTTGTTTTGATTGCAGCAGGAGCAACCACCCTCTCTGTAGCATCCTACCTTTACTTGAATTCTACAAGCAACGAGATAATCAACCTGGCCAGGCAGGACATACACGATAACGCCAAGATCGAGGCAAATGCCATCTCCCATGCTCTGTCTGCCAAGATAACAGAGGTGTCCAGCAACCTTGGGCTGCTCTCACAGGCCCCAGCTGTGCAGGATAAAGATATGCGTGCCCAGCAGCTGTTTGACTCTTCGCAGGCGATAACCTCAGGACTCACGGACGGGTACTACTGGCTTGACAGGAATGGCAAGATTATAACGTACAGCGAGATAAACACAGGCAAGTTCCCCGACTATCGAGGAGACGACCTCAGCTATAGAGACTATTACCAGATGCCAAAGCAGTCTCTAAAGCCATACACAAGTACGGTACTTGATTCCCGCGATGGCGTTCCAAGGTTGTACCTGTCTAACCCCATAATAGCTTCTGATGGCAAGTTTGACGGCGTCATAGTTGCAGCCATCAGCACAAAAAATGCAGGCAGCTTTGTACAGAGCCAGCTTCTTCCGGAATACAGGAGTACAGCAGGCCTGATGGACAAGGACGACTTGATCCTGTATACCAGCAATCAGACGCTTATTGGCACGCACTACTATGACGCCACTTTTCAATCAGTTCTGCCAGAGCCGCTAAGGCCGCAGTTCAACTCTTTTCTAGAGCGATCCAAGGCCAGCTCGTCTGAAATTGAAGACATCACATATGGAGGAAATACAGTCACCATCGTATCAAGAGAAGTCCAGATATCTGGCGAGCATGTGTGGACGGCGTATGTAGTCTATCCACACATCCTTACGGATGAGACGATATCTTTGCTGAACCAGCAAAGGTCGTTTAGCATCATGATAATTGCGGGCGTGGGAGTGGCGTCGGTTTTTATTGCGGCAATTGTGCTGATATGGAACAGGCGACTTGAAACAACCGTCCAGAGCAAGACAGCGGAATTGCAAAGTGCCGTGGGCTCGCTTACCGCGGCCAACCAGCAGCTAAAAGAGCACGACAAGCTGCAGCAAGAGTTCATCAACATTGCCGCTCACGAGCTTCGAACGCCCATAACGCCAATCATTACGTCGCTTTACATCGCAGAGATGGCCAGTGAGAACAAGCCGGAAATCGTCCTTACCAGAGAGCAATATGACATTATCCGGCGCAATTCAAAGCGCCTTGAAAGCCTGGCAAGAAACATCCTGGACGTGTCAAGGATTGAGAGCGGCAAGTTCAAGCTCGACAAGGAAGTCTTTGACATGAACGTCAAGATTTCAAATGTGATCAAGGACGCAGCAAGCTGGATGCCTCCAAATGGACCAAATATAGAGGCCATGCCCTTGATGGATTCGTCAGGCAAGGTGATACCGGCACTCGTATATGCAGACAAGACCAAGATCTTTGAAGTGGTTGCAAACCTGCTAAGGAACGCAATCAGGTTTTCGCCTTCCGGTACAATTTCAATTTCAATTGAACGGATCGAGGATAACCATATTGCAATCTCTATCAGGGACACCGGCTCAGGGATAGACCCAAAAGTCATGCCAAGGCTATTTCAAAAATTTGCCTCGTCGCAGGACATGGGCGGGACAGGGTTAGGATTGTTTATATCAAGAAGCATAGTAGAGGCGCATGGCGGCAAGATGTGGGCAGAGAACAACAAAGACGGCAAGGGAGCGACGTTTGTTTTCACACTGCCACTGCATTTGGATCAGTCTTGAGCTCAACCCTATAATGCCGGTACTGCGACAATTAACGAGAAATGCAACAACAGCAGTTGATGCTGCTTGACGACCTCATTGCCATGCTTGCGGGGATATGGAAGTATGCCAGCCTTGGCTACTTTCTGGCAAATAACAAGAAGGAGAAGAAGCAGCATCATAATGTGAGCAAGGATGTCTACAAGGCAAACGAATATGCCATCAGGCTTGTCCGCCTGTGGGATGAGCTTGACATGCTGCCAAGAGAGGTTGTTGTAAAGACGATAGTGGAACTGGAAGGTAGCATAATTGGCAAAAAAGAGCAGCTGAAAAGGTCAGAGAATGAGCGCAAGAGAAAGGTAAAGGCCGAGCTGGCGCTCCTCAGGATTTTAAGGACCCAGCTGGAAGATTACCTTGCAGTCAGGGATATGCCTGATTTGGATTAGAGAAGAGAGATATACATCTGAATACTAGGTTACGACTGACGACGCTTCCTGGCTCTGCATCTCTCTCTTTAACTCACGTATGATTCGAAGATTTTCTTCAAGCTGGCTATTATTTTGTTCAGACGGTTGAGGTTGTTGTTGGGCTTGGGCAGTATTGTTATTATTGTCTGCAGGATCAATGCCGACTTTATTGGGATTAAAGCGCTGTACCAGCTTGGCAAGAGGCTTGAATTTACCGTGTTCGCTCACGCCATACATCATCCATACGATTGAACCCATAACAACTACAAATAGGATGGGGCCTATAGACGTGCGTTCTGCTTGATTGTCGATTAAAGAAGAGCTGCTGTTAAAAATGCTATGTGAGAATTGGCCCCATGTTATCCATATTATTGTCAACAGGAGAAGGCTTGGCGCTACTGCTGCGGGCAACTTGATGCTATCTCTCATGCATAAAGCGCTTGATTTCTAATATAATAGAACATTCTCCTGTAAATATGATTAGTTTGAAGCAAATATTCATTCGATGATTATCCAAATGCACAGTCATGGACTGCGAATCACTCCTCTCCCCTAAAGCCGATACTCGTGTCTAAAGGCTACTAATCCGGCTCACGCTGGGGCTGCTTAAAAAGAGAGAGAAAATGGCGCGCATCTAGCTGATGCGTGTCGCCGGTTTTTTGTCCTATGATACGACAAAGTTTCTTGTCGTTACTTCAGACAGTGGTATTGGTGCTCCACTTATGCCGTTCCAGACGAACAGCTTTACTGTGTACGAGCCTGGTTCGCCTGTAGTCCATGACTTGGATGCACTTGTGGTTTCGCCAGAGGCCAGTGTTCCTGTTACCCATCCTACCTCGGAGGTAAAGCCGTCCTTGTCAACGATCTGTACTATCATGGCATAGGTCTGCGATGTCTTTTGGTAGTTCTTGAAGGTAGAGTTGATGTTTATTTGCTGGCCAGAGTGTGCCGCGTAGACGGTCAAGCCGTTGGCGTTGACAAACCCGCTGTTCTGCAACTGCACCTTTGCAAGCGGCCTGCTCACAAAGTACGAGTCCTCATATGTAGTTGTAAGGTCTATGGACGAACTACCGCCGCTGCCGCTAGAGCTTCCACCTCCACCACCGCCTCCGCCAGATGTGCTAACGGTAGGTGATGGAACGATAAAGCCTGCGACTACTGGCGAGAGCGAAGTCAGCCTGCCTGTAACGGTGTGGGCAGATGTGTTGACGCTAAGTGTCTTGTCTTCCCATGTAGAGCCGTTCCAGTGGAAGAACTTGACATTGTTTTCATTGAATCCAGTTGGAAGGGCCGCTGGATCATACGGAATAATGACATCGATTGTGGCACCGGAGCCAAGTGTAACGCTAGAGAGATCGATATCGAATATTACACCCACGCCGTTTGCGCTTGAGGTCCCTACGTTAAAGATGCTCGTGCTGGCACCAGTAGCTGAGAAGATGCCCGGTATGTCAGACAATAGCGAGGAGGAAGACTTTACTTCGGCGGCAACTGTACCACCATTTTGGACATTGCTTATGGTGATTGTAATCGGAGTTGTTGAGCCAGGGACTGTGATTGGAGGCAATCCTCTCGAAAGCCTATCGGCAATTGGGATATAACGCCTGAATATGCTGTATTATGACCCTTGCCATACACATTGAAAAAGCGCAATGACACTCCGTTGTTAATTTTTCTTGCATTTGTAAAGGCTGCTACTAATGCCTCACCTGCTGCCTTGCTCGCACCATATACAGAAAGAGGTTGTAATATCTGGTTCTCATTTAATGGACCACGTCCCTGTTCTCCATAAACTGCTGCCGTTGATGCAAAGACAAAATTTCTGACTCTATGTTCGGCACATGATTGCAAGATATTTGATGTCCCGGTAATGTTCGTGCTCACTATTCTATCCAGATCTAGTGCGGTACTAGAGTTCGTAATTTTGGCGGCAAGATGTACACAGGTATCAATTCTTTCATGACGAATTATATCTGAGAGGGCTTTTTTCTGTCGTCGTATATCGATCTTGTATACCAGCGAAGATTTGTTGCAGGTGTTTAGCATCTTGCTATTGTTGTCTGCAACCACGACTTTACAATGTTTTAGGATCAAAAGTCGCACAAGATGATTGCCTATAAAGCCGAGACCACCTGTCACCAGAACATTACGCATTTGGATTGCAGTATAAGTATCCATAATAAAGTATTACCGTTGGTTAAAATAATACGAGGCCAAACATCCTGCCATATTGAAATAACATTCTCCGTTGACCCCCGGTAGGTTCCGTATAACTTTTTAACAGACGCTCGCGGGATTGTTGCCAGTGATCTTTGAGAAACGTCCATGGGGCCATTTCGAACGCTTTACACTAAATGAGCCTAGCACAGTTAAGCTGGTTTATGTTGATGCTGACAAGCGACTAAGCCTTCAATATCACAACAACAGAAGCGAGTTTTGGAAGGTGGTAAAAGGACCTATCAAGGTACAAGTAGGTGAAGAAACAAAGACTCTGCAAACAGGTGAAACAATAACCATACCAAAAAAGGCAGTCCATAGGCTGGCAGGGGCAGGAACAGACGCGATAGTTCTAGAAATCTCGACGGGTGACTTTAATGAGGATGACATTATACGCCTAGAAGACGATTATGGCAGAGCTCCCAGATCCGACCGATAATAATATCATATAATCTAAAGTGCAGAAGCCTCTTTTAAGGCCTCTTCCAGATCCCAATGAGAGTCTATCAACCACACCAGTAATACGACGACTTGTTAAACTTGCGTATGTATCAAAAACTAGGCCTGAACGATTCTTTTTCAAAACCTATCTGTCCCATGTTCACGCTCAAAGGTCAGTCCGGGGGATGTGTACCCTTTATGTGTCGAACTCATCTTCCTTTTTTTCCATATCCCTGATGATCAGGGTGTCATCCTCGCCGGCCTTCATTCTATCCAACACTTCTTTTGGAATTATTACGCCGTAGCTAGTTCTCCAATTTTCTTGACCCGTACCTGCAACAGCCTTTCCATACATCTTTGTATTATAATTAGCCATTATAATAGGGGTTTTGGATTGATGGCTTTTTTTGCGTTTGAAAACTGGAATCGATATTCTATTAACTTACTTGCCGTCAGCCAACCCCATCATTGTGGGCAACACTAGAGCCATCAAGTTATAAACTTGGCCAGACTGTACCAACAATCACACAATAGCAGCATTGCCATATCTTCCATAATAGACGAGTTCATTCAAAGGAGCGCGGCTCTTCTTGCTTACCAGTTTCTTGGCAGGATATCCAAATCCTGCAATGAGCGCGATATTTAGTTCGTTTGGAATTGCAAAGTCCCTGCGCAGTTTTTCTTCCTTTACTCCTGTGAAAATTCCCGAGGCTACGCCGTGGCTCCATGCCGCAAGTTGCATGTTTTGCAATACTCTTCCTGCGTCTATCATGTGGAACTTGTAGTTAGGGTTTGTCAGGACGATAATTGCGAAATTGGCGCCTGCTACCCATCCACCGCTTGTGCTGTCCTCTGCAAGAGTTGCAAGGCGGTCTTTGCCTTCGACTAGTATAAAGCGCCAGTGCTGCGTATTCAGGCCGGTTCCTGTCATTCGCGCAGCTTCGAGGATACTCTGCTTTATTTCGGAGGTAACTTCTTGAGAGCTGAATTGCCGTACGTCAAGCTTTGTTGCAATGCCGTCGATAATATCCATATTTGTGTCTCTAACCATGACTAATATGGCTCCAAGTTTCATAAAGCTTGCTTTGCAATGAGGAGCTATTCTGCGATGCAAAATTCACTTGAAGCTTTGAAGGGATAGACTTTTGAAGATATGGAAGCTCTGCAACACAGGCAGAGATTCTAGGCATCTCTATCCTGTAGCATCCTTTGGAAGCATGCACCCGAGAATTTACAAATTATCAAAGCTAATCCCCGTCTTCAGCTTCCAATAATTTTCAAGTCCATTTTCCGCTATTCTCAAAGTTTCACTGATCACCTTGCCAAAAGGAGTCAGGAAATACTTGCCGCTTTTTCTCCTTACAAGACCCGACGCCTGCATCTTCTTCATGCGAGAATAATACTGCTTGCAGGTGAATTTTTTCTGGTCTTCTATAAGCCGGCTCGCATCAATTCCTGTCGTCTCATGTGCTATGGTTCGAAAAAGCATTAATAATTTGTCATCAGATATCACACGCAAGACCCTAGCTATACTATCAGGACCTTCTTTCATCGTGTTTGAGGTCAGAAAGAAAAAGTATGTCAGTAGTTTTCGTAGCCTTCATCATTCACGCGGCTCCTCCTCTTTAAAAGTTCCCTGTACGTCATGCAAAGCATAATCATTTCGGCAAACACTAGCCTAGCAGGGCTCATATGAGGCGAATCGGCCATCTTCTCCTTCAACGATCGTTCAAATTCTCGAGTTTCATCCACTTCAGAAGTCATGTTATCATCAATCATCATGTCAAAACAGCATCATTTTGCCGGAGATAATAACGGGACGTCAGTTGAAAAGCTACAACACTTCTTCTGGCTTTTTAAGCAATTTGTTGACAAGTGAGAAGTCGGATGTCTGCGCTGCCAAGATAGCATATGAGACGACATGAAAGGTCTGGCGAAAAGAAGAAGATGAGTTGGGGCATGGCTACTACAGAGAAGCCTTGCCGCCTCTCTTGGGCTAATTCAGAGGATCGCATAGAAAAATATTATCAAGGTCATATATCGCAACCCGGTGTGGCGATTCGACTAACTATACTACAATAACCCTTTTCCTTATCTAGGCGATGTTCCTGCCATGATTTTTCTCGTTTCTTCCAGCAGAAATAGTTGTATATTAGCTTCCAGCATCGGGCGTCTCTTACTGTCGTTAAATATCTCTTCACAAAACAGTTCCCCAGCTCTTCTCCAGAATCCCCTGTGAAACTCATCTGCATTGATCACCGATTTACTGTTAGCAGTACTGCTGACAGGTGCTATTTTCTTGTAACTTGGAGGTATGCTAGGAACGACCGGAAAGAATATCCCTGTTACAAGTCCGGACCTGTAGCTAGCCTCGGTAACTACCGTCCCTTTGCCGAATTCTACATTTCTCAAGTGTCGCAGAGCGGCGGATTTGGTAGTGAACCCGTTTGCACATGTTGTGCAGACGTATCGTATCTTTCCCATTATCTCATCCTCTGCAGCACCGTGCTGCGAAGTGCAGCATACGCAATTATAATAAGCGAGGCACAGGTGTTATTAAACACTACGGATGAGTGCTGTTATTCTGTTCATCTTTGACCGGCAGATATACTGGCTTTTATGACTAGTACATGGCGCAGGCTAAGTATGGCATCACTTCTGCTTACTTTGCGCTGCAGAGCGGTCAACAACCTTATTATCATGTCAAGATAGAATATCCCTGTCCGACAAATAGGGAAATAGCCGGACAGGGACGGGGCTGTTGACTTGCAAAGGCATGAACTATGGGACAAATCCTGCCTTTACAATTTTTGAAATGTGAATGTTGTTTATAGGTTACATGTCTAGGATTATGACATATAGAAAAATTAATTGCAAACGATTGCATTCCCAAATCGTTCGTATCACCATCGCAATTTTGTAGCTACTAAATTAACTACTTGGATCAATCTTTCTTTTTCTTGGTCATGCGTTCTAGTGTGTTTTAGTGTGTGTGTTCTTACGCTCAAAACAAATGCATTTTCCTTCAGTCGTTTAATCTCTGAAGTGACTCGTTTTTAGTCAACTAGATTAGCGCCGAGTGCGAAATGTGTACATACATACACACACAGACATTGTATTCTTGCCCTATAGATAATAAATAATATTTTGCATTCAGCATAATGAGGATCTGCTAAAGCGACGGACTCTCATTCAGCATTAACGCCAAAAGTGCTGCCCTCAATTCCTTTCCATACGCCGCCTGTTTAAAGTACACCGCGTTCTTTGTCCCGTCAATCGAATGCGATATTTCATCCAACCGTGGCAACGGATGCATCACCGACACGCCCTTTTTCGCTTTGCCCAGAGTCGCTAAATCAATCGTATATGACCCGCGCACATTTTCATATTCCTGAATGTCGGGGAACCGCTCGCGCTGGATTCTTGTCACATACACAACGTCAGTCTGCGACAGGCAATCGTCAAGGTCACTGTGCTCCTTTATCTTCATCATCTTGCCCTGTACGTCATAGAGCGACTCTTTTCTTACCGCAAGCGATGGCGGCGACACCAGATGCACATCGACGCGATAGTTGGCAAGTCCATACAACAACGAATACACAGTCCTGCCGTACTTCAAGTCACCCACAATTGCAATCGACAGCCCGTCAATCCTGCCCTTCTCCTTCATTATCGTGTAAAGGTCGAGCAACGCCTGTGTCGGATGCTCTTCGCTTCCAGACCCCGCATTGATTATCGGGTTTGTCGACAGCTCTGCTGCAAAGCGGCTGGAGCCGTCCATTGGGTGCCGGAGCACGATTACGTCAGAGTACAGGTCAATTACCCTTATCGTGTCGGCCAGGCTCTCGCCCTTTTCCACCGAGGACGACTTTAATTCAGAGATGCCAATGTACGCGCCCCCTAGCGACGCCATTGCAGCCTCAAAGCTCATCCTTGTCCGCGTACTGGGCTCGTAAAAGATGTAGCCAAGCGTCCTGCCCTTGCCAAGCTCGCCTCGCTCGCCGGGCTTCATGGTCCTTATCTTGTCAGTGGCCGAAAACACGTATTCAAGGTCGCTTTTAGAGAAATCCTTTATTGAGACAATGTCGCGGTCGAAAAAGGGGTTGTGGGGCATTCACCTTTCTCTCAAAGGGCGGGCGGTAATAAACCCTTATTTGTCAAACATGCCGGCGGCCCTCTGGAACTCGGAGAGGAATTTCTTGGCCTCAGTGTCGTCCTTGAAATAGAGGGAAAAGCTTGTTACATATTTTCCGATGACAAGGCAGTACTCGCCGTCCTCGCTGTCCTTCTCAAATTCCAGATAATCAAGGTCACGGGGCCCGCCCTGGTACCCGTCGTCATAGAGCACGGCCTGCATGATATTGACGATGTCATAGTACTCGCCATACTTCATCGCAAAGTCACAGGCAAAGCCAAAGTCAATCGAGTCTACGTGGAGCGTGAACTCGCGCTTGTTCTTCATGAGGCTGAACGAAAAGTAGGACAGCTCCACTACCTCTGGCAGGCTTTCGTCGACTTCCCCTTCCATCATGGCAGCTGTAGGATCATAGTTTATTTTAACTATCTGTGTGTCCATTCTCGTATTATATTGCCGGCGTCGTTTGTCTACGGGCAGGTCACAGTCGACTTCAAAGTGAGAGGCAAGGTAGAGAAGGCGACTTTTAAATACAAATACTACAGCGAGAGCAATTCGGTCGAGTACGTGGCAGTAGAGTGCAGCGACCCCGCGCTCAGGGAGAAGATGAGGGACGATCCTGCGGTGAGGCGACAGGTGGACGAATACGTGAGAAAGCAGCTATCAAAAAGGAATGAGGGTCTCTCGTAACCTTATATCGCTGGTAGCCATGTCTCTACCTCATGAATGTTGGCATCATAGGCTCCGGCGAGGTGGGCCAAAAACTTGGCGACGGCTTTGTCGAGCTCGGGCACAAAGTGATGATTGGAAGCCGCGACACGAACAAGCTTGCGGCATGGGCTGGCAGGCACAAAGGCAGGGCGTCGACTGGAAGTTTTTCTCAGGCGGCAGAGTTTGGCGATCTAGTCGTTATCGCTACGTCATGGACAGGAACAAAGAGCGCGTTAGAGATGGCAGGAGGTCCAAAGCATTTCGCAGGCAAGGTCGTAATCGACGTGACAAACCCGCTTGACTTTTCCACCATGCCGCCAAGGCTGTCGGTCGGCTGCGACGACTCGGCAGGCGAGATAGTGCAGCGCACGCTGCCCAATGCAAAGGTGGTCAAGGCATTTAACATCATCGGCAACCCGCACATGTTTCGTCCAAAATTTGAAGAGGGCACACCCACGATGTTTATCTGCGGAAACGACGAGAGCGCAAAAAAGACAGTGACAGACATCGTCACTGCGTTTGGGCATGACTGCGTCGACATTGGCGGCATAGAAGGGTCGCGCATGCTGGAGCAGCTTGCGATGCTGTGGATAACATACTATTTCCACACGAACACGGGCAACCACGCATTCAAGCTATTGCGTAAATAAAAGTACACAATAGGTTCATATCCGATTGGAAACAACAAGCAAGCTCGCATAGCAATTGGCGATTTACCGCTATACCGTTTACAAGAGCCCAAACATCGGCATATTCGTCAGGGCCAACGATAAAGTGATGATTCTCCCTCACGGCTTTGCCGACACCAAGAGCGACAAGCTTGGCGAGTACCTGCAGGTAGAGCAGGTACGCGCATCCGTCGCCGGCACCCGGCTGTTAGGCCCCATGGCGGTGATGAACAACAACGGCATATTGCTGCCGGCCATAGCGGAGGAAGAAGAGGTTCAGTCTCTCAGGCAGCTGACCCGCCTCAATGTCGAGCGGCTGTCAAGCAAGTACACGGCGGTGGGCAACCTCGTGGCTGCAAACGACAGAGGGGCCGTTGCCTCGACAATGCTGAGGGAATCAGACCACCAGATACGCGACGTGCTGGGCGTGCCGGCAGAGTACATGGACGTAGGAGGCTTTGTGCAGACGGGTGCGATGGTGGTTGCCACAAACGCGGGCGCAGGCGTCCACCCAAAAGCCACTGAAGACGAGATCAGAGCCATCTCTGACGCGCTTGGCGTGCCGGCAGAGCCGCTGACCGTCAATGGCGGCGTGCCCTTTTTGTCATCCGGCATTGTAGCAAACAGCAAAAACGTAGTGGTCGGCAGCCTCACTTCTGGCCCTGAGCTTATTATGCTGAGCAGGATCTTCCAGGCTTGATTGTTGTCGAAATCCTGTGCGTCGGCAACGAGCTTTTGTCAGGGATAACGCTAAACACAAACGCCCACTGGCTTGCAGGCCAGATAGCCAAGGCAGGCGGCACGGTCGGCAGAGTGACAGTTGTAAGAGACGAGCTTGACGCAATATCGTCAGCAGTCAGAGAGTCGCTTGCGAGAAAGCCTGCCATACTGGTAATTACAGGCGGCCTTGGCGCGACTTATGACGACATGACCCTTGAAGGCGTCGCAAAGGCGCTGCGCACAAAGACAGCCATAGACAGACGGGCGGTAGAGATGCTAAAGAGGAGCTATGCCCGGAGAAACCTGCCATACAGGATAAACAAGGTGAGGCTCAAGATGGCAACCATACCCGCTGGCTCGACGCCACTTGAAAACCCGGTCGGAAGCGCACCTTCTGTTGCAATCGACGCAGGAGCAAAGATATTTTGCGTGCCGGGCGTGCCCTCTGAAATGAAGGCGATTTTCAAAAAGCACGTCCTGCCTCTCATAAAGCAGGCCGTCGGCTCGTTTGTCTCAAGGGAGGTGAATTACCTAGTCACAGGCGTCTCTGAAGCAATGATTGCGCCGGCGCTTGTGAAAATAGTAGAGGGAAACCCAGCCCACGCCGTTTATTTAAAGACGCACCCGAGAGGCTATCGCAAAACTACTCCAAGGATCAGGGTGCAGCTGATCTGCAAAGGCAGTGACGCCAAAAGTGTTGAAAAAAGGCTCGGCAGGATTTCGCGCCAGCTGCTCAAAGAAATTGCAAGGCTGGGCGGCGAAATAGAATGATGAAGCAGAAGAAATGGGTGCTTGCCGGCATTGCAGCGGGGGCCGCAAGCGCACTCTACCTTGCTTTTACATATCACCCGCTTTTGTTGCACGGCACAATACATGCGGCAATTTTCGCATCAGGGTTGATAGCTGGCTATTTTGCAAAAGTGCTGACTGTGAAAAAGGCAGGACTCTACGTGGCCGGCGCGCTGCCAGTCCACCTTGCAATACATTTTACGATAATAGGTGACTTGGCTCAGCTGCTGACGACCGGCGTGAGCCATTTGCTGAATTTTGTGTCCTTACCGTGAACCACGGCGTCAAACAGCGTTTTCAGCTGCTTTGTCACGGCGTGGCCGTTTCCAATGGCGCGACTATCGATCTCGCCCACCGGCTTGAGCTCTGCCGCAGTCCCGGTCAGGAAGACCTCGTCTGCCACGTACAGCTCGTCTCGGGTTATGTTGCGCTCCTCGCAGGCGATGCCGTTTTCCCTTGCAATGTTGATGATGCTATCCCGGGTTATGCCCGACAGGGCGCCGGATGAAGTCGGCGGCGTTGCAAGCGTCCCGTCTTTTACTATGAAGATATTCTCGGCGCTGGCCTCTACCACCATGCCGTCAGAATTGAGCATTATCGCCTCGTCAAAGCCGGCCTTTATCGCCTCTACACGCGCAAGCGCGGAATTGGCATAGTTTGCCGTCGCCTTGGCGCGCATGGGCATAGTCCGTGGGTCAAGGCGCATCCACGACGATGTCATGAGCCGGGCGCCTTTTTCCTCTCCACCGCCGCCACCGCCACTGCCCTTGATGTACTCGTCCCACTTCCACGCTGCAATCGCCACTGACACCTTGTTTGGCATCGGGTTGACGCCCATCTTGCCGTGCGCGTAAAACGCAATCGGCCGTATGTAGCACTCATCCATGCCGTTTGCTTTTACCGTGTCAATGGCGGCCTGCTCCAGCTGTTGACGTGAAAAACCGAAATCCATGAAATAGATCCTGCCGCTGTCGACCAGGCGCTGCATGTGATCCTGTAGCCGGAAAATGGCGCTTCCAGACACCGTCCTGTAGCAGCGTATGCCCTCAAAAACGCCGGTGCCATAGTGCAGGCCGTGCGTCAGGACATGTACCTTGGCGTCGTCGTAATTGACAAGTGAGCCGTTGAACCAGATCCTGCCCTCGGTCATTTTGACGCCGTCCCGTGTATCTTGACCCTTGTCGCGTGTATCGCCTTGACTGCCTCGGCTACGCTTGCTCCCTTGTCCTCAAGCACTATCAATATGCGCGACGTCTCTTCCTGCGCGTCAAGGTTGAGTATGTTGATATCGTGCTCGCTCACCGTGCTTGACGCAGTCGATGCTATCTTTGGTACTCTCCACATCTCGTCGCCTATCAGCGTGACTACAGCCCTATTGTATACGACTTCGACTTTGGGATAATACGCCCGGAAATGCCTCTCGTGCCTCCTCACATAGTCGGCATCCAAAAACAGCAGCCGGGTCATCTCGACATCGTCCTTGACATAAGGCGACAGCTTGACAAAGTCATGGTACTGCCTGTCGCGCTCCAGGTTTGCAATGAGGTGCGCCGCAGAGATAGCCTCCATCCTTACAATTGCGCAGTTCTTTTTGCCAGTCACTATTTTTATGGGGTTTGACTCGCTGTCTTCCGGTGGTGCCTTTTTGATCATGGTGACGCTTGACGGCTTGGTCATGTCGGTGATGACTATTGGTATGTCAAGGTCGTTGTCGTCAATCTCTTTTATCGCAATCGGATCGAGGATCTTCATGCCAAACATGCCGGCGATCCTGGCCTCGTTATATGACAGGTAATCGACGAAATCAAGGCCGTCCTTTACTATCTTGGGATCTGCACTGAGCACCGCGCTGTCCTTCTCAAACGATATCTTGGTGTCGTATTTGTCGCTCAGTATTATCGCAATGTCGGCTGCGGTCCTGTCCGAGCCTCCCCTCTCGTACGTCGTTTCAAGCCCGTCGGCAGTCCTGCCGATAAAGCCGCCCATTGACACGACATCGTTTTTCTCTATCAGCTCGATCAAATGGCCTGCGGCGGCCCTTGACTCTGCCGCCATAAAGTTTGCAGCCTCAAAGTTGTCATCGGTTATTATTGGCCAGTGCTCTATTGGCACGTGCGCCGCCTTTATGCCGTGCGCCCTCATCACGTATGCCATGAGGTACGACATCGTCACCTCGCCGCTGTACGCAAGTGCACGGCTGCGGATGACGTCGACAAACCGCCTGTTCTCCGCAGCGACTTTTAGTGAGATTATCACCTGCCGATAGAACTTGTCCAGCTGGTCCAGAAACTCCTGCTTTTCCTTTTCATCCTTTATGTAGCGCGACGCAATCCTCTCATAGACCTCCCTCAACACCTCGATTTCAACCGGATTTGATGAAGCGTAATTCCTGCCGACCTTGATCGCCACGTCGGTCATGGAGCTGACCTTGCCTTCATACTCTATTAGCGGCGCCGAAAAGACGGTCACGACCTTTGACTCTTGCATCATCTGCTTGAGCCTGTCCATTATCTTGGGGATGAGGACGCCGTCGGCTCCAAGCGCGCTGCCGCCAAACTTGGCGACCGTTATCTGGGTCAAGTAAAGGCTAGAGCATGCCTGACCCTATATTAAAGATAGGGCACGTGCTGCGGCAGGAGCAGGGTAGCTGTGTTACTCAATTCTTAAATAGAAATCCGACCTCAAATGCATATGTTTAGCAACAAGAAAACTCTCCTTGTCGCAGGCACGGCGGCTGGAGTTGCGGCAACGATCATTTTTGCCGCGCTTCTTTCCTCGACGGCAGCTTCGGCGCAAATGATGATGCCAATGATGCAAAACAACAACACAACAAACAACATGATGATGACGATGTACGGACAAAAGCATCAGGGCGCTCACCACCACAACAACAACATGAATATGTTCTCCATAATGGGGATGAGCATGGTCAAGGATGTGGCGGTAACAGGCGCGGCGGTGACAGGCGACAGCGAAATCACGGTTAACGTAAGGTACACCGGCAACGCAACGTCGGCTCCCGGGCTTGGCGTGTTTGTCATGACAAACCACATGAACATGATGTCGGGAATGACGATGATGATGTATGGCGGCGGCCATCAATACGGCATGAGCGGAGGATCTAACCAGATGACGATGATGGACAGTGGCATGATAATGAATGGTATGCAGCAGCAATGGAACGGCACGATGACGCAAGACGGCAGGGCAAGCCACAGCGGCAGCAACTTTGTCAAGGCAGGAGGGTGGACTGCGTCAGGCAGCACCATCAAGGTAAAGCTTGACGGCGCTTCGGCATATGACGCCGGGGACATCATGGTGATGGTCTGCCCCTATCTCGGGTAGCCGCCCATCCTCTCTCTCCCTTTTTGTTTCAGGACCGAGAGTAAGCCTTTCCGGGCCATCATCCTACCATACTGAAAATTGTTCGCTAATGCATGTATCAAAAGCGGCAAATGCCCTCTTATGTTAGGCGAGATCTCATTTACGAAGCAAGAGGCAAGGTGACGGGCAAACGAGTGCTCGACACCGAAGGTCCAACGATTGAGGGGACGTACCAGACGCAGGGCAAGCTCAAGGGCATCGAAGTGACAGAGATGGGGACGTTTTCAAGCACAATGCGGCAAGGAGGCGCGCTGTATGGCGAGGACAAGTCCGTGGTCATGACCAGTGATGGCGACATAGCCTCGGCAAACCCAAAGGGCATAGGGCGCTTTACGGGGCCGGGGGCAATCAGCTACAGGGGATGCGCCATTTACAACGCCAGCGCGACGGGCAAGCTCTCGTTTCTGAGCAATGCCGTGCTCGTGTTTGACGTCGAGATAGACGCGTCTGACAACATGACGATAAAGGCGTGGGAGTGGGAGTGGAAGTAGTAATAGTAGCCACATATACACACACAATGTACTACTACCACTCTTTCTCTTACTGGCCCATTGCGGCAAACGTATCGCACGAGTCGATGGTGCCTGACTGCAATCCCGTGTTAAACCAGCTTGTCCTCTGCGCCGAGGTGCCGTGCGTAAACGAGTCCGGCGTCACGTGGCCCTGCGACTGCATCTGCAGCCTGTCGTCTCCGATGCTGCTTGCGGCATTTAGAGCCTCCTCTACGTCTCCCTGCTCGAGGATGCCTCTTGCCCTGTCTGCATTGTTTGCCCACACTCCGGCAAGGCAGTCTGCCTGAAGCTCCTGCATTACAGAAAGCCTGTTTGCGCCGGCCTGTCTAAGCCCCTGCTGCGCGTCTTCCACCTGAGCAGATATGCCCAGCTGGTTTTGCACATGGTGGCCCACTTCATGCGCAATTACATAGGCCTGCGCAAAGTCGCCGGGGGCGCCAAACCGGTCCTTGAGATCCCGGTAAAAGCTCAGGTCGATGTACACCTTTTCGTCTGATGGGCAGTAAAAGGGTCCGACTGCGGACTCGGCATAGCCACACGCAGAATCGACTGCGCCAGAGAACAATACAAGCGTCGGAGGCCGGTACTGCCGGCCCTCTTCTGCAAATATCTGGCTCCACGTGTCTTCCGTGTCGGCAAGGACGACTGACACGAAATCGACGAGCTCCTTGTCTTGGCCGGAAACAGCAGCCTGATCAACGGGGCCGCCGCCAAGGTTGGTGCTGTTAAAGTTGCCGCCGCCAAGTAGAAACACGATAAGGAGGACGACCAGACCGCCAATCCCTCCGCCGACCTTTAAGGGCAGGCCCATGCCCCTCCTGTCCTCGATGTTTGAGCTCCTTCTTCCCTCTCTCCATTTCATGATTTTTACTGTAATGATTATTGGCAGCGAAATTTAATAGAGTTCTTCTTTTTCGCGTTTTACAAAAAAAGAGGAAAAAAGATACAGGGAGAGGCTAGGCGGCTTCAGCCGAGTACGGCGGGCCTCCTCCTCCCCGCTCCAGCATCTTTTCCTGCGTCTCCGGCCTTGGGCCCGACTCTATCACAAGCTCTTTGTCCAGCAAGTTCTTGGTCGGGACAACAACGGTCCTTCCTTGGTCGTCCCGCAGGATGACGCTAAAAGCGCCTACCTCCTGCACGGTGCCCGCGTAGCCGTCGTACGATATGCGCTGGCCCTGCTTTAGCGCCGGCTGTATCATGGTGTTTCCCTTTATCACGGATGGTATGGCTTCACGCAGGCCATAAGCGAGGCCAACTCCAAAGCCTATCGCTATTGCGGCTGCAAGGCCCCAGACCATCGCCGTGATGACATTGCTCAGTATGGCCTCGCCGATTCCAAGCTGCGTCACTGCCACCGTCAACACTATGGCATACAGCAGTCCTGTTGCGGCAAGTCCAATTGTCTTGCCGGCTATTATGCCTCTCCTTGGCAGCTCGCGCTGCAGCCAGCTGCCGACAAAGTCGACCAGCAGCGAGCCGATGACCAGCACCAGCAGGAAGGCTATGACGTTTGGAACCCAGAGCCAGACGTTGTTTATTGCCTGCGACACCTGCGGGAACTGCAGCACGTTTACTGCGGCCGCTATGAAGAACAGGTAGATGAACCATTTCGTGGCCGTGCCGAAAATCTTGGACATGCTCCACCCCGAGCCCGAAGTAGCCTGACCGATGCCGGTCTTGCTCCAGTGGTGGTCCATGTTGAGTGTTTTTACGACCTTGGTCACCACCCATCCTGCGATCTTGCCTACCAGGTAGCCGATCCCAAGGAGGATCAGCGCTGCCACTATGTTTGGAAGGGCGAGCCCTACAGACGCGCCGAATTCATTGAGGGAGTTCAGGACAGGGTTTGCGACCTGCCCTGCGGTCCCTGCCACCTGCATGGTGGACAGGAACATCAGTATGTCAGTCAATCCGAAATCCATATTGAGGTATAATACTGTAAAATAACTTTAATGACTTGCCATATTACCTAAATCTTGTCTGTTTCTTAGACTATAATATTTTTCTGATAGAATATCTCGGTTTTTATTCAAATTACTTGCGTGCAAAAAAAGATGCAGGGAGGAGAGAAAACGCATTCTCTCTGCCACTATGTTTCTCTGGTCTCTCTTTTATGCAGGTTTTCCGTATCTACCCGCTCGCTTGTCACCGTGTCGCTGACGGTCTGCGTCTCTGTCACGGGCTCTTTGGTTATGACCACTTCTTCCTTTACGTATGGCTTCTTTGACACGTCGACTTGCTCGCGGGTAAGGGGCACCTTTATCTCGCTTCTAGACTGCGAAATGGTCTCGCCCTCAGTGGCTTCTCTTGACGCCGGCCGCCTCTCCACCCTTAGCTCCTCATGCGTAACTGGCACCTCCACCGTCTTTGTCTCTGTTACAGGCTCTTTTGTTATAGTCGCCTCCTCGGTCTTGACCCTTTTTGTAACATTCAGCCGCTCCTCGATGACCGGTATCCTCGTCTCTATGTCAGAGGGCATCTCGGTTGTGCGGTAGCGTGTATATTCCTCGTACGATGGCGGGGTATCGCGCATAAAACCCTGAAGGTCGCCTTCTCTGGCGTTGAACCAAAGCGTATGGCCGTCGTAGCCTTCTACCAAGTATTTCGGGATATAGAATTTCTCCTTGCTTACGATTCCCCTCTGTGTCATGACGTAGCTCTGACCGACCTCCTGTACCTCTCCAAAGTCAGAATCGTCAGTGCCTCTTGCTTCCTTTTTTATTACGTCATCCCACGCGATCGAATTTCCTGCTTCCATGCGGTAATGAGCTTGACATGCTATTAATGAGACGCGTGAGCCATTTCTACGCCTATGTCATAGTGGCTTGACGCGACGCATTGCTCTGATATTGATCTGCGCGCAATAAAGCTGCAGAATTGTTCTGTCTGTTACCAAGCACGCATCTTGGGAAGAGGACATTATTGGATATATAGACTGCTAAATAATTTAGGGCGCAATATCAATGCATGAACATAGATTCTCTTGCGTCTGTGCTTTCAAACAAGAGCGGCATCCAGCAGTCAGTCGCCAGTACTATCATGAGCACGGTGATAAATTTCGCATTGCAGAACCTGATGCAAAAAGGGATCGGCAGCTTTTTGAATTCCAGCGGTGGCGACGCTGGCTCGCTGCAGTCGGCGCTTTCCAGCCTTGCCGGCAACATTCAGGATCCCGCCCACCCACTTATACAGCAGGTCAGGAGCAATTCAGGCATCCGATCCGGATCAGGCAAAGCAGTATACGCAGCAGGCGGTAGGGCTGTTAAAAGAGCACGCCGGTAACGACCCGCAGAGCCTAAGCTCACTCCTTGGAGGCTTTATGGGCGCCGGCGGCTCTGGCAAAGGCGGCATATCCGGCTTGGTTGGCGGGTTTCTGGAGGGAGGAGGCGCAGAAGCCAAGCCCAAGAGTGCCGGAAAATAAAATAAATAATAAAAGGAAATGGTTGAATTAGCTGGCGCCGCCCTCAGCCATTTCCCTGTCTTCCTGATTTCTTGCCTTTTCAGCGGCCTTTAGGTTCCTGTCTATCTCGCCCTGATGCTCGGCTTGGTATTTGGCCCTCTCTTCTGTCGTATCTGACCACTGCTTCTTCATGGCATCGTCAAAGCTTGCCGAGTCATTTTTCTTGCCGCCCTCGGGTTTTGCCGTGTTCTTTTGATCTTTTGGATTGGACATATGCGTGTATGTATATGGCTGCAGAAATTTTAGACAGTTTCGACGTGCCGGGATGGTGGCGGTGACGGCGCCTCCTCCTCGGTCACTTGCTCCTTTATGACCACATCCTTCACGGTCGTTGTATCCATCACCTTTTCCTTGCGGATTATCACCTCCTCATAGAGGTACGGCTTTTTGGTTATCGTTACCTCTTCTCTGTTCAGCAGGATCCGCACTTCTCCTTCATTTCCAGCGTCAGGCCGCGAGCTGGAATTCTCTGCGTCTTTTGCGGCGATTGGCTTCCTGACGATTTTTATCTCTTCTCGCATGACAGGCACGCTTATCAGCTTGTATTCTACCACCGGCTCTTTGACGATGACGACCTCTTCTGTCACGTTTGTCTTTGAAACCTGCAGCCGCTCTTCCAGGACGGGTATTACTGCTTCTACCCCTGGCATGTCTTTTCGCTTGTATTTTTCATAGTCTTCTCTTACTGGCGGCCGCTCTTTTTCAAAATCCTTTAGCTGCACCTCAGATACATTGAACCAGACCATCTGGCCATTGTAATCCTGGACGAGGTATTTTGGCAGGTAGTAAGTCTCTTTTATCAGCGAGCCTTTCTGGACCATCACGTTGAGCCGCCCAACGGCCTTTACCTGGCCAAGGTCAGCGTTATTTTTCCCCCGGGCACTCTTGCCAACTATTTCGTTCCAGTCAAGCGACCGCTCTCCTACTACCACATGAAAGACAACCGTGAATGAAACTTTAATGATTATGACAATCACGATAAAGAAGTCTGCTATATTGGATTTTACTTGTATGCGTGCGTGCGCACGCGTAAAACATACAGGTATGGTGCAACAACCACAGGAAGATACATGCAAGGGGACGAGGATGACTGCATAAGGTGCGGCGGCAGGATGGTAAA
>JBDUUM010000033.1:0-16470 GCA_039938615.1 Nitrososphaera sp.
CTCTGCACTCGGGTACCTGACACCGTACGAGTTCGTCGCAAAGTGCAAAACACAGGTGATAAATAGTGCCTAAAAGTATCCATCAAGTAATGGAAAAACCGTTCTCAAAGAACGGGGTCCAGTCCAATTTTATAAAAATAAAGTATTCTATAATTTTTCTTTGGACAGAGATGTTGCCATTCCGTATATATAAAGCGGCGAGCGAATTTTTCACTCCTTGTCAGCCGGCGTTTCACAGGCAGTTAGGACAGTAGCCATAGATGTCGACTCGGTCCTCGCAGATGTGATGCTGGTCTGGGTTGACGAGTACAACCGCCGAAAAGGTACCAAGATAACCAAGGACGACATTACAGAGTGGGACATACCGACCATCCTTCCCATAAGCGTAGGAGATGTCTACGAGTATTTCAGCCAGGTATGGAAGAACAGATGGCAGGAGATTCCGGCGACAGAGCCGGACATTGGTGCAGTCACCAAGAGGCTGCACAAAAAAGGCTACAGGATTTCAATAATAACAAAGAGGGAGCGGCCGACGGTGGCGTATGTGGCAAAGTGGCTTGACAGGGAAAAGGTGTATGCAGACGACCTGCTGTTCATCTACGACGCGGTGCCAAAGGCCAGTTACCCCTTTGACGTGCTCATCGACGACGCGCCCAAGAACTTGATCGACGTGACTGCTCCAAAATCTGCAATACTCTTCAACCAGCCGTGGAACAGGAGGTTCGACTGGCCAGTGAGAGTGAACACGCTTTCAGAGGCGGAAAAGCTACTGTAACTCGATTAGTGCCCTATTGATAAGCGACGACAGCCCAACGTACTGCGTCAGCATTGCGACGGCCGACTCTAGCGCATCGGTGCCCCTGAACCCTTCGTCGTACTTCATCTCGACTATGTCTTTGTCCGTTTCTACTACGACGGTGAGGAGAGAATAGTCGCCCAGTTTTACGTCAGTTCGCTCGAGATACTGGCGAAGTTCCACCTTTTTTACAATAAAGCCCTGAATGTTCTGTGGAGAGAAAAGAAGGGTGCGCGTTTTTGCAGGCGCGTCCTTTATCCTACCCGGTTCGATGTCGCTTTTCATTTGTAATCCAGAAACCTTACCCATTCTGGAAACCAGAGGTTATGCTCCTTCATCCCGATGCCCTTTGCAATCACTGAAGGGGAATTGTAATAGACCGTATCGGCGCCCAGCTCCTTTGCTATGCTTGCGTTGAGGTCATTTATGGACGACACCTCGCCTACATACTTGTTGGCGACAAGGTTGCGGTTGTGCGTGTAGAGGCCGACCTGCCTGCCGTCGACCGTCGGGACATAGCTGACCACGACGTCTATGCGCCTTGCCCCCGCACCGCGGAGATAGTATATCGTCTCGCGAGCAGTGGCGCTGGTCTGGATGGTGCCCTGCACGGTAGCTATCTTTTTGCCCTCTACCAGGGGCGCCATGACGAACTTGAGCGACCGGCCGGTAGTCAAAAGCTTGTTCTTGCTATCCTGCTCGGAAAAGTCTATCATGTTGTCCGAATCGTCGTAGCGATCCTTGATGACGCCTTCTGCCAGATCGAACGAGGAAAAGTGCCGCCGGTATTCAAGCCCAAAGCCAAGGGCCATCGGCCGGGTATAGTCCGGCTCGGCGTAGGCAGAATCAAGGTCTTCTACCTTTAGGTCAAGCGACAAAAAGCTGGCCTGTTCTCGTCCAATGTTCTTGCGTATAGAATAGATGCTCTTGCCGCCAAGCGTGGCGACCACGTTCGACTCTCGTATGAACTCAAACGGGTCCATCATTAGCTTGGAGTCGTGGCTGGTCGCCACCACCTCCAGCCTATTTTTCTTACTCAGGTACAAAAGCTGGCCAGGCTTGGCTTCAGAGAACTCCATGTCTACAAGCGACGTGCGAAGCGAGTTTTCAGACGCCACGATCTCGATCATGCCATCCTTGCTTGACGCCACGACGAGCGGCTTGAATCCCGTGCTGTCCCTGTAGGCATAGATGTCGTCGCCCATCTTGACGATGAGGTTGCCCCGCAGGTGTCGGTCGAGAAACTCTACAGCGCGCTCGGCGTCCTTTTTCAAAAGTGATGTGAAAATGTAGTAAATCTTGAAAAGCGAGTCGGAGTCGCGTGCAGGCCCGATGTACGGGTGCAGGTGCAGCTTTTCCGTGTCGACAAAAAAGCCGTCAAAGGCCACCTGTATGTTGTGCATGCTTGAAAACGGCGGCGAGCGTTTCAGCAGATAGCCGATGCCGCATGCGCCGCTCAGCTTTTCGCGCTGGATCATCTTCAGTATCGCGTCGTCGGAAGGCAGCGACCCTTCGGCGCCAGCGTAGCCGCTTCCAACCATCATCTTCCAGTATGCCTTGCCCCTGTGCTGCAGCATCCGCATGGCATGTGCAAGGTAATAGATGACGGTCTTGTGCGACTCTGATCCGTGGTAGTATATCGCCACTATGCCTGCCATGCAGGACAGCTCTGGCAGGGTTGAGATAAAAATCTTGTCAGCTGGAGGAGGAGGGGATGGACGGCTTGCGTTCCTGCTCATAGCGTGCGATATATTCCTGCAGCTGGAGTGTCAGCCCAATGCTGTCAAGCCCCTCCAGCAACAGTTTTTTGCGGAACGGATCGATGTCAAAGTGCATCTGCCGGCCGCCTGCGGCCACCGTCTGTTTTGCCAAGTCTATCTCTATTTCCACGTCGTTTTTGAACAGATAGTCGACCTCCTCTGCTGCAAGCCTCACTGGCAGTATGCCGTTTTTCGTGCAGTTGCTGTAAAAAATATCTGCAAACGACGGCGCAATCACCGCTCTAAACCCATAGTCAAGTATGGCCCATGCCGCATGCTCTCTGGAACTGCCGGAGCCAAAATTGTCCCTTGCAAGCAGGATCTGCCGGCCCGCATAAGCAGGGTCATTTAACACAAAATCGCTTTTTGGCTTGCCATTGTTGTCAAAGCGCCAGTCGTAAAAGAGGTACTTGCCAAAGCCAGTCCTGTTTACCAGTTTCAAGAACTGTTTGGGCACTACCTGATCCGTGTCGACATTTACCCGGTCAAGCGGGACTGCCCTGCTCTTTAACACTGTAAAGGGTTCCATCAGAGCCACTCTCTCACATCGACAAAGTGCCCTTCGATAGCCGCAGCGGCTGCCATGACAGGGCTTGCGAGGTGCGTCCTGCCGCCCGTGCCCTGACGTCCCTCAAAGTTGCGGTTTGAGGTGCTGGCGCACCGCTCGCCCGGTGAGAGGATGTCGGGGTTCATGCCGAGGCACATGCTGCATCCAGACTCGCGCCACTCAAAGCCGGCGTCCCGAAATATCCTGTCAAGGCCCATCTTTTCGGCCGCCGCCTTGACCCGCTGCGAGCCGGGGACCACCATCGCCCTAACCCGTGGCGACACCCTGCGCCCCTTTACTACTATCGACGCCTCTACCAGATCTTCAAGCCTCGAATTGGTGCACGAGCCTATGAACACCCTGTCGACTTTGATATTAGTTGCAGGAGTACCTGGCTCTAGCGCCATGTACTGCAGCGCCCGCATTGCGGCCTTGTACTCGTTTTCGTTGCCCTGTGCAAACTCGTCAGGGTGCGGGACGTTTTCATTGATGCCTATGACCATACCCGGGTTCGTTCCCCAGCTCACTTGCGGTACGAGCGCGGCTACATCAAACGTAATGGACTTGTCAAAGCTTGCGTTTGCGTCTGTTGCAAGATTTTTCCACTGCTCCACGGCCTTTTCAAACTGCTCGCCTTTTGGGGCAAACCTGCGGCCCCGGATGTAGTCAAAAGTTGTCCTGTCGGGCGCGACGAGGCCCGCTCTTGCCCCGCCCTCTATTGACATGTTGCATATAGTCATGCGGTTTTCCATTGACAGGTCAGATATTGCGTCGCCTCTGTATTCAAAGACGCATCCAGTACCCCCGGCCGTGCCCATCTTGCGGATGGCGTAGAGTATCATATCCTTTGCAGTTACGGCGTGCGGGTTTTTGCGCTTGCCTTGGAAATTGATCGCAAACGTCTTGGGCCTGTCTAGCCAGAGCGTCTGCGTCGCAAGGACATGCTCGACCTCACTTGTCCCAATACCAAGGGCAAGGGCGCCAAATGCGCCATGGGTTGAGGTGTGGCTGTCGCCGCAAACTATGGTGGTTCCGGGGATCGTAAGCCCGAGCTCCGGCCCGATGACGTGGACGATGCCCTGGTCAGGGCTGTGCATGTCGTAAAGCGAAATCCCAAACTCGCGGCAGTTTTGCGCCAGAGTGCGGATCTGCGTCTCAGATATCGGGTCTACTACGGGAAGCGACCTGTCACTTGTCGGCACGTTGTGATCCATCGTGGCATATGTAAGGTCGGGCCGGCGTACCTTGCGGCGGTTCATCCTAAGCCCGTCAAAAGCCTGGGGAGATGTCACCTCATGCACGAGGTGGCGGTCGATGTAGAGAAGCGACGGCCCCCCTTCCTTCTGGTAGACGGTATGGGAATCCCATATCTTTTCAAATATTGTCCGGGGAGCCAAGCGTAGCGAAATAGCACAAAGGACAATATAAAATATAATGAGCTATGCCCATAGCCCTTCAAAAATTATCTTTTTTGCATTCTCGCTTGCCAAGTCAAGGATCTTTTCTTCCGCCACCAGCCTGCCCTCCTTGCCCATTTTAGACAGCGCCTGCTTGACTGCGATTGACGCCGCTTCTGTCCCAGGATTGTCAAATATGATGTCAGGCAGCCTCGACTTGATGTCATCCTTTTCGGCGTCTGCCAACTCGCTCATCGCGTCGACGAGCTCGCCTATGGCTGAAATTTTCCTCTGCGTCCAGGGAAAAGAGGTACCGCACTTGAAGCAATAGTTTGGAAAAGAGAATTCAAAGCTGTTGTTGTCGGACCTGTGCAGTCCCCGGATGCAGGTGCCGCAGGCTGGGCAGGCAGTCAGTGTCTTTTGGCCACACTTGCTACAAAACTCTTCGTTTCGCTCTGGCGCGGCGTGGGCTGTCGAGTTGACCGTGTGCCCGTTAAGGCAGATCTGGGCTGTGTCGTATTCCCCCATATGCTTGCCAAGCTTTTGATGACGCTGACTAAAAGTCCTCTGATGCCCGGTTCTATGTGATAGGCTGGGAGGGCGAGGGAGGCAGATAGTTTTAAATCAGGTTGCCGGGCTTTCAAACCTGTAGAAATGCATCCTCAGGACAACCGTTACCCGGAATATATCGCTGATCAGATCAAAAAGGGGACAACCACGTGCGCCCTGACATGCAAGGACGGAGTGGTGCTTGCTGCAGACACAAGGGCAAGCGCGGGCCTGTTCATAGCCGACAGGCACGTCATGAAGATCCAAAAGATCGACAGCCATCTTGGCCTGACTATAGCAGGCGGAGTCGCCGACGCGCAGAACCTAGTCGACACGATGCGCTACAATGCCAACATTTACCGCTTTTCAAACAAGGAGCTGATACCTATCAAGTCAGCCGCCAGGCTGTGCTCCAACATACTGTTCAACCAGCGCTACTTCCCCTACTATGTGCAGCTAATCATGGCAGGCTATACAAAGGGAGAAGGCGCCCAGATCTACAACCTCGACCTCTTTGGCTCGATTTCGACTGAAAAGTTCATCTCGACCGGCTCTGGCTCACCAGTGGCATATGGCTACCTCGAATCCGAGTACAGGGAGGGGATGAGCGTAAATGACGCATACAAGATGGCAATGCACGCCATTGCAGCAGCCATCCGCAGGAACGCAGGCACGGGCGACAACATCAACGTAGTCATTATTGACAAGGACGGCTACCGCGAGCTTCCAAAAGAGCAAAAGGCGGCAGTCGGTGTGGTCTTTTAGACAGGACGGGGTGCGGGCTTGAGCATGTGCTTATGCAGGGCTCTGCACCCTCAGGCACCCAAGCAGGTTTTCAGCAAAGCCGTCCCTGTTTTGCAGCCAGTCTACAAAGCATCGCCTTTTCTGCGCTAGAGCGCGTATGTGTGTGTGCCTTTTACGTCGTTATCTCTTTTATGAAAAGACTAGAGTCCATCCTTGAGAACTGTGCAAGGTCTATTTGCGCGCCGGGGCGCATTATCTTGCGGATGTGCTCTCCGGCGTCTGCCAGCGTCCACCACTCCTCTCCAAACCTTTCCTCCAGGTGCCGTTCCAGCTCTGCCGCACGTACAGCCGCTACAAGGTAGCTAGGCACGTACATCGTCGCGTCCGGCAGGATGTGGTGGAGCATCCAGTACTGGCCGGGCATCTCCAGCCCCGTGTATTCTTTGACAAGCCGGGCGTAAAGGTCGCTTGCCTGCCGCATCGACAAGTTCTTGCGCCAGTACTCAGCCTTCATCAGCGAGTTTGCCGTATAGAACGTGACAAAAAAGAGTTCCATGAACTTATTTCTGGCCTCTATTTCATCAAGCACCTTTTCGTCCGTGACTCCAAGCGACGATAGGTATTTGCGGTTCTTTGTTAGCCGCTCCAGAAATATCGAGAATATTTCCGCAATGCCCATTGAAAAGCCGTAGCGATCCCAGTATTGCGCCGCAGGGTCGATGGATGTCGCGTGGGCGGCATGGCCCATCTCGTGGTAGCAGCCCTGCAGGTCAAAATAGGGGCTTTCGCTCTTGTAGAGGACCCTGATGTCGCCAGGTACCTGCACAAAAAAGCAGATGGGAGAGGGGTACTTGTTCTTGCGATCCTCCGTGTCAAAGTGTATGTGCGACAGGTCAAAGCGCATGGCCTCAAGGGTGCGCCGGACTTGATCAGGTGGGCTCACCTTGGCAAAGTGCTGCTCGACATCGGCATACACGCGGTTGCGGAAAAAGTAAAAGTCGTCGTAATAGTCGGCTTCCCTGCCAAGCACTTTTTTTGAAATGTCTGCAAGCGCCTCTTGGAAGGGTTTTTTCGCCTGGCGACCCATCGATTTTACGAAATCGACCAGCTGGGAGTATGACAGTTTTTCGTTTTCAAGGTAGCCATCCAAGGGATCGAGTTTTTTGCCGGAATGCTTGGCGTAAACCATGCCGATGCGGTCAAAGCGCTCCTTTATCACTGGCGAGATGTAACGCGTCTTTTTTACAAGCTCGTCAAAGACCTGCTTGCGCTTTTTTGGGTCTTTCTCGGCACTGTTGAACTGCCGCCAGGTACTCCAGTTGATCGGCGAGCCGGCAAACTTTTGTGCAGACACGATTTTCTTGTTGCGCAAATTATACAATTTCAATTCCAGTGTTTTTGTAGACGAGTCTGCAATGGCGTCTATGGACGAAAGATATAGCTCCCGGGGTTCAGAGAAATTGTCAAGGAAGAGCTGTGCGCTGGCGTTCTTTAGCTCGGCAAGCCGCTTTATCACCTGCTCGCTATGCCCAAGGCCGGCGTACTGCTTGAACCGCTCGTCTGACTCCGCTATGTATATCTGCTCGTCAAGCTGGCACCACTGCTTCAGGTTCATGTCAGTTGGAGAGCATGGAGATGTTAAAAACGTTATAACATGCCAGAAAGGGAACAGCACGGACAGGGCAGGGGTAAGAGGCCCAAGGATTGCAGGAATTTCTATTTAACATTTTGTCCAAACGTTTGGATCAAGCGTTAAATTACTTTTGAATATAATACGTATGACATACGGATTGAAGCCGCCGATCCTTACAGGAGAGATTGATAGAAGCGCCTACATACTAGCTCCTCAATCCTTTTATCTTTACGATGCATCAATAGATCAGGTTCGGCGAGAAACCAGTTGAACGTGGCAAGGACGATGAGCATCGTCGTTGCGGTTTTCATGGCACTTACCCTTACCCATGCGGCTTTTGTCGACTACCGTTCAGGGCCTGACAGATCGGACCCCAAGCAGACAGGCCCCTTGCAGTACCTGCAGGCTCGGAAGTTTGGCGTAGAAATGTCGCAAGTCACACTTGGGAGGGACTGCTGGAGGGGAAAAATCAGACAAAAGTGGACCGAGAGCAGTCTAGAATGTGCAGTATTTGAGCTCCTTGCCAGGATGAGAGGCGGACCAACGAGGGCAAGGTTGCTTGGAATACTTGTCCAGCCGAGAAACAAGCTCCAGCTTGCAAACGAGGCAGGCATAGATTGGAAGGCAGTCGACCGACACATCTGCAGGATGATGGACTGTGGGCTTGTGCAAATATCTGCAACGGCAGGCACCTGCACCATGTATGTTGCGACAGAAAAAGGGAAACGCGCCCTTGCAGTTTTAAAAGAAGAATAAAAGAGAAAAAGAGAGGAGAGGAGCGCTCGCTCAGGCGCCAGCCATGTTGTTGCGCAGCTCGACTCCACGGTGGTCGTCGTTTGCCATCGCTGCTTCCCTGTGCATCTCTGACAGGGCGCAACCCATCTGGGCCTCCGGCTTGCCACGCCTCATCAGGCCACGATAAAGACCTGCTTCAAGCGTCTGACCGTGTGCCTGCTCCCATTCTTCCACAGGAATTGAGAATTTCTTTTGAATTCTGTCCCTGTACCATTCTGGGATGACGTTGAAGGCGCAGAATGGGATAACCCTGAGATCCGGCGTCAGGTAGTGTATATCGCACCTCTGAAGGCGCTCCAAGTCCTCGTTGTACTTGTCCTGAAAGTGCATCATGCCTAGGAACAGAGACCTCACGTGCCAGTTGCCGACGGAGTCAAAGTTCCTCTTGAGCAGTATGCTAGAGAACATCTTGGCCAGATCAAGGCCGTGCGGCTGCTTGTCTTTGTCAACAAAGGTCTTGAGCTTGCGGACGACCTCGAGCATTGTCCAGTACCTGTTGGCGCCGGACTTGATCTCGTCGGCCTTTTCTTCAAAGTATTCAAGCACGCCCTTGATGTCGACAAAAGAAGTCAGCGGAATGAATTTCTTTGTGTCGACATCTTCAAAGACATAGGTGCCTGCACCGCAGGCAAAGTGTATCGAAAGTTCGTATTTGGGCTTTTTGCTGAATGCCTCGATGATGCTTGTCATGGGCATGCATGAAGGTACCGGGAACCATCCGTCCTTGCTGATCTCGCCGTTTGTCTGCTCCTCGATGCGCTCAATGCAGTCAGGGATCGTGATCCTGTATTTCTCGCGCTCCTTTCTGCCCATCCTGCCCGTCAGCGACACCGGCTGGAAGTTTACTGCATGCACCACGTCCATGTTCTTTTGTGCAAAGCGTATGATGCCGCCCAGCTCGTGATCGTTGATTGATTTGATCACAGTCGGAACGAATACTACTGTCATGCCGCACTTGCGCGCGGATTCCAGAGCATAAGGAATCTCCCAGTGGTTCTTGGGGTTTGTCCGTGGCGTCACTCCATCGAACGATAGGTAAAGGTTGTTCACGCCGGCATTCCTCACCTGCCTCATTGTCTCTGGAGACATGGCAAGCTTTATCCCGTTCGTGTTCAGCTGGACATGGTCGACGCCCTCCTCCTTCATTATCTTGATTAGCTCGGTGATGTCGTCACGAAGCATCGGCTCGCCGCCTGTGATCTGGATAGAGTTGCCTGCGATCGGCTTTTCTGCTTTGAGCGTCTTCATCATGGCTCTTACCTGCTCGTGGTTTGGCTCGTACAAATATGCGCCTTCGAGACCCTTCTTGACGTAAAAGAAGCAGTACCAGCATGTCAGGTCGCACCTGTTAGTTATGATCATGTTGGAAAGGCCCGAGTGTGAAAGGTGGTTTGTGCACAAACCACAATTATTTGGGCAGGCACACTTGTCAATCATGACGTTTGGAGCCTGGGCACCCTTGCCATCCATCCAGTAGGTGCTGAATTTCTTGTACATTTCATAGGAGCCAAAGTAAAGCTCTTCGGTTTCGCCGTGGGTGGGGCAGGTCTTGCTCATGAAAACCTTGCCTTCTCTTTCAAAGACCTCTGCATCAAGGATCATGTTACAGTCCGGGCAGATGCTCTGCGTAAACCGTATTGTCTTTCTCGCAGCAACATTCTTGCTAGACGTGTTGGAAATCTGGATTAGCTCCATGCTAGTTCTTACAAGAAACCTGCCTTGTTTTGTATATAAAGTTAACCTATCCATTACTACGGTGATTAGTGGATACTTTTTTACCTGTTTAGGTGTTAGTTGCTCTCAATAACGCACGCCCACTATTATAAGATAGGCGAGTTCTCAGTAATACGTACTGGGCTTTCTAACAAGCGCCTGCTGCTTTTTCTTTTCTTTCAGGTAAGACAGGACAACAACGGCTTTGTTGTATAGCTTGGGTCAAGGTCTGCAAAGGGCACAAATCCGAGCACCCCAATGAAGAGTAGTCCAAAAGTTCTTGACGATTGCCACCGCAAAGGCAGCATAGTGTACCTTAGCAGGTCTGCTGCGATAACCAACAAAAAGACTATATCCGGCTGAGGATCGAAGGGAAAATATATAACGGCCTAATAAAATGAAGCGAGTTTGAGCATCAGCGACAGGTCCAGAAAGGCGATGGAGGACCTCGGCCTTACAGGCTACGAGATACGCGTCTACACGTCATTGCTAGAGACGGGCGCCATGACTGCAGCGGACATTAGCAAAAAGTCAGGCGTGCCCTATTCCAAGATTTACGAAGTACTAAACAGCCTTGAGGACAAGGGTTGGCTGGAATCTGACAGTTCCCGCCCGCAGCAGTTCTTTCCAAGGTCGCCATCTACTGCGCTTGAGGCGATGAGGATGCGAAGCGAAAACAACTTTCGAGAAAGCCAGACCACCATTGTAGCAGAGCTGATGCCAATTTACACAAAAAGTGGCATAAAGGAGAAGCCAGAGATATGGGTCGTCAGGGGCATATACAACATTGCAGCCAAGGTCAACGAGATAGTCCAGGATTGTCAGCAAGAATTACTAGTAGCATTGCCAAGCGTCGCAGAGCAGATAGCCAAGCCCATGCAGCCGATATTGCGCACATTGCATGAGAGAGGCGTGAAAATTACCGTGCTTACCTCTGAGGAGACACGTGCCGACACAATCAAGGCGCTTTCAAGGGTCTCTGAAGTGAGGCTCAAAAATAGCATGTTTGGAGGAGGAGTCATCGCCGATGGCAAGCATGTTCTTATTCTGCTTGGCGAGAGCATGGGTGAAAACGGCATAGTGGACCCAATAGCCATATGGGCCGATCATGCCGCATTAGCGGGCTTTGCCAAGGACTACTTCCAGTACCTCTGGGCAGACGCCAAGTCACAGAAAAAAGATAAAGGTTAATAGTTATCAAATCAAACTTGCAGCGCCTTTGGAGTCCCTGAAGCCCCGCAAGAGCGACGATGACGAAGAGCTCTTTGTCGGCACGGCCGAGTCAGAGCACGTAGAGATGTACCTAAAGGCAATATGGTACATACGTGAAAAGGGCGAGGAGGTAAAGGTCAGCTCTGTCGCCAAGCTCTTGAACGTGACGCAACCGTCCGTCGTGCAGATGCTTCGCAAGCTAGACGGCTCCAACATGGTCCACTACACGAAGGGAAGCGTCATGCTCACAGACGAGGGCGACAGGATAGGCAAGCAGATGATCCGCAACACGCGGCTTTTGGAGGTCCTGATGAAGGACGCATTGAAAATAGAGATAGACGAAGAGATGGTCTGCGGCATAGAGCACCACATGAAAAACATTTTCACCGACGCTCTCTGCACTCTGCTAAAGCATCCGAGAAAGTGCCCGCACGGACATGATATCCCGAAGGGAAGATGCTGCAGCACTTAGTTTTTTATGCCGTCGCGGCTTGGCAGTATATAGTGGATGGGCAGGCAATGACAGGACTAGCCCTACTGACTTGATGAGGAGGATCTTGAGTAAGGAGTTTGCCCGTCCACCCTAAAAATTCTCACAAGCTTGATAAATGACTAGATATCTTTCATAGTTGCATTGGTTCAAATAGAAACTACGTGTTCTCTAGAGAGCTTTAGGCAATTCATCATCATAAGCACGTGTCGGTCTTTCATCCCGGAAAGCTACCTGCATGACTATGAAGTCTTTCCGGAGCGCGAGGAGGGCCCCGGCGCCATCTACATTGAGGCGGCAGACAAGGTAACGCTCAAAAAGATACGCGAGATGACGTTTGTCAATGCGAAGGAGATCCTCGGGATCATTTATTCTTCAAAATCAGGCAACACCCAGCTGAAATGGAGGCAGACTAGGCGGCGCTCAGGCAAGGCTCAGGGCAACGCATCGCCAAACGCGCTCGTAAATCTGGTAGAAGCAGGCGTGCTTACGCAAGAGTGGGTCGACCAGTATATCCAATCGACGCAGCCGCCAGAATCACCGGCGACTGAGGGCCAGGAAAACACTGCTCCGCAAGCATGATAGTAAAGCCTGTTGCCACCTCAAACACTGCGTATTTCGTCATTCCGGAGGATTCTGACGACCTCTTTACTCTCCGCAGGTTGATTGAGCAGGGCGATTACGTCATTGCAGACACGAGCAGAGTGATCAAGCAGGAAAAAGAATACGGCAGGCCGGACAAGGGTGAGCGGGTCAAAGTCAGACTGTCAATACGTGTTGACCAAGTCGAATTGGACTCATCGGTCGACAGGCTGCGCATCTCTGGAACAATAACAAATACTGACAACGAGCTGGTGTCAAGAGGTACGCACCATGCGATGTCGGTGCAGGCCGGCGACATGATAACCATAGACAAGGACCGCAAGTGGCAGGACGTTGAAATGCGGTTGCTAAAAAAGTCAGGCGACAGTTCATCGTCGTTCATACTTGTTGCAATCGACACTCAGGAGGCATGCATCGCCAAGGTTTCCGGCACGCACGTCAAGATAATTCCAAACATCTATTCTGGCCAGTCTGGCAAGAGATATGCGACCACCAAGAACGCAAGCCTCGACACGTTTTTTGCAGACGCCTCCAAGACCGTCGCATCGGTGCTCGGGGAAAATGACAGGATAATCATCTTTGGTCCTGGCGAGACCCGCAGAAGGTTTTATAATTCCCTTGACAGGAGCGCCGTGCCAAAGGAGCGAGCGCAGGTGATAGACGGCATCGATGTTGCAGGTGAGGACGGCATCTTTGTGTTCCTCAGATCGCAGCAGGCAAGGGACGCAATGGGTGCAAGCAAGCTTGCAGCAGTCTCGCTCATGCTTGACCAGGTGATGCAGATGGTGCGAAAAGGAGAGAACAAGTTTGCGATGGGCCTGAAGGACATTTCAGATGCGGTGGCTGCAAAGGCGGTTGAGGCAGTCATCTTTTCCGACTCGGTTTTCAGGACTTCAGATGAGCAGGCCGTTGTAAAGCTGCTTAATTCGGCAGAGAGCCACGGTGCCAAGACCTTTGCGGTCGACTCATCTACAGACATTGGGCTTCGGGTCTCATCGCTTGGTGGGATGGTTGCGCTTCTCCGCTATGCGATTCGTTGAGTCGACAAGCCACGATAAATAGGGCTTTGATACGTCACTTATCCCGACCTCTATTATTTCAGGCACGTCATAGGGATGGATTTTTGCAAGCTCCTCCTTGAGCCTTTTTGCTGACCCTCTGGCGGTCTTGAAGAGCGCAAGGCATTCCTGCTGGTCTTCAATTTTGTTTTTCCATGCATAGATGGACCGCACTGGCACAAGGTTCACGCATGCCGCAAGCCTGCTTTCTACTATCTTTTTCCCAATGTCCGCCGCAGACGCTTCATCTGAAAAGGTCGAGATTATGATGACAACAGCTTCTCTCATCGATGCCTAATTAAAATAGGCGCGCGCTATTTATTCCTGCAGCGTTTCACAAAGCGGGTTTGCCTTTATTACTATCAGGTCGTCGCTCTGCACGTTCTTGGACATTACCTTCTCAAAATCCATCTTGGAGCAGGCAATCACGACTGTCGTCTTGTCCGTGTGATATAGGTCAAATGTGGGCCCTTGGTGCCGCTCCACATCGCCAATATAGTCTCGGACCTTGGTCTCCAGCGCGGATAAAAGGTCAATCTTGTCGCCCCTCATCTCATGAGGGTCAAGCGTCCAGGCGATTGCGACCTTGGTGCGGCTGGCCTTCAAATCTCGCTTTTTGAGCGTGCCCCTCACCTGATCTATCAGATGCTTGACATAGCCTTCTATACCTCTTACACTGCCATTCACCAGGTACATGAGCGGGCCGGCGCCGTCAAGCGACGCGCCGATGATCCTCAGATCGTACAAGCCGGCAGTTACGTCATCAACGTATAGGTCTGAAAACGTCCCGTGCATTAACTCACTGGCAGGGATCTGGCTGTCGACTGCCTTTTTGCACACTTCAAGTATGCTCGCCATGCCAGAGTAGTGCGAAAGTGTGCGGATTACGTGGGCAAGTTCGGCAGAGTTGACGTCCACAAACGTCACCTTGCGACGGCTATCAGGGTCGTGCAGCATCTTGGACAGGTTGCCGTCCTGCTTTGAGCGAACCGACCCTACGAGCGTCTCAGAGCCGGCGGCAGACAGCAGGCTTGCAGGCATGTAGTAGTAGGAAAAGTCCTTGTCCATAGACATGCCTGTGACGTGCTCGACAAGAGCCATGTTCTCGTTGTTGCCGCCTACGCCTGTTGGCAGCATGTAGACTACCGACGAGCCTTTTTTCAGCGCCCTGACGGCGTCTTTGAACTTGGCCGCGACGTCGGCTTTAACGTCTGTGCCGATCTTGCGTATACGGGGAGCAAAGAAGAGATACGAGGCGTTGCTCACTGCTAGATCCATTGGTTCCAGCCCAAGCAGCGTCTCATCCTCCACAAGCGAGCTGACGTTTGGGTAGGTGCGGGCAATGTCCGCCTTGAGCGAGATCGCCGTGCGAAGTGACTCGTCAATAAGAGAGACCCTGGAGCCCTTGACCGCGAGCGACGAGGCTATGCGATACCCTTCGGTACTCAGTCCGTATACCGCGACTGACGGCAATGGCGAACTCAAAGTATAGACTTAGCTCCCCCGAACAACCCGATATATACTCGTTGCCTGCGGTTAAAGAAAAAGGTTTTTTCCATGGTAGCAATTAACAACCATCGCTTGAAGGTCTGGTTCGACATCCTGACGCCAAAGCAAGTAATGTTCTTCCGGCATGCCGCAGAAACGCTCCGCCGGTCAGGCCACGAAGTGCTTTGCACGTCAAGGGAATATCGCGAGGCAATCGAGCTTGCAAGAATCAAAGGAATGGATCTTGTGATTGTCGGCAGGCACGGCGGCGCAGACAGATACGACAAGCTGGTGGCAGGGGCAAGACGCATAGAGGAGCTTGCAGGCAGGGTCAGAGAATTTGGCCCCGACGCTGCAGTCACATTTTCATCCCCCGAGGGCGCAAGGGTCGCCTTTGGGCTTGGAATATCTCATATCGGCTTTAACGACTCGCCTCATGCAGAGGCGGTGGCGAGGTTGACGGTTCCCCTCATGAGCAGGCTGCTGTGCCCATGGGTGATACCTCACTCTGCTTGGACCCGCTATGGCATTTCCCGGAAAAACATCGCCAGGTACCACGCCCTTGACCCTGTTGCATGGCTAAAGCATGATAAAACGCAGGTGCACGAGACAGGAGGCGTGCTGATTAGGCTAGAAGAGAGCAAGGCGTCATATATTGCGGACAAAAAGCTGGGCAGCGCGGCCCTGATAGACGCCGCAGTAGAGGAGCTGTCCAAACAGGCAGACGTGTCGATCCTGTGCAGATACGGTGACCAGATACAGTATGCCAAAGAGCGCTACGGAGATAAAGCAAAGATAATAGAGCAGGTTGTTGACGGCGTGCGGCTGATAAAATCGTCAAGCCTGTTCATTGGAGCTGGAGGCACGATGAGCGCCGAGGCCGCGCTCTTGGGCGTCCCCACGATTTCAATAGCGCCTGTAAGGTTCTACGTCGAGGATTACCTTTCAAAAACTGGTCTACTGGTCAAGACCCGCGACCAAAAGACGCTGTTAAAGACGAGCAAAAAGATGCTGTCGGACAGCGAATACCGCAATGCGATTCGCAAAAAGGCGTCCCGCGCCCTTGCGTCAATGCAAGACCCGACGTCAAAAATGATCGATGCCATTACGATGTCTGTAAGATTATAAGGACCCGCAATAAACGAGAGTTACGCCCGGAAGCCCGGTGGAGGAAAACCTTTTCCGCCGAATGTAGTGGCCAAGCATAGGGGCCTTTGGAGCCCTTGACCCCAGTTCGAATCTGGGCCGGGCTACTCTTTTCCTTATGCAAAAAGGAGCAACATTCTTGCTCTTTTGAGCAAACAAGCAGGAATAAACATTATTGCATTTTTTTGCAGATGTACAAGATCGTAGTTTCGGTTCGAATTGTCCCTCGTCGTGCCTTTGCTGTATTTCCGCCTTTTATCATTTGGAGAGACTATGTTGTGTTGGATAGCAGGGAGACCATGCAAGACTGATAATATCGGCAATGGTTGATGACAAGCCCACGTTCCATATGCAATCATTGGCGAGCTATTTTTGGAAATTCTCTATAAAATGGAACTCAATCAAACGTGCCTTAGGAGGTAAGGCGCGAATTGGCCATTTCAGTTTGCAGTCTGCTACTTGATCGACTCAGCCACCTTTACAAGGTCATCAACCGTATAACGCATCGATACTATGTTTATCTGAGTATTGGCATTGTA
>JBDUUM010000034.1:0-5595 GCA_039938615.1 Nitrososphaera sp.
ATCCCAGCAACCTTTATCCTACCGCTAGGATTTAGCACCGCTCATGCAGGAAGAGACCAGAAAATTTGCCCTGCCCGGCAGCAGGCCACACTATGCCCCTTCGCTTTCCTTCGTGGTGAGCCACATGAAGCTCTCAATAGAGCCGGATTTCAAGGCCCTGTCGATATCATGCGACCAAGAGCTTGAGGTGACGGCCATTCAGGACACCACCGACAGCCTGGAGCTTGACGCAGCCGAGCTGGACATTAAATCAGTCTCGATGGGCGGCAAAAAGCTGTCCTTCCGTCTGTCTGACGACAGGCTTGCAATAAAGCTGTCAAGGCCCCTAAAGGAGGGCGACAAGGCCAAGGTGGCTATCGCATATTCAGCCAGGCCGAGAAAGGGCTTTTACTTTATCGCACCGGATAAACATTACCCTGACAAAAGCGTAGAGGCATGGACGCAGGGCGAGACTGAGGAGGCAAGGCACTGGTTTCCCTGCATCGACCACCCGCAGGTCAAGTTCACGACCGACATGACGGTGGTTGTGCCGGAAGGCTTTGTCGCCATAGCAAACGGCAGGCAGGAAAAAATAGAGAAGGGCAGAAAATGGAAATACCGGTGGATAACTGGCAGCCCGCAGCCGGCATACCTCACCTCAGTCGTGGTCGGCAAGTACGTCGAGATAAACGAGGGCAGCCTGTATTTTTACGTCCCGGCAGAAATGGCACACGATGCCAAGAGGACGTTTGACCGCACGGGCGACATGCTAGAGTTTTTTGAAAATTATCTCGGGACGAAATACCCGTTTGAGAAGTATGCGCAGGTATGCGTGCAAGACTTTGTGTACGGCGGCATGGAAAACTCTTCCTGCACAACACTCACGCTTGACACGCTGCACGACAAAAAGGCGCATGTCGACTTTACAAGCGACTACCTAGTGTCACACGAGTTGGCGCACCAGTGGTTTGGCGACCTAGTCACGTGCAGGGACTGGCAGCACATATGGCTAAACGAGGGGTTTGCGACGTACTGCGAGTCGCTTTACTGGGAGGTGAGCAGGGGTACCGACGAGTTCCACTATTACGTGCTGCAGACAGCCGACGACTACCTCGAAGAAGCGGCCAGCCGCTACGTGCGCCCGATAGTTACCAAGACGTACAAGCACCCTGACGAGCTGTTTGACAGGCACACGTACGAAAAAGCAGGGACAGTATTGCACATGCTCAGGCACCACGTGGGCGACGCGCATTTCAGGCGCTCGCTAAAGACGTACCTGCAGAGGTTTGGAGGCGACGTCGCCGAGACGGACGACCTGCGCAGAATATTTGAGCTCGAGACGGGCAAAAGCCTGCAGCAGTTCTTTGACCAGTGGATTTACCGTGAGGGCCATCCGGAGCTAAAGATAGAGTTCTCGGCAGCTGCAGGGGTAGCAAAGATAAAGATCGAGCAGGCGCAGGCAGGCGAGCCGTTTACGTTCCCGCTAGAGATCAGGCTTGCGTTTACAAGGGGCGACAGGGTGTACACGTTCAACGTGGCTGACAAAGAGAGCGCGTTCCAGATACCTGTCGACAGGGAAGTAGAATGGTTCTCTGTAGACCCAGAGTTCAAGATTTTGAAGACAGTTGCAATCAAGGCGCCAAAGGAGATGCTGATAAAACAGCTGCAGCAGGGCAGGACGGTGATAGAGCGCATAGAGGCTGCAAGGGCGCTCAAGGACAGCTCGGCAGACTCTGTCATTGACGCGCTGTATAAAGCAGTGATGGCGGATTTCTGGGGCGTGGCGGCAGAGGCGGCAAGGACTCTTGGGACGATCAGGACCGACAGCTCTTATGATGTTTTGAAGAAATGCATAAAGGTAAGGCATCCAAAAGCGAGGAGGGCTGTCATAAAGGCCATAGGCAATTTCAAGCGGCAGGAAACTGTCGACCTAGTCAGGCCGTACCTGCATGATGAAAGCTACTTCGTCGAGTCTGAGGCAATGACTTGCATAGGCAGAACCAAGAGCAAAGAGGCGATAGCGATACTGAAAAAGGGTATTGAGACATCGTCATTCCAGCACATCGTGGCACAGGGCGCGATAGCCGGCCTCAAGGAATTCCAGGACGACAAAGAGATCGCCGCCCTCTTGGTTGAAAAGAGCCGCTATGGCAACAACAACCACCACCGTGTAAGGGAGGCCGCGACGTTTGCGCTTGGCAAGTTTACTGATAACAACTCTGCAGTCGACCAGCTCAAATTGCTGCTGACAGACAAGTGGTTTCGGGTCAGGATAAATGCGTGCAGGGCTTTTGCCGACGCGGAATACATAAAGGCCATTCCGGACCTTGCCAGGGTGGCGGAGCAAGACCTCGACCACAGGGTGCGCAGGGTCGCCGAAGAATGCATCAACGTGATAAAAGAATCTGCGAAAAAACCCAAGGAAGTCGCGCATATGAGAGAGGAGCTTGACAGGATAAAGGCCAAGAACCTCGAAATGATGCAGAGGATGGACAGGCTGGAACGGGGCCTCCGCTAACCCTCGATTGTTTTCCGGTATAACAGGAACCGTTCGGAGCAGGGTATCCGGAATTTCTTGATTGCGCTATCCATCTGCCTGTCCTCATTGCAGAGTATGTGCAGCTGCGAAAACTTGTTTTTCACGTAGAAGAGGTTTGCGGCAAAAGAGACAAGGTCACGCGCAGATGCAGAACCAGAGTCAAGATAGACTATTTGCAAGACATCCTTTCTGTCCCAGTAGCCGGCCCTGTTGAGCACTGCAAGGCCGTCGATTGGGCTGCCAGTCACTGCTACACACTTTTCCATTATTAACCGCCGCAGCGCAGGCAGGTCAAGAGGATACCACTGCCACGCCTTCATGTAGCATTTGGCCGATTGCTCATAGATTGGTGACTGTTGTAAGTATCTCCACGCTTCTTGCATATCTGCCGGCGTGGCAAGCCGAGCAGGACTCTTGCGCAGGAGCCCCACCTTGGCGCCCGTGCTGTAATAGGCCCACCTTGAAACTACTGCCAAGCCGGCCCTTTCCAGCATGCGGCGCGACGCAACGTTGTCTGCCGCAACGATGGCAGATGCCTGCCCTGCCTTGTGCCTGCCCGCATAGGCAAGCATCTCCTGCAATAGCGCGCTGGCTACTCCTGATCGCCGAAAGTCAGGGCGGACCCTCACGCCTTCAAGCCATGCCGTTTTGCCGGGGCAAATGGAGACGTGCGACACTGCTACCTTGCTGCTCTTGTGCTCGGCCACGAGGAGCCGGCCGCTCCTGTCGGAAAACCACATGTCCCACACCCGGTCAATATAGTCTCCCCAGCTGAACGTATCTCTGCAAAACGCAAGCACCTGCCGTTTGTCTTGCCTTTTTGCGGCCCTTATTCTCATGCCTGCGATGCCTGTTCCATTTCCTGCATGAGGGTTGTCACAAACTGCCTGACGTTTTTTATGGATTCAAGGGCAAGTGCAAGCGATTCCGTCTCGTTAAAGATGGTGACCACGTACGAGCTCGTGTTGAACTGGCTCACCCTGATGTCGCTCCACGACCTGTGGACAAGGTCGTTTTCAGTCCTAGTCACAAGCTGTATTGCATCCATTGGGTTCTTGTGGGCGACGTACTTCCCTGCAAGCGAAGGAATGTTTTCAATGCTTGACAGCTTGGATAGCACGCGGTGGATGTCAGGCGTCCCGGAAATTATGGAATGTGAGACCGTGCGCACTGCATAAACGTCGTTTTCGACACTTATTTTCAGGTGCCGCTGCAGCTGTGCGGTGACAAACTGCAGGCAGTTTATGGTCTCTGCATCCGGGTCGGCAAGGGCATTAGGATAGCTCATCACCTGCAATATCCTAAACGGCAGCACGTTTGACTGGACCGGCGCTATGCGAAAGCCTTGGCGGAAAAAAGACATCGTGTTTTGCATCGGATGGGAGCCATAATCCTGCGCGACGGGGCTTGATGAAAAGCCGTCAGAATTTGCAAAAGCATGCTGCAATATTTCGCTGTCAAGCACAGGCTCTTTGAAATACAGCTGCACGTTGAACTGCGTTATCTTGACTTCCATCTCTCTACTTGCTGACTGCCCTGGCGGATGTCTCAGAGTCCTGCGGTATTATCGTGACCCACGGTCGCAATTTCTCCGGGTCCAGCTTGACCAGCTCGACGCCGGCTTCTTTCAAAAGCATGGTACCATCCTCCGGGTAATCTGCAATGACTACGATCTTTTTGATGCCGACGCTTATCGCCATCTTGCTGCATTCTATGCAGGGTGCAAATGTGGAATACATCGTCGCGCCTTTCGTGTTGCCGGCGTTGCCAAACATGGCGCACTGCATTATGGCGTTTGCCTCTGCATGCGTGCACAGGCACCTGTCAAGGCCCTCGCCGGACCGCACCTCGCCCCTTGCGCGGGCCGTGCACCTAGGGCAGCCGCCCTCAAAGCAGTTCTTTATCCCCGGCGGCGTGCCATTATAGCCTGTGGCCACCTGGCGGTTGTCCTTGACTATCACCGCCCCGATGTGCCGGGTGAGGCAGTTTGAGCGCAACTTGGCGATCTCTGCCTGCAGCATGAAATACGTATCCCAGTCGGGCCTCTGCATCGTCCTATCTTTGCGCGGTTGGTATAAAAGCTGTCGGCACAAGGTGCATATAGCTAGCGGGCCCACAAGATGCATATATATGGGCAGGCAAGAGCGCGCAGGCAAAGTCGAGGACATCATGAGCAAAAAGCTGGTCTCGGTGGACGCCGATTCTAGCGCGCAGGAGGCGGCCCAAGCGATGGCCAAAAAGGGCGTCAGCTCTGTCATACTAAAGGACGGCGGCAAGATCGTGGGCATAATCACCGAGCGGGACTTGGCAAGGAACGTGTGCGCCAAGGACGGCACTGCGAGCAAGACGCCGGCGACTGCGATAATGTCAGCCCCCGTGCAGACGGTGAACAAAAGCGCAGAAGTCGAAGTGGCTGCAAAGCTGATGGTCGACTCTGGCGTCCGGCATCTGGCCGTCGAAGATGCCGAACACAACATTGTAGGCATGGTCACCACGACCGACCTAGCAAGGTACCTGCGCAAAAAGCTGGATGTCTCTGGCGCAGAGCTGGAGATCCTCGAAGCCCTGTACTGGGACTAGGCTTTCAGCCGGCGCCGCATCCTGCGCTCATCCCGTATTATGTGCGCCATTGTCAGGCCAGCAAGAAAGGCGACGCCGGCAAAGCCGGCGACAACATATGGCTCCATTACTTCACCTTGGCGACCAGATGCGGAGCATCGCGCTTCTTGGCGACCTTCCACGCAGCTTCCATCGCCGCCAAGGTACCTGCGAATCCGACTGCGACATACCCCACTGCTTCGATCAGTTCGATCATGCCATTGCTTCGCATGCCTGCATGATTAACCGGACTAAAACGCGTGTCGTAACGCTCATTGACATATTATAGAAATCACGGAGGACGTCGCATATCAGCGGCGCTTTTGATTAATTGCGCGCCGTTATGAGGGCGCAAAAGCGCCTTTTATCAAGGGTAAAATTACCTGCCGGCCAAGCTGTGGCAACGACTTCAGAACATGGGAAGTGGCATCGGCATTTCCACCAAGTCCCATTTCCCATGTTCAATTTTAACAAAAGCG
>JBDUUM010000035.1:0-52104 GCA_039938615.1 Nitrososphaera sp.
ACCTGGAAACGCCTGCCCAGGCGTACGTCAGGAAGACGCCGCCGGAAGGAGTAGTTATAGATGAGCAGTCAGGAGAGGTATACCATGCTAGAAGGAGTCAGGGGTGAACTGATTTCGGGATAGCACATAGGTAATAAACTGGCAATAACCTTATATCAAACTTTTTAAAATCATGGGCATGGCAATCGGCGAAAAACTCTGAAGAAGTAGGCAAGGTGACGGGGATGAGCATCAAGTCAGTTCATCCTATAGAGGGCGTAAAAATGGAGATAAGCTTTGCTTCCGAGATAAAGGGAGCGAGCAGGATGCCAAGCGGCAGCAACATGGGCTCCGGCACAATGGTCCAGTATCCGCATGGCATCATCGACGCAAGCTGGCAGGGCGCAGTAACCTTTGCAGGAGGTGAGCAGTTCTTCTGGTGGGCGCATGAAAAGAGCAACATGGTAGAAGGCGGCAAGAGCAAGGGGATCGTCATAGTGACCGGCTTTACAAACGCAAAGAACCTGTCGTGGATGAACAACCTTGTGATCGCAATAGAGTCTGAATTCGATCCAGCGGCCCAGCAATTCCGCGGCACTGGCTACCCGTGGAAATAGCTGCCAGAACCAGCTGGCGGCCTCTTTCTTACTCTGCGCGACTGATAACGACGATCATTTTTTGCTAAAGTCGACAGGCACCTTGTCAAGCGCCTTGCGCAGGCCGCCTATGAACCCCTTTTTCTTGGCCAGCTTTTCCTCGACTTCTTTATAGCACGTGGCGCATAATGCACGCACATTGACTGGCCTGTTGTCCTTTTTGTCGCCGTTGATGTTCTCGAAATGTGGAGGAACGCTTGGGCCAAATTTTACCGAGCATTTCTGGCATCGGTTGTGCGCCCTTTCCAGCACCGTCTGCCTGAGCGGCATCGTCAGGTGCTCGTATTTCTTGCGATCAAATGTTGGGCCTGTCCCGCCGGGTGGACCAAAGAACGACATAACTGGACTGCTCCTGCCTCAAACTTAACTTTTGCGCTAGAGGAGCCTGGCGCTTCTTGCCACGGCGTACACATGCTCCTTCAGGTCCCGCTCGTATAGCGCACCCATTTTTTCCCGAAGGGCCACCTTTGCTTGCTGCCTGTCCTCTTCGGTTGGGGCGGTCAGTGCCGCCGCAAATATTTCGGGCAGGTTCTCCTTTATCCACCCGTCAAGCACCAAGTAGCGATTCTCGTTTATCCATATCACGCGGTCCCGTGCCTGATCAACCTCGCCGTTGAACGGGCTTGCTTCTATCCTGTCGATCAACATAAAGATGCAGTTGTTCGGGTCGGGATTGCCAAGCACCTGCTTTGACCTGTCGCCGGCCTTGCCCGCTTTTACACGCTCTACAAGCCCAGACGGTGTGATCTGCGTACCTGCGATGCTGACCTTGCTGCCGCTGACAGACTGAATCCTGCCTATCATGATGCGGTTGTACTCGCCGTCCTTTTGCGACACAAAGACAAATTCGCCCGGCTTGATTCCTCCCTTGCCAAACATACTTGAGGAAAGAGCGGGTTGCAAATTATATAATACTATCGGGTTTGGCCAAGGGTTCTGGCCATCCGCCTTTCTTCCTCTTGCGTTTTCTTTTCAGGCAGTTTGAGAAATACCAGAGTCTCTTTTCCTTTATCTGTCAGACACCACTTGCCTGCACCGCATTCTCTGATCCATCCCATCTGGCCAAAGAAGAGGATATACGCTTGGGCTAGGTTTTCCTCGCCCTTGAGACATTCAACGAGCTTGTCAGCAGTCGTTTATTTTTCAAAGCATTGCAACACAAAAGCAGCCTGATCTATGACACTGAAGGACAGGGGATCGTCTGATCCCATTTCGCTTCTAGGGTTGCCGCCTTGCGCGTCTGGCAACCGCGCTCCTCACTCCCCTCCGCCCATTTCAATGATGTACAATCTACCCGCAGCCTCTGGTAAACAGTATGGGACAGCAGTATTTACACATTATGATGTAAATATCCCGTAGAGCTTTATTTTTGGAAAATGTTGGCCAATATATAGGCTATAATACCCAAACAACCAGAATATATGATGGAATCTGCCACATTACCAAACAATTCATGAACAGGCTTGGAATTATATCTTCGTATCCTGAGCTTGGGGTGGAACATGTTGATTTGTAAGGCAGGCGAGGTAATGGCGGAAACGTTATGAGGTCATCAAGATGTTGCCACGACTCTGCTGTTCTTGTGCGGCGCACGATGTATGGTCTCTGCAGCAGAGGCAAAAATGCATAAATAGGAATATTGTAGAAAAAAGCGTTTCATCGAGCTTAGCGGTATTAATCATCAGGTGTCCGTGCGCATTACGCAACTAATATAAAGCATATTGATTATTTACACAATGATATCCTGACTTTGTATTTCTCGATCGCTGATATGGTGCAAAGCTAATGCCTCTGACAGTAAACGAGAATAATATGGATGACCTTGACGTCAAGGTCCTCAACCTTTTGCTGTCAGGATCTGATTCAAAGACAATCGCAAAAGAGCTTGGCAAACCTCTGAGCACTGTGCAAAGAAGAATCCGCAACATGACCACGCAGGGCATCATCAGATATTCGTCAGAATTGAATTATCCGAAACTTGGTCTAAAAAAGGGCCTCATCCATGTGTATTTGCAAGATGGCGATATGCGGTCGGCCGCAAAAAAACTCCTTGACTTTGAAGGCATCCTTGAGGTTGCCACGCATATTGGAAACTCTGACTTGGTGGGAACGTTCGTTTTTACTGACAGCAAGGAAGTGCTTGACCTCATCGCCAATGCAAAAAAGCTCGAAGGAGTGGAAAAAGTCGCCTGGTCAGAGGAGGTTGACGTAATTAAAAAGAATGTCAAGCTGCGTCTGAACAATTCCTAGCGCCAAGACAACATGTACACATACATACGCGCGCATTTGTGTTTTGCAAAAAGGCCATACGCGCTCTTGATGGCGCCACTAATCATCTTTGACCCAATCTTTTCCAATTCTTTCATTGTTATGTGATGTATAATATCATCTACCTGATTGTTCACGTCATATCCAAACTAAACCTTATTAAGGGTCAAGTGGTATGTATTCAATACTGACTTGTTGTGGCAGAAAAAAGCAAAATGTAAACCGTATAACAAGTAATACAAAGAATAGCGATTTTCCTGCTCACAAAATTATTGAGCCTCTTAACATCAAAATAATGAGGGAGCTTATCAGCGATCCCGACCTCTCTAGCACAGACATTGCCACCAAGTATCACATGCCTCTATCTACCGTCCAGAGGCGGAGGACCCGGCTAGAAAGGTCGATACTGAAAAAGAGCTACCTAATCGACACGAGTAAGCTTGGGTGGAGGACTGCCGACATCTTGATTGCCGTGGAAAAGGGCAAGTCAGATCAGGTCGACCGCCAAATTCTCAAGAACGAAAAGAATAACGTGATATCCACGTCTTTGAGGATCGGCCATCCGCAGATAGACCTGACAGCTAGGGCTGTGTACCGAGATTCCGAGTCGCTGCACCAGATGGTGGAGAGGATTAATGCTCTGCAATTTGTCACCTTTGTCGAGTGGTCCGAGGAGGTCAAGATAGTTGGCAACAATTACTCCGAGATAATCGACGTGGTATTTTCCTCGTACCTGTAACCGCTGCAAAGTGGCAAGCATTACCCTATGAATAAGCATTTATTACATACATAATGATGCATTACATCACTAAGATGCGTAGAAAAACAACATCTTTGTCAAATGGCAATGTGTCGCCTACCATGTTCACAAAGATGGATGATCTGGATCTGGAACTGATCCCGCTTCTTATGGCCGGCCTTGACAGCAAGGAGATAGCAAAAAAGATGCAGAAACCGTTAAGCACGATCCAGCGAAGGAAAAGGGTGCTTTTTGAAAGGGGCTTACTAGAACTCCGAGTAATCCCTAACTATAAAAAGCTGGGATTCAAAAGAGGGCTTCTCCACGTCTACGTCAGCAACGGCGACGCACAACTCATCGGCGAAAAGCTGGTCGGATTGAAAGGAATAATCTCGGCGTCTCTGCATATAGGCAACTCTGATATCGTAGGCGAGTTCGTCTACAGAGACAGCTCCGAGATACTGAGCCTCATATCGGATGTCAAGAGCATTGAAGGCGTCGAGCACACGGTCTGGTCAGAAGAGGTCCTAGAAATCCCAAAATCCGACGCAAGCACAAAATTCCTGCCGTTAAAATAACGCACAACAGACACGCACGCCAATTGTACGTTTTGCCGACGCAAGTAATTTACAACTTGATTTCAAGTGTTATACACATGATTGGAAATCCAATTCGGCTGCCAAGGTATAATTTGTACAATCACGTTACCGGCACAACTTTATTATATGTTTCAGTTTAAGTCTAATATTGACGGAAAATGCCAAAAAGGAGCCGAGTTGGCGATACTACCTACAAGGATAATGCTAAAAAAGACAAAATAGTCTTTGATACTCTTAACATCAACATCGCCAAGGAAATCTTGAACGATGCAGACGTGAGAAGTGCCGATATTGCGGCAAGGTATGGCATGCCGCTATCGACTATACAGAGAAGGAGGACGAGGCTGGAGAGATCCGTCCTTAAAAAAAACTACCAGGTCAACATCAAGGACCTTGGATGGCGCAACGCGGAAATCCTGATAGCAGTCGAAAAGGGCAAGAGCGAGGAAGTGGCCAAGATGCTGCTAAAACAGCATGACAAGAACATAGCAAGCGCGTCTCTTAGGATTGGGCACCCCAACGTAAATGTGATGGTCAGCGTATTTTATAGGACATCAGAAGAACTTCACTCGCTCATTGAAGCGATACGAGGAACCCAAAACGTCACCTCTGTCGAATGGACCGAGCTGGCAAAAGAGGTTGGCACCAACAGGTCGATAATTTCTGAAATGCTCTTCAAGTCATACTCATCGCCTGCTGGCAGATCATAAAAAATTGAATAGCAAATATTTGAGTATTTTTGCATATATCTAGCAATAATTATATCGTTATTCTGCAGGTTGCGATTTAATCTTAAATATTGCGTCAGCGTATACAGGATTTGACGTGTCATGTCTGAACCAGCAATACTGCACTGGGAAAGGGTCATGCACAAAAACGTCAGATCAAAGGACAGGGTAGACGTAGGAACCATAATTTCAGAAGATGGCGACATGTTCACCATCTACAAGGGAGCAAGCAGGGAATACAAGCTGCCAAAAACGTATGTAGAAGGATTTGATGGCGCTGAAGTGTGGCTTGGGATAACGTACGGCGAACTACAGAACTTCAAGATATCCTAGCCACTTCTCTAATTTTTTTGAGGAACGAGAAAAGTCGCCCGTGCCGGCGCAAGTTTTTCAGGAAATGCGCGCCAAGACTACAAACTAAGCATTTTTGTAATGATAACCTGTAGAGAATTACGTTTATTAACACAGTCCCCGAAGGTTAGAGGGATATGCACAAGTTTGACGAGCTCGACATGAGGATCCTCTCTGAACTGACCAAGGACGCAAGCATCTCGGTCCCACGCCTGAGCAAAAAGCTCAACATCAATGCCTCCGTCCTTTACAGCAGGATAAAGCGCCTGTCAAAGCGCAGCCTGGTGAAAAAGTTCACGGTGATCGTCAACGAGAGCATGCTTGGCATAAACGTCAAGGCCACCGTCGGCATAAACCGCGACCCCAAGCTAAAAGAGCCAATTCATACAGAACTTTTAAAGATCCCCGAGGTCCGGTCAGTCTCTGAGGTGACAGGGAGGTTTGACATGATAGTCACGGTCAACGCCCATACTCTTGAAGAGTTGCACAACGTCGTCATAGAGCGCGTCGGCAAGATTGAGGGCATACAAAACACTGAAACGTTTGTCGAGATGCAGCGTACGGAAAAAGAACCTGTCTACACGGCGCGGGGCGCCAAGTAGCCTACTACTGACCTTCGAGCTCTTTTGCCTTTTGCAGAACGGTCCTGCCCTTGCTCGTCAAAGAGTAGTGCACGAAATACCTCTTGGCAATTTTCAGGCTTATTGTGGTTATCAGCCCTTTGCCTTCGAGTTCCTTGAGCCTCTGCGAGCGCGTGGTCTCATTGGGAGCGTGGTTCTTCAGGTCAGAAAATCTCAGGGGTTTCTTGTAGAGCGCGTCAAGCATGTCGAGAGCGTATGACTGGGCGAGCATGTGAATCAGCGCCCATCTGTCAGAAGAATTTGGCATTATGTAGTTGCTATGCGATTGTAATAAAATCAATTTTCGATATGCTTATATAGTAAACTTTAGAATAATAAAGTTATACACCTGTTCCGGAAATATCCATTGGAAAAAGCTCTGGGCGGATAAAATATGAAAAAAGAAGATGAAAAGAATAAAAATAAAGAATCATCCAGTTCGGGCACAAAGAAGCAGAAAATATCGCAGTCCTTATGGTGCGTCTTTTGCTCCACGCTTGCCGCAGAGATTGAAAGGGCTAGTGTGTCAAAAGAGGATGAAAAAGCCAAGCTATCCAATTTATGTTTCAAGAGCACCAGAAGGCAAGCCACCAGCTGAACTAAACCGATGTTTTATATAGCGCACAGCAGTTAGCAGTCAAAATGTCAGTCGTAGAGCGCAAGATTGGCGAGATAATCCAGACCTTAAAGCTGGCCAAAAAGACCAGCCGGGAGGACTACTCTCAACACCTGCGTCTCGTCGCGCTTGGCCTTGGAGCTGTTGGCGGCATCGCCTTTGTGATAAAACTGATATCCGAGTTTATTACGCTTGGCTTTACCGGCAGGTTCGGCTGAGCGTTCAAATAGCGTTTCTTCCAACCATTATACATGGAAAATAGCAGTGCAATCGCCCATGTCACCACCAAGACGTGGGATTCCGAAGTGCTCAAATCCGATCTGCCTGTGTTTGTCGATTTCTGGGCGGAATGGTGCGGCCCATGCAGGATGGTAGGCCCGGCTGTAGAGCAGATTGGCAAGCTGATGACGGGCAGGGTCAAAGTAGCCAAGGTAAATGTCGATGAGAACCAGGAAATCGCGATGAAGTATGGCATCCAGTCCATACCCTCATTGATCCTGTTCAAGGGCGGCAAAGAAGTGTCGCGCACAATCGGCGCCATGCCAAAAGAAGCCTATATCAAGTTCATCGAAAACTCACTGGCAAAGGCGTAAGCCTTTTTTCATTTTTGACGAAAGCATTAATACCGCATCGTAAGCGATAACAAGAGAATAACGAGAGAAGGCGATTGGGCAAAAAAGAACTCGCCGAAATGTTTTCTTCAAACCCTGACCGGTACTACAGGGTCCAGCTCTTTGACAGGATGGGCTTTACCCGCCAGAAATGCGGGATGTGTGGCAAACACTTCTGGTCGCTAGTACAGCGCAAGTTCTGTCCGGACCATGAAGATTACGGCTTTATCGGCAAGCCTCCTACCAGCAAGCGCCTCGACTATGTCGGCGCGTGGAAAGAGACAGAAAAGTTCTTTATGCAAAACAACCACGAGATAGTGAGGCGCTATCCTGTCGTGTGCAGGTGGCGCGATGACCTCTATTTTACGATAGCGTCAATAGTCGACTTTCAGCGTATAGTCGGCAACCAGATAGTCTTTGAGTTGCCGAAAAACCCGCTAGTTGTCCCGCAGATGTGCCTGCGCTTTAACGATATTGAAAACGTCGGCCTCAGCGGCCGTCACTATACGGGCTTTTGCATGATAGGCCAGACCTGCAACGCGGACGCGCCAGGCGGCTACTGGAAGGACAGGTGCATCGATCTCGATTACGGGATGTTGACGCAGGGCCTTGGCATAAAGCCAGAAGAGATAACATTCGTCGAGGACGTGTGGATGGGCGCCGGCGCGTTTGGCTACTCGCTTGAGTATTTCGTCCGCGGGCTGGAACTTGGTAACGCCGTCTTTACGGAATTTGAAGGCAATGAGACGAGCTACCGCACGATGCCAAACAAGATCATCGACATGGGCGCCGGCCTTGAACGCTTTTCGTGGGTAACGATGGGCACGCCGACCAGCTACGACTGCTGCTTTGGGCCGGTCACCCAAAAGATGATGGACATGACTGGCACCGCTGGCAACAATGAATTGTTATTATCAAAGTATTTTGGCGCCGTGTCGTCCAAGCTGGACACGGTTGACGGCAACGTCAAGGAGCTCAAGGCGATAATCGCCCGGCAGATGGGCATGGAGTATGATGCCCTTGCAAAAATGGTGTCGCCATATGAAGCCGTTTATACCATCGCAGATCACGTGAGGACGCTTGCATTTGCCATATCTGACGGAGCCCTGCCGTCAAACGTCGGCGGAGGATACAATCTGCGCGTAATTTTGCGTCGCGCGCTTTCGATAATCGAGCGCATGGGGTGGAACATCAAACTTGAAGACATTTCAGACATGCACATCGATTACCTGCGCCAGATATATCCCGAGCTTGAAGAACACAGGGAAGACGCAAGGACCATCTTGCAATTAGAATCGACCCGCTATGTCGGCTCCCGCGAGCGCATGAACGCGACTGCCGGCTCGCTCAAGTCCAAAAAGGGCGAGATAACAGTCGACGACCTGCTGCGCCTCTATGAGTCTGACGGCATTACGCCTGACTATCTTGTAGAGCAGGGAGTCATCGCAAGCGTCCCTTCGACATTTTACACTAAACTTGCTGAACTCCACGCACGCGTCGCAGGAGGCGCGCAGGGGGCAAAGCCCATACCGGGGCTGGAAGGGCTGCCTCCCACAAAGTTGCTCTACTACCAGGACGAGTCCATACGCGAATTTGAGGCCAAGGTGCTAAAGGTCGCGGGCAATAACGTTGTACTCGACCAGACGGCGTTTTATCCCCGGGGCGGGGGGCAGGAGCCGGACACCGGCGAGCTTGGAGGCGTCAAGGTAGTCGAAGTTACCAAGCAAGCAGACATGGTCATCCACCGGATAGAGGGCAAGCTGGTGGACGGCCAAGTGGTCAAGGGAATGGTCAACAGCCGCCGGCGCGACCTTGTGACCAAGCACCATACCGCAACGCACGTGCTCAACTCGTCTGCGAGAAACAACCTTGGCTCATGGGTATGGCAAAACTCGGCGTTCAAGGACGAAGACTATGCCCGGCTTGACATCACTCACCACTCTGCACTTACAAAGGAGGAGGTGCAGCGGATAGAGCAGACTGCAAATTCAGTCATCCGCAAAAACCTCCCAGTCGCGATCAACTTTTTCGACAGGGGGGAGGCTGAGCAAAAGTACAGTTTTCGCATATACCAGGGCGGGGTCGTGCCCACGAACAACGTCAGGATCGTCAACGTGGAAGGATGGGATGTCGAGGCATGCGGAGGAACGCACGTGCGGAGGACAGGCGACATTGGAATCGTGAAGATAGTCAAGTCAGAGCGCATACAGGATGGAGTCGTCCGCTTGGAATTTGTCGCCGGCGAGGCCGCCATCAACTACATACAGGCCCAAGAAAGCCAGCTGGCGTCGATAGCGCAGTCGCTTGGGTCCAGCCGGGATAAAGTGCTCGAGTCGTTTGGCAGGGCTATGGACGACGCCGAGGCGGCCAAGAAAAAGGCCAAGACGATGCTGCGAGTCGTGGGGCCGACCGTGGCCAAGGGCATATCAAGTCAGGCCAAGCCACTTGGTGACATACGGCTTTACAGCGCATTTGACGAGGAGCTTGACGATGAATACCACATCGCAATTGGAGAAAAGGCAATCGAGCTTGACCCATCGCTTGTTTACGTCGCGCTTGTCTCCAAGGGGCAAGGCATGAGGGTCATCGTGTTTGCAGGTGAAAAGGCGAGGAGCAAGGTCAGGGCAGGCGCGATTGCAAAGCAGGTGTCGGCCAAGCTGGGAGGCTCCGGCGGAGGCGACGGCCGATTTGGCCAGGGCGGCGGCAAACTGCGAGAGCGCATAAAGGAGGCGCTTGCGCTGGCAGAAGAAATGGCAAGGGCATGAGCATGAGCGTCACAGACTGGCAGCCAATAGAGCAGAAATGGATCAAGAGGTGGGAGGAGCAGAAACTCTTCCAGGCAGACCCAGACCTCTCAAGGAAAAAATATTTCGTCACCGTCGCATACCCCTATCCGAACTCGCCCCAGCACATTGGCCACGGCCGAACGTACACGCTTGCAGACGCGCATGCCCGCTATATGCGCATGAAGGGCTACAACGTGCTCTTTCCAATGGGCTTTCACTACACTGGCACGCCGATCCTCGGCATGTCAAGAAGGGTGGCTGCCGGCGACCCTGACCTGCTTGACACGTTCCGCAAAATCTACAAGCTGACCGACGATGTCATAGCCACGTTTGTCGAGCCGGTGAAAATAGCGAGCTACTTCCACAACGAGATCAAGCAGGGGATGAAGGAAATGGGCTACTCGATGGACTGGCGCCGCGAGTTCACCACCATTGACAAGATATATTCTAAGTTTATCTCGTGGCAGTTCAGGACGCTTAAGGACAAGGGGCTGATAGTGCAGGGCTCACATCCTGTAGGTTGGTGCCCCCGCGATCAGAACCCCGTGAGCCAACACGACACGATGGGCGACGTCGAGCCCGACTTTACAGAGTACGTGCTTGTGAAATTCACGCACGATGGCACGATCATCCCGGCCGCAACGCTCCGGCCAGAGACGCTATATGGCGTAACCAACATGTGGGTCAATCCTGATGTCGAGTACGTCGAAGCGCAGGTCGACAATGAGAAATGGGTCGTCAGCAGGGAAGCCACGCGCAAGCTGGAATTTCTGAACCACTCTGTCGTTATTCTCAAGCCAGTGAAGGGGAGTGAGATGGTCGGATGGGAGCTGAAAAATCCACTCAACGGCCAGACGGTGCCAATGTATCCTGCGTCCTTTGTAGAGGCTGACAGCGGCACGGGGATCGTCATGTCGGTGCCGGCACACGCGCCGTATGACTATCAGGCGCTTGAAGATTTGAAAAGTGACAGGGCCATGCAGGAAAAGTTCAACATTGCCGTGACTGTCAGCCCGATAAAGATAATCGAGTCTGAAGGGTACCATGACATCCCTGCCGCAGACGCGATAAAAAGAGCCGTGCCGGGTCCCGGCGAGGAGGACAGGCTTGAAAAGGCCACAAGCGACCTTTACTCGCACGAGTTCTACAAGGGCAGGATGCTGGCAAACACCGGCCGGCACGCCGGCAAGCCCGTGGCGACTGCCAAGAACGAGATAAAAGATGAGATTTCTGCCGCCGGCATGACGTCTGTCATGTACGAGCTGACAAACAGACCAGTCAGGTGCAGGTGTGGGGCCGAGTGCGTCGTCAAGTTGCTGAGCGACCAGTGGTTCTTGAACTATGGCGACAGGGAGTGGAAGGCGCTTGCGCACGAGTGCATCCAGAAAATGGACATTGTCCCGCAGGACATCCGGCAGGAATTTGACTATGTGATTGACTGGCTGCGCGAGAGGGCCTGTGCAAGAAAGTCCGGCCTTGGAACGAAACTGCCTTGGGACAGAGAATGGATAATCGAGAGCCTCTCTGATTCGGTCATCTACATGGCATACTATGTTATCGCCAAGTACGTCAACGGAGGGATGATGCCTGATGGGGAAACGATCGCAGACTCGTTCTTTGATTACGTCCTGCTTGGGGTCGGCGACGCGCAGTCTGTAGCCCGGGAGTGCAACATATCCTCGTCGACGGTCGAGCAGATAAGGCAAGAGTTCCAGTATTTCTATCCCGTCGACTCGCGCCACTCTGGCCGGGACCTCGTGCCAAACCACCTGTCATTTTTCATCTTTAACCACGTCGCCATTTTCAGCAGAGAAAAGTGGCCGCAGCAGATCGTGGTCAATGGCTCGGTGCTCATGGAAGGCAAAAAGATGAGCAAGTCGCTTGGCAACATCATACCTCTGCGCGCCGCCATCCGGGAGCACGGCGCTGACACCATCCGCCTTGCGATGCTGGTGTCCGCCGAGATTTTGCAGGATGCTGACTTTTCATTTGATACTGCAAAGGGGATCAAATCCAAGCTGCACGGAGTGCTTGACATGGCTGACAGGTGCAGGGGCGCTGCCGCAGTCGCGCCAGAGCAGGCGGAGGACAGGTGGCTGCTGAGCAGGCTGCAGCGCCTTGCGGCAGACACGGCCGAATCGATGGACAGGCTGCGCGTCAGAGAGTCGATACACCATATCCTGTACTCGATGGAGCAGGATATGCAGTGGTACGAGCGGCGCGCGTCTGCCAAGGGCAGGCAAAACTCGCCGGCATGCATGGCAATGACTGCCGAGTACTTGAAAGTGCAGGTAAGGATGCTTGCGCCGTTTGCGCCATTTACCGCAGAAGAGGTCTGGGAAAGGCTCGGCAACTCACAAACGATAACCACTGCAGGATGGCCTGTGCCTGATCCGACAAAGACCGACTTGTCGGCAGAAGAGTCAGAGTTTGTCGTGCAGAGTCTGCTTGCCGACCTGCAAAACATCATCAAGGTGACAAAAATTGCGCCAAAGAAAATTGTCCTCTATGCCTCTGCAGGATGGAAGGCACCTGCCTACCAGACGGTGCTTGCAAATGTGATGGAGGGCAGGACCAACTTTGGTGACATTATGAAGCAGCTTATAGCAAACCCTGCGACTGCCCGGATAAAATCTGACCCAAACCTCGTGAAAAAGATCCAAGACGACATATTGTCGACGCCGGTGGAGGCTAGGCACCGGCGGCTGAAACTTGGCGGCGGCATAGACGAGATTTCCGCAATAAAAGACGCTGCGAGCCTGCTGTCAAAAGAGTTTGGCGGGGCAGAAGTGGTGGTGTATTCTGAAGACGATGCATCAAAATACGATCCGAAGGGCAAGGCCAAGATGGCAAGGCCGTTCAAGCCCGCCGCGTTTATGGAATAAATTTTTTCTTATTACCTGCCGCCGGTCCTCTTTGCATATATCGACGACGCCATGTATAGGACAAAGCCGCCGGCGACTATGGCAAGCCCGTACAGAGCTATGACGTCCCTTTGATAGTACTGGCCTACGCCTGAAATGATGCCTCCCATCACGAGCAGGCCTATGCCTACACGCGCCGCCCCGGGCATCCGGATCTTGCGCTTTGACACGCCTTGGTGGCATCGCGCCGGCTAGATATTCCATTCTGTTCCAACTATTTTTATTATACAACAGACCTGCAAGACGACTCTGATGGTAAAGCCAGCAGCCATCTTGGCTGTAGTAAGCATGCTGCTACCCCTACTACTATGACTATTATCCGTCGTACCTGCATTTGCCGGCGACGGAGACATTGTCGTGTCTACACCCATCGTGACAAGTCTGGCCGGCGACGAGCTGAGCGTGGCTTCCACAGACTCGCAGGTCGAGATCGCAGTTGTCATAAAGAACAACAGCCTGCGCGACTATCCTGCGACAACAGTGTTGGAGATAAGAGATTCGCAGCAATATACTGCGTATCTGCAGCTCCTTCATGCAGAAATTGTCCCGCGGATCTCGGAAAAGCGGATCAGCGTTTCGTGGGTTCCAGATGAAAAAGGTGAATATGAAATACGCTCATTTGCCATATCTGACCTTGGTTCCCTGCAGGTACTCTCACCTCCTGCAGTTGCCAAGGTGTCTGTTGGAGAGGAGCAAGTCGTCAAGGGCGCCATTCCAGTTGAAAATGCGCCAGGTCCTGCCAGCGACTTGGAGCTGTACGCGCTGCAAAGGATAAACGAAGACAGGGCGGCAGCCGGCCTTTCGCCTGTCAGCCTTAGTAGAAATGCCGCCGCGCAGATCCACGCTGAAGATATGCTAAAGACAAGGCAGATTTCGCACTGGTTGACCAGTGGCGAAAAGCCCTACATAGTATATTCAAGGCTCGGCGGCCTCGGAGCCGTGTCGCAAAACGTCGCGACATCGGGATACTTGGATGATGATGATTACGATGGCTGCTCCTCCGGCGCCTATATCTGCAACGTGACTAACCCCTACTCAGAGATAGACCGGTCGGAATACCTGATGCTGTACGAGGACAAGGAGTGCTGCAACGACGGCCACAGGGACAACATACTTGACCCACACCACACCCACGTGAGCATCGGCGTCGCATATGACGACTACTTTTTCGCCTTCGTCCAGAACTTTGAGAACCAGTACGCGCAATGGATCCGCCCGATCGCGCGAGATGTCACAAACGACGTTTCTATGGCCGGCTTTTTTGCCAACAACCGCGACGCAAACTCGGACAACGACCTCGACTTCTATACCATCACAGTGACGTACGACGCGCCTCCTACTCCTGCCGCTTATCAGGCAAACAAGGACAGGCAGGGTTATGGGGCCGGCGACCTTCTAGCAGTCGTCGTGCCTCCTGCGGCCCCGGGGACGTTTTATGTAAAGCCTGCGGACTATGATATCATAGAGGCAAAGGACTGGTCAAAAGAGGCGACAGGTTTTGACATCCGTTTTTCGCTGCAAGGGTTAATTGACGCTCATGGCAAGGGCATCTACACCGTCAGTGTATGGGCAACAAAGGAAGCTGCCGGCAAGCCTTTCATAGCCTCAGAAATGTCCCTGACTGTGTGATTCAACATTTTTATTGGTTCCTTTGCCTCTTCTTTTGCGTAGATGAAGATCGCTGTCGTAGGCATCGGGGTAGCAGGCGCTTACCTCATGAACCGGCTTGGCGACATGCACGACGTGCGGGTGACGGGCTTTGAGCGGATGCCGGAGGAGCAGCACGATGCCGTGTGCGCTTGGGCGACCTGCGAAAATGTCATGTCTGGCCTGGCAAAAAACTGCGGCCTTGATTTTGACGATTACGTGTTGCACGACGGCCGTCACATGAAGGTCGACGTGGGCGCAGAACACGTGGACCTGAAACTAAAGGGCATGGTCAGCTACGACAAACTGAAACTAATCCAGGACATGATCAAAGGAGCCGACATCCGGTATGGCAGGGCCCCAAGAAAGGAGGAGCTGGAGCCTGACTATGATCTCATCATAGACGCTACTGGCTTTCACCGCAACTACCTTCCCCGGCTGCAAAACGAGCTGTGGATACCCTGCGTGCAATACAAGGTAAAATACCAGCCGGGCAAGGAGCCATTTGACGACTTTTACCTCAAGGCATTTCCTTCTATGACAGGATATTTCTGGTATTTTCCACTCGGCAACGGCTATGCACACGTCGGCGCCGGTGACTTTGCCAAAACGCATAATCAATTCGTAGATGAGTTTTTGAAAAAGCATGAATGCGAGCCACTGAAAAAGGTTGGCAGGCCGGTGCGCATCAGCCCGCCGGCAAGCTGCGAGCCTTTTACCGATGGCCGCAAGACCGTGGGAGTGGGCGAGTCGATAGGCACAGTGTTTGCACTTTTGGGGGAAGGCATCATACCGTCGACTTGGTGCGCCGACTTGTTCGTGCAAAACATGCACGACATGAAGGCGTACCGTGACGCCGTCATAGACAAATTCCGCATATACTCACTTGTGTTCAAGTTTGTGCAGCTAAAGATACAGGGCAAGTTTAGCATGGTAAAGAACGCCGGTGACATGCTCAAGATCTACAATCACATGAAGTCAAACGAGGACCGCTATGGCATGGCAGTCAAGATGGCCGACATGCTCAAGATCTCAAAGATCTAAAGCTTTAAAAATCGAGCCGGCCCAGTGAGTTTCATGCACACTGATTCCGCCGGACACTCGCACGACCACAATAATAATCCTAATTCCCATTCACATGATCACTCCAATGAACACGAGCACCAGCAGCACATGGCAGAGCAGCAGCTAAACGAGATGGCCCAGCAATCGAGGATGCTTGAAGCCTACATGAATGACGTGACCAACCGTCAGGCAGCAGTTGCGAGGCTGCTTGAGGAAGCAAGGATTGCGTCTGCTACGATCCAGGGGGTGAGCGCCGACTCTGAGTCGGAGACTTTGATGCCGGTTGGAATCGGCGTATACGTCAAGACGACCGTGCCGCCCGTCAAAAAGCTGGTGGTGAACCTCGGCTCCGGCGTGGCTATTGAAAAGAGCCGCGACGACGCCCTGAATTTTGTAGAGTCGCGTATAAAGGAATACGAGGTGGCCATGAGGCAGCTTGAAGGCCAGCGGCAGGAAATCGCCATGCGCATGGAGCAGATGCAGCAGAAGATCAACATGATGATCCGCTCCGCACAGGGCTAGATGTGCACCGGGATGTTTGACAAGCTAAAGAAGGCTTTTTCAAGTGCGGCCAAGAGCATCGGCCAGAAGGAGATAACGGAGAAGGTCCTTGACGACACGCTTGTCGACCTGCAGATAGCGCTTCTCGAAAGCGATGTTGCGCAGGAGGTTGTCGACGACCTTTCGGAACGGCTGAAAAAAGAGCTTCTTGGGCTAAAGCTGGAAAAGGGGCAGGAGGCAGGCCAGATAATCGAAGCAAAGTTGCAGGAGGCAGTGGCCGGCATATTTGCCAGGGCAGGCCGATTCGACCTCGTCGAGCGCATCAGGGCAAAAAAAGAGGCCAGGCAGGGCCCATATGTCATCGTGTTTCTCGGTATCAACGGCACAGGCAAGACAACGACTGTCGCCAAGATAGGCAACCTGCTTCGCAAAAGCGGCCTTTCGCTTGTCGTGGCTGCCGGGGACACCCACAGGGCAGGCGCCATCGAGCAGCTCACGCAGCATGCAGAGCGCCTATCGCTCAAGGTAATCGCGCAGCGCTATGGGGCAGACCCGTCTGCGGTCGGGCGCGACGCGGTAGATTATGCTAAAAAGCACTATGTTGACGCGGTGCTTATCGACACCGCCGGCAGGATGCAGACTTCAAAGAACCTGATGGATGAGATGTCCAAGATAGTGAGGGTAGTCAAACCAGATGCCAAGATTTTCGTAGGCGACTCGCTTGCCGGCAATGACACGATAAACCAGGCTCGCGAGTTCTTTCAATACACAAACTTTGACGGCGCAATCCTGACCAAGATAGACGCCGACGCCAAGGGCGGCTCGGCGATTTCAATAGCGCACATTACTTCTCGGCCAATAGCCTACATCGGAGTCGGGCAGGGCTATGACGACATGATACCCTTTGACCCTGACAAGTTTATCCGGACACTCTTTGGCAGCACAAACGTGAACGTGCAGGACCTGATGTCTGCGCCGCAAGAGTCTGCACAACCTCCGATCGAAGAAAAAGTGAAAGAGCGGGCAGTGGCTGTTGCAAGCCCCATTGGGTTGCCGCAGGCACAGAGGAGCGAGCAGGACGTTCCGGTGCAAAAAGAGCCTGAATATTCCCCGCCGCCAGCTCCTGTCCAGGCATCCAAACCTCCACCTCCACCTCAGCCGCCAGAGCCTCAGCCGGTTGTGCAGGAACAACGGGAGGAAAGGAAGAGCAGGTTTGGAGGGTTGTTTGGCCGCAAAAAGGAAGAAGAGGGGGAGCAAAAGCAGGAAAAGGACCGCGACGACGAACAGCAGAGAAAGAAGGAGGAGGAAAAACGCAGGAAGAGGGAAGAAGAGGAACGCCGCAAGCGCGAGGAAGAGGAGCGCAAGAAGAAGGAGAAGGAAGAAAAGAAAAAGCGCAAAGATGATAAGGATACCAAGAAAGACGAGGTTGTATACCTGACAGATGAAGACATCGAAGACCTCCTCAAGTAAAAAAGACCTGCTCAGTATGCAAGACCTGAGCGCACCCCAGATCGACTCTATCCTCAAGCTTGCGGCAAAACTGAAAAAAGAGCAAAAGGCCGGAAGGCCAAGGCCGGTACTGCGCGGAAAAACGCTTGGTATGATATTCCAAAAGCCCTCAACGCGGACAAGGGTCAGCTTTGAGGTGGGCATGTATCAGCTTGGAGGCAACGCAGTCTACCTCAGCGCAAACGATATCCAGATTGCGCGGGGCGAAACTATCGAAGACACTGCTAGGACGCTTTCTGTGTACCTCGACTGCCTAATGGCCAGAGTCTATGACCATGCCGACGTGCAAAAGCTTGCGACACACGCATCAATTCCAGTCATCAATGGTCTTTCAGACGCATACCATCCCTGCCAGATTCTGGCAGATCTGCTTACAGTAAAGGAGAGCAAGAAAAAGCTCAAGGGGCTAAAGATAGCATGGCTTGGAGACGGTGACAATGTCTGCAATGATCTTTTGATAGGCGCAGCCAAAGTCGGCATCAACGTGACTGCCGCATGCCCAATTGGATATGAGCCTCTGAAGCACGCAGTGCAGGTCGCCGAAGCCGAAGGCAAAAAAACAGGCGCGCGCATTGCAGTGACGCAGGACCCTGACGAGGCCGCCAAGGGCGCCGATGTCGTAGCCACTGATACTTTTATTTCGATTGGCAAGGAAGGCGAGCGGGCCACAAGAGAAGCAATATTTCTGCCAAAGTACCAGGTTAATGCAGCCACTATGCGGCTTGCAAAAAAGGATGCCATCTTTATGCATTGCCTGCCTGCCAAGAGGGGACAGGAGGTAACAGCTGACGTTATAGACGGCCCTCAGTCAGTCGTGTGGCGGGAAGCGGAGAACAGACTGCACGTGCAAAAGGCCGTGCTGTACATGTTGATGATGACGATAACGACGACGAAGAAGAAGGGCTAGGCCTGCTTTTTCCTGTGCCTGTAGTGCAGATATGCCGCAAGCGCGCCAAGACCGACTACAACTGCCGGACCAATGATGTTAAACGCAGACGACAGCTGGTCTGCAAAGCCCTGCCAAGCGCCGCCAAGGTAAAACCCTGTAAGAGTGAGCGCGACCGACCAGACAAGTGAGCCGGCAAACGTATATGCAGTAAACCTAGGTATGTTCATGCCGCCGATGCCTGCTGGGATGGAGATAATCTCGCGGATCCCCGGAACCATCCTTGCGCTAAAGACTGCAAGCGAGCCATGCTTTTCAAACCACTTTTCGGCCTTTTGCAGGTCCCGCTCGCCCAGCCTGACGTACCTGCCGTAATGCAGTATGGCGGCCCTGCCGACCTTTTTTGCAACGTAATAGATCAGGATTGCGCCGGCAGTCGAGCCAAGGGCGCCTACCGTGGCCATCCCGACTGCGTTTTCGATCCCAAGGCCTCCGCTTTTGGCGGTAAAGCCGACAAGTGGAAATATCACCTCGCTTGGTATCGGCGGGAACACGACTTCAAGAAATGCGGCTGCAAAAACAGCGGGATAGCCATATTGCGCCACAAAAGAAGAAATGCTGTCAATTACTTGGCCCAGCAGCCCAGCGCTTGCAAGGATGACAGTCAGGGCTGCTGCGTGCACGGTACCCTGATAGGTATGACATTTAATATACGCTGCAGGTGGCTCCCTCTCCCCCCTAGGTGCTCCTCTGCTTAATACGTAAAAGTGCAGAGCAGCAGCCGCCACTACATATGCGCCGGACGCAGTTCATCAACCTGCCGCTGCACTATGGCCATGCGCCAGCGTACCTGATACGCAGGATGACCAAACTTTCTTACGCCATGTGCAAGGTGATAATCGACGAGTACGGCCAGCAAGAGTTCCTCCGGCGGCTCTCTGATCCCGTGTGGTTTCAGGCGTTTGGCTGCGTACTTGGATTTGACTGGCATTCTTCTGGCATCACGACCGTCGTAACCGGGGTACTGAAGCAGTCGCTATCGCAGGACGTGCATGGTATTTCAATAGCGGGCGGCAAGGGCAGCAGGTCCCGCTCTGCAATGGCTGACATTCCGGTCCTTGGCGAAAGCCTCGGGCTGTCTGGGGCAAAGATTGATTCTCTGCTGTATGCAAGTAAAATGTCTGCCAAGGTCGACAGCGCAGCGGTGCAGGACGGGTATTCTCTATATCACCACGTCATACTGTTTGATGAGCGGGGCGACTGGGCGGTTGTGCAGCAAGGGATGGACGCACAGAGCAGAATGGCGCGCAGGTACCACTGGATATCTGATGGATTGAAGGAATTTGTCAACGAGCCTCATGCCGGCATCATTTGCGGCCAAAAGACCGACGGTGCGCTTGACATGACTGCGGCAGGCTCAAATGAGAGCCGACAGGTGTGCCTTGACCTTGCAAGGGACGGGCATTCGGGCCTAAAATCCTCAATTTACAGGATAGCCTGCAAAAACACGCTTGACGACTGGATCGGCGACAGTGGGATCGTGCATAACACCACGGGGTACGAAATGCCTAGGCACCTCGACTGGGATCTCTTTCGCAGGATATACGACGTCCAGCCAAAAAATTATGAGGAACTTGTCGGGATGCAAGGCGTAGGCGCTGCCATCGTCAGGGCCCTTGCGCTGGTCGCCGAGCTGATACATGGCGCAAGGGCATCGTGGCGCGACCCCGTCAAATACAGCTTTGCGCACGGCGGCAAGGACGGAGTCCCGCATCCTGTTGCAAGAAAAGTGTACGATCAATCTATAAAGTACCTGTCAGGCGCAATAGAGGGTGCAGAGATAGAGCGCGAGGAGCGCATGTCTGCGCTGAGAAAGCTGGCATCATTTTCATCCCAAATGTTCCCACAAAGCTAAATTACAAATATCGCCGCCTTGCAGGCTTTTTATGGCCAAAGTTCTTGTGGGAAAAGAGTCTGACATCGGGGCGGGCAAGATTACAAACGTCACTGCAGGCGGCAAAGAGATACTCGTCGCAAACATCGGTGGAACGTTTTACGCGACTGGTAACATTTGCACTCACGCCGGCGCCGAGCTTCATGAAGGAATACTGGAAGGCAAGGAGCTGACCTGCCCGTGGCACGGGGCCAAGTGGGACCTGACGACCGGCGACCTGATATGGTTTCCGCAAAAGCTAAAGTCGATAGGCTCGTACAGAGTGACAGTCGAAGGCGGTAACGTCTACGTCGAGGTCTGACCTAGCGCCCAAGCCTGCTGTTTACGGACCTGACCTTGTCCTCAAGAGTCTGGTCCTTGTCCAGCCGCTGGTCTATCCTTATTGACGAGATAATCCTCGTCGCGCCGGCCGCCTGTGTGGCGTCGTGCGCTGCCCTTATCGCGTTTAGCACTGCGTCAATGCCTGTCGCCTCCATCTGCGTGCCAAGTGGCGTCAATGTCGCCCTGATGCCTGCAGTCCTGCTTATGGCGTCAAATGCCGCTGCAACCTGCTCGCTCATGCTGGAGCTTTTCGTAATGGGGATGACGCTTATCTCTGCATGTACGGCCATGTACTAACAATGCGCACCACGGCGTAAAAGCATTCCTCCTGCCCGTGGCTTTTTATTATCCTGAGGCAATCTCTGGATTGCTTGAACATAGGCGAGTTCCTGTCGACGCTGCCACAGGATGTCGTGCAGGGCAAGGAAATGTCATTGCCCGACAGTGTCGTGCGCAAGATGTTCAAGCTTGCAGGCATCCGCAAGAGTGACATTTTCTACCATCTTGGTTGCGGCAATGCAAACGCGGTGGTACTCGCAGCGCGAGAATATGGAGTAAAAAAGGCAGTTGGGGTAGAGCCGGACAGAAAACTCGCTGCCCGGGCAAAAAAGGCTACTGCTGGCCTGAAAAACACCGAGATATTGCAGGGCAGCCTGCTTGATGCCGACATCTCTAAAGCGACGCTGGTGTTCTTTTGGTCGTCCGATCCAGATCTTGCGGACGCAATGGTGCAGAAATTTGAGTCGCTAAAGGCCAGGGCAAGGGTGGTGACCCTGTGGTCTCCTCCCGGCATGATGCTCCCGCACAAGATCGACTTTCCCTTCATCGCCTGCAAAAAGCCCTTCAAGTATGCTAGATCCGTCCGGCAGCAAATAAAGGCCGTCTACGGAACCAAGTGCATTGACTTTACGGCTTCGTGGCTCCTTGCAGAGAGGTTCATTGATGCAATCGAGGTAGTGCCCGATGAATACAGGCGGTTTGTAAACATGCTGCAAAGCATGGTCATATGGATAAACGCGTGGAACATGGGCGTGACGTGCGAGGACGGCGTGCCTCCGCCTGTGACAACATACATAGGCATCCTGCGCGAGTTCTTTGGGATAGACATGTCAGATATGTTTGTCCGCAAGCCAAAAGACGAAAGTATGACTCCTCCTGCAGATATGTGAGAATTGCTAACCCGCGGATTCTTTTAATACCAACCTTTTGCAGCTGCATCGCATGGACCCAAAGGTGAAAAAGGCGGTGCTATCCAAGGTCGACGAGGCAATAGAAAATGCCGGCGAAATTGGCGAGATCCGTAAGCGTTTGAACATTTCGGTGAAAAGCCCGCAGGATTTCGCCCTTGGCATAGCTGTCGGGCGCATCTATAATTCGTTTCACTACCAGACCCGGCGCGCCCTTGGGCGCAACGCTACTGCGACCGAGTTTGCCGAGTTTCTGGACATTCTCTCGGCCAAGATGGCTGACCTGCGCAGGGCATGTCAATAGCTGCGCCCGCCCGCGCATCGTCAGCAGCCGTCCGGCCGGCTTTGCTCTCGTATAGTTAAAACAAGCGTAACAATCTTCTAAATCTTTTTAAGCTAGCATCTTTCACTCACACAAAGCTTGGGGACCGACCTGTCTGAGGATATGGTGCTGCTGACGCCGGACGAAATCAATCGCTTCATCTCGGTACTAAAGGTCCGATATGCGATTCCTGACAAAAAGAGATCTGCAAGAGCCGTGCATATACATAGAAGATTGCACTAGGAAAGAGTTCAGGTGAACATCCTACCTCTTTTCATCGAATTTTGCGGCAACTCTGGTTCTTTGCACCGGTAAATGAGGACTCAAAGATTATAACCGCTGGCGCCGTGCCTGTCATGAAGTGTTAGACATAAAAAGACCTATGGCGGAGCTTGAAGCATTGGAAATAAAGCTTGCCAATGCCCACAGGAACTTGTCAGTGCCTGCACTGGTAGAAATGATAGTCGAAAGGAATGAGGGAGTGCTCTCCTCGACAGGCTCGCTGTCCGTCAAGACAGGCAAGTTTACAGGCCGGTCGCCGGATGACAAGTACATCGTCGACGATGAGGTGACGCACGGCGCCATAGACTGGGGCAAGGTCAACCGCCCGATCTCTGAGGATAACTTTGAAAAGATATACCGGAGGATGAAAAAACACATCGAAGACAAAGAGATGTTTGTCTTTGACGGCTACGTCGGGGCCGACCCAGACAACCGCCTGCCTATCCGGGTAATAAACAACCGTGCTTGGCACAACATCTTTGCCCGGCAGATCTTTATCCGGCCTACTTCTGACGAGCTCAAGAACCACAAACCCGAATTCACGCTGATATCGTGCGATGACTTTGCCGCAATCCCTTCAGAGGATGGAACTAGGACGGAGACATTCATCATCATCAACTTCAAGAAAAAGCTAGTCCTCATCGGCGCAACGTCGTACGCCGGCGAGATAAAGAAGGCCATGTTCTCTATCATGAACTTTTTGCTGCCAAGAAAAGAGGTTTTCCCTATGCACTGCTCTGCAAACGTGGGCAAGGGAGGCGATGTCGCGCTCTTTTTTGGCCTTTCCGGTACGGGCAAGACCACGCTCTCGGCAGACCCGGAGCGCAGGCTCGTTGGCGACGACGAGCACGGATGGTCAGACACGGGCATCTTTAACTTTGAGGGCGGTTGCTATGCCAAGTGCATCAACCTGAAAAAAGAACACGAACCGCAGATCTGGAACGCCATCAAGTTCGGATCATTGATGGAAAATGTCGTGCTGGATGCCGACAGGGTGCCTGACTTTGCCGACAGTAGCCTCACTGAAAATACCCGTGTCGTCTACCCTCTTGACTTTATCGACGGCGCGATCATCCCAAGCGTCGCCGGCCATCCAAAAGTCATCATATTCCTTACGGCCGATGCCTTTGGCGTTATGCCGCCGATTGCGAAACTGACAAAGGAAGGCGCCATGTACCATTTCATGTCGGGATACACGAGCAAGCTTGCCGGGACAGAGAGGGGTATAACTGAGCCCAGGGAGACGTTCTCTCAGTGCTTTGGCGGCCCGTTCATGCCACTGCACGCCCAGACTTATGCAAAACTGCTTGGCAAAAAGATGGACGAGCACGGTACCCGTGTCTACCTGATCAATACTGGCTGGACCGGCGGGCCGTACGGCATCGGCAAGCGCATGAACCTGTCATACACGCGCGCAATGGTCACAGCTGCTCTGACCGGCGAGATTGAAAAGGCGCCGATCAAGCATCATGACATCTTTAACATCGACATGCCGACATCGTGTCCAGGCGTTCCTGACGAAGTGCTCGACCCGCGCAACACCTGGAGCGACAAGGATAGATACGATGCCGCTGCCAAGAGGCTGGCCGCTCTGTTTGCCAAAAACTTTGAAAAGTTTGGCAATGTCTCAAAAGAGTTAGTAAACGCCGGACCGAGGCCATAATCCTTTTCTTTCTTCTCTCTCTTTTTTAGCTGGGTAAAATAGAATGGTAGCCCGGAGCAGATTCGAACTGCTGTCTCCAGGTTTCTTTTCTCTAAGAGATCCAGAGCCTGAAATCCCTAGCCCTACCACCATTGGAGATTGGCCACTAGACGACCGGGCTGACCAACAAAACGACTGCGTGACCTCTATTTCAAACTAACGTTTCGTGTTCACTTCACGGATTACTTGCCCATACTCCAGCTGTGCCCTTTTGCGCATATATGGGATCAAACGATAATGGATGGAGTAGACGTGTCTGTTTCGTACAAGTATCCCTTTTATCAAAAGCGACACAAAGCCGCCAGCTACTTTGGACGCTGGAACTCCTGTGTTCTTGCAAAACTCGTCGCGCCTTGCGTGATATTCCTTTAGAGTAAAGTATGGCTTGTTTATTTCGAGGATCAGCGGCCACACGACGTTTTCCCACACCATCCTTCTGTTTTCAGTTGACGACGCATGTTTGCCTTTTTCTCTCAAATCCTCGGTTTCCACGGATTCGACATGGCGTGGGCTCAGCATGACAGGGTACATTTAAACAGCGCCGGGTTTATAATTTAACATAATCCTCACTTTGCATACTGGTAATTCGGTTAAAGAATCGCTTGACGAACTTGGCAAAAAATGGCCAATCGATCCGAAACTTTACGATATGCAGATAGGGCTGCGCGACGACGTGGTCGACACGCCAGTAAAGGTTGGAAGCGTCATTTTCCACATACCTGCCCTGACAAGGGACGACATGTACGTGCTCTGGAAGTGCCTGTGGCCTGACTGCCACAATTGCTGCGAAAAGCAAGGGCGACTTCCCCTGACAAAAGATGACATTGCCACGCTGACAAAAAGGCTCGGTTATGCGTCCAAGGCCGAGTTTGTGCAAAACGAGACGCGGATATCAAGCTGGGAGCAGGAAGGCTCGGGTAGCGTCATCACAACGTTGAGCATGTTATCATTAAAACGCAAAAAGGACGAGCGTGACGAAGAGGACGGCACACCGCTGCGCTGCCGTTTCTTGGACGACAAGGGCTACTGTGGGATGCATCCCGACAAGCCAGGCGTGTGCTGGCTGTATCCTTTTGCATCGTGGCTTGAATCTGACGCCTATGGCAAGCCTGTCGTCCATGCAACGTTCCAATTCACCGGCGACTGCCCTGGATTTTATCTTGAAAAATCGCTTGATGCTGTCATGCCAGTGCTACAGGAATATGCGAGCAGGATATACGACTACAATATGGCTGTAAGCAGGACGACCCGAGAAAATTACGGGTTTATAAATTTCGTAAATAAATGAAGGAAGGCTTTTACGCCTTGAACCTTTTTGCTACCTCGTCCCAGTTGACTACGTTCCACCACGCGGTGACATAGTCTGCACGCTTGTTCTGGTATTTGAGATAATACGCATGTTCCCATACGTCCAACCCAAGCAACGGGGTTAGCTTTTCGGCCTTCCACCTAGTCCACGGACTGGTCTGGTTTGGCTGCGTGATGAACTGCACGCCGCCAGAGCCGTTCTTGACAAGCCATCCCCATCCGGAGCCCTGAATCGCTACGCTGTCAGTTTGGAACTTGGTCTTGAAATCTGCAAAGCTGCCAAATGCCTTTTTGATGGCATCCGCAAGCTCCCCTGACGGCTCGCCACCTCCGCCCTTTTTCATGTTGTTCCAAAAGAGTGTGTGGTTGTTGTAGCCGCCGCCGTGGAAATTGACTGCGCCTCTTGCGCTTTCCGGCACAGTGTCAATGTTCTTCAAGATCTCTACAATGTCCTTGTTCTGAAATTCTGGACCCAGATTGCCAAGGGCCTTGTTGAGGCCATCGGTGTATGCTTGGTGATGCTTGGTATGGTGAATTTCCATAGTCTTGGCATCAATGTGCGGCTCAAGCGCGTCGTATGCATAAGGCAATGGTGGAAGAGTAAAGTTCGCCATATGAGATGATTGCGGCCGGGTGATATAACGTTTTAGCGCGTTGTCTTACAGATGCGAAATCCGGCGCGCCAGTCCTGCAGCATCTTTTGATAGATATGCCGACGGTTGACTATGCCTGCAAAGACCATGATCTCTATAGCGGTGCAAATGCCGCTCCGAGCTGGCGCGGCCGTGTCCATATATTCTCCCCACGAGTCGTAGATGCCCGCAAGGAATTTTAGCTGGAGAAATAACCTTTCAAAGTCAGGGTCTTGCAGCTCGCAAAAACGGATGGCGGGCCTTAGTGCCTTTCTGGCACAAGCCGCAAGAATCTCTTTTTCCGCTTGTATATCGCCGGACGCAACCGTGTTTACATATCTTATCCCAGTCCTGCTCAGCCTGATCCTTGACTTGGATGAATCTGCTGTCACAATGCCCATTGCCTTTAGGAACGGCAAATTGATCGCTGCCAGCTCGTGATTTGTTGAGCCGGCATGCGCAATAGTGACGACAATTGCCCTCCATTGCGTATAGTCTGTCGCATGAGGCAGTGAAAGGACAGCGCCTGTCATGTAGGTATATTATAGAAGATAATTCTATTTATCGTTTATCAGCTGCTCGTCTGCGCCGGGACCCTTGACAGGGACAAGGCATGGTCGTCTATCATCGTACCTGCGCCGACGCTTATGCTCTGGATCTTGACATCCAGACCCGCAGCTTCCTGCGCCGACAGCTTGTACTGCTCTGCAAGCTTTGCCTTTATGTTTTCAACAGGGTCAGAGATCTTGTCAAAATCGGATCTTATCGTGACATCAAGGGTTTTGCCTACCATCTCTGATGGGACCTTGCCGCTCTTGTCGGCTGCTATCGTAAATACTACCTTGTCTACGAGAACTTCGTGTGGCAGCTGGTCGAGCGCGTTTGCAGTGTAGAACACCTGCACGTCCAGCAAGTCCACGCCAGTAGTCTGCCTCCCCACCACCGTAGAGCCGTTTGATTCAAGCACGCCAAGCAGGCTTGAGTCCACCGGAATGTCAATCAGCACGAAACCTTCGACAAACTTGTCGTTATTGCCAAGGCGCCTAATCAGGTCGTCGCAGACGATGCCTGTCGATGACTGTGGCTGGAGCGTCTGCAATATTGCGTTGCTTCCTTTGCCGTCGTTTACCACCACTTGCCATGTCATCCTGACTGCAAAGTTTTGCTTGTTAAGGACGCCAATGTCTGTGTTATAGTGGCCCGGCCTCAATGGACCTTCCTCGCCTGCGATGGTGCCGCACTCAAACTTGGCCGTGTAAATAATGTCCTTTATGGGCGGACCTGAAATGCCAGTTCCTGTTACAGTGTTTGAGAAAGTTGCAGTCGCGCTGTTGTCCTTTACCTCTACGATCTTGGAAAGCCTGTCCCTGTCATAACCGGGTGGAGCTTGAGACTGTGTGACAGTAAAGTTGCCGTTACGCAGGCCGGAAATCTCTATAATGCCTGCGGCCGGATTTCTATCGTCCTGTCCTCCGTCCTGTATGCTATACGCGCCTGCACCGGCAAATGGGTTGGGCGTTATGGAATATGTCGCGCCCGTCAAAAGCGATCCCTCTGAAATGGTGAGTATCGTGAGTGATCCCTTGCCAGAGCCCTCCTGCGCCACTGTCGGAACATTCTGCTTCTGGGGGAATGACACGAAAACCGTGGCCATGATTATAACCACTGCCGCTGCCATGGCAACTGCGAGCCCTTGCTTTGGCGACAACCATTCTCAATACAGCTCTGGCGATAATTAAACCGTGCCGTACTCCAGCAAGATTAAATATGCTTTGAGCGCAAGCTACTGCGTGGAAGCTGGGAGACGAAAGTTTCTTGCGCTTGCTTTTGTTGCATTTCTTGTGTTGCCTATAGTCTTGAGCCAGCGGGCATTTGCCGATGGACTCTTCCAAGAAAACCTGCCACCTGCAAAAATCGGTGAAAGGCAAGCAAGCCTCTTTATTAAGATAAATCCGCCGATCCTGACAAGCGATACCAAACAGGACGCATATGTGCAACTTCGATTGTTTGACCAGAGAAATAACGAAACGATCAAGTTTACAACATTCATTGTCTCGATCACCAAGGGAACTGACCCCAAAGCTCAGCCGCTATTAAGAGATGCGTTTCTGACGGAAAGTGGTCTGCTCACACTAAAGATACAGCCGCAGGAAGGAAAGCTTGTCGTTGCTGGAACGCAGGATGCAAACCTGAATGCATGGATGGCAGATCCTGGCGGAACGGTGAACATCCGCGGTCCTATATTGCTTGAAGGTGGCTTGTACCACTTTCGTATAGAGCTGCTTACAATAGATAACATTCACTTCCTCTTTAATGCCGGCGATTCGCCCGTATACGAAACGTACTTGAGCGTCGGCGACGTGACTACCCAAGACGTCCAGTTTGAGGGCAAGACCTATCCAACTACGATCATATCGTACTATGACAAGGTCAAAGACTTCTCCTTTGATGCCAATACAAAGACGTACTCGTGGACCATGCCGTTTGACTGGGACGTAAAGAGGATCCAGGCAGCGGCCAACGTGTTTGTCCATGAAGAGATCAAGGTGCCCAAGTCATTTGCCGGCGTCGGCGACGTAACTGCATATGACGCGACCGTCAACGGCAAGCCTATAACGGGCAGGATGCTTGCCATTGATCCATTCTCGTCAGAGACGGAACAGATACTCCACTTCCTGATCAACAAGAATGACATTCTCGAAATGGCCAAGAGCGTTCCTGCAGGATCGGCCGAGATGACCTTCTCATTTGCGCCGTCCTCTGAAACTGGCGAAAAGACCAGCGGTGAGATAGCCACAGACACAGGAGGCGTCCACGTGAGGCTGAACTGGAACCCTGACCAGATGAGCGCCGGCAAGGAAGAGACAGTTGGGCTGCAATTCATTGACGCGTTTGCAGGCAGCAACATCAATGCAGATGTTACCTACGACATGAAGGTGGTCGATAGTAAGGGTAAAGAAGTGTTTACCGCAAAGGACCAAATTGCCAAGGGCGGAGCCGGCGAGCAAAAGATGACATTCCCTGCGGACGAGAACTATAACGTCGAAGTCAGCGTAAAATCCATCCAGAAAGAGGGCCAGACTGCAGACACTACTCGAAACGGAATCGCAAGGGGGATAGTGGTCGTGCCAGAGTTTCCCGCCGGGGCTGCAATAGCGGCGGCAGCAGGCATACTTGGCGCGGTCATTGCAGCAAACAGGCTGGTGCGCAGGCAAAAGTAATGAAGGGTGGCTTTTATGACGAGCTGTCTCAAAAAACGTACAATGAAATGCCATCATCCGGCCTTCCCTCGTTGGGAAAGGTGCTTCTCCACATCGACCAGTTCAGCGTAGGGCAAAGCTACGTCACTGCCAAGGTCGAGAACCGCTACGGCGATATCGTGAACATCAACATCGAAGGCGGCCGACAGGGCATCGACCTGCAGGAGACGCTCTTCCGTCTCGGCGACAGGCTACCCAAGTCTGCATACCTCATCACTGCGATAAACGACACAGGCAAGCTGCTCGTGAGAAAGCTTCCAGTACTTGGAATGAAGGACTGGCTGCTGATCTATGAGGATGACATGTTTTTGCTTGCCGTCAAAGACGCATATGACGAAGTTGAAGTGATTTTGGTATGATAATAATAGCCTGGTCAGGACGCAGCTTTTGGCCGCGCCTGCCCAGACGTTTGTTCCCCATCGGTTTGGTCGATGTAATCTTCCAGACGTAACATGATAATTTAAACGTGATGCTTGCATGCCATGAGATCAGTACAGGGTCTACAAGTTCATAATGACAGGTCAATAAAATCCAGAAATACCTTTAAATGACTAAACATGGTACGGAATCCAGTAATGCCAGTCGTAGGGATCGATGATCTGGCAATCTACGTTCCCAAGCTTTACATTGATTACAAGGATTTTGCCCATGCCAGAGGCATTGATCCGCAAAAGCTAGAGTACGGTATAGGCATCCGCAAGATGGCTATTGCCGACACGAATCAGGACCCTGCCTGCATGGCTGCAAACGCGTGCTTGAAGCTGATGCAAAAGAACCACCTGCACCCGCAGGACATTGGCAGGCTCTACGTTGCAACTGAATCTGCGCTTGACGAGTCTAAGGCACTCAACTCTTTTGTCATCGGGATGCTGGAACAGGTGTACGGCGAAGGCTCGTTTGAGCACGCTGGCGGCATCGAGTGCAAGTTTGCCTGCGTCTCTGGATCATATGCGCTGCATGACAACGCCAACTGGATACGCGCCGAGGAGAACGACGGCAAGGCTGCAATCGTCATCGTAAGTGACATTGCCAAGTACGATCTCGGATCGGCAGGCGAGTACACGCAGGGCGCCGGCGCAGTCGCGCTGTTGATTAAAGAGCAGCCACGTCTTATGGCTTTTGACCCAAAGGTCGCTTCTACCGTCATTAAAAACGAATATGATTTCTACCGGCCGTTTGGCAAGGAGACGCCTCTTGTCAATGGCGGCTATTCTAACCTTCTCTACCTCATACAGGTGAGGAAGGCCTTTGATGCGTACAAGGAGAAGGCGATCAACACCGGTCTCGTGAAACTGAACGAGGGCGAGGCGATAACCGACCACATCGACTTTTTCTCTGTCCACCTGCCCTATCGCCGGATGGGCGAAAAGGCGCTTGCGTACCTTTTGAGGCACGAGTGGCGCCACCTTCCCCGCTGGAAGCACGTGACAAAGGAGGTAGGTATGGACGAACCACAACCAAAAGATCCCCGGGGTACAATAGAGTCAATTCTTGCTGATACTGATTTCATGAAGGCCGACGAGCAGTTCAGGCGCATGTTCATGCAGACGTCTTTCTACAATGAAACGTACGAGAAAAAGATGGCAAGCTCGCTTGAAGCGTCAGCGCAGATAGGCAACCTCTATACCGCTTCAATGTATATGGGCCTGAGGAGCCTGCTTGAATTTGAGTACAAGAAAGGCACCAACCTTGACGGCAAGCGCGTGGGCTTTGGCTCGTACGGCAGTGGCAGCAGCGCCATGGTGTTCTCTGGCATCATCCAGCCTACATACAAAGAGATCGTGCGGAGCATGGACCTTGATAGGGACATTGGCGACAGGATAAAGCTATCGATAGACGACTATGAGCGTCTCCACCGGAAGGAGCTTGACCTCAACGAGTCAGTCGCCAAGGCACGCCAAGAATTCGTGCTGGTCGGCCTCGGCGGCAAGACTGCTGACAAGGCCGGTTTCAGAGAATACAACTACGTCAGCTGACTATGCGAAACTCGATGCCTTTCTTTTTAAACATCTCTATGAGCCGCTGCGAATGCTTTTCGCTTTCCAGCTCCAAGCTGAGGTAGACGCCTGCCGTCCCTGCAGGGATGTTGGACGACAGTCTGTCGTGTTCTACTTCTACGATGTTGACTGCAAGCTCGGCGATGCCGTCGACTACGTCCTTGAGGGCACCAGGCTTGTCGGGAAGCAGGATAAAGATCTTTAGCATCCTGCCCATTTGCATGAGGCCCTTTGCCACTACTTGCCCAAGCAAGTACATGTCGACATTGCCTCCAGAAAGGATGGAGACGACATTATCATTCTTGCTAGCCTTGCGCCCGTTTGAGAGCAGGTATGCTAGGCTTGCCGCGCCTGCCGGCTCGACTACCAGCTTGGCGCGCTCCATCAGCAAAAACATTGTCTTTACTAGGGCAGTATCATCAACAAGCACAATGTCGTCCAGTTGCTTTCTGACGATCTCAAAAGTGAGCCTGCCGGGACTCTTGACCGAAATGCCATCTGCTATCGTGTAACCAGCCTTGACCGACTGCAGCGAGCCCTTTTCCATGGACTCTTTCATTGCAGGAAACGCCTTTGATTCGACTCCTATTATCTTGACCCTTGGCTTTCTCGCCTTGACAGCCATTGCAACGCCTGCGGCAAGTCCCCCGCCGCCAAGCGGCAGATATATCCTGTCAAGGTCGGGCATGTCTTCCAGTAATTCGAGACCGATGGTGCCTTGGCCTGCGATGACGTCTGGATCGTCAAATGCGTGGATGATAGTGCGGCCTTCTTTTTTTGCGATCTCTTGCGTCGCCTCCCACGCCTCGTCATAGTTGTAGCCCTGTTGGACCACGGTCGCGCCGTATGACTTGGTCGCCGCGACTTTGGCGGGCGAAGCGTTCTTGGGCATAACGATGGTGCACGGCACGCTCTTTTTTGCACTAGCATAGGCCACTCCCTGCGCGTGGTTGCCTGCAGACGCGGCTATGACTCCATATCCTGCCTGCTTGTCCGATAGACGGCTTATCTTGGACATTGCACCTCTCACCTTAAATGAACCTGTCAGCTGCAGGCATTCCAGTTTCAGGTGGACATTTGTACCTGCAAGCATCGAGAATGTCCGGGAATGTTGAAGCGGCGTCTTTCTCACGGTGCCGTCGAGGATCTCCTGGGCCTTTACGATGTCCTCAAATGTGGGAGCCGTTTTGTCCTGCCTCCACACGCTGTCGTAGTTCAAAGCAATGCAAGGGAGCCGGGCGCCTTAATTATAATTTGCCCCTCCTCCCTACTCCACTATCTCCAGCCACTCCGCCCACAGTTCAAAAAGCAAGGAACGTCCTATCCTGGGCGTAAGCAGAGCGGCAGCCGCGGCCGACCTCGCGTTTATAGTCCTCTTTTCTGTGTTCCCGATCCCTTCTGGCGTCAGGGACGTAGGCAGTACAGGATCTTGTAGGCGAATTCTACAGCATTGGCTTTTTCTCGCTTTCTGATCGCTACGAAGCGCAGCCGACTGACCTGCCATCGCAGACAACGTCGATAACAATCGACGGTATGATGACCAAGACAGTATCGCTATGGCTTTGAGCTGCAAAAGAAGCTTGCGATGCTTGAAGACTGAATAGACGAGGTGGCGGGAACTGCAAAACGGGTAAAATAAGAAGAAGAGAGAGGGAATCCTCTCTACTGCGGGCAGCCTTCCATCTTTTGGATCCAGTAGCCCTGCTGCTTGATGGATTTCTCCACAAATGGCGGAGCCTGCTGTATGTGGCAGAACTGGCACTCCTCTGAGGTCATCTTCTGGCCTGCTTGGCCGACCTGCGAGAGGAACTGCTGGCCGTACTCGATGGCCTTTTCGTGAGGAGTGTTTGCCTCGACTACAACGTCAAAGTGCATTATCTTGCCGTCCTTCTTCTGCACGTAGGTATCGTAAACTGCACATTCCATGAAGGAAAGTCTGCAGGAACGATATTTATTCTATGAGTCGGTTGCAATCGCGGAAAATGATGCGCGTCAATCGTCGTGTCTTTTTGTTATCTGCCCCATGTCGCAAACATTATGGCTACAGACGCCGCCATTATTACAAGCGTCGCATAGCCAAGCACGTTTGACAGCCTGCCGTTTATTTTTTTCCCAAGTATGTTGCCGTCGTTTGCGATCCTAATGACTGCATAGAGTATGGGAACGGCTGTGATGCAGTTGATTATGGCTGCATACACGAGCGCCTGCATCGGGACAACGTTGGCAAAGAAGTTTATCCCCATTCCTGTAGCGGTGGACGCAATTATTACAAGATAGAACGCCTTTGCCTGCCTGAACTTTTTATTCAGACCTTCCTTCCGCCCAAACGCGTCTGCAAGTGCGTACCCCGACGAGCCGGCAAGGACAGGAACTGCAAGCAGCCCTGTGCCAATAATGCCCAGAGCAAATATGGTCCTTGAAATCTCGCCTGCGTACGGGAACCCCTTGACGAGCGGCTCTAGCGCCCTTGCAGCCTGCTCCACAGACTTGACATCCGTTACGCCGTTTACGTGGAGCGACCCTGCAGTTGTCACCACTATGGCCCACATGACAAGCTGCGAAAAAGCCATGCCGATTGCAACGTCACGCCTCATCACCTTCACTTCCATGCGCGAGATTTTGGGCCTGCCCTTGTTGATGTCTCTTATCTTGTTCTTGACCACGTCTTCCTCGGCCTCCTCCGCCGCCTGCCAGAAGAACAGGTAGGGCGATATCGTGGTTCCAAATATCGCTACAAGCATCATGGCAAACCTGGCGTCAAGTTCGATGTGGGGCACAAGGCTTGCCACCGCGATGTCACTCCAGCTGCCCGAGACGATTACCGTAGTTGCGATGTAGGCAAAAAGCGACAGCGTCAGGTATTTCAGGATTTTGACGTACCTGCTATATGGAATCAGAACTTCGGCTGCCAGTATAAAGAAGGTAAACGCAACAGCGACTGCGACAAATGGCGCCTGCGGCAGTAATAGCCTCACGGACGCGGCCATGGCGCCAATGTCTGCGCCAATGTTTATCGTGTTTGCCGCAAGCAGCAGGCTGGCGATCGGCAGCAGGACCTTTTTAGAATATTTTTTTCTGATGGCAGAGCCAAGGCCTCCGCCGGTGACAAGGCCGATCCTCGCACACATCTCTTGCACCGCAGTCATCAACGGGTACTGAAATATCGCAAGCCACAGCATACCGTAGCCAAACGCCGCACCTGCCTGCGAGTACGTAGCGATGCCGGAAGGGTCATCATCTGATGCGCCCGTTATGACGCCCGGACCTAGGGACTTTGCAATCGACCCAAGCGCCGTCCTGTCATGTATTGGCTCTTCGCTCTGCGCAGGCTCTTTGTCGTTTTCAGGCAATTTTCTCACCGGGCTGGATTGGGATTGCTATTAATTGGGAATTCTCGCTAATAGCCCTGAACCTGTTCCATACGCTAAGATAGCTATAGCAAAAAGCTAGGCATTGCCACAGTTTAAATCCAATTCGCCAGATATTTCTTGCATGTCATCGATGGTCAGGGCGGCGGATTTTCCGCAAGACTTTGCATGGCTCAACACCAGCAGGCCGCTGTCGCTTGCCGAACTGAAAGGGCAGATAGTCGTTCTTGACTTTTGGACCTACTGCTGTATAAACTGCATGCACACCCTTCCTACACTTGAGTGGATAGAGGAGAAGTATCGCGGCCAGCCCGTGGTCATAATAGGTGTGCACTCGGCCAAGTTTGATAACGAGCAACAGGCTAAAAACATACAGGAAGCCATAGGTCGTTATGAAATATCGCATCCTGTGATTGTTGACAAAGAGATGAAGGTCTGGCGTTCGTACGGCGTGACTGCGTGGCCGACCATTGTCGTAATCGACCCGAAAGGAAACGTTGTGTATCACCAAGCAGGAGAGGCCCATCGCGACGAGCTGGATGACGTGATAAGCGTGCTCTTGGAGCAGCACAAAAAGATGGGTACCCTTGCTCCTGCACCCATTTTGACAAACGTGCACAAAAAGGCCGCCCATCACCTACGCATCCTATCCTACCCGGGCAAGCTGGCGCTGTCGCCGGACGGCAAAATGCTTGCGATAAGCGACTCTAACCATAACCGTGTGGTAGTTGCAGATACCCTGACCGGTGAAATTTCGCTCAAGATCGGCGGGCTGTCAAGGGGGCTGCAGGATGGCAGTTTTGAACAAGCGCGCTTTTTCCGTCCGCAGGGGCTTGCATGGGTAGGCAACAGGATTTACGTCGCAGACACAGAAAACCACGCGCTGCGGGAGATCGACCTTGCTGCCAAGACTGTCAAGACGCTTGCCGGCGACGGCCGCCAGGGCCAGTGGGTCTTTGGCGCGCAGGATGGCAGGTCGACAAGACTGAGCTCGCCCTGGGATATCGTACACCGAGAAGGGTTTGTGTTCATTGCGATGGCGGGCCTGCACCAGATCTGGGCCTACCACATCGAGTCAGGCAAGATAGGCCCGTTTGCGGGATCTGGGCACGAAAACATTGTCGACGGGTCGCTTGCAGAGGCCCAGTTTGCACAGCCAAGCGGGCTGTCGGTGTATAACGGCTTTGTGCTCGTGGCAGACAGTGAGGTCTCGGCCGTCCGGCTTGTAGACCTGAAGCGCAAGAGTGTCCACACGGTCGTGGGAGCAGGGCTCTTTGAGTTTGGCTATCGCGACGGTACTGTTCTTGAGGCAAGACTCCAGCACCCATTGGGCGTCCATTGCGACGGCAACAACAACAAGATCTATGTCGCAGACACGTATAACCATGCAATAAGGCTGGTGAACCTCGACACGCAGCAGGTATCGACCATTGTAGGTGGGACCAAGTCCCTGTGCCGGCCTGACGATCCGGCGTGTGACACACTTGGGCTGTACGAGCCCTCTGACGTCAAGAAACAGGGCAACATGCTGTATGTGGCAGATACCAACAACCACCTTGTCAGGACGTTTGACCTTGACAGGATGATCCTCGGGACGCTTGCAATAAAAGAGTAAAGGATTTGTGCCTAGCCTCCAATTGTAGGGCATATATGTATCCATCAGACATATTCACAAGGCTCTATTCTGGCGACGAAGGCGACAAGCTTTACCCGAAGGAGGATCAGCAGGCCGTCGTGGAAGGCGCCGACGAGATCCTAGAGACCAACATATTTAACGTGATGCTAAACCGCAGGTCGCAGCGCAAGTTTGAGAGCAGGCCTGTAGAGGAGTCCAAGATGGAGATGATATTTGCCGCAGCAGATACGGCGCCTACCGCCGGTGGTTTTCAGGGTTTTGAGATATTCCATGTAAAGAATGCGCAGGTAAAGCAGCAGCTGGTGCAGGGCGCAAACGGCCAGCCATACGTGGCTGCGCCAGAGGTGCTCGTTTTCTGCATGAACCCGTCAAGGGTCAAGCTCAACTTTTCGCCAGACATTATACGCAAGTTCTCAGTGCAGGACGCGACCCTTGCCGCCGCGTATGCCCAGCTTGCGGCTCACGCGCTTGGGTTGAGCACGGTGTGGATAGGCATGATAGATGAGAAAAAGGTGGCGGCCGCACTTGGAACAGAGCTCACTCCGTCGTCGATCCTGTGCATAGGCTATCCGCAAAAGATGCTGCAGCCAAAACCAAAGCGCAACTTGATGGACCTGATACATGTAGTAGTCTAGTAGCCGGCATCCATCAAAAATGTAAGCGTCTCGTCCTTTTTCATCAGGCTCGTCTTGTCGGGGCGCTTGGCTTTTGTTTCAAGGAGGCGGATGCTTATCACGTCCTTGCCAAACGCCATATCAAGGCGCATCTCGACGCTTCCCGGTACCCACGCGTCATCGTGCGCGTGGTCGAGCACTACTCCTTCCATCGGGATTATCACCCTGCCTATTTTGACGACATTGTCTATCATGTTGCTTATGCGTATCCTGACAAGCGCCTCTTCGTATTTTTTGACATCTATCTTGGTCTCGTCGGTGACGACTTCTGATTCTTTGAACCTGCAGACGATCCCTGTGTCCGGCGGGCCATAGAGCGCAAACTGTTGCCTTGCAAGCGAAAACGTGTCAAGCACAAGCTCCTCATCGCCTGACTGGCGGTAGACTCCTATTTCGATTGGGATCTTGGAATAGACCACAGATTCGCTTTTCTGGTCGAGTATGACGTGCGACTTGAATTTCAAATAGACGTTTTTTGACACCGCCTTTGGAGTCCAGAGCGGCGGGATTGGAAAGACTCCTATTACCACGTCTTGCCTGTCTGATATTATTATGGATTCGGCCTGCACCTTGTTATCCACGTATCTTTTGTACGAAAATGCAGAGCCGGCGCTGCCCATGACGAGCCTGTTTGGGCCAAGGTTGATGACGATGTCTTCCATGCCTTGCCGCAGCGTGTGCCTGCCGAAAAGCTCCTGCAATCCCCCTTTGAAATTCCGGCGCCGCTAGTAAATGTTTTCCGCGCTGACAAGATATAGAGATATAGCAGAGCGCCTAATTTCATGCATTATCTTGGCTGACGTGGTCAACGCGACTTTTCTTGGATTACCTAACAAGATGGAGGTGTTTGGCACGCAGGTCGAGCCATCTGCTATATTGCTGACCATTGCAATCATTGTCATCGGCTTTGCAGTTGCACATGCAGTCAGGCTCCTGACCACGCGCTATATCGGAACAAAACTACCGCCTGATACCCGCAGGACCGCCGGCAGGATTGTCTATTATGGCATAGTCGCAATCGCGCTCCTGTCGGCTCTTGGAGTGTCGGGGCTTGACCTGTCGGGCATCTTTCTTGCAGGCGGCATCGCAGGCATCGTCATAGGCTTTGCCACGCAGTCGCTCTTTTCAAACCTCATCTCGGGGATATTCCTGCACATAGACAAGCCGATGAAGATAGGTGATCCAGTGCTTGTCACCGGCAAGCTTCCAGAGGTAGCTGGCGTCGTAGTCGAAGTCACAGCGCTTTCGTCTCGGATGCGCATGTTTGACGGCACATACGTAAGGATGCCAAACAGCGACGTGTTCTTGTCGCAGATCCGCAACTTTTCAAGTGCCACTGCCCGGCGCGTCGAGATGACAATTGGCATAGCCTACAAGGAGGATACTTCAAAAGTAATCGCCCTGATAAGAAAGAGCCTTGAAGAGGTGCCACTCGTGCTTGTCGAGCCAGCGCCAGACCTCTACGTCAACGAGCTTGCAGACTCATCCGTCGATATCAATGTGTGGTGCTGGGTGCCATTCTCAGTCTGGTTTGACATGAAAAAGCAACTGTTGGAACAGATCAAGGTCCTGCTGGACGCAAACGGCATAGAGATTCCTTTCCCCCAGCGCGTTGTTCACACCTCGCGCATAGAGAAACCGAAACCAAAGCACTCCGGCGCAGACCTGCCCGCCGAAAAAGGCCCCGGCTCTGCCGCCGGCGTGAACCTGCAAGAGATGTCAGACAGCTAGCTATCTTGCCTTTTTGACTGCCTTTGCGACTGACAGGAGCTCTTTTGCAACATCTTCTGTGTCCTGCTCTGATATCTTTTTTGTCTCAAATACTGCTTCCCTTTTGGTCGCCTTTCGACTCTTTACAATGCGCTCGATGTCAAAATACGTGCAGATCCCCTCCTCGCCCTGCATCAACCTGTTATAGTCTATTGGCACTGTAGAGGTCTGGTATAGCTCTATCATCAGATCACGCAGCTCTGCAAACATGGCGTTTTTTCTCTCGCCCATCTTTTGCAGATCGGCAAACTCGCCTTCTACTTCTGCGACCCTTTTGTCGAGGTCCTGTGCAAGCTTTTCGTCATCAAACATTTTCGTAAAGAGCTCCTCAAAGTCAAGCTGGGCAAACCCTCGCTTTTCAAGCTCCTGCGCAAGCGCCCTGTCTGCCTTGTCAGCCATGTTCTGGAAAACAGAAGCTGCGCCCTGAGCCATTATCGCAAGCTCTCTTTGTATCTCATTTACGCGCCTGTCAACCTTGTAGTATGGAAGGGCATGGAACTGCACGCCGAAATAGGCTGAAATATGATACTTGCCCACCTCACGGTTGAACTGGCAAAAGAGCCTGTGCAGGTCGTCGGTCTCTGATTTTGATATCCCTGTTGCCATCCAGCCACCGAGCTGGTTTGTCAGACGCTGGTAGAACGTCTGGACATTCTGCGGATCAAACGTGTCGACCTGGGCCACAGTGCCGTCGCCAAGCATCGCGTCTGCCTTGCGCATCTCGATGGCTGGTTTGATTGCTTCAAGGTACGCCTCCTGCACCTTTTCGGCAGCCGCATTGACCTGCTTTGAAAAATTGTCGCTCCCCTTGAGCGGTATCCTCATCCACGCTTGCTGGATTGAGCCACAATATAATCTTGCGTGATAAAAACAGGCCCCTATCTCGCTAGATAGGGGCCCGAGTCCCAATGCCTTTGCAACCCCCTTCCGTTACTTTCGGCACTTGCATATAATGAACGCAGGTTATAACCATCCGGAGTACAACATCTGGCAATGCACTACAGTGTCATAGTTGCAGACACTCTGCATCATGCAGGCATATGATGGCCTAGCCTCAGTGACTTTAAATCCTGCTATATCCAATACCGTGCTGTCAAGAGTGGCACCTGATCAAAAAAAAGAAAAGATCAAGCCTCAAGAGGAGGAGGACACCAGCAAGAACCTCGTAGGCATGATGATGGGAGGCGCAGAATCGCGCTCCAAGGTGGTCGACTCTGAAACCCTCGTCGCGCAGACGCAGGACAGGCTTTGGAGGGCGCTCAAGCGTCGCTACCAGTACGACTCGTCGTTAAAGCCAGCGCAGGACTATCTCTTGAACCACGTCAGCAGCAAGATTCCTCTTGTCATAATGTACGCCGACCTTGTTGGCTCGACTAATATGAGCATGTCTCTGCCTGTTGACAAACTTGTAACAATAATACGCTCGTTTACGCAGGAAATGTCATCTGTAGTGGAGAGCCACGACGGCTACGTTCTGAAATATGTTGGTGACGCAGTCATTGCGTTCTTTCCAGCAAGCTACAACAAGTACATGGCCTGCGACAAGGCTGTGCAGTGCGCCCGGTCCATGATTACCGTAGTCAAAAATGGCATAAACCCTATCCTAAACCAGTATGACTATCCGGAGCTTGGAGTTAAGATAGGCGTCGATGAGGGCGAAAACGTAATCGTCCAGTACGGCCATGACAAGAGCTCGCCAATCGACATCCTTGGCTACTGCATGAACATTGCCGCCAAGATAACATCGCTCACAGGCCCAAACCAGATATCGATAGGCGAGGATGTCTACGGATTTTTGCACCAGTCAGAGAAGGTAAAGTTTAGAGAAATGAAGCTGAATCCCGAAGAGTGGAAGTATCGCAACAGGGTGACTGATCAGCTCTACAAGGTCTATACAATGAAAGAAGGAAAGGCTTAACGGTATGATTTCTGCTTCCTGCGCCTTGCGCCCGGACCGCCGAACTTTTTCGATTCAGACTGCCTGTGGTCGCCTGCAAGAAAGTGCCTGTCGTATTCTGTCAATTTCTTGCGTATCTCTTCGCGCACACTCTTTGGGAATGGGTGTTCTCTTGGATCCTTGTCGCCCTTTACCTCGCCTGTCAGAGCGCGGGAAATCGCAACGGCGCTTGCAAACGCCTGGCCCATGAAACCTCCACCTGCAACCTGCACATTAATGTCGACCTTGTTGCGCTGCTCGCCCACAAGCGTCAGCGGCGTCAGGACGAGCTCCTTTGCAACTTCTGGCGTCACAAGCTCTGCCGGAACGTTGTTTATTCTTACCTTGCCGGAACCCTTGGAAATGGTTGCGACTGCCTTGCTGGTCTTTCTCTGGCCTGGATAGAGATCTGTTTTGGCAGTGGTCATGCCGGAACTCCCTTCCATCCTATCTGCTTGGCAACATCGCCCATCGAGATATAGTATGATTCCGGTTTGGTTATTTTGGAATCCTCAAATGACTGCATCTTGGTGTTCTTCATTTCTTCGGGAACCCCGATATATACCCTGAGACGCTGGAAAGCCTCGATGCCATGCGTCTTTTGCTTTGGCACCATACCCCTGACCATTTTTGTCAACATGGTGTCAGGGCGCCTCGGGTGAAACGGGCCGTGGATGGGGTTTGTAACAGAGTTGATCTCCAAGTGTTCCTTGTAAAGCTCGATCGTCTTGTAGCGGTTGCCTGAGAGCATCGCCTTTTCCGCGTTGACTATGGCCACCTTGTTGCCCTGCAATAACAGTTTTGAAACGTGCGAACACATCCTGCCTGCTATGCAGTTTGTCGCGTCGACTACTATGGTCTGCGGTTTCTTGTTGTCAGCCAATTATGCGCACTCCTTTGCCATCTGGATGTTTCTTGATCAAGTCTTCAAGTGAAATGACCTTGCCGCCCACGTCGGCTATTTTCTTGACTGCGGTCTCTGAAACTGAAAAAGCGCATACTGTCAGCTTGTGTCCAAGGGCACCTGTTCCAAGAACCTTGCCCGGCACCACGATTACTTCGCTTGCCTTTGTTACCTGTGCAAGCTTGCCCAAGTTGACCTCGCTTCTGTTGGACCTTGGGCCGGCAATGCGTGCCTCTAGGTCCTTCCAGATGGCCGCCTTGTTCTTTTTGGCAGCCTTGCGGAGGGTCCAAACTGTGTTGTCGACTAGAGTGTTAGCGAACATAGCGTCTCTATACTCTCCTAATCAAATTTTCATCCCCAAATAAACGTACCTAGGCATTCTTGGGGATCTTGAGCGAGCTGATGCCCTGCTTGAAATTCTTTAGCTTGGATTGCAATCGCTCCGACGCCTCCTTCAAGATTTCCTCCGCCGTCAGCGCGCCGCTCGTTTCTATCACTAATATGATCTCGCTTTCGTCCTTGCCGTCCTTGACTACTGCTGCAGATGTAGGCTGCCATTTGGCGTGCTGCTTGCCGATTCCTAGGCGCGCATACGCCTCAAATTTCAGTTTTTGACTTGGCGCCAGCACGACGAGGGGGATGTCTTTGCTCACAGGCTTGGCAGTTTCGTCTTCGGAAACCATCTCGCCGGACATTACTACCTTGGTCTTGTCGGTCGCCTCTGCATCCAGCACGAGCAATACTCTGCACTTGGCGCAACCAAGGGTGCTTCCGCAGTCGCACTCATGAGACATGACAAACCTTCCCGGGTCAGTGCGCAGCGGGATGAGGCCGAGCCTGTGCGCGACTGCCTCGTCATGCATCACAGAAGAATTTTCCAGAATGACGACATCGTCGATGGCAAGCGTCGGAACCTCGCTTATTGCAAGGCGCCTGAGCGCGTTGACGTACTGCCTTGGAATATTGTTAAACTTGACAACAATCCTTTCATTGGATTTTTCAACAACTTCAACGGAAGGAGAAGCCAATACTCCGAAACTTTGCCAATTCACTCTTAAAAATCTACCGAAACTTGCAATTTTTCTGGCCAGCGCTTGACATGCATAAATACATCCAGAATCGATCAAGTACAAAATGACTGACAAGTTTACAGTAGTGCGCCTCTCATTGGAAGGCGACAAGTTCGAGCTGCTGGTCAAGCCCGACCCTGCTCTGGAGTATAAACTTGGCAAGCGGACAGACATTTCGAGCATACTCGTCTCCGACGAGGTCTACTCTGACGCCAACAAGGGCTCCCGGGCGTCTACCGAGAAGCTGATGAAGCACTTCAAGACCACTGATACGATAGAAGTCGCCAAGCAGATAATGGCGAGAGGTGAGCTCAACCTCACAACTGACCAGCGCCGAAAAATGGTCGAGGAAAAGCGCAAGCAGATTGTGGCATACATAAACAAGAGCTTTGTAGATCCCAAGACTCATCTTCCTCATCCTGTAATGAGAATAGAAGCTGCGATGGAGCAGGCGAGGGTAAGCATCGACCCTCACAAGAGGGCGGAGGACCAAACCAAAGATGTTGTTGATGCACTGCGAACAATATTGCCGCTAAAGTCCGAGACTGTGAGGTTAATCATAAGGGTGCCGCCCCAGTTTGCCAGTCAGTCTTATAGCGTGATCAAAACTACTGGGGAACTAAAAGGCGAGGAGTGGCAGGCAGACGGCTCGCTGCGAGTCATAATGGATATGAACGCCGGCATGAGGGGGACGTTCATAGACCGCCTCGGATCAGTCACAAAGGGCTCGGCCGAGGTAAAAGAGGGTTAAATGCCTGGGGCAAGTCCAGGCATTTATGCAACAAACGATTGTGCTGCAATGAATCCTGGATATGGGGCATACAGGAAATAAAGATGAAAAAGATGATCTATGTCGCATCAACAGTTGCAGCGGCAATAACTGCATCTACCCTGTTGGCTACCAACATTGCTGGATGGAACTACAATGGTAGTGTGTCAGCATCTAACGCCTCTGGATGCCTTCCGTCCAACACCGATTCGCTCGCCAATGCCAAATTTGTTATAAAGAAGCCAGCAGATAATGCATTGCCCTTCGGATACAAACTTCAAGCGGTAGATGATGCAACTTACAATGTCATGCTGTATTATGCTGATCATCCAATCTGCAAGCCAACTGAAATATCCCGGGAATTGTCAAATGGCACGCTTGTTGTCCAGATAGGCTATAATTCAGAAATGACCGATGGACAACAAATGGCTGAGACTAATGCAAAAGGCGTATCCAATGCTACAAATGGAAAGGTTACCCCTCAGATCATTAACATTAACGGACACAAAGCCATAGTCATTCCTGAACATATGGGGGTTGATCGAACTACCCTTGACGGAAAAGTAATACATGAAGAGCCACTTCAAATGCCCGCAGCAGTACTTTTGTTCAACAGCAGTGAAAAGACCCAGTACTATGTGACGGCACACCTGCCAGCAGGTGAGCTGGTAAAAGTAGCTCAAAGCATCCAATAGAGGCATGTCAGGCCTTGATGGCCGGCTCGAAACATTGAAAAGTTATATGAACGCACTCTGCCAATCTGGCATTTAGAATTTAGCTGGATATGCACTAGCTTGGTCTCTGCCGGGAGATGCGTTGCTGACGTATTTTTCCTTTGACATAACTCGAGATATCAAATTTCTCATATTTAGGATAAATCGGTTATTATATAAGTCACCTGTAAGGTATTGGCAATCAAGGAGAAAGAAAAATGGAAAACACGTTTTACAACGGGCTTTGCCCCGTGGTGGTCTGACCATGCATGACGTAAAGAGACGGTACGTTATCCCCGGAGACAAGATAGTCGAGGGCAATTACCGACCTCTCATGAATGTCGTCAAGTCTGGCAATGCCTTCATCGCCACAAGGATTGGCATTGCAGAGGCCGGAAGAGATGGCGTCAAGGTGATACCGCTTTCAGGAGTATACATTCCACGTGTAAACGACCTTGTCATAGGCAAGATAGTCGATCATACATCGCTTTCGTGGGAGGTCGACATCAACTCGTGCTTCTCGGCCCACCTGCCTGCATCAGATGTCTTTGGCAGGGACTTTTCGCCGGCGCGAGACGATATGAGCAAGCACCTAGCGATAGGAGACATGATAACTGCAAGGGTGCTGGCCTTTGACAGGACGCGTGACCCGATGCTGACTCTGCAGGACAGGGATCTTGGCAAGATACCCGGAGGCGAGCTGCTAAAGATATCTGCAACCCGCGTTCCACGGCTGATAGGCAAACGGGGCTCTATGATACAGACAATAGAGCAGGCAACGCAGACCCGAGTCCTGATAGGACAGAACGGCATCGTGGTTGTGACTGGAAGGAACCCTGAAGGAATAGAAATGGCGGTCAAGGCAATCAAGATGGTGGAGGATGAAGCCCATACTGCAAACCTGACGCAGAGAATAAAGGCTCTGCTCAATGTGCCGGATACGCCGCAGGACGCGCAGCAGAGCGCGCCTGTCAAGCCGCAAAATACAGACGCTGAATCTGCCGTTGAAGAGGTGGAGGAGGAACTGGAGGTTGAAAGTGAAAAATGACCCAAACAAGAAATTTGATAGATGAGAATGGAAAAAGGACGGACGGGCGCACGATTGACGAGCTGCGCGAAGTAAAGATCACCGTCGGCACCGTGAAAAATGCCGACGGCTCTGCCTACATTGAATTTGGCAAGAACAAGATCCTTGCAGCAGTCTATGGGCCTCGCGAAGTGCATCCAAAGCACCTTGCGCAGCCAGACAGGTGCGTCCTTAGATGCAGGTACCACATGTCGCCGTTTTCGACTGACACGCGCAAGAATCCCGCTCCGTCAAGGAGGGAGGTAGAGATATCCAAGGTAATGCGCGAGTCGCTAGAGCCGGCATTGATGCTTGAAGATTACCCACGCGCAGCAATCGATGTCTTTGTCGAGGTGTTGCAGTCAGATGGCGGGTCGCGCTGCGCAGGAATCACGGCAGCGTCCGTTGCACTGGCGGATGCAGGCATCAATATGCGCGACCTCGTGGCCGCATGCGCCGCAGGCAAGGTCGACGATAAAATCGTCCTTGACATCAACGACACCGAGGACAAGGAAGGCGGAGCAGACATGCCAATAGCGTATATGCCACGCTTGGGACAGATAACGCTGATGCAGCTGGACGGCAAGCTAACGCCAGAGCAGTTCAATGAATGCATGGACAAGGCGATCAGCGGCTGCAAGATGGTCTATGACATCCAGCGCCAAGCGCTGATGCAGAAATACTTTGGCAACGAAACGGAGGTCAAGGAAGATCAATGAGCACATCAAAGCGTTCAACGATAATCGTGGAGCACCTGCGCAAGCAGCAGATGCTCGATTCAATCGCAAAAGGTAAGAGGCTTGACGGCCGCGGCTTTGACGAGCAGAGGCCGCTAGAGATAGAACTAGACGTAATAAAGAAGGCAAATGGCTCTGCAAGGGTAAAGCTTGGTAATTCAGAGGTAATTGCAGGCATCAAGGTCGAGACGGGCGAGCCATTTGAGGGCCTCGAGGACAAAGGCGCACTCATTGTGTCTGCCGAGGTGCTGCCAGTGGCGTCGCCTTATGTAGAGCCGGGGCCCCCTGACGAGGAGGTAGTCGAGCTCGCAAGGGTGGTCGACAGGGGCATCCGCGAGTCGGAAATGGTAGACCTTGGCAAGCTTGTCCTCGTACCGGGCAAGACCGTCTACACTATCTTTGTGGACTGCTCGGTAATAAACGCGGACGGAAACCTCTTTGATGCAACATCGTATGCCGCAGTGTCAGCAATATTATCGGCCAAGATTCCCGTGCTTGAAATGCAGGACGGCAAGGTAGTCGATACGGGCAAGACCGTGCCGATGCCTGTGACAACAATCCCTGTATCGATAACGCAGGTTCGCATTGGCGACGCGATACTGGTTGACCCCGTTGCAGAGGAGGAGGGCGCAATGGATGCGCGCATCACCATCTCTACAAATGAGGAGGGCTATTGCGCGCTGCAAAAAGGCTACACTGGCGCCTTTACCGTTGAGCAGATAAAGAAAGCAGCCGAGACAGCAAGGATTAAAGGAGAGGAAGTACGGGCGAAATTACGGGAGTTGACGAAGTTTGGCTCGTAAGAATGTCTCGACAGCCCTGAAAGGACACGGCGTCAAGTTTGGCGCCACGGTCCGCAAGCGCTACGGCAAGGTGTACCGCACTCTGCACAAAAAGCGCCGCTGCCCGTCGTGCGGATCGCTGCGGTTCTCACGACTTGCCGCCGGCATTTGGGCGTGCCCCAAGTGCAGCTACAAGATAGCGTCGGGGGCATACGACATTGACACGGAAAAGCTGTCAAGCTGAGGTACGCGTCAAGACTACCCGTCGTGCGGCGAGGTCAATTTTTCTCGCACTGTCGCCTGACATGAAAAAACTACAGGGCTCCGGCGAGCGCCTTGCCATGTTGCACAAAGGCTCGTCGATTATTTTCAATATCGAATCTGACGACATCGCGTCATTGCGCGCAAACGTGAATTCGTACCTGCGGCTGCTTGACGCCTCGCATCGATGCATCGGCTCATCGCTATGATTTTATGTCAGTTCGGCTATAACTGCTCACAAATATGAGTGAACAGGAACTCCCGCCGTGGCTCCGAGAGCAAGTATCGCGCTTACAGCAACTCCAGCAGAATCTGCAGGCAATAATGATGCAAAAGCAACAGCTTGAAATAGAGCACGTCGAGACTGACCGCGCTCTTGAAGAGCTGAAAAAGGCCGGCGTAGAAGATGCTGTCTACAAGGCGGCAGGTTCCGTCATGGTCAAGGCGAAAAAGGACGACGTGATAAAAGAACTGGAAGAAAAGAAAGAGCTCTCTGGCACCCGCGTAAAAGTGCTCGAAAAGCAGGAGGCTCGAGTCAAGGAGAACCTGAAGGAAGTCGAGAACAAGATAAACCAAATGATCCGCGGTGGCGGCCCAGACATGGCGGCTGGCGCGGGCCCAAAGCCTAGAGCAGAGTAAGAATATAGCCTAGACGGGCGTTTTCCATTTTTGTGCCTGCAGCACGCATCGTTGTCGACGAGCGGGAGCGTAACAGCGGCATCCCTGAGCTTTTGAGAAAGGCCGGCGCGCAGGTTGATTTAGCACAATTAGCAGTCGGCGATTATATCGTGTCGCCTGAGACGGCAATAGAGCGCAAGACAGTATATGACCTCGTGCATTCTGTGTATGATGGCCGGCTCTATGTCCAATGCGCCGAGCTGGCAAAGCACTATGCTAGGCCGATGGTCATAATCCAAGGCGACTTGGCAAAACTGGCCGAAATACCAGAAGATGTTGAGGAGGGCAAGGCGCAAAAGATGAAGGAGCGTATGCCGCTAGCCTATGACGCGCTTGCAACCATCGCAATGGAGTTCCGCATCCCGGTACTGCACACGCCTGACGCCGAGCAGACTGCAAACCTGCTAGTCACACTCGTGAACAAGAACTTGCAAAACGGCAGAGCGACTGGACCGCTTTTGAAAAAGATCAAGAAGGAAAATCCCGTTTACCTGCAGCAGCTGTCGGTGCTGTCGTCGGTGCCAGGGGTGGGCGACAAGCTGGCAGTCAAGATGCTGGACAAGTTCAAGACACCTCAGCGCGCATTGAACGCCTCCGTAGCCGAGCTGGCGAGGATTCAGGGCTTTGGTCTTGCCCGGGCACAACGCGTAAGAAAGGTGCTTGATTCTGCAGCCAAGGCTGACAGTGTGGTACAGAGGACGCTCTTTGAGACCAACGAATTATAAGAATTCGTTGCCGACTGGCGCCGGTGGAGCTCATAGTTGACAGCATGTGGCTTTTGCACCCAACCTCGACAACCTTGATGTCGTGATACTTGACATGGGAGGATGGGCGACATATGCCCTGCAGGTCTGGACGCATCAGGAACGTCGGGTAATTGCCTGAAATAGGCGCGACTGCGCCTAGCTGGCTATGTGCCATGGTGAAAAACTGTGCAACGACTCGATGATCCCTTGGGCAATGAGCAAGAGCCCTATCCTGTGACTCTGTACCTGCGCTTCAGCCTGTTGCCGCACAGCGCGCATTCCTTGGCGGATGGACCAAACGCCTTTCCGCAGGCGCTGCAGTATGACGTCCATCTTCTCGTCTGCCTGATGCCCTTGCCCGAGGACATCTCTATCCTGATGCCAATGGTTGCCGCGACGTTTGCAATCGCATAGTCGTCTGATACGAGCGTCGCGTTTTGCTGTCTTGCAAGCGCCAGTATCGACACGTCTGTCTGCGACAGTTTCGCAATGTCGCCTGTTTTTTTCGCAGCGGCCATGATGATGTCGATTTCTTTTTTGTCTGGGTCAATGATCGAAAGATTGCCAGAATCCATCAGGGCATCAAGCGCCGCGCTCTTGATGTGCCGCACCTCTTCAAACACGGCGCTTGAAGTAGCACATTTTTTGCCGGAAAGAAACGCGGTTCCTGCATAGAACGCGCTTGCGTCAAGTACGCAGTCAAAAACCAAGCTTGGCCAGCTGCCTCATTCCCTTCTTTTGCAGACGCAAAAACCTCACGTCGTGCGGATAGCGCGCTATTTTGACTTCTTGCCCTGCCTTTACCATAAAACTCTCCTGACCGTCTACTACGACGTATGACTTGTGGGTGCTCTTGACCACTATTTCCTCGACCGGGATGACAAGCTGCGGCATCTTGTTGACGGGCGCAATTGGGCTTAGAATGAGACAGCTCATGCCTTCGTGCAGCACCGGCCCACCAATGGACAGGTTATGGCCGGTCGATCCTGTGGGTGTCGCAATGACTATGCCGTCCATCCTGTGCTTTATTTCGTCGCCCATCAATTTTATGGACAGGACAGGCGTGCGGGAAAGGTCTGCCCTTGTGATTAGTATCTCGTTGAGCGCCGGCGGAAACACCGTCCTGCCCGCAGTCGCCTGTATCCTTATGCGCGAGTCGTAAAAGCCCCTGCCGGCGATGATGTCCTTTATCGCACGCTCCATGTTTTCCGTGTAAACTTCGGAAAGTATGCCCCTATGACCACCGACGTTTATGCTCAACAATGGAACGTCGGCCGGTATGATCCGGAACGCCTTTAGGGTTGTGCCATCGCCACCAATCGCAAAAACAAGATCTGCTTTCTCCCTGACGCTTGCAGGGTTGATTGTTTCGCAACCCCTGATCCGCAGAGGTGAGATCGCAAAGGCGCCGATGCCCTCGGAGTTGAGCATCTTGGCAATCATTGTCGCCGCCGTCTTTGCCTCGGCGTTATTCCTCTTTGTTATTATCGCGACAGAGCGGATCTTGGCCATTTCCGCACTGCTAATGCAAAGAACCATCTTAAAATGCGTTTACCCTGTGTAGCTTCCAAAGGTTTTAAGTATGTGCAAAAGGTGGTACGATCATGGGCAATTACTCTCATCCAGAGGTTCTCTGTGAAACGGACTGGGTCGCAAACAATTTGAAAAACGCAAACATTCGGCTTCTTGAAGTCGATTATGATCCTGAAAACGCGTACAGGCAGGGGCACATTCCCGGCGCGCATCTTGTATGGTGGAAGCGCGACATCAACGATCCTGTCAGACGTGACATCATTAACAAGCAACAGTTTGAAGCGTTGATGAGCAGAGTGGGTGCGACGCCTGACACCGAGCTTGTGCTGTATGGCGACTTTAACAACTGGTTTGCAGCCTTTGCGTTCTGGGTCTTTCAGTATTACGGCCACAAAAAGATCAAGATAATGAACGGCGGCAGGAAAAAGTGGGAGCTTGAAAAGCGCGAGTATTCAAAGGATGAGCCTTCGGTTGCGCCAAGCAAGTATGTCGCAAACCCTGCAGACGAGAGCGTGCGGGCTTACATGCCAGACGTTCGCAGGGTGCTAGAGCGAGCCGAGCAATCCGTGCTGGTAGACGTGCGATCGCCAAAGGAATTCTCGGGCGAAATAACTGCGCCACCAGAGTATCCAATGGAGCACGCGCAGCGCGGTGGTCACATCCCCGGCGCCAAGAACATTCCTTGGGCGCAGGCAGTCAAGGATGCCGACGGCACCTTCAAGAGCGCCGATGAGCTGAAAGCACTGTACGAGAGTAAGGGCGTCACACCGGACAAAAACGTCATATGCTACTGCAGGATAGGCGAGCGGTCATCGCACAGCTGGTTCGTGCTGAAATACCTGCTTGGCTATCCGTCGGTGCGCAACTATGACGGCTCGTGGACCGAGTGGGGCAACATGATAGGGAACCCGATAGAAAAATAAGTCCTTTTCTTTTTCTTTTGGGTATGTCGCAACCTCCAGACCTTTTGAAAAAGGGCCAATTCTATTTTATCTATGATAGGCCGCCACACCTCGTGATGGAGGACAAGACAAAGAGGGGGCTCGAGGTGCGTGAGCGCACGCTCGACGAAAAATACGGGGTAGAGGCCGAAAAGGGCATGATTCACGACATGGATGGCATTGGTCACCGGGTCGGCATAAGATGGTTCTTCCCAAAAGGGCAATATACGCTGGAGCAAGTGGTTCAAAAGGCAGACGAGCTGGAGAAGCGCTACAGAGCGATACGGGAAATGACGTGTCCCGATGACGAACCGTAAAGCGCCTTTTTGAGGCCAAAAATCTGCCTGATAAAAACGAAATGCTTTTAGACCATTTAGATTCCTAGAAAAGTCAATGTCTGCGCTGCTCAAGGACAGAGTATGGACAATGCTATCGGAAACCGCCAAGAGAGGAGTGTATCCACTCCACGGCAACAAGCTTGGGATCTATAGGATCCCTGTAGAGATAACGGACAAGGCCGACATCTCCAGCATACAAAATGACCTTAGAAGCTCTGGTTTTACGATGAGCACGCACGCTGACAGGATATATGTCACTTACAAGTGGACGGAAAAAGGCGTCGATCCGGCCACAGGCGAGGACCTGTCTGCGGACTTTAACATCACAGTCGAGATTGTAACAGGCGAGGTCGTGGACCTCATTTACCAGATAAGGCAGATTGAATATTTCGGCGACCCATACTGGGTCAAAGGCTACCGCCAGACGGCTGACAGAAACGCCAAGATGATAATCGACACCATAGTTCGCAACACCAAGATTGGCGACAAGATGGTTGCGCAATACCAGAAGGTAGAGAAACTCACCTTGGAGCAGGCAATCAAAAAACTTGAGGAGCTGACACCACTTGCCAAGAACCCCAAGGCAAGGAGTGCAGCAGCCACCACCGCTCCTTCTGCAGCACCAAAACCAGCATCAGCTGCAGCTCCGGCAGCAGCCACACCACCAGCAATGGCGGCGGCTGCAGCAGGTGGCAGCAGCAGTGGGGGTGGCGGTGACACCACCATTTCCCT
>JBDUUM010000036.1:0-67950 GCA_039938615.1 Nitrososphaera sp.
CAATAATTGCTTCTGAGCTTGCGCGTGCTGACATGAAAGTAGTCTTGCTTGAAAAAGGAGGCTATTACTACACTGAAGACATGAACCAGCGGGAGGTGGACATGATGTCGATGCTGTGGAAGAACGCTGGCGCCGTGTTCACGGAAGACTTTGGTATGGCAATAGCGCAGGGGCAGTGCCTTGGCGGCTCTACTGTCATAAACGACGCGGTGTGTTTTGACACACCGCCTTCTGTCATGCAAGAGTGGGCGCGTATGGGCGTACGTATAGACACCGACCTGTGGGGCAGTGCCAGGCGCGCAGTGAAAACTGCAATAGGTGTCAAACGTGTCTCCCCGGAGGCCGTCAATGCCAACAACCACATACTTTGCAAAGTATGCGGTTCCAAGGGTTATGCCGGCTGCCTGAATGAAAGGAACTGCACGGACTGCGAGGAGTGCGGGTTCTGCCATCTTGGGTGCCACTATGGAACAAAGAATGACATGCTCTCTACTTACATTCATGATGCGCTAAAATCCTCTAAAATCAGGATCTACTGCAACTGCGCGGCCGACAGGATAACGTACAAAGGCTCTGTGGCAGACGGAGTGGACGGCGCGTTCGTTGATAGAGAAGGTCGCAGGCCCTTCAAGATCCGGGTCAATGCCCGGGTGATAGTGGTGAGCGCCGGGGCGATAGCATCGCCGGTCCTGCTGCTCAAGAGCAATATTGCGCTGGATAGGGCGGGCCGGGGGATGAGCTTCCATCCTTCGTCGTTTCTGCTTGGCAGGTTCAAAGAGAAAATCAACGGTTTTCAGGGGATACCGATGGCCTACAGCTGTACCGAGTTTAGTGTAATGAACGGCCACAAACGGGGAGGCTTTATGCTGGAGAGTATATTCCCTCCGCTCTTTCAACTTGCGCTGGGCATACCGCCAAAATATACTCATGATTATGGATCGCGCTTTCCAAAAGAGATAGAGAATCTTGCGATGGCCGGCGTAATGGTCAGAGATTTGGAGCCCAGAGGATCGGTCTGCCTTACAGAGAAAGGGAATGCAAAGATAAGGTATTCATTCTCTGACTCTACCGATGACGTAAAGACTCTTGCACAGGGGCTCAAAACCCTTGCCGAGTTGTGGTTTGACGCCTGCGCCTGTTATGTCATAACGGGCCACAACGACATGCCCAAATTGTCCAGCAGAGACGACATTGCGCGCTTTGTGGCTCTGGTGGAGAGAAATCCTGGCGGCCTCCAGCTGGCGTCTGCCCACCCTCAGGGAGGCAACAGGATGGGCGAAGATGCCAGCAAGTGCGTCGTCGACTCGAATTGCAGGGTGCACGGCTTTGACAACCTTTTTGTGTGCGACGCAAGCGTGTTTCCTACTGCCGTCGGCGTCAACCCGCAGATAACTGTCATGACGATAGCCAAGCTTACTGCAGACCATATCCTGAAGAACCGTGCGGGTCTTCCCGGGCAGGCGCCTGACACGCCCGGCAGGACATGCTCGGCAAAGCAGCCAATGTTTTGTTCGGCAGAGGCACTGAAGGCCGTTTTCCACAGGCTGGACAGCACGCTGCCGCCAGAAGTTCTGGTCAACGTGGACGAAGAAGAAGCCGTGCCACATAACGACCCGCGCAGGTGGAGCTTTGACAAGACGACGCAGACCATATACAACAACGAGCGATGGCTCGGATTCTTTCCTCCTGACGGCAAAGAGAGCCCGCAGTGGAAGCAGGTGACTGCGGCAGCAGCATCATCATCGCCGGCGGCTGTCCGTATCTCCAGCTACGGCGCTATACGCATCGTGGGCAGATTCTGGAAGCGGTTTTACAATGACGATGGTGGCAGGGTGAGAGGCACTGTGGGCGCAATGTTCATGCCCTTCAAGCTGCTCGCAAAGATTCTGCACTGGCTGCGAGTCCCGAGCCTTGGCTTTGATGTATACTCGACTGAGGATCCCCGGTTTGGCCATGTGATAAAACTGGATTATGACCTGCGCCGGCTCCCCGGAGTCCAACTCGCTGCAGACTTTTTGAAGATGGTCGATGCGGACACGGCGGTTGGCATGTTTGAGGGAAAAGTGATCGTTCCGGGTATCCCGGCGATGCAGTTCTATTTCGCCCTCTGCCGCAGGTACCCTGTTGAATTCATGACAGAGAGCGACCACGACAGGTTGTTTGCCATGTTTGGCGAGGCGCCAGCGGAAAAAACTAGGGGAAGATGGAGGGTAAAGCTGGTCCCGGATCAGATGCCTGACGTGTTTGATAACATTGCAATCGAGATCGACGCGCGGGGACGGCCAGAGCCGGGTCCGCTGTTCCACCAGAGGATCGGTAGACTGTTGACTATCGCCCGGCTTGACTTTGACCGGTCTGCATGGGACCCAATCTTCAGGCTCGTAAATAATGACCTGATGGTGTGTCAGTGGATGGTTCTGCCATTGCAGGGCAAGGAATTTGACAGAAACAAGCTGCTTGGGGTGGGCAGCCTTGCAGATGATGGCACCGCCAAGTATCATTACCTGCGCTTTATGCTGCAGCGCGAAGGGAGCCCATGCACCTAGAAAAAAGCAGTTTTTTGAAAAAGGGAGGAAAAGATGCACCGAGAGAGAGGAGAGAACACACCCTGGGCCTTGCAGCGCCGCCTCCTGCCTGCGATAAAAAAGAAGCGCGTAATGGTTTACGGGTAATCTTATATCCCTGAAAACGCCACTGCTTCAAGTGATGGAAGCATACGGCGGCAGGCGCGCCTGCGCATGGGTGACTCTGAGTTTGTGGGGCGAGCAAGCTGGGAGATTCTGACCAGATAAGGGAGCAGATCGCCCTAAAGTACATCAGCACAAAGAGTCCTCCATTCAAAAAAAAGCCCTCGCTGCTGCACATAATCTCCGTCCTGCTGAAACTCTTGCCTCTTATCATCAACTTCCGGAGGGATCGGCGGGCGTGGGTCCGGACCCAGGGCCAAGGGATAGACGAGGCAAGCTTTCGTCGCCATGCGCAAAAGATGCTAAAGACATTCATCGAACTTGGGCCGTCGTACATAAAACTGGGCCAGTGGCTGTCCACACGGGCAGACATGATGCCTCTACCCTACCTTGAGGAGCTTGCCAAACTGCAGGACGACGTGCCGCCCTCAGACTTTGAGTCGGTAAGGCCGATAATTGAGTCAGAGCTTGGCAGGATCGATGTCGTATTTGACTCCTTTAACACCAAGCCGCTCTCTGGTGCAAGCCTCGGGCAAGTATTTCTTGCAAGGTACATGAACAGAGACGTGATAGTCAAGGTAAGCCGGCCAAACATAGAGGAGCGGGTGGAGCGGGACATCTATGTGATGCAGAGGATAGTGCCTCTTGCCACGCGCTTTATAGATCCAAACCTCCGCTTTTCTGCAGAGGGGATGCTGTCGCAGTTCATAGAGACCGTGCACGAGGAAATGGATTACCGGATAGAGGCCCAGAACCTCTTGGCGATCAAGAACAACCTTAAAGACGACCCTGATGTGGTGATTCCTGCGGTTTTCCTGGAGAGGTCGTCGCGCCACGTGCTCACGATGGAGTACGTGCCGGGGATAAAGATAACCGATGTCGCCGCGCTTGACGCAATGGGGGTGGACCGGGAAAAGCTCGTGGTAAGGGTCCACCGGCTCTTCTTCAAGATGTTGCTCCGGCATGAGATATTCCATGCCGACCCCCATCCTGGCAACATCTCGGTGTCTGACACGGGCGCCATTATCCTTTATGACTTTGGCATGGTCGGCAGGCTGGATGAGCAGACGCGCCTGCGGCTCATCAGGCTTTATCTGGCGCTTGTAGAAAAGAACCCCCAGAGGACCGTCAGCATACTGATGGAGCTTGGCACGCTGGAATACAACGTGAACCGCTTTTTCGTGGAAAAGGCCGTGGACATGAGCATCCAGTCCCTGTATGGTAAGCAGGTGGACAAAATGGAGGTCAAGGCACTCATGGAGCTTGCAAACAAGACCATGAGCAGGTTCCCATTCCGGCTCCCAAAGAACCTTGCGCTCTACATGCGGATGGCCTCTATTCTGGAAGGCATATACCTTCACCACAAGGTAAATTTCCAGTTCGTCAAGGTCCTAGCCGACCTCCTGAAGGAAGAGGGGCTGGTAAGGCAGGCGTACATAGAGGAGGCCAAGATCTATGTCGGACGAATTGCAAAGGGGATCGAGTCTGCAATAACCCTTGCCCCAATGCTGCAGCAATCGCTGCAGGAAATATCTGGAGCAGAGCGCAAAAAGAGCAATGATCCTGCCCTGCCCGGCGCGATCCTGGCTGCGGGGCTCTTTGTGGGGTCTTCTCTGCTCATGCCCTACAGCCCCCTGCTGGCGTACGGAGGCATCGCCGGCGCCTGCGCGACCGTAGCCATAATTTTGTTGAATAAAAAAAAGTCCTAGTCGCTCTTTTTGTCTGCCTGGCGCGATGCGCCTTGCAGGTTTATAATGTTGGTTTGCGGGTTGCCGATCTCTATCTCTAAAACCCCGTCCTTCATCCTCGTTTTGGCGTCCACCTTCTCGCCTTTTTCGACGTGGATGGGCAAATAGACCTTCCTGACTATCTTTTCGGGCCGCTCCTTTCTGTGAACAGTTTCTCCTCCAATAGTCGTGCGCGCCGGCCTCTGGGCCTTGAGGGTGAGGATGTTCCCCTCAAGCGTCACCCGCGTGTTCTCTGCAGCCACGCCGGGCAGGTCAACCGTCACGATGATCCTGCCCATGTCCTCGATCACATCGACCGGTGGATATGCCACAAAGCCTGCCACTTCCCTTGCAAAGTTGTTTACTTCGGATATGGCCCTGCTTACAACAGGGTTGCGTTCAATCTCCGCAGATATTTCGTCTATCAGCGATTTGACAGATGTCGAACTACGCCTTTCCTCTTTTGAGGACATGCAGTTAAAATGCCACAACGTGTATAAATCCTTTCGCTTTACGGCTCTTTTGTGATAATATTACATAAATATAACTCTCTCTATGGCAAGACATGGGGCTTGGCCGACAAATAGTTCTAAGTTCTGACAGATCGCTCATGTCAAACTACCGCGACAACATGCTTTTTGGGTTCGTCGCCTGCATGCCTGTAGAAAAACTCTCCAAATTCCTCTATTATCATGTCTTTTGCCCTCCCGTGCCGGCCGACCCTGTCACGGGGGAGACAAAGCTCGCCCCGCTTGGTCTACGCAGGGTTGAATCGGCCCTGATAGATGGCTTTGGGCGGGAAAGCGTCATGATCTCCCATTCGGACCACCTTGAAAAATCGATAGGCTCCTCCACCAAGGTCGTGGGCATAAACTCTATGGACCCTCTTGGCAATTCGCCACTGGTAACGTCGATAGCCGGCAGGCCGTATACTCCTTACACGCGTCTGAACTTTACCATGCTAGTAAAGGAGCTGGCCCGGCTAAAGAAAAAGTACGGCTTCAAGGTCGTGCTCGGGGGAGGCGGCACGTGGCAGCTGATTGAAAAAAAAGAACGGGAACTTTACGGCATCGACCACGTCGTTGTGGGCGAGGCTGACAACTGCACAGAAATTTTCCATGACATCATTGACGGCTCCGCGCCAGAAGTGATCTCGGCGACTACCAACAAGATATCCGACATTCCGTACATCAAGGGGCCGACGACGAGCAGCTCCATCGAAGCCATGCGCGGCTGCGGCAAAGGGTGCGACTTTTGCGATCCAAACAGGCGGAAAAAACGCGACTTTCCTATCGACAGGCTCAAGGAGGAGGCGATGGTCAACCTGCGCTACGGGCACCAGTACATATGGCTCATGTCGGAGGAGATAATGCTCTATGGCTGCGACAACAAGGACATGATCCCAAACCGGGACGCCATAGTCGACCTGTACTCTGAGATGAAGAACCTTGGAGAAGTCGACTACGTAGGGGCAGTGCACATGACACTTGCGTCGGCAGTGGCAGACCCTGCCTGCATACAAAAGATAAGCGAAATAAACAACTTTGGGCCCCGCAAGTGGAGCGGCATACAGGCGGGGATCGAGACAGGGTCTGTCAAGCTGTTGAAAAAACACATGCCCTTCAAGTCCAAGCCCTACTCGCCAGAAGAATGGCAGGATGTTGTGGTGGATGGCACCAAGATACTTAACGACAACCACATAGTCGGCCTCTACACGCTCATGATCGGGCTTCCGGGAGAGACCGACGAGGACGTTCTGGATTCCATAGAGCTTGTAAAAAAGCTGGAAGGTATGCAGGCAGTGATAACGCCTACGCTGTGGACCGACTATTATCATCCCGAAAATTCGGTCACGACAGACCGCATGAACAGGCTACAATGGAAGCTGTACTACCTGTCATGGAAAACGGACATGAAGGCGATAAACCAGTGGATATGGTATGGCACTTCCAGTTTTCCGCCTGTCGTGAGGCACCTTGCAACCGCGTTTGGCAAGTTGGGCACGTACCACCAGCTGCGCGTGATCCGGGACAGGGCCAGAAAGGTGCTGGGCGAGGACCCGGATTTCGACATCATGTGATTGCCTGCCTTCCTTGATCTGAAAAACTATGCTACACGCAATGCAAAATAGAATCTTTTTCTAGGAAAAGAAACATTAATGAAATTATTAAGTTTAATGTATATTTTTATAATACTTTTTTGATCCCTGTTCAGGGGCTAAAAATGTCGTCGTCAACGGTAGAAGGAAACGCAAAGGTGAGCGAGGCAGAGCCTGTCGAAGTTTCTTATACGTTGTTTGCTGTAAACAGGGATAGCCTTGACGAGCTGCTGCAAAAAGTTGCCACGACCATAAATGTGCAACTCATGCTGGAGGGCCAGGCGCTCCCCTTTGTCCCCTTTAACGGCTTTGACAGGGTGATGCAGCAAGACAAGCTGTTCCTCTACGGGCCAAGCGGCTGCGGCAAATCCCGGGCGATATTTGAGATTGTCAGGTCCAAGGTAGTAGGCTTTGATAACGTCTACATCATAAACCCGCGCAACCCTCTTGGAAAAGAGTCAGGAAGAAAGAACCTTGTCGAGCTGATGAGCTCGCTTGGGCCAAACGACGCAGTGCTGTGGGACAACTTTCCCGACGACATGATAAGGCGCGACCAGGCTAGCGCCAAGCACGTGCTTGAAATACTGGGCTCACGAAACATCAAGAACCTGCTTGTGACGCTAAAGCCCCGCTATCTGGAGATATACCGGGGCATTGCGACCGAGATGCCGGAACTTTACGCTGCAGAGATCTCGTACGACAGAGAAAAGGTGGGTGGGATAATCAGGGCGTACGGCACAAATGTCGCACAGTTCAGGCCGCTCTATGAGAAATACGTCGCCGGCGAGGCAGACAGGGTCTCAAGGATATTGTGGCAGAAAGAGCCTACCCCGATAACCCTGCTTGACTATTACAAAGAGATATCTACCAAAAAATCTACTACAGGCATCGACGCCGTGCAGGAAGCGCAGAAACTGCTCCGGGCCACCGACTATTATGAATACGAGTTTGGGCTTATACGCGATCGGGAAGAACGCTACGCCGACTCGGATTTCCTCTATACGGTAAAGCTGTGCTACGAGCTGGCGCTGGGCAGGACTCATGAAACGATAGAGCGGCTGCAAAAGGGGATATTTGGAAGCGGCGTCCCAAAGGACCCGTTTCGCACCCTGAACACGTGGGTGTACCTGTCCGGGCAGCACTATTCGATGCACGATGCAATCAGGGATGCGATCAAATTCTCGGATTACGTCAAGATGAAGATTATGGCGTACCTTGTAGACCACTTTTCGGAAATAGTCAAAAATGCCGAGCCTAACAACAGGATCTATCCTCTTGCCACGTTTTTTGGCAGAAACATCCAGTTCGTGCCACGCGATCCTGCGCACCCGTTTCTGCCAGACTCGATATACACGTACATGAAAGGGAGGCTGGATTTTGAAAGAGGGATGGGGCTTGGCAGCGGGGAGAGCATACTTGAGGCAGACGATGAACTGCAAAAAGAGATCCTGCGCCATGCGACCGTGGACGTAGAATTCGCACGGGGCCTCGGGGAGAGCCTGGGGCACAATTTTCAATACATGAGCGATGAGCGGCAGCGGGAGATACTGAAGATGGCTGAAAGCGGGCTTCCTTTTGCGCGATATTTTGGCGAAAGCGTCGGAAGCGAGCTTAGGCGCTTTTCGGCAAAGCTGCAGGACGTAATATTTAGCCTTATCCGGGAAAATAACCAGTTTGCAGACGGTGTCGGCATGGGCCTCGGGCGGTCTTTTCGGTATCTGCCGGCAGAATTTCAAAAGAAGGTGTTTGCCATGGCAGAAAAGAACAGCGAGCTCACAAGGGGCCTTGGCTACGGGTTTGGAAACAGCTTTGCCGGCCTTGGCGAGGAGCTAAAGGCCCAGATGTTTGGCCTGTCGGACATAAACAGCGAGTTTGCGTTTGGGATGGGCATGGGCCTGGGCAACGCGTTTGCCTATTTCTCTGAGGACTTGCAGAACCGCGTGCTGGCAAAGGCTAGGGAAAACAGCCAGCTCGCATACGGCCTTGGCATCTATACTGCCGCATACGTCTTTCCCTACCTGCCTCCCGCACGGCAGGCACAGCTGCTTGCCATGGTGGCCGAAAACGGCCGGTACGCGCTTGGCTTTGGCATCGGCATAGGGTACATTTTCTCCTACATGCCAAAGGAAGCACAAGCCCAGATGCTTGCCATGACGCAGACAAACGCCGAGTTTGCAAAGGGCCTCGGCAACGGCTTTGGGCTGATATTTAACGTCCTGCCCCGCGAGTTTCGCGCTTTTCTGTACGGAATCGCCGAAAAGAACAGCGAGTTTACGCAGGGCCTCGGCATCGGCGCAGGGTATGTGATAAAGTACTTTGACGATGAGCTCAAGAAGGAGGTGTTTGCCAAGGCCTCACTTGACAGCAGCTTTGGCTTTGGCCTCGGCTACGGCCTTGGATACAGTTATGCCTACCAGCCTGCCAAGTTCCAGGCCCGGGTGCTGAAAATGGCCGGTGAAAACAGCGAGTTTGCATCGGGCCTAGGATATGGCCTTGGCTACGTATTTTTGTACCAGAAAAAGGACCTGCAGGCCATCATATTTGACCTCGTCGAGCGGAATAGCGAGCTGGCGAGGGGTTTTGGCATGGGCCTCGGGCTGATCTTCAAGCACCTGCCTAGGGACTTTCAGAGGCAGATGTTCAACATGGCAGACCTCAACGGCGAGTTCGCCAGAGGCCTTGGGGTCTTTGTGGGAAGGACATTCCAGTTCCTTGCGCCTGAATTGCAGAAGGAGGCTCTTGCAAAGGCCCGGCACAGCAGCGAGTTCGCCCGGGGCCTTGGGGCCGGCTTGGGGCACGCATCCGCCTGCGTCGGGCGGCCACCCATCAGCGAAGTCCTTGGATGGTCCGAGGAAAATGCCCAGATGCGCAAGGGCCTTGGCAACGGCTTTGGCAGTAACTTTGCATACATGGCAAAAGACCTCCAGACGGCAGTGCTGTCAAAGGCGGAAGATGATGTAGCAATCGCCGAGGGTCTTGGAGAAGGTCTGGGGCACGTCTTTCCCTACCTTTCTGCCGAGCTGCAAGGTCAGGTCTTTTCCAGGGCAAAGGACGAGAGCGGTTTTGCGCTTGGCCTTGGCGCCGGCCTTGCTCGCGTGTTTCCATTCTTGGCCCAAGAGCTGCAGCGAAGCATACTTGGCAGAGCAAAGCAGAACGTCCAGCTTGCAAGGGGCCTCGGCTACGGCCTAGGGTCGGTCTTCAAGTACCTTGACAAAAGTCTTCAGGACAAAGCGCGCGCAGAAGCAACAGAGGCGGGTGGCTTTGCCAGGGGATTGGCCGCCGGCTTTGGCAGCACATATCCATACATGACTGGATCTCTGCGCGAGGAGATTCTGGCATGGGCTGAGAAGAGCGACGAATTTGCAAGGGGCCTCGGCTCGGGGCTTTCCGGGGTCATGCAATACATGGACGAGAAAAGAGAGGTTTTTGCGGCGGCTAGGAAAAATGCCGCTCTTGCGTACCGCCTCGGCTTTGGCCTCGGGCACGTCTTTACACGTATGCCGCCAGAAACACGCGATCAGATCCTCTCTGAAACCATGTCGAACCCCAGGTTCAGCGCGGGTCTGGGAGACGGCCTTGGTCACAACTTTCCGTGGCTTGGGTCAGAGTTGCAGGAAGCGGCGCTCCGCAAGGCCGAGTCTGATTCAGAGTTTGCAAAGGGTTTTGGTTTAGGCCTTGGACAAAGCTTTAGGCATTTGCAGCTGCTCACGCAGCAGGAAATACTGGCGTGGGCAGACCCCGCCGGTGACGCTGCAGCCGGCCTTGGCCTTGGGATAGGCGGCAGCCTCCAGTTTCTGCCAATGGAAGTCCAAGATGCGATCCTGCGTCTTGCAGGCTCAAAAACCGCATTTTCGTCGGGCGTCACTTCCGGGATAGGGCGCAGCTTCCAGTACTTTGACGAGGAAACAAAAAAGCGTGTAGCCGACCTTGCGCGTACATACGAGCATCTGGCAACGTGCCTTGACGGAGGAGAAGGAGAAGAAAAGTAAAAGTGCGAGTTTGCCTATGAAATCGCCAGTGCAAAAAAGGGGGCTGCTGCCACTTGTCAGATGACTCTTATTACGACGAATTTCCTGTTGTGCCCACCGCCCCAAAGACCTCTGGCTATGCAGGTCATCTTGTGGACGAGGTGAGCTTTTCAGGCAATGCGCAGGATGTCTGCGTATGCTACGTGGATATGATGAATTCTACGCAGGTTGCAGCGACTCTTGGCCCTTCAAGTATCGCTCCTTACTATTCCGAGTTTCTAAACTCCATGTCCACGATCATAGCGAACTTTGGAGCCGAGATAGTCAAGACTGCCGGCGATGCCGTTATTTACTATTTTCCGCAGACGGCCAATAAACACGACATATGTGCATTTAAAAACGCGCTGGAATGCAGTCTGTACATGATGGCCGCGCACAGGCACATCAACAATGCGCTTAGCCTGCGCAGGCTGCCGCCAGTGAATTACCGGATCAGCGCCGATTACGGGACTGTACAGGTCGCCAAGTCGCCAAACTCTTCACGCGCCGACCTGTTTGGACAGACGATGAATCGGTGTGCCAAGATAAATACACACGCGCCTGCAAACGGCACGGTCATATGTGATACCCTGCACGAGGTAGTCTCGTCCCTTAGCGAGTATGCGTTTGACCCTCTCGGGACGTACAAAGTGGGAGGTGAGGATCACGTACTCTATTCTCTGAAGAGCAGGGAGAAAAGGAACATACTTGACCCGTTCATCAGGCCCTCGCCTGCCCGGCCCCAGCACCAGAGCAGAAAAGCCTAGCCCCTTCTTTTCTTTCTGATGTTGTTTGTAGTATCGTATGCCCACTTGCCTGCGGCCAGTCCTGTCACAAGCCCTGCGGCTGCGGCCTGGGCCAGCGCCTCGCCGGTGGACTTGCCCTCGCCCCTGCATTTGCTGTACACCTTCCTCCCTACATACCTGCTTGCCAGCGTCGCTGCGGCAGTTGCGGCGAGGTATTCTGGAGCGTCGGCGAGCAGGTGCCCAAGGGGGTTGCTGCGCGGGTCGACTCTGTCCACATGGACTGTATAGTGGCTATCATAATCACGTATATGGAGGGTGCCGTAGCGGTATTGCCGCCGGGCGCCCTTTTTGCTTCCAAGTGAAGTCTCTTGCAGGCCGATGGTTGGCCTAACTGCCTTTGGCACGATGATGTTGCCGTCGGCGTCTATAAAGTCCACATGGCAAAAGGGGCCATCCTCTGCTATAAAATTAGCGAATCAGTAATTAATCTCCATCACATGTACGGGGACGTGTCAGTCAGGATAGTTGAGAGCAGGCAGGTCTACTCTGGCGCCATCTCGATGCGCCTAGATAAATTCTCAATAAATGGGAGGATTCTCGAAAAAGAGATAGTCGAGCACCGGCCGTCGGTAGGCATAGTGGCAGTCGACGATGATGATGACGACGATGACGGAGGCGGTTACCTGATGCTGGTGAGGCAGTACAGGCATGCCGCCGGCAAGACGCTGCTAGAAATACCTGCCGGCAAGATGGAGGAGGGAGAGACGCCGAGGCAGGCAGCTCTTCGCGAGATGAACGAGGAGATAGGCTATTCAGGCCGCCTCAGGCCGTTTCTGAAATGGTACATGGCTCCAGGCTACGACACCGAGCTGATGCACCTTTTCGTAGCAACCGAGCTGAAAAAAGTTACAAGACGCGGGTCAATGGATGATGACGAGGACATTGTCGTAAAAAAGATCAGCCTTGCAGCTGCCGTCAAAAAGTGCTTTAGCGGCGAGATACAGGACGCCAAGACGATAGCTGCGATACTGGCGTACACCAGTCAGCCATGATAGATCACGTTTATCTTGCCTGCAAGCTCGATGTCATAGTTGCTTATCTCGTTGCCGATGTCGTGCGTCACAAGGTCGATGGTGACTTTGTTGTAGACATTGGACCATTCCGGGTGATGGTTCAGCTTTTCGGCCTCTATTGCAACACGGGTCATGAACGCAAAGGCGTGGGAAAAATCGTCAAATTCCAGAGTCCTGTGCAGCTTGTTGTTTTCTACCCTCCAGCCCTTTAGCTTTAAAAGCGCCTTTTCCAGCTCGGCCTTGGAGAGCTTGCGGTAGTCTTGCTGCATATGGTGTAAAATATATCGTTCCTGCAACTAATACGTGTTGCCTTTCGCAATTGCAATTGAAATTGCAATCAGTTTGCAATTTATAAGACCGTCAGACTTTGCAATCCCTGCGGGCATTTGGTCTAGCTCGGTTATGATACCGCTCTTACACAGCGGTGGTCGGGTGTTCAAATCACCCAATGCCCACTTCTTTTTGTTTACACTATGGCCCTTGTGATTTCAGCCTGTACGTCCTGATGTACAGTATGACGGCACTGGCAAATCCTGCCGCAGCCACCGGGCTGGCCACCGGGAACTCTGGCACGACGTTTGCAGCCGAGATTACGACAGAGCTATCGGTGTTGTGGCCGGCGTGCTTGCCGGTAAGTATGAGGGTAGTCGAGTTGTCACCTGGTGTCTGCTGCATCTCAAGGGCGCTTCCGTCGCCATACGTCGCAGAGAACGGCCCAGACATCATCTCTTTTGGTATCTCTAGCGTGATCTTGAAGTCGCCCGTAGAGTTGCCGTGATCTGAATGGATCACAAGCTGCTTTTTTTCTGTAAACAGCTCTGCGCCGGTGATGCTCATGGAGGAATATGCGCCTACCTCAAATGTCCTGTCCTGATATTTAACGGGCAGCGCCTGCTTTGGTGCCACTGGCAAGATGAAATTGTATTTTACCGGTTCTTGCAGGGAAGTGCTGTCGTGATCGATGCCTATTACTTCGACTGCGACGTTATAGTTGCCAGGGGCGAGGAACACTTTGCCCTGTACCTTTATTGGGCTGCCAACATCAGAGATGTAGCTTGCCGACAGGTTGTCATAGTTTGCACTTACCCTGTACCTTGGAACCGAATTATCCTCTATGAACCTGAGGTTGACCGTGCCGTCGTGGCCATGCACAACTTCTGAAAATACCTGCTTGCCCTCCTCGTTGGTAATCCCCAGGATAAAGGTCACGTGAAGTATGGCCTTGCTCGTACTGTTGTCAAACAGGAAAAGGCTCATGTCGACGTTCTCACCGGGCAGCGGCGTGGCAGGGGTCGTCTTGAAATCAAGCGCGACTTGGCGGTTGCCGATCTGCGCAGTAGGGACGTGGGATTGGTCTGAAGTCATGTGGTCAGACGATGTCTGCGCGTATGCCTGATTAGTGAAGGAAAGTGCAGCCGGCAGCAGCGACAGCAACAACAGCAGCAGGCTGGCCGTAACAACAGTTGCAGCCTTTGAGGAGTGCAAGTGTTTCTTCACACTATGCCGTCAGTTTTTGCCATATAAATTGTGTCCGCGCAATGCCTCTAAATACGGGCGCACACCGCCATTGAAGGGTTGCTCCAAGTCATCAGCGGCGCAGAAAACATTGCCGCAGCCATCGCAAAATTCCAGTCAAATATCCGTGCAAGCTGGTGCGCCTGCGTCGAGTCGTCCATCCCTGCGTTTTCAATGAGCGACAGGATAAGGCAGGGCTACATCTCGGCAAAAAAGCGTGGCGTCCACATCAGGTACGTCACTGAAATCACGCCGGAAAACCTGGAGCACTGCAAAGAGCTGGTGAAATTCGTAGAGCTGCGCCATCTCGCCAGCGTGAAGGGGAGCTTTGCGGTGAGCGAAAGTGAGTTAGTCGCCGGCATACAGGGCGACAAGGCACTGAGCAAGCTTGTCTACAGCAACGACAGAGAACTTGTGTCAAGCCAGCGGGACGTATTTGAAACCCTGTGGGCAAATGCCGTCACCGCAAGGGCACGCATGTCTGCACTTGTTATTTAAAATCACATCACTTTTTCCTGTCAACCACCAAGATCACGACTCCCACTATCATTACGATGATGCCTGCGATTATGATGCCGGTGCCGGCTATGACGCCTGAAAACATTTCCGCATTCACCCTATCGGGGCCAGTGCCGGGCAGGTGACCAAAAATCGCGTCAATCTCTGTATCCTCGGTGCCGATGTTTGTTATTTCTAGCTTGTAGATCCCAGTCACGGTCGGTTGTGCAGATAGCGTCACAGTCTTGACAAACGGCGTGTCGATGTACTTTGTCCCAGCAGGGTCGGTAAGAACCGCAGTCAGCTTGGCCTCGTTGTTTGCATTTATGACAATCGAAAGGGTCTTGGCAGGGTCTGTGACATCCAGTGACATAGTCTGCGACTCATTAGGCGACAGCTTGGTCCCCTGCGTAATCGACGTGTCCTTGCCGAGCTGTTGTGCCAGAGGGAGGGCCCATATCACGGTGAGCGCAATGCCGGCGATAAACACCGCAGCCCCTCCTATCAGGACATAGTGACCTCGCTTCAACGCATATACAGTAAGCGGCCCTGACGTTATTAACCTAGTGCGAACTTTTCCATTATCCTGCCAATGCACTTGGTGCACTTGTTCAAAAGATCGATTCTGGCAAACTCGTTTGGCGAGTGTATGCGCGCAAAGATGTATGTGCTCCCGACAGAGATACACGGTGATTTCAACACCTTGACAAACGAGTACATCGGACCGGTGCCGGCAGACGACACGCTCAGGATGACGTCGCCAAACGACTCTTTTGCAGCTTCTGCGACCCTTTTCACAAAGGGGTCGCCTATCGAAGTCCGTGCTGCGGCCTCGCCGTGTATGAACCTGACTTCGACATCGCCAAAGCCCTTTTCCTTCAGGTGCCTCTTTAGCCTCACAAGCTGTTTTTCCGGCATCATGTCAGGCACAAGCCTAAAGTCGAGCTTGACCACAGCTTCTGACGGCAGGACCGTCTTGGCGCCGGGTCCCGTGTAACCGGAGACAAAGCCAGCGATGTTGCAGGTAGGCATCCCGACGAGCGCCTTTCTGACGTCGACGCCTTTTGCATTGTTTACAAAGCGGGTAATGCCATACTCTTTTTTGAATTCTTTATCGTCAAACGACTCTTTTGCGATTACTGCGAGCTCTTGCTTTGTAAAGGCCCTGACATCCTTGTACCAGTCCTTTATCAGTATCCTGCCGGACGGGTCGCGCAATGTCTGAAGTGCCGCCAAAAGCCGCCATGCGGGGTTCTCTATGAGGACTGCGAGGCTGGAATGCGCGTCCCTTGATGGGCCCCTTGCAGCAAGCTCTATGTACAGCAATCCCTTCATGCCGAGGCTCACCACCGGCCTGTCCTTTGCGTCGACATAGCCAAACTCCCATATCACGCCGTCACAAGCAAGCCTGTCTCTGTATTTTTTCAGGTATTGCTCGACATGGACGCTTCCAATCTCCTCCTCGCCTTCCACCATGAACTTGACGTTGCACGGCACGTCGCCGGTGGTTTTCAAGAAATATTCGACTGCTTTTATCCTAGTTATCAGCTCGCCCTTGTCGTCGGCGCTCCCCCTGCCAAAAACCCTGCCGTCTTTTATCTTGCCGGAAAACGGCTCGTCATCCCACAGTTCAAGGGGCTCTTCCGGCTGCACGTCATAATGGTTGTAAAACAAGAGCGTCCTGCCGGGGTTTGCCTTTGACCTGACCTCGCCGTACACAATCGGCGGCACGTCCTTGTCGTCAAGGTACAGGACCTCTGAGCTTATGCCTGCCTTTTGCATCATGCCTGCGACTAGATTTGCGCATTCAACGAGGCCGACTTTTTTTGCCGAAACGCTCGGCTGCCTTATCAGCGTCTGAAGATCAGAAACAAGCCCGTCCATCTGGGAATCGACAATGGCATCTATGGTCATTGACGGCTACAATTATTGCTGGATTTAAAATAAAGGTTGCTTTCAGGGCGAGTCGTCCACTATGACGCGCTTTGCATCAGGATAGCCGTAGTAATAGTCGAGCCTGTCGTTGATTTCCGGCAGTATGTTATACATTACAAACACGCCAAACGCAAACGCAATGACTGCCGGTATTATTATCAGAAACAGCAGGGCGGACATATGGCTAATGGTTGTTGCCATACCTGCAATAAAAGTCCATCTTGGGATGAACCAACTTTTATAACCAGCCAGAGCCGACCCTCTCTCATCATGTCCAACTCGATCTTCTTTTCACCCAAGTCCATAGCGGTAATCGGCGCTTCTGAAAAGCCGGGCGTAGGCAAGACGATATTTACAAACATTGCCAAGCACTTCAAAGGAACCATCTATCCTGTAACTCCATCAAACCCGACCGTCGGCGGGCTGACTGCCTACAAAAGCGTGATGGATATTCCCGGCCAAGTAGACCTTGCGGTAGTTGCCGCGCCAAGCAGGTTCACGCCTGCCGTAATGGAAGAGGTGGGCAAGAAGGGGATCAAGGGCGCAATTATCGTCTCTGCAGGTTTCAAGGAAGTTGATGAGGAGGGCGCCCGGCTTGAAAAGCAAGTAGGCGAGATCGCCCGCAAGTACGGCATACGGGTAATCGGGCCAAACTGCCTTGGCATCATGAGCCTGTCTGATGCTAACATGATGAATTCAACTTTTCTCAAAATCACGCCCAAGCACGGCGGCATTGCCCTAGTGTCGCAGAGCGGAGCCATCTGCGCTGCGACGGTGGAGGACGCCGAAGCGCAAAACATCGGCTTTTCCAAGGTCATAAGCATGGGCAACAAGGTTGACATGGATGAAAGCGACGTGCTGGAGCTCCTTGCAGAGGATGACGACACGCGCGTCATTGTCATGTACCTGGAGGACATACGCAACGCCCGGCGCTTTATGGAGATAGCAAAAAGGATAACGACAGAGCGTAAAAAGCCAATTATTGTGCTAAAGTCCGGCAGGACTGCCGAAGGCGCCAAGGCGGCCGCATCGCACACGGGAGCACTTGGCGGCTCTGACGCAAACTATGAAGCCGCATTTGCCCAGTGCGGCGTCATCCGGGTAGACACGATGGGTGAGCTCTTTGACCTTGCGACCGCCTTTTCAAAGCAGCCGTTGCCTGAGGGAGGCGTTGTAATAGTCTCTAACGCCGGCGGCCCTGCCATCATATCTACGGACGCCTGCTCAAAATACGGGTTAAAGATGGCCGACATTTCGTCGATCCGCGATGCCATCTCGCAGGTTATACCGGCCTACGGGTCGCCGAGAAACCCTGTGGACATTGTAGGCGACGCCGATTTCAACAGGTTTGAAAAAGTGCTCAACCTCGTCCTTGCGCATCCAAATGTAGGAGCTGTGGTGACAATGTGCACGCCTTCTGCCACACTCAACTACGATGACCTTGCAAGGACGCTTGTAAAGATGTCAAAGCAATTCCCGAACAAGACAATGCTTGCCTCGCTCATGGGCCTCGCAGAGGGAGTCGAGAACAGGGCGATAATGTCAGAAGGCGGCATTCCCTACTACCTCTACTCAGAGCCGGCCATCCGCACTCTAAAGGCGATGTACGAGTTCAAGAGCTGGGTCGACTCTGCCTCGTCAAAGGCCGGCACTCTCCAGTTTGCAAAGGACAAAGAGCGTGTCAGGGCAATATTTGAAGGCGTGAGAAAGCAGGGCAGGAACAACCTGCTGGAAGAAGAAGGTTATGAAGTGCTGAAGGCTTATGGCTTTCCGACGCCAAAGAGCATCCTTGGAGCCACAGAAGACGAGTGCATAAGGGCTGCAAAAGAGATCGGCTATCCCGTCGTCATGAAGATAGCATCGCCAGACATCATCCACAAGTCAGATGCTGGTGGAGTCAAGGTGGGAGTGAAAAGCGACGACGAGCTGCGCGCTGCTTTTCGGTCGATAATTGAAAATGCCAAAAGGTACAGGGCCGACGCCAGCATCAAGGGCGTGCTCGTGCAGGAGATGGTCAAGTCAGCCAAGGAGACGATACTTGGCGCAAGTCAGGATCCGACGTTTGGTCCCGTGATAATGTTTGGCCTTGGTGGCATCTATGTCGAGGTGCTCAAAGACGTCGTGTTCAGGATCGCGCCCATCGACGAGCGCGAGGCATCAAAAATGGTCGAGTCCATAAAGACCATCAAGCTGTTAAAGGGCGTCAGGGGAGAAAAGCCGTCGGACCTGAAGGCAATCGCCGATTCGCTTCAGCGCCTGTCCCAGCTGGTGACAGACTTTGCCGAAATAAAGGAATTTGACATCAACCCGCTCCTGGTTCTCGAGGAAGGCAAGGGTGCCCGGGTAGTCGACGCTAGGATAATCCTCAAGTAATCTTAGTGCCGCACTCTTCGCAAAAGAGCGATCCTGCCTCGTTCTGGTAGCCGCAGGACGGGCACTTGCCTGCAGACGCAGAGGGCCTGTTCTTTGCTCCAAGCAGTATAATGTCGCCTATCTTTGATATGCCGTCCCACTCGACTTCCTTCTGGCCGGCTCCTGACGCTATCCTGACCATTATCTTGGCGTTTCCACCCTCCTCTCTTCGCAGCCCGACTTCTTGCACCTTGCCTACAAGCATCGCCTCGCCGTCATAGGCCGCCATGCCAACAAGCTGGCTTACCGGCACGAAACCCTCTGCCAGAGCGGCAGTGGTAGCAGCTGGTGCCGCCGTGGCTTCCTGCGGCCTCATATTCTCTGCCTTTGGTGCTTGCGCCGGGGCGGGCTGCTGAGCCTGCGCCGGCGTGCTGAACTTGCGATACTGGGCGATCGTAGCATTGCACGCCCTGCACTTGTACTCGCCCTTCTCTGCTAGCGTAACTCCTTCGCCGAGGTCCTCGTTTGGGTTTTCGTATGACAAAGTGGGCGCGCCCTCAAACTCGCGCTCGCACTTGTTGCAGAAATATTTCACGAACCTGTCGCTGTCAAGCCTGCCGATGCCGGCCAAGAACAACTCCGGGCCTCCGAGGTTGGCCATCTTTTGCTCATCATCAGAAACCTTTGCAATAGCGAAACCGCCAGAGCCGCGCAACTTTTTCTCGGCCATGTCTCCTTCTGCCATCATCGGACAATTGCGCGCCTGCTAGTTATTTAAATCGTTGTTCTATATTTTTTCAAGGCAGTCAAGGGGACACAAGAAGAGCCGGCGCTGTATACATGTATATGTATGCATGTGCATATCCCTCTGCACAGATGGTTTATGAACTTGGGATGAATGCCATGAGATCATGCACAGGCTCAAAAAGGAATTGTCCCCAGAACAACGTGAAGAACTACTGCGGGTATTAAAAATCCGCTTTGAGAAGAATATGGACCGCCATAAAGGCCTTGAATGGGCCAAAGTACGTGCAAAGCTAGAAGGAGCCAGTGCTGAAAAACTATGGTCACTCTATGAAATGGAGAGAACTGGCGGCGAGCCAGATGTTGTTCTTGTTAGCCATGATAAAAAGAAGAAGAAGACAGACGAATACATTTTCTATGATTGTTCGGTGGAAAGTCCTAAAGGACGCCGGAGCCTTTGTTATGACCGTCAGGCCCGGGAAGAAAGGAAAGAACACAAGCCAAAAGATAGCGCAATGGATATGGCAGACGCCATGGGCATTGAGCTTTTAACTGAAGACCAGTACTGCGAGTTGCAGAAACTTGGCGAATTCGATACAAAGACGTCAAGCTGGCTGAAAACACCTCCTGATATTAGAAAACTTGGCGGCGCGATCTTTGGTGATAGGCGCTACAATACTGTCTTTGTGTATCACAACGGTGCTGAATCCTACTATGCTGCCAGGGGATTCCGCGGCTCGCTACGAGTTTGAATTTGGAGTTGACATCTCTTCTGTTTCTCCCACGCACCCTGACTGCCTAGCACTTGGCCTGTGATGGTTCATATAGCAAAAAGACGCATCTTTCCATCAGAGCCGTGAACGCAGTAGCAACCCTGATCTACAGAAACTTGGTCGCCTCTATCGACAAGGTATTTTTAATCTGGCAAATCGTATTTCCCATCATCTACATCTTTATCGCCGGCTATTCTTACTCTGCGCTTATCGGCAACCAAGGAGTCGCAATCGGCAACACTAGCGTTCCCTATCCTGCATACCTTGCCGCCGGCATGGTCGGCTTTAATATGATGAACTCTAGCACCGCGGCCGGCAGCATAATATGGAACGACAAGAGGAATGGCATGCTCAAACAGATACTTGTGATGCCTTTTGCGAGGATGGAGTACGTAATTGGCAACATTGTCACAATAATGCTGATGGGCCTTGCAAGCGCCGGCCTCATAATGCTGGCAGGCACGCCAACACTGATCGGAAGCGCGCAGCCTACCTTGCTCGGCTCATTGTACGTACTCTACGCGCTTTTGGTGGGCGCAATATTTTTCGGCTCTATAGCAGTTATTATCTCTACCCGGCTAAAGAGCAGCGAAGGCTTTAACGTCATAGTCAATAGCGTGTTCCTCTTTTTTTCGTTTGTCAGCTCGGCTTTCTATCCAAGTCAGGGAGTGCCCGGCGCCCTTGGCACTGCTTTCTATGTCAATCCCCTGACTTATATCGTCGACATTACCCGGGCAGGCATCTTTAACCAAGTTACATTTTTCACAAACGTCGAAGCCGGGATAATCGCTGCAGTTGCAGCAGGCACATTTGCGCTTGCCACGATGTCGATACTGAAAATGAAGGTCTAGGTTCTGCCGTTTACTACGGCCAAGAACACTTCTTCAAGCGTCGGCGGACTAACAGACACGCTCTCTATCTGCACCGAGTTTCTGGCAAGTGTCTCTATCAGTTTTACGAGCAATTCCTGCGCGTCGTGCGAGCTGATGCGGATCGTATCCTCTGACGGCACCTCGACGACCGACCCGCCAGCCACGGCCTTGATTATGCCCATCGCCGGTTGTACCGGATCTTTGAGTTTTATCTCGACTGCCTTTATGCCGCCGTACTTTTGTTTCAGTCCGGCCGGAGTGTCAATTGCGACCATCTTGCCCCTGTTGATTATGGCAATCTCGTCGCACAGGTATTCGACCTCTTCCATGATATGCGTCGTGAAAAACACGGTCAGACCGCCGTGCACGTGCTTTTTCACATAATCAAGGAGCATCCGGCGCGCCGCAGGATCAAGTCCTACGGTCGGCTCGTCAAGGAACAATAGGTCCATGTCGTGCATGAACTCCCTCGCCACCTGTACGCGCCTTCGCTGATCTATCGACAATTCGTCGTTCTTTTTGCTCTGAAATTCCTGCATGTCGAATTTTTCAATCAGTTCACGCGTCCTGTCGCGCCTCTTTTCTCCCGGCACGCCCCACATCATGCCGTACAGGTCAAGGGCCTTTTCCACCGTGAGGTTGCCCTCAAAGCTTGGCTCCTGCAAGACAACGCCTATGCACTTTTTGATTTCTTTGGCGTGCTTTACAACATCCTGCCCAAAGATGCTTACTGTACCGGACGTGGGATGCACCAGCGTCGTCAATACCTTGATAGTAGTGGTCTTGCCGGCACCGTTGGACCCAAAAACCCGAACACCCTGCCATAGTCGACGTTAAATGAAATGCCGTCCACCGCTGCAACGTTGCCATAGTTCATGTGCAGGTCTGATACGCTGACGCAATAGCCGGCCATACGGGGATGTTGCAGGCAAGCCGGCTAATCTCTGTATCTAAAGATGGCTGGCATTGTTCTCTCAAGATATATTAGCAAGTTCTCCAATTCTTTCTTGAACGGGGGAAATAGAGGTTGTCGCTGAGCTTTATCGACATGGTAGGCATACTGCTCAAGCAAAAGCCAGACCTGACCGCCGAGCTCGTCAGGGACATGGTGGACGAAAAAAAGCGCAAGGTGGGCGCCGGCTACCTGACGGACCAGGGGGCGCTTTTCCTAGTGGCCGCGGACCTTGGCATATCGTTTGAAAGCGCGCCCAAGACCCAGTCGGGACTCAAGGATCTGTACGTGGGTGCCAAGGATGTCACGATCACCGGCAGGATAATGAACATTTATCCAATCCATAATTTCACCAAAAAGGATAGCAACGAGCAGTCGTCCACCCGGACGCTGGTCGTCTTTGACAAGGACGCAAGGGTGCGAGTAAAGCTGTGGGACAAGCAGGTGGGGGCACCTGATGAGATGGGGCTGCAGGCCGGCGACCTGGTAAAGATAGTAAAGGCATACGTCCGGGCCGGCCTTGACGGCAAGCCCATCCTCAACCTTGGAAGCTATAGCGCACTTGAAGTGGTAAAGGACGATCCGGGACAGATCCCTGCCCTTGACTCGATAGCAATGTCTGTAGACGACGTCAAGGACACGCAGGACTCGGCCGTGATCACTGGCTTTGTCCACTCTAATCCCCGAATATCCGAGTTTGTCAACCAGAGGGGCGAGCCAAGCAAGTCACTGCAATTGCAGGTGTCAAACGAGGCAAACACGCGCACGCTCCGGGCAGTGATATGGAACGTCGACGAGTCGCGGGTGCCCAAGGTCTTCAAGACCGGCTCCAAGGTCCGTCTAGTGGGCGTGAGGGTCAAGCAGGGGAATCCGCAGTTTGGAAACGGCGACTTTGAGCTTCATGGCGACGAAGGCACAATAATGGAATTTTCCGGCTCGCAGGAGGATGTTGACGTGATGCCGTTGCGCATCATCTCTGTCGGCGAGGAAACTGGCAGGGGCAGCTTTATCGCTCTGGCAGTAGACAGGGCAGGCAGGCCGCTTACGCTCACGATTGACAATTCGCTTACAAGCCCGAGCTCTGTCGAGCCGGGGACAATGATCGAGTGTGTGCCTTCAAGGATATTTGGAAATTCTGTCACGCTGTCAAAGGACGACTCGTACCTCCGCGTGACAGAGGACGACAAGTCGTTTCCTGCCCTTGCAAAATTCGAGAGCAAGATAAAGGACATTGCGCCAACGCCAGAGGCAAGTCCCGTAATAGTGGAGGCGATAGTGCTGCAGGCTCCAGACACGGCCGATGTCAACACAAAGTCCGGCGAGACTGTGACTGTGACTTCGACCCTGCTTGGCGACGACACGGGTGAAATCCGACTAGTCGGGTGGCGCAACCAGAGCAACTACGTCAACAGACTGAGCGTTGGCGACAGAGTGAGGGTCATCGGCGTTACAGCGGGGGCCGGGCGGGAAGGCAAGGCAGAGCTTACGATGCGGCCCTACTCTTCAATAGTCCACCTGGGCTAGTCCCAGAACCCACGCGTGATTACGTACTGCTTTTCAGCCTCGTAGATGCTCCTGTAGACCTGCTCGTCGTCGACATAGTTGCGCAGTATCCTTGCAGCCGTGTCGGCGCCGATGCCGTGACCCGCAAGCACTATCAGCGCCTTTCTGCCAAAGTTGTTGACAAGAGACGCCACCTTCCATGCCCTCTCAAAGCGGTGGTTCTCATCTTCATTCAATTTACCCCCTGTCAGGCGCGTCTTGATTATCCTGCCAAGCTCGCTGTCCGACCAGAACGTCGCCGTGACTAATTTTGACCTGCAGTGCGGGCACACTATTTCCTCCGGCACGTCCTTGGTCTCCATCACCCGCTCCCATTTTGCGCACCGAATGCAGATGAGCCTGTGCTTTGTCTTTTCCAGCCTTTCCTTCACAAGCTCTATCACTCCCTTTTCAATGCTCTGGGGAGCTGCGGCAGACTTGCTTGAATGTTCTATCACCGGCCGGGCAAGGTCGGAGAATTTCGTCACTTCGAGCCAGTGGATCTTGATCTCGCCTGACTTGATGCCGTCCAGTACTTTTTGCGCCTGCACGATGTCAAACTTGTCGTGCACCAGCTCCCTTATCGACTCGGCACTTACAGGCGTCTTGGCGTAGCGGTCATAGATCATCCGCGCCGCCTTTTTGTCGTACACAGCCTCCCTTGCGATCATGCCAAACCTCTTGGCGACTGACCACACTCTCCAGTTTATCTGGTGCGTGCCGGTGAGCGACGCAATTATCACCGGCTCCAGATCATAGGTGTCGCCAAGCGCGGCCCTGACCCTACCCTCTGTCATCCTTGCGCTTGAGGTAAGCATTATCCTGTACGCGTCCGCTCTGGACTCTACGGTGTAGCCCATCTGCGACGACAATATCGTCGATAAAAGCGACGCAAGCGTATTGTTTGTTTTTGACCCAAACGCCGAGTGCATCACTAACATGTTGCGGGAAGCGACGCTTTCGACGACAATGTTTTTCGAGTCCGGGATTACCTTAAGCTCCCTTAGCGTGTCGTCCATTAACGTAGTCGACAGCTTTAGCTGCCCCTTTGCCGCCCTTGCGCGCACAATTCCGACCTCTTCTGCCGTCTTGACGTCTACTGGTATCATCTCGCCGACCCAGTAGGGTATGTTTATCGCCGCGCCGTGCAGTGGCTCGACGTTTACCACCATCCTCCCCTCGTCGACTGCAAGGACGCGCCACTGCGAACCTTTCAGCACAAAGACGTTGCCCCGCTCGCCATAGTCGCCGACAAACTGCTGGTCAAGCGTCCCTATCCTGCGCTTGCTTATCGAGTCGACGACCTCAAATTTCAGGACGTGCGGTATCATCGACAGGTTTTCAAAGTAATACTTGTACGCCTTCATCTTGCGCACGTACGTCCTGCTCTCCCTGTCATATTTTATCACGTTGTGTCCCGATAAAATGTCAAGGCAGCTCTCCACGTCAAAGAGCGTGACGTTGCGGTAGGGATACGCCTTTGTAACCAGATCGTAGGCATCATCAACCCTGACAGGGTCCCTTGTCTGCATCGCCAGCCCGACCAGATGGTGTGCCATTGCGTCAAGCGCGCCTTCGTGCATCTTTTGCTCCTCTATTGATCCCTGCTTCATGCGATTGATTATCGCCTTTGCCTCTATCTCATCGTCGGCGTTGTTGGTCACTATGAGGCCCTTGGCAAAAGTGCGCTGCTTGTGTCTGCTTCGGCCAATCCTCTGCATCAGCTTGGATACCTGACGTGGTGATCCGTAATGTATGACCAGGTCAACAGAGCCAATGTCAAGGCCAAGCTCTAGCGAGCTTGTGCATACTACAATGCCTGCATCGCCTGCCCTGAGGGTATGCTCTGTCTCTTCCCTGACCTCTTTTGACAGCGAGCCGTGGTGTATGTCGACCTTGACCTCTGACTGGTTTTTCAAAATCGTCCCCAGATATTCCGCCTCGTCGCGGGTGTTTGTGAACAGCAGCACAGAGCCTTCGATCTTGCTGCTCTTGACATAATCCGTCACGAAACGCGCGACGTTGTTGAGCGATCCCTTGACGTATTTTACATCGATATCGTAACCTCTCGCCGACGTGTCCACAAGGACGGCGTGGCGCCTGCCTGCGCCAGACACAAACTGCGCCGCCTGCTTCAGGTTGCCCACCGTTGCAGAAAGCCCTATCCTTGTGACCTGGCTTTCGGAGACTGCCTGCAGCCGCTCCAGGCTCAGCGACAGGTGCGACCCTCTCTCAGAGGGCACCAGCTCATGCACTTCATCCACTATTACATACTGCAGGCCTTTGAGTGCAGCAAGCATCTTGTCGCTTGTGAGCACGACTGCAAGCGACTCTGGCGTGGTTATCAAAATGTCTGGCGGGTTGTCCACTATCTTGCGCTTTGCAGCGGCCGTCGTGTCGCCGTGGCGTATCTCTACCCTGAGGCCCTCAAACTCGGCGTACTTGACAATCCTTCTCAGCACGTCGTTATTGAGCGCCCTAAGAGGCGTTATGTACATCGCCCTTATCGTGCCCGCCCTGCCCTTGTCGTGGGCAAGCATTGTAAAGACAGGCATGACTGCGGCCTCTGTCTTGCCCGAGCCGGTGGGCGCCACAAGCAGGCAGTTTATCTTTCTTGAAATTACTGGCAGCGCCTTTTGCTGGATTGTCGTTAGTTTGGTAAAGCCTTCCTTGGAAAATTTTTCGATGATGAGCCGGTCAGAATGGTAGCCTTTACTCGTCGTCTCGGTCTGCAGCTGCGGGCTGCTGCTGGCGGGATTTAGAGCTGGCTCTTTCATAAACCATTACCGCAAAGAGGCCGACTACAAACAGTCCTATCGCAACACCGACGTAGGCATCAAAGTTTGCAATCGCTTCGCCTACCATGCAGGACTACTCGCCAGTTCGTAAATAAATACATTCGGTTTGCGTTCTAGGATCTGAAAATCGGATTCAAGCTTTATAAGCGCTACAAAAGGCGTGAGCCACATGCCAAAAGCAAGCCTAGTCCTTGCGGCTGTCCTTGCATTCTCTATATTTACAATAGGGGCAGGATCCGCTGCAAAAGCATCCGCGCAGACAAGCGACGATCATGTCAAGTTTGCAACTAATGTCGAATTCATCAGGGGCCATCTTGAAAAGGCCGTGATGAACAAAGAAGCGGGCAACAACGAACTTGCGACCGCGCATGCTGGCCACCCTGTTGCAGAGGTCTATTCGTTGATGACCGGCGAGATAAAAGAGCACGACGCAGCTCTTGACGAAAAGCTGAACAAGGATCTAAACGACCTCTATTCAAACATTGGCTCAATGTCTGTCGAGCAAGTGAAAACACAGGCTGCCAGCATCAATGCAAGCCTTGATTCGGCGATGGAGGCAATAGTCAGCGCATCAGAAAGAGACGACCCGTCCTTCTGGGCTCGAGTCGTAATCGGCCTGCTCGCAACCTCTGAAAATGAGTACGAGGAAGGAATCGTAAACGGCGCAATCGCAGAGCAGATAGAATATCAGGACGCAAGCGCCTTTATGCACAGGGCGCAGGTCGTCTTTGAGAACATCAAGGCCCGGATGCCAGAGCATGAGGCAGAGGAAGCAAAAGAGTTCTTTGATCAGCTGAACGAACTGGTGGTGCGCCCCGCAAACCCTGCAGAAGTTGAAACCGTTCTGGACGGCATCTCGCACAAGCTTGAGGAGGCGTTCAAGCTCGAGTCTGCTCAGGCATCAGAGATCGGCGGATGGGAATACATTGACAAAATAAACGAGCTTCTTGGCCAGTCAATAACTGAATACAAGGAAGGAAACTTTGACGATGCCAAGGCCCTTGCAAGGGAAGCCTACCTTGACAACTATGAAAATATCGAGTCCGACATTGCGCAGGACAACAAGCCCTTGATGGAAAAGATCGAAACCGCGATGCGAGTCGACCTTGTCAAGATGATCGACGACCGAAAGCCTGCAGGGGACATCCAGCGCCACATAGACCAGATAAGGGCAGACCTAGAAACTGCCAAGGCAGTCGTGACGCCCGAGTTCCCGGTAGCTGCACTTGCCGCGTCGCTTGGGATCGCCGGCACAATAGCATACGGCAGGCTCGTGGGTTTCCGCAGGGCCTAGGCCCCTTTTCTCTTTTTTTCTATATATTCTTGTATCAACGCAAAAATGCGGTTGCGATCTTTGAAAAATATTGTCAGGCCCGGATTGCACTGGATTTTACATCATTTCTTTCAAGCTGGAGCAGGATCTGGTCGCGTGACAGGTTAAACTCCAACGACTTGATCTTACTCCTGTAATAGACGACTTTTTTGCCCTTGCCATCAAGGTCTATTTTCTCGACAAAGAGAATCCCTGCGTTTTGTAGTTTCTTTATTTTTTTGTAGGTGGAGCTGAGGGGAAGCGAATTCTCTGCCGATACCTGAGCCGCCGTCTTGGCCGCGTCTATGGTGGACATGATTATCCTGTGCGATACGCCGTCGACAAGCTCTTGCAGCAGGGGCATGGCCACTGCATGGTTATCAAATGAGAGTGCGTTCATAGTCAATTAGGTAAGCCTAATTAGGTTAACCTAACGAGATGTATTTAAACCGTCTTTGAGACACAGTCAATATATGGCTCATGACACGGGATTATAACACTGGTGAAAAATCGGGTCAAAAGCGATTGCACTGATGGAAACCACCCAAACATTACATATGTGGCAAGACACGAAATGGGACACAAGGTAAGATTCTTAGATGTTTCTCAGTCTGATACGCACATAACAATCATGAAGCCATATGCTTGCAACGTGAACGACAGCATCGAATCTGGAGATAGCACCGAGGTCAAGTCGATATATCCATAGTCATTGGTGAGAAAAATGACACAAAAAATTTCCAGCAAAAAATAATTGCTATTGGAGTCATCGGCGTGGTTGCATTGATTGCATCCCTGCTGGCAACCAGTTTAGAAACAACATCGCGCCTAGAGCTTGACGATCATCAAGCTGCATCGGCTCAGACAACGGGGAAGCAGCCTCTGGGCTACATCGATATCACATATGCGTCAGATTCCATTGAACAAGCAGCCGCAGGAGCGGATTCCATAATCGTGGGAAAAATATTGAACAAAGTGGATGTCAACAAGTTCGATACAAGAACTAATAGTGTGGATGCAACCTCTAAGGCGACAGTAGTAGTCCAAAAAGTGTTGAAAGGCACCGCGATCAGCGTCGGTAATATCATAGAGGTCCAAACGGTTGGAAACTCGCAGTACATAGCCACAAACGGTGCTGATTTGGAAGTTGGCAAGAGTGCAATGCTGTTCATCTCGGCTTCAGACGGAAAAGGACGATATGAAACAGGATATTACATCTACGGTGATGGGTTCGGAGAGTATAAACAACTGCTCAACGGCAAGTATTTGTCCAAATTCCATGGAGAGCTAACAGAAAACGAACTGATGGCAAAAATCAAGGGCTAGCTGCCATCTCCTTTTTTTATATTCGATATCCCTCTCGAATAGTACTCGCTTAGCGAAGGTTGATCATAAGTGTTGCTACGCATTGTTAGTAAAATTGCCATTTTCTGTTGATTTACTAATATACTGGTTGTGGCCGCCGGTAGCCGCTTCTCTGCCAAGAAATAGTTTTTGCTGGTAACAATACCTTCATCACCTTAATTCAACAGCACTGACCTTCTTTCAGCTGCAATCGCTTTTGACCCGATTTTTCACCAGTGTCGGGATTATTACACTGGTAATTCTTGAGGTGTTTCTGGCTTAGCCGCTTGGTCGTTAACTTCGGGTGCTGGTTTGCTGCCTTGTTAGTAACTTAGAGTGATGGCATTCAGCTAATATACCTCATCCACCTTTACCGCTAGTTACGTATGAGAACGACAGCAGAAGTAAGACAACAAAGCGATGGCAAGCTGCAATTCATAGCAGCTAGGCTGAACCAGTGGGACATCACTAGCTTGGTAGACACGACAGAGCTTGATGTCAAGGGGTTAACCAAGAAAGTAAAGGCTGGAGAGAATGTCAGCGTGGTCGTTGAAATCAAGGATACTGCTGTTGAAGATGTTATTCGTAAACTGATGGGATATGCCAACCACAACTACGTTCAGGCGGTGTACGGCATACCTGAAAGCTTCCGCTTTCCATAAGAAAGCGGTCTTTCCTTATTTTTCAGAGAAGCTCTGCATCCTGATCCAGCAGCTATCTTGCCGTTCAAGTAGTTCTCTTGTCGATACTTGAGCAAGCTCGTCTTTGTATTTCTCCATAAACGATGTAATCATAGAGTTGATGGCTTTTTTCTGATATGCCAAAAAGGGATCATATGTGGTATCTGCAGCCAGACCGCGTGAATCTGAAAAGTGGTTCCTGATGTATGTTGGTTGCTTCTTGTTATCTGGAACGCTCGCCGAAGCCTCATCGAAAACTTCGGTAGGAGTTAGGATCAGTTCCTTGGCATGCTCAATTTTATCGCAACGATTTCGCTGTCCGTCATCTCCCGCACGGCTAAAGCCTCTTAACCTCGAGCTGGATATACCAATAGAAAAGTACTTCCGATTTTGGAGATCACCAAGTTAACGGGGTGGTGGCACGCCGCCACCCGAAGTTAACGGACAGGCAACCAATTGAAAATCACTCCAAGAATTACCAGTGTAGATAAAAAGAGCATGTTAGGATATGTATGATGCAGGAACATTACTAGTCTTATGCTACTAGAAGATTAAAAAGCACCATTTGCATATCAGAGAAGCACAGATGGTGCATGTAGAAGTCTTGGTTGGCACTGTCGCCGCTATTGTAATCTTTGTCTTGTTTGCTCCAGTCGTACCCTTAATGCACAGCCAGCCGCCTAATGCTCCTCTACCGTCAGCACCGCTGGCATTCTTTGGGTCAATAACACGAGCCACGATACAGATGGGGTTAGAAGTTAACGGCCTTGGAGTGCCGAGTTTCAGATCCTAGGCTTGCATCCTGATCCAGCCACCATACTTACCATTTGATAGCCATGCAAATCCGTTTATATCCTGAGAATGTCGTTTATCTCTCTTCTTCTTTTTCCCACGAGTCTGCTTCTCTACCCCTCTCTTGCAGTAAACCTTGATGCAGTCCTCTTTTTCGCTTGATATGTTGACCTCCTCCGCCATCTTGCCAAGCTAGTGAGAATTAATAGCATATCATCTTCGGCTCATATTAGGCTATAACAGATTGTCAGCTATCGTTTCTCGTCGAACCTTCTTTAAACTAGTCTTGATATACACTAATACCATGTCCTATAACCCGGTAAATGGGCTCAATTCCGCATTCGGCGTAAAGTTGGCAGAAATTGTCTCTGGCCTTGACAAACTTTCTGCGGAAATGATGCTTGAACGTCCTGCCGAGCCTTACAAACAATACCGCGAGCTACTTTCAGACTTTTCCATACTACTGAAAATTCTTGCTAATGAGCTTCAAGACGGATATTGGCAGCCACACATCGCCGACCCATCAATAAGGAGAATCTATCTCCGCATGGTGAAGAATCACGTATCATCTTGGGCGGGAACTAAAGAAGCAGCTGAGGAAGGCAGAAAATTGAAAGAGGAAACATCGGATCTAAAGTAAGAAGAAAAGATGCTACTCATTAGAATCCTAATAATTCTTTTTGCTAGCGTTTTGTATTGCTGTGACTCACTTGTTCTTTCCTTCCAACGCCTCAACATGAAAATTAGTCGCGTCGCCGTTGACCATCTCAGGTATTTTGCGGGCGATCCTTCTATCCTAAGCATGAGAATTGTATCTCCGTAGCACAGCCGCTGCAAAATTGCATAGGATTGTTTCAGGGTCAAAATGAGCTACTCTTTAATTTTCCATATTACGAATAGCCGGCTGGCTTGCAAAGGTAAACGGGACGCTCTGCAAGGGTGCTGGGCTAGCACCAGCCCTTGCAACCTATTTACGAGTCTTTACATCAAGAATATCCCTTGTCTACATTTTTGTTCAAAATAAGTCTGATGCTCTTGCTATACGCATTGAGAAGCGGGGATCCTCTGTCGCGCACGTCCCGCCCAACACCAAAAGACTATACGAAATCATTGACAAGCTGATCAGTAAAAGCTACACCTTGATTCTGAAACGCGCTGCCACATTGATCTTGGTTTATAGAAAGTAGTTCCAGCGATACATCGAGCCTGTAACCACGTCAGGACCTGCATATATTTTTGCCATGCTTATATGCGTAAAAAACTGCAGCTGTTCCCTGCCAAATCGGTCCGTCTAAATATTCACTCAATGCAATAATTATTGGCATTATCTTTCATTGTACTCGTGATGTTTTTAATCAATAGGCTTTCTTGTATGGATGTAAAGGCAGCAAACGAGTCCCACTGTCTTTGCAAGTCAACAACACAGCCCCCGCCCCTGTTCCGAATCATGGCTCGGGCAGGGGCAAATTTTCAATATTAAATGCACCGTGACAGCAGCCCCTCAAGGCTTTTGTCGCCACAGCTCCGGGAACAACCGAGCCGCGTGCGCAATCCCGAGGGAATCACGGTGCGGCAATTCTTGGCCGCTTCATTATATAAGTTCAACCGGAAAATAGCAGTCAGCGGTACTCGTCGCCGCAGTCGCCTATCGTCTCGTAAAGGTCCCGCGACTTGGTAGTCACACCCTCTATCTTTTTCCTATCTTCCCCGTCAAGCTTTAGGCCAAAGACGCGGGCGTTGTCCTGCCTGTGGTCCGAAAGTCCAAGGCGCGCTCCTATTATGACGCCGGCTACTGCTGGCCTGTCCAGTATGTAGCGCGTCGCGACATTGGCGATGCTGGCATTGTGTTTGTCGGCCACCGACTTTATCGCTGCCAGCAGTTCCTGGAAAAGCTTCCATCCTCCCCACGCGTCTATCATTTTCTTGTACTTGCGCAGGCTCAACGTGTCTAGCTCTGCGTTTGATGGTTCGTCACTGTTGAGGTACTTTTCAGACAGCAGGCCGCCGCAAACCGTGCCGTAGGCAAGCAGGCTGACGTTGTTCTTTTTGCAAAACTCGGCCATCTTTACGTCCGGCCTCTGGTCTATTATGGAATATTGTACCTGGTTTGAGACGATCCTTATCCCCGCGTCGGCCATGTCCTGCATGTGCGCGGTGTCAAAGTTAGTCAGGCCGACGTTTCTCAGCTTGCCCTTGTCGCGAAGATCCGACAAAAACAGCAGCGCGTCGAGCCATGCTGGATTGTTGTAATCCCACCAGTGAAACTGTACTAAATCGATAGCCTCTACTCTCATTCTCCTGCGTGACTTGTCGATTGCCTGTTCTACAAACGACCTTGTCATGCGCACCGGCTCGGGCACGAACTTGGTGAACGCCTGCACTCTTGCAAGCTCTCCTTCGCCTTTTTCCTTTGCAAGCGCCTGCCTGAAATCGCCGATGAAATCCTCGGCCGGCCCATAAATGTCTGCAAGGTCCCAGCTCGTAAAGCCTGATTCGTGGTACCTGACCATTTCTGAAATAGCCCTGCCCGGGTCGATGTAGCCGTGGCCGCCTGCGACCTGCCACATGCCATTTAGCACCCTGCACACGTCAAGGCCGGGCGACAGACGGAACCTTTCCATGCCTGCCTTTTATCGCATGGTGCGATTTATTTCTCTCTGTGCCGAAACAGCCGCGTCGCCTTGGCCATCGTGTTCACCGCGACCATGAACACCATCCACGCCAGTACAGAGGCAACGGTGGAGGCGGCATACGCCTCTGCACCGGACTGCAAGAGCTGGTATTGCGCGGCGACCTTGACTACTGAATAAATGACTTCTGACACCGAGAAGGTGGCCAGCAGCTTTTTGATGTCGCTCCTTATCTTTTTGCTGTCCCTTGCGCCCGTAACCGGGTCGACATATTTTTGCCGGTTGTCAAGGTAGAACAGAAGCGCAAATGCCGGTATGTAGACGGCATATTCAGCCGCAAGCGCGATTGCCGCGTCTGCCAGGTTGTTCTCGTCAAAACCTGCGTACAGCTGCGACACAAGGGCGCCAACAAGCAGCGACCCTGCGCCGGCTATGATGATGTTGCGGTTGAACCTGACTGCGTCTCTGTATCTCTGGTAGAATCCTGAGCCGCTCAATTCAGCTTGGGCTCTCTGCCCTGAAAGTGCCTGTAGACCGGCTCGATTATCCTGTTGACGTAGGTTGCAGTCGCGTTTTTCAGGTCCATCGGGTGGATCTTTTTTGCGACAAAATCACGCTCTACCTCTGCATAGCTTGCATACGTCGAGTTGCCGCCATACTTTGCCGGCCTCTCTATTACAAATTCCTTGAACTCGTGGAACACTACATAGCGTACAAGCTCCATCACGGGGTTGCCCTGCGCGACGCCGACTGGGCAGAACGCCTTTGACAATTTTTCTCTGATTGTCTTTTCGTCGTCGTGTATAAGGATGCCGCTTGCAGGCTTGCTCTTGCTCATCTTGCTGGATATCCTTGTGTCCTCCTCTGCGTTTTCGTCAAGGCCAGTTGCGACCGGCTCGGCAAGCCCAGGCAGCAGGTGGTGGTGGACGCACACGGGTGCCTTCCAGCCCATCTTTGGAAAGACCTCTCGCACAAGCATGTGGATCTTGCGCTGGTCCATGCCCGAGTGGACGATGTCAAGGTCCAGCGCCCTTATGTCAACTGACTGCATGGGCGGATACAGCAGCTGCCCAAGGTCCAGCGCATCTTTTTCGCTTCGACCCATTATGGTGAGCGACCGCATGGTCCTTGCAAGCGTCATCTGCTTTGAAAAGCGCACGAAATTCTCCCAGTAATCCTGCGTGTTTTTGTAAAGGTCGCTTCCCGTGACAATGTTGACGCCGGGACAAAACAACCTGAACGCGTCTGCGTAATACTGCGACACCTGCCTTATCCTGTCCCAGTCGCCTCCCAGCTTGTCGTTGATGTACGTGTGCCAGTCGGCCAGAAAGACCGTGCAGTCAATCCCTGCCTTGATAAAGTCGTTTATCTTGAATCCTGTCAGCACGAGGCTGCCAAGGTGAAGGATGCCAGATATTTCTAGGCCGATGTAGTGCCTTGGCCGCGATTTTGTCTCAAGCAGCGCCCTGAGCTCGTTGGGGGTGACTACCTCCTCGGTCGGCTCTCGTGTGACGAGCGCAATGCGCTCTGAAACGTCCATCCAACAAAGCGGAGCAACCCAGTTCTATAAACCTTGTACCCCTATTACCGGCGAGTGATCTTCAAGCCAGCTCTTGTGCCTCTTAAAGTCCGGGTCGGCAGAGGCGACAATGTCCCAGAACCTTTGAGAATGGTTCATCTCTGCCGTGTGCGCCAGCTCGTGCACGATGACATAGTCTATGACCTGCAATGGTGCCGCAGACAATAGCAGGTTAAAGTTCAGGTTCTTCTTTTTAGAGCAGCTGGCCCAGCGCGACTTTTGCTGCTTTATTGAAACCTGGTTGTACTGGAGGTCCATCCTGCTGCTTATCGCCGGCAGCCTCTCTGCAATGATGCGGCCAGTCTGCTCCCTGTACCACGCTTGGATCTGGCGCCTATAAGTGCGCATGTCAGTTACGTGAAACGTTACAACTTTCATCCCCTCTGAAATCACGGCAGATGACCTCTTGTCCTTTATGACATGGTAGCGGTACCTCTCGCCAAGGTAGTACAGCGTACCGTCCTCGTGGCCCGTGCGCTCCTTTATCCTGCTGTAATATTGCCAAGTCTTTGATATCCAGTCCTTTTTGCTCTTGACGAACTGTTGCAGCCTGTCGTCGCTGTAAACCTGTGGCACTATGGCCTCGATCCCTCTGATGCTGCAGACAAGTCGCATGTGCCTTGCCCGTGCGCTCGTCCTTATTGCAATTTCAAGCACTGTGCCATCGTCAAGGGGCAGGCGCAACGGCATACGGCTTGGCCGCCAAAGGATATAAGACATGCGCCGGCAAGTTTCTGCGATGCCTGCTGGCACAAGGGTCAGAGCTTTAGACCTTGAACAAAAACTAGAGTCGCTTGACATCGATGAGGGGATAAGGATACAGTCCGGCAGGCGCAAGATGTTTGTCAACAGAAGGGCGTCAGGTGACTTTGTAGTCCAGCTTGGCGGCGACTCTTTCCGTTACCTTTCGACGGCGGGACAGGTTGCAAAGCTTGTCAGTGCGACGTTTCGTACATATGATGCCTGGGCGTACTAGATCATGCCGGCTTCGCGCAGCTTTCTTGGCAGGTAAGTCTCTGCCAGGTACTTGAAGCCGTGCTTGAAGAAGGCATCCAGCTCGCACTTTTCCTTTGTCTTTAAGAAAAGGTCAAGCTCTTTTTGCCACTGCTTGTCCTGGAACCACGGCTTTTTCTTCATGTCAGACGCCCTTGTCAGGTCCTCATCCGTGGCGGCAAGCCTTGCGACCTCTGGTATATTGTACTCGTAGATGTCGGAGAACATCATGCCAAGCACCTTGGCGTTTGGAGTCACGAGCCTGTCGCTGTCGTACGAAAGCGACTCGCTTCCGATCTTGTAGCGAAGCGCAATGCCAAGGCCCCACGGGTCTGCGTCTGCAAACACGACGACCGGCTTTTTCCACTCCTCGTTGAGCGTCTTGACCATCATTCTGGTTGCCCTGTCCGGCTCGCCAGAGCCCGTCAGCAGGATCGCATTGTATTTCTGGATAAAGCCGGACTTGCGTATGTTGTTAAGGACGGTGTCTTTTTCCACCACCATCACAAAGTCGGCCTTTACCTTCACTATCTCTACATCGCGTATGTTGGTCGGTATTAGCTGAGACGTTGCCCTGCTGCCGAGGTTGCAATCGATGATGTCCCCGCCCACCCGGAGCGTGATTGGGCCGGAGATCATGCCTTTTGGCTTTGATGTGACTGAAAACTCTTCCCTGGGCACGCCTGTCAATAATTCAATTGCTTTGATAGCGTCGTCAGAATCCTCCTGCCCCTTCCAGAACTTTTGCTTGTTCTTTTCATCGCCAACGGTGCTCAGCGTGGCGTAATACATGCCCCTTATCGTGCTTTCCATCTCTTCGTCCAGAAGCTTCCTCACGGCGTTTGCCATGACCAGGTACTGGGCGAAGGTTGGGATCTTTTTCGTGCTGTCCGGGCTCACCTTGACCATCTTGTCGCCAATCGTCAGCATGCGCTTCTGGTCAGACCATACCGTGTTGTCATAGCCCACCTTGGGCACGTCGAGTACCGGCATGGTCTTGTCGACCATCAGGTCCTCGCTGACGTGCTTCATTATCGTCTTTATCTCCTTGACGACTTGCTGGTGGCGCTTGTCTTTGGGGGGCACTTTTACTTTTTCCTCTCCTTCTTTTGCATCACGGCGTCAAGCGTAGTCTGTCCTATCTGGCCCTTTTTCTTGGCTTCTTTGATTATTGACATCGACCGTTCCCCCTTTTTGCGGGCCGCGTTTATCGCTATCTGCTTTCTATCCTTCTTTATGACCTCGCCATCGATCTCGGCCTCTACAATTTCTTCCTCCGCCTCCTTCTTGACCGTCTCGGCGGTTATCTCGTCCTCTTTATCCTGGACAGGGGTTCCCGTTATCTCGCCAGAGACGTGTTTTTCGGCAAGCGTGGTGAACGCCTCTGCCAGCTTTTTGGGGTCGACCGTTATCGACTCGGAGATCGCGTTAACGATGAGCGGTATGTAGAACTTGTAGAGCGACAGGCGGCTCTGCGCCTCCTTCATGCGCAGCTCCTTGCGTATCTGGGCGCTGACCTTGCGATACAGGTCCGACAGACATGCCTTCATGTAGCGCTTCAGCTCGCCTTCTGAGGCAATGCTCTCCTTGCCTGCCGTCTTGTAGGGGATCTTGGTAGAGCAGATGTGGAAAAAGATGTGCAGCGGCAGCAATTCCACGGCCCTGTCCGACTTGGCCTCGGGGTTTGCAAATTGCTCCTTTACTTCCTTTTTAGAAATGCCCATCTTGTTTATCTCGACTTCTGACACGACCTCTTTTGCCACGTCAGAACCCTCGTCGTACAATAATGGAATCTTGTTGGCAAACCTGTACAGCTTGAATGAGCCAATGTCGCCGCCATAGGCGATGCCACATTCAACCACGGTCGGGCGGTTGTTGATGACGCAAGTCCTAGAGGAATACGCCGTGAGCGACGGCTTTAGCACCTTGACAGATATTTGCTGCTGCATTGCGCCGCCCTGTTGCTGTTGATGCTCCTCCCTGTTCGTTACGATGGTGTATTCAGACGTCATACCTGCGGTAAGGATCTCCTCGCCAATTGGGCTGAGGTGATCTGTGTTTGGCATGTGGAACTTGGTCTGCTTGCAGACGTTTACCACCTTGATGAGCTCGTGCTCGTCGTACCTGTCTGCCGGCTTGCTCTCAAGCCCGGCCTCTGCGATTATCTGCTTGGCTTTTTCGCTTGAAAGCTTCTGGAACGAGTCTGACAGGACGCCTTGGAGGGTTGTCTTTTGGTTCATAAAGTTCATGATGGCCTTTTTCAGAGTCTGCAGGTCCATCTCGGCAGGGTGCGGCAGCACCTCCTTGGCCGGCTGCGGCATGACCTCTGTCCTCCTGTCAAACGTCACTCTGCCCTCGTCTGTCTCAAACTCGATTATCGCGTACGGGTTTACGATGCTGGTCTGGCTGATGTACTCGTTTATCTTGTTCTTGATGTTGACTTTTGTGATGGGCGACAGCCGGGCGCGCAATACTGCTTCGACTCTGAATCCTGACTCGCCTGAAATCCTGGATTCGGGGCCCTTGACGACCCTCTTGGCAAGAACTATTGGCCTGTTGGTGCTGATGTCTGTGCGCAGTTCAAAGTAGTATTCTGCGCCTTCTTCCAACGGCTTGCTCCACACCTTTAGCGGGTGGTCCGTGTCCTTGGTGGAGAAGGCGGCAATCATTTTCAGCCCGACGCCAAAGAGGCCGCGCTGCTGCTTTTCCACGTACTTGCCCGATGTCAGAAACGAGCATACGGCGACTGGAACCTTGTCAGACGGCACGCCGATGCCGTTGTCCTCGCAGGTTATCATCCACAGGTCGTTGGCCTGGTCAAATATCCGAAGCGACAGCGAAATCCTGGGCAAAATGTGATTGGTTTCGCACGAGTCAAGCGAGTTTTCTACAAGCTCGCGCACTGCCATATAGAGGATGCGCTCCGTGGTAAAGCCTGCCAGTGCCGAGTTATCTACAAAGAACTCTGACTCGGCCTTTTTGTCGTACTTTACCCTGCCCCTGTGGACCGCCTGGGTCTGGGAGGCCGGAACACTTGGAGGTTTGGCAGAAACCTCGGCGGTAGTAGCCTTTTGAGTCAAACGTTGAGAAGTCTTGCACTAACTCAATTTAACTTTTTACGGAAATTTTCTTGACTTGATGGTAAATCTCAATCAAACTGAGAGCCGTAAGGGGTGCCGTGGCTCTTTAGCTCCTGCATTTTGAACCCCGAACATTCAAGCATTATCCTCTTTTTGCCCTTTTGCACCACGATATAGTCAGAACCAGAACCTACAACAGTGCCGTCGACAAGGTCGCCTAGCCGCATATGTATATGTGCGCTAGAAGGGTAGGATGGGCATTATTAACTATCCTACCGGATGACTTATACCACACTTGCACTGCCTACTCCTGTGTGCAGCTGGACGGCGCGCTTGTGACGCTGGTAGGGTCGGTGGCGGCGACGCTTACGACCGGCAGCTTTGTCCCGCAGATGATAAAGGCCTACAGGACGAAAAAGATGCAGGACGTTTCGCACTATCTCATGGCGCTCTTTGCGTCCGGCACAACGCTGTGGCTTGCATACGGCGTTTTCCTGAACGACTGGGTAATAATAATCGCAAACGCCCTTGGCACGGCGTTTAATGTGATTTTGCTCTACATGAAGTTTGCCTACAGCCGCTCGTCGTCGAGGCCTGACGACGACGCAAGGTGATATGGGTTTGATCGTTCCGCCTGCGCTATCATGGCGACAGTGTTCCTTACCAGCTGGTACGTGGCGTCATGGCACTGACACGCGCAAATCCTAGTCACCGGCGAATCTTTGACCGTCTCTTTGAAATAGCCCTGACATTTGCCGTGGTTACTCTCCATGCAGTCGACAGACTTGGCCGCCACATGATAAAGCAGCGCAAATGCATTTAAAAATCCTGCCCCGTCCTGTACTGCGATGGCAAAGAAAAAGGCGCAGGTCAGGATAGAAGGCAGCGTGACAGTGTCGGCAGGCGACAGGTCGCTGTCCATAAAGGACGGGACGCTGACAGTCACAAACGAGTACGGCAACTCCACGCAATACCTGATAGAAGACCACAGCTTTGAAAGCCTCTGGTCGCAGCTGTGGCAGTTTGTAAAGGAAAGCCAGCACTAGCCATATATCTTGGCGCAGGAAATGACCGGCAGCCAGTGCTCATAGACACTTTCAAGGCCAGCCTTGACCCCTCGCTATTCAAGCTGTACCGGCGCTACCTCTATTCACGGTACAGGGCGACCAAGGACCTGTCGCAGGCCGAAGTCATCCACGAAGTCGCCAAAGAGCGTCTGGTGAAAATGGCAAGCAAGTTTCAGAAAAATGCATACTATTTTGACCCCGGCGACCAGCTGAAAATCCGGATTGCGGGGCACGAGCTGAAAAGCCCGGTGGGCATGGCGGCTGGTTTTGACAAAGACTGCGATATGCTTGTACCGACTTCGTACGTGTTTGGCTTTCTCAACCCCGGAAGCGTCCTTTTAAATCCGCGCAAGGGTAACCCGCAGCAGAGGATAGCAGTGGACGAGAAGCGCGAGGCGCTCATAAACGCGCAGGGGTACCCGCAAAAGGGGCTCGCCTACACCGTCAAGAACCTGGACAGGTTTTCAAAAGGAGAAAGAAGGGGGCATGCCAAAATCCTGCTGAATTTTTCCGGCATAACTGACATCTACACGGAAGACGCCGTGCTTGACGCCTGCAAAGAGATAATCAATAAAACCGCGCCGTACGTGGACTTTGGGTTTGAGGACAACCGCGCCTCTCCAAACACCGACTTTAACAAGGTACTGCAGACGCCTGAATTTATGAAAAAGATGATAGACCTGATGAACTCCCATGTGCCCTCCAGACTTGCCAAGGCATCCAAGGTCGCACCCTATGGCAGCCTGCCGCCAAGAGACGACGAGCGAGAGGCGCGCATGAAATCGATCAGGGTGTTTTATGAAAACGGCGGCCAGGTACTGGTCGTGGGTAACACCCGGCCAGTCGATACAAAATCAAGCCCGCTTACCCGGAACTTTGCAAGGCCGGTCGCAGGCGAAAGCGGCCGGCCCCTATTGCCATATATGCTAAAGATGGTCGAGGACGTGCACAGGGCGTTTCCAGACCTTGCCATAATAGCATGCGGTGGCATATGGGGCGGCGAGGACGCATGGAAGGCATACCAGAAAGGCGCAACGGCCGTCCAGCTCTACACCGCGCTTACGTTTAGGGGCTTTGGCGTGGTAAAAGAGATACATGACGCGCTGTTGAAAAAGTTGGCCGGCGACACCCTGCAGGGCTTTATTGACAGGCGGAACAGGGCCGTGTAAGGATTTTTACCCTAGACCTACGCACAAGATGTTGGAAACTTTTAATTATATCTTCAATTATTTTCCCTTTAAATAGGGAATTAGTATATTGTCAAAGCATCCCAAGGTAGTTCTTACAGCTGACCGCACTCTGATGTCTCCATACAGGGGAATATCGCTTGCCTCGTTTTTTGGCTGCGCTCCGGCGCTGGACATGCATAGGAGCCACAACTCTATGTGGTACCACATCCTTGGCAACCAGGTGACGCCTAGGATCCTGTTTGACTTTATCTGCAACCCCATAGAGCACACAAATGGCCATGCCAATTATGCGCCATATGGCCTGAGGAAGGTCGAGGCCGCGCTCCTGCGGGATGGCTATGCCCGTGAGGATGTTGTAGTTGCGCACCCTGATCATGTGGAGCAGTTCATCGGCCCCGAGACTCAGGTGGTAGGCACGTACGAGATGGATCCACTCGGCATGGGCCCTGTGACCATGACGTTTACCTATGGCCGCAAGCAGACTTCTTATGACGAGTTTTACAACGCCGACCTGCACCACAGGATAAATGCAGCAAAGAAAAGGACGGGGAGCAAGGCCAAGGTCGTCGCAGGCGCGTCGGGTACATGGCAGTACAACTATGATCCGGCAAAGATAGAGGAGTACGACCTCTACGGCATCGTGGAGGGCGAGCTTGGAGGCATCGGACCGGAGATCGACGGCGCCGCAGGGCCATTCTTTGATGCCCTCATCGGAGGCGAGTTTGACGTCGCAAACCCATTCAAAAAGAGCCAGTTCAAGGTAGAGATCAAAGAGTTTGTCCGAAGCGACAGGACATACCACGGACGGTTCATCCATTACTGGAACGAGCCGTCAGTGGATGAGATCCCAAACATCGTCAACCCGAGCATGCACGGCATGATAGAAGTCATGCGCGGGTGCGGCAGGGGATGCAAGTTCTGCGATGTCACGCTGAGACCCTTGCGCTACTACCCCGTAGAGAAGGTCCAGAAGGAAATCGAAGTAAACATGAAGTACGGCGGGCTGAAAAACGCCTGGATACACAGCGACGACATTTTCGTCTACGGCCTCAACCCGAGGACGACCAAGAACATGCAGCCAAACAGGGAGGCAATTGAAGAATTGTTCAAGGGCATCATGGCAACTGGCGTAGAGCATACGAACCCGACGCACGGCACTCTCGCCGGCGCAATCGCTGACGAGCGCCTGCTGCCAAATGTGTCCAAGATAATCAAGTCGGGTCCGAATAACCATATTGGCATCCAGTGCGGCTTTGAAACAGGCAGCATCAGGCTGATAGGCAAGTATGCTGATAGAAAGCTGTCTCCGTACAAGCCAGAGGAATGGCACTGGGTAGTCAAGCACGGAGTCAAGTCGCTCAACGAGAATTACTGGGTGCCTGCGTTTACGCTCATCATGGGACTTGACAACGACGAGACGCCGGACGACAGCTGGGAAACTATCAGGCTCATACACGAGCTTGAAACGGAACAGCCTGACTCCAAATTCACCGTTACGCCTCTGACGTTTGTGCCAATTGGCCTGCTTGAAAAATCTGACTTTTACGATATTGGCAACACGATGGACCCTGCGAAACTGGGAGTCATGTACAAGACGTGGCAGCACAACTTCAAATACGGCATACAAAAGTTCATGGGCAAGGTGGGGCGGGATAACCCGATAAAGAACATGTTCTTTACCGCCCTTGCGGGAAGCCTCGGCGGCGTGCCGCTCACCGCGATGGAAAAGTATGCAAGAAGAAAAGGCCCAGACCACGAGCGCGTGATAGAAAAGATCAAAGCGACCTACTGGTAAAAACTACTACTACTACTGCTGCGTTTATACGGGTCGCACGGTCTCTTCTTTTCTGTGCCTGACTTTTTTGAAGTCGACAGGCTTGTGGAGGAGCTTGCCAAGATCTATGCAACTGCATGCGCCACGGCCTGGTTCAAGATAGAAAAAACCCGGCCAACTCAGTCGCAGTACCGGGAAAAAGTTGTAGAATACATGCGGCATTTCGAAGGTACGCTTGCGACATTTCCAGACAAACCTGAGGCAAAAACGTTCCGTGATCATGCAAAAGCGGCACTTGACACAGAAATAGCCCGAGTGCTTTCAGGACAGAACAAGGAAGTGGAGAGGCGCTACAAGTACTTTGTCGACTATGGCTAGTAGATCTCTCTGGCCATCTGCCTCAAAAAAGCCCTCATGAACAGTACCCTCTCTCTGGCCATCTTCTTTGCAGTCTTGGTATGCATAGTTCTGTGCAGCTTTAACAGCTTTGCCTGAAAGTGGTCAAGCGTCCACTGGTGGTCTAGAGGCTCCCTGCCCGACCTGCAAAGCGGATCGTCGGGATTGTAGAATTTGCGGTTTTCGCTGCCGCCGACAGAAAAGGTCCTTGCGACACCTATTGCGCCCAGCGCGTCCAGCCTGTCTGCATCCTGCAGTATTCTGCCCTCGAGGCTTGACGGCCTGATGCCCTTTGAATAGCTGTGGATGCGGATGCAATAGCTGACTCTGTCTATTTTCTCCTTGGGCCAGCCGCTCTTTTTGAGGATCTTTTCAGCCAGGTCCGCGCTGTCGTCTGATGATTTCGACCTTTTAGAGCTGCCCTTTGGGTAAACTACAAGGTCGTGCAATAGCGCGGCTGCAAGAAGCACTTGCATGTCTGCGCCCTCTTTGCTGCCGACAAGCTCGGCGTTTCTGTATACGCGCATGATATGTTCAAAATCGTGGCTGGGGTCGCGGCCTTCAAGCATCTTTTCCGCCTGGCGTTTCAAGTCTTCTAGCATCCGCCTAACGATTGGCGTGGCTCAATAAAAATTTGCATTTGCGAAGGGAAATAATTAAAAGGAAAAAGGGGGGAGCTTGTGCTCTCTTTTAGATTACTTGCCACGGCCTTGTAGCGAAGGTTACGCCCAAGCCTGCACCGATGATAATGCATTGGTATACAATGTTACCATACGGAATTGGCTTCAGGATTGGCTCGCCGGTCACGTTCACAGTCTGACCTCTTCCAAGACCCGGACCGATGTGCTCAATGTTGAGCTGTGTGTGGACGTGGTAGGTCCCTGGCTCAAGCGCCTTTACGGTAATTGAGTATGGCGTTGTTGAACCTGCCGGGATGTCGAATATGTTTCCTGGTGGGTCTCTGGCCAAGAACTCCCATCTGTTGCCAGCGTTTTCGGATTCGCTGAACAGAGAGAGCCAGCCTCTGAGGTCTCTGTTGACCAAGCTCTTCAATTCGCCCGATACGGTTAGCTCTTCGCCTGTCGTGAGGGTGTTGTCAGAGAACTGCTCGTTGTCGATTTTTACGAACCTAGACTGCAGCTGTGCCTGTACACCGTGCGCGTTAGCACTCGGCAAGTAAGCCATTACGGCAGACAGCACCATGACTGTCGCAAGGGCCGTCACAATCAACGTCTTGCTTTGCATCATATCCCTCTATCTTAGGCATAGCAGAAAGAAGATGGATATATACTTTTTTGATGCGGATTTCGCCTCCGACGCACAAACAATACTAATTAGTCGCCCGCTTGCAGACAAGAGGGAAACTTGGCAGACGACAGCAAGCTTGCACTCACTGCCATCGACGCGATAGGCCCTGCCACTGAGCGGCGCCTCAAGGAGGCCGGCTTTAGGTCAATAAAAGACCTGCTTGTGAGGGGACCAGTAGACGTGGCTGAGGCGACCGGGATGGAGATAGACGAGTCTGTCGAGATCTGCAACAAGGCAAGAATGCTCTTGCAAGAACTGGGCGTGATTGACAAAAGCTTTGTCACCGCTACCAGCCTGTATGAAAAGAGGCGCGGAAATGACAGGGTGTCGACGGGCGCAAAAAACTTTGACGACCTGCTTGGCGGGGGCATCGAGACGAGGGCCGTCACTGAAGTGTACGGTGAGTTTGGGACCGGCAAGACGCAGCTGTGTCACACTCTGTGCGTGATGGTGCAGCAGCCAAAGGCGCTTGGCGGGCTTGCAGGCAAGGCAGTCTATATCGACACTGAAAACACGTTTCGACCAGAGAGGATAGTGTCGATCGCCCGGGCCCGGGGCTTTGATGCTGACAAGGCATTGGAAAACATCATAGTCGCCAAGGCGTACAACAGCGCGCATCAAGAGCTTATCATCGAAGAAACGGGACCTGTCATAGAGGAGAGCAACGTAAAACTTGTCATAGTCGACTCGGCTGTCGCGCATTATCGCGCCGAGTTTCTGGGCCGAGCTACATTGTCAGAGCGCCAGCAGCGGCTCAACAAGTTCATGCACATACTGGTAAGGATGGCCGAGACATATGAAGTCGCAGTAGTAGTCACAAACCAGATCCAGTCGTCGCCGGACGCCTACTTTGGCGATTCTGCCCGGCCTACTGGTGGAAACGTGGTTGCGCACACCAGCACCTACCGCATCTACCTGAAAAGGTCTGGCAAGAACAGGATAGCCCGGATGGTCGACAGCCCCTACCATGCCGAGCGGGAAGTGCTCTTTACGCTCTCTGACAAGGGTATAGCCGATGTCGAAGGCTAGGACGCTTAAAAAGGGAAGACCTATTATTTTTTCGATTAAAGTCGCTCAAATAACTTAAATTAAGGCTAGGACGCCAGACTAGCAAATATGCCACGATCACATGGCACCAGAAGAAAGGCTCGCTCAATACTGACGAAGGACAATGTCGTCAGGGGCATATCTTACCTGCTTCATGATTACAAGGTCGGAGACAAAGTTATCATCGACGTTGATCCACGCGAACACGACACAACCCCGCACAGACGCTTCCACGGCAGGATAGGCGTTGTAACAGAGGTACGCAAGCGGACGCTGAAAATTGCCGTGATGTTTGGCGACAAGGAAAAGGTTATCCAGCCACGTCTCAACCACGTCAAGCCACTTTCCGCCCCAGCAGCGGGTGCCCCTGCATGACGGAGACTCTGAAAAAAGAGATCATCACAACGGCCCAAGTAAAAGACATACTTGAGGCAGTCAAGCCCGACGACATGGACCAGATCCAGCGCTGGACGTACGATTATACGACCAAGTTTGCCAAGGTAGAAGGCAAAAAGGCGCAAAAGATGGTCAAGCAATTGGTGGAGCAGTGCGACCTGACGGAGGAAGAGTCGGTAGAAGTCGTAAATGTCATGCCTGCTACATTGGAAGAGCTCAGGGCGTTTACCTTTGGGTGGAAGAAACTTATTCTCACTGAAACCTTGGAAAAGATGCTAAACATACTAAAGGACGAGAGCCAAGGCTAAATAGCTTATTCTATAATATAGGGCAGATAGAGTTTGTCAGCAGGAGCATCGCCACAGCAAGACCAATCATCAGCCGCGGGACACCCTCATGCACACACAGATGCAGATCACGGGCAGCGCAAGTATGAGGAGTACGCCTACGTCCTTGACTATACTCCACGTGGCAAGTCGACTACCGTAAGGGGAAGGGAAGGAGTGATCGTCCAGGCAATAGGCGAGGAGCGTCTGACCCTTCTGGAGCTTCTCGGCGTGCAAAACTCGGCCTTTGAAGTGGGCGAGCGCCTCTACATCGGAAGAGATGGGCGCGACAAGATAATGAGCGTCCTTGGCAGGATGGACTATAACGACGTGTCACAGTCGGCCAAAAACGAGCTCCCTGCCATCATTGAAAAGGTGGTGATGGCAAATGAAAAGCGCTTCATTGATTACATCAACATCTCCCAGCCGATAACGCCCCGCATTCATGCGCTGGAGCTAATACCGGGCATCGGCAAGACCTACATGATGACAATAATCAAAGAGCGGGAAAAGAAAAAGTTCGAGAGCTTTGCAGACCTGCAGGCTCGGGTAGGCCTCCGTGAGCCGGCCAAGCTGGTGGCCAAGAGGATAATCGAAGAGATAATGGGTCAGGCCCGCATGAACCTTTTCGTCCGAAAGTAATTGCCAAGGCGCACCAAGACGCAGGCACTGGGCCAGCACTTTCTCGCAGACCGCAAGGTGTTGGACAGGATAATCGACGCTGCCGACATTGGCAGTGACGAGGTCGTGTGCGAGGCCGGCACCGGCAACGGCGTGTTGACGCAGGAATTGTGCAAACGCGCACGACAGGTCCTGTCTTATGAAGTGGATAAAATCCTCTTTCAAAGAAGCACACAGTCGCTTCGATTTCCAAATCTGCAGATGGTCAACGCAGACTTGTTCAAGGTACGACGACGTGACATAAAATTCGACGTCTTTTGCTCAAACCTGCCCTATTCTAAAAGCCGCGACGCGTTGCAATGGCTTGCGACCAAGAAGTTCGACCGCGCAATCGTGATGGTTCAGCAGGAATTTGCCGACAAGCTGGCTGCGCGGCCGGGCAGTGAAAACTATCGCGCCATTTCTGCCATCTGCTCGCACTGTTTCAAGATTGAGCAGCTGTTTGCAGTAAGTCCAGAAGCATTTGAGCCGCCGCCAAAGGTCAATTCTGCAGTGCTGCGGCTGATCCCTGTCAATGCAGCGACAACCAGTTTTATCACTAAAATCAACCGCTTGTTTTCGCAGCGCAACAAAAGAGCGTCGTCCGTTGCGGCAAAAATGGGCGCAACCATTAACTTTGGAAACCTCCGGGTAGACCAGCTTGAACCCGGCCAGCTGGCGATGCTGGCAGGATTGATAAAGTGAGATTTTGCCTTGTATGTGCCAGCCGAAGATACGCAGTTGCTTGCAGAATGCGTCAGAAACTATCGAGGAAAATGGGCGCTAGAGATCGGCATAGGCTCCGGAACAGTCGCGCAGGCGCTCGCAGAGAATTTTGACAGCGTCACCGGATCTGACATCGACCTTGCCTCGCTGAAATACTGCTACAAGTCCAAAAACAATGCGATTGCACTTGTCTGCTGCGACGCGGCGTCTGCATTTCGGGGAAAATTTGACCTGATAGTTAGCAACCCGCCATACCTTCCTGACGATACTGTAAAAGACGCGACCGTGCATGGCGGGCCAAAAGGAATTGAAAAGACGATACATTTCATCAAGTCAGCCCTGCCGCTTTTGGCAGACGGCGGCAGGATATTGGTACTAGTATCGTCGCTTGCAGATCAGTCTTTGCTTGATCTGTTTGTGCAGGAAAGAAAATTAAAGAAAAAGGTTGTAAAAGAAAAGGTGCTTTTTTACGAGCGCCTGTCGGTATTGGAACTCACTTTTTGAGCATCTTGGCAGCCCGTGCGGCTATTTGGTCTGACATCTGCGACAGCGACGCCTTGCCTCCGAGGTCGTAGGTGACATACTTGTTCTCGTTTATGACGTCCTCTGTCGCCTTGAATATCGCTTTGCAGATGTCACGCTCTCCAAGGTAGTCAACCATCCAGGCGCCTGATAGCACCGTCGCAACGGGGTTGACCTTGTCCTGCCCTGCATATTTTGGCGCGCTTCCGTGCGCCGGCTCGAACATAGCATAGTCGTCGCCGTAGTTGCCAGAATATACGTTGCCGATGGAGCCGACGTTGCCGGATGCGCATTCCGAAATCACGTCCATGAAAAGGTTCGTGCTGACAAGGACATTTTTGTTAAAGCGCTCGGGGTTTTTGACCAGCTGCTGCGTCATGTTGTCGATGTAGTATTCCTCGTATTCAATGCCCTTGAATTGCTTTGCAGCGTTTTCAATCGAGGACCAGAATATGCCGTCTGTCTCTTTCAGGATGTTGCGCTTTGTTATCGCCACCACCTTTTTCCACCCGTTATCCTTTGCCACCTCAAAGGCCTTCCTTGCTATCCTGTCGCATCCCTTTTTCGTCGTCTTGCGGATTGCAATCGCCGAGTCGTCGCTCGTCTTGAACTCTATCCCTGCGTAAAGCCCTTCGGTGGCTTCGCGCACACAAATAAAGTCTAGCTGCTTTTCAGCGTTCTTGTATGTCTTGATGGGGCGCAAGTTGCCATAGAGCTGAAACTTGATCCTGATGCTGACTGCCACGCTCCTTGGCGCGTTTGGCACTGGCACCGTGGTGGTCGGGCCCTTGAAGCAAGCATCGGATTCTTCGAGCAACTTCCATACCTCGGGAGAAATGTACGAGTCGCCACCGTTCTTTTCCCACCATTCAGATCCGGCATCGCACTGGATGAGCTCTACTTTCGTATTGCATGCCTTCAAAACCTTGACCATCGCGTTTACAAGCTCCGGCCCCGTGCCGTCGCCTCTAATTATAGCAGCAGTCTTTTTCGCCAAGCTGAATCAGAAGGCAAGCTTTTCCTTCTCTATTTTAGCCTTACTTGTGTACAAGGTCTACCCTGACGACCATTTCCTTTGTGAACGGCGGCACGTCCTTGGCTGTGGGGACCTTTGTGAATTCGTTCTTTTCAGAATAATACGAGTACTGGATGTTGTAGTCGTGCAGGTTTACTACTTGTTCAACGTTAGTGCCAGTAGAGTTGTTGACCACTGTTATCGTGCTGTTGTTGTAGGCATATATGCGCATAAAGTCGGCCATCGTGAACTTGATTGGCCTGATGTACTCAATGTGGAGCTCGGTGCCCACCTTGTCGGTGTGTATGGGCCTCAGGCACTCCTCGCCCTTGGCGTTAGGCTGCTTGCCGATGCCGTCTGGGAGCATCATGGCCTGGCCGTCGACACTGATTTCGACCCTTGGATAGAGCTGGAACTGTTCCACGTTGTGGTTCTTTAGGCAAACTGTTAGCGGGTCTGGAGGGGGGAAGAGCTGGCTGACCAAAAGCGCGACGAGAGTTGCCCCGCCCATGATAATGGGGATAATGAGGACCTCCTTTCTGCCAAGCCTTTTCTTTGGCTTTTCCTCCTTTATCTTGCGCTTTGGCACTGCCCTCTAGTAAAAAGGACGGGCGTTAATATAACATTGCATTTAGCCCCTGTACTGTTATATAATTCGCAGAAGGAAAAAATGCAATGCGCCTTGTGCAGATATCCGACATTCACATCGGCGGCCTGTTCATGCAAAACACCTTTGACACAGTAGTCGACGAAGTCAATAAGCTGGAACCTGACGCCATTGTCATTACTGGCGACCTGACAGACGACGGGATATTGCCGCAGTACGAAAAGGCCCGGAACGAAATCAGGCGCTTTACGTGCCCAAATATAATAGTCATCGCAGGCAACCACGACTACCGGCATACCGGTTACCTGCTTTTCAAGAAATTCTTTCCCTCAAAGCACGTCTACGAGTTTGACGATGCGGTGATACTCACGCTTGGAACCGCCCGGCCTGATAGAGACGAAGGTGAGGTAGGCTACAGGCAGAACCTGTGGATGGAAAAGACGCTTGCCAAGTATGAGAACAAGGTCAAGGTTGTCGCCATGCACCACCATCTCATCGGCATACCGGACACGGGCACGGACAAGATCATAATACTGGACGCAGGCGACACTCTGCGCACCTGCCTCCAGTCAAAGGTGAACTTGGTGATGTGCGGCCACAAGCACAGGCCATGGGTGTGGGAGTTAGGGTCGCTTGAAATCGCTTACGCCGGAACAGCGTCGTCGACTCGCTATAGAGGCTTTTTCGAGAACTCGTACAACATTATCGAGATCGAGGATGGAGATGTCAGGACAGACATCAAGATTGTGGGCAAAAAACGCTTTCCGCTAAACGATCTGGTAGAGAGATACAAACCGTTTCTGGAGGAAGCATGATTATTAATGGCACTGTCTACAAGCTTCTCTGGCAGCGATGAAGACTCAGAGTTAATCCTGATCGATGAAGAGAAGGCATTTGACCGAGCTGCCGCTCATTATGTACAAAACACCAAGCCCAAAATGCCCCTTGTTGCCCTAACTCTGGCGCAAGCGGTATTCGCAACTTTTATGATCGGCGTATCATTGATGATTATCATACCTGCTGGTCATCGAACTTAAGTTATTTTTGCTTCTTTTTAATGAGAAAAAGTAAAATTATACAATGTAATGAATTTATTTACTTTATTTTCTAGTATACAAGTTGACATTCTTGAAGGCCAGATTAATATACTGGATGTTGTTGTAGGTAACTCATGGCGCAGATGCCAGCACTGATCCCGAAGGAAGTCGAGATCCAAAGACTGAAGAAGATCTACATCATGGTGATCATGCTCGGTTCCATCGCAGCCTCCGTCGAAGTGGACAACTTCGTCGATGGCTCGCTGCACCAGACTGCAATCAGAGACTCGGCCTTTACGCCAGCTCACTGGTGGCTATACAGCCACTTCGTGGCTCTCCCGCTTGGTTGGGGATTCGTAGCAGTCTATGACAGAAGAGTCCCGATTCTCAGAGGTCCGGGCAACTCGATGAACACCGGTCTGAAGCTGACCATCATTGGCTACCTTGCCACGATGTTCACAATCGGTGTCAACGAGATGTGGCACTTCTGGTTCGTGGAGGAAATCTTCTCCGTTCCTAACCACTGGATGTTCAACATGGGTGTCGTCGTGGCATTCATGGGTGCTCTTGCATACGTCGTAAGAGTATACGCTAGACTGGTGGAACTGGGTGCAGAAACACCGGCAAAGAACCCATATGTAGCAGAGATGTACAAGCTCGCACTCGAAGGCAAGCTGTACAGCAGGTCTATCCCGTAAAAGGGAAGGTTTCGGCTCTATCTGGACTTACAAAAGTCCAGACTCTGCCTTTTTCTTTTTCATTTACTTAAATAAGGCTCTACTGTACGCGCCTGTTTGTCTCTATAGATGTCAAATAGAGACATACCTATCTATATGCTTCTGCAAAAGCAAAGACTTGGATAGATAGTATATATTATTATACTACATCTTGTGCAACGGCCATGTCTTTACTCTGCCCAATCTTGGCACAAGCGCGGTGGCCATGGCAAGAGTAGTATGATATGTTTTTACTCGCGCCTAAGTGCCACTATCGGAGCTGTCCTTGAAGCACGCCACGCAGGGTATATGCCTGCAAGCACCGAGAGCCCCACAGAAAGGCCCCACACTTGGGCCATGTCCTGCGGCAGGAACACGGGAGTCAGGTTCTGCGAGCTTGGATCCTGCGCCGCAAAGCCTGCTATAAGGACATAGCCGCCTGCGACTCCTGCGCCCATGCCTGCCGTCGCTCCTAGGATGCCAATGGTCAGGGCTTCTGTTAGAAACAGCGCCAAGATAAAGCTGTTCTGTGCGCCTATCGCCTTCATGGTCCCTATCTCTCTTATACGCTCCGTCACCGAGGTGTAAAGTGTAGTGATGATTCCTACTGCACCCACCATTAACGCGACGAGGGCAATGCTGGAGATAAAGGCGCTAAAGCCGCCGATGAACTGCTGTATCGTTTCAAGAATTGCTTTTGGCGTAGTAATGCCGATGTCCTTGCCGTAGAGCCGGCGGATCTCTTGCTCCACCGGATCGACAAAGTCGCCCGAGTCAGCTGCCACAAGCAGGGCGTCGTACTTGCCTGCCTTGTGGAGAATCTGGTTGCCTGCCACACGGTTAAAGACGACGGCGTTGTCAATCGTAGGGTTGCCAGTAGCCTTCATGATACCTGACACGACAAAGCTCTTGGTTTCAGTGTCCTGCTTGCCAGTGTCAGGGTTGACAAACGTGTATTTCACCCTTACAGTCTGGCCGATAACCGCAAAGGGCGTCCTGTCTCCCGGCGGGTTTGCGACCTTCTCTGAAAGCAGTATTGCAGACGGGTCATTTGGGCGTATGCTTGATCCTTCAAAAAGCTGCGTGGTAGGAGCAATGACGTATAGCTTTTGCGGATCTATTGAAAACACTGTCGTATCGTGCTTCTTGCCCCCAGTCTCCAGCGTTATGCTCGCTTGGTAGGAGGGGATCACTTCGTCCACGAACGGCAGCGATCTTATCCTGCTCACCACAGCCTCGTTGAGCGTTATCTTGGGCGCCGGCGGCTGGCCTCCCCCACCAAAGGGGTTGCCGTTGCTTTGGCTCTGTGCGCTTGTCACAAACAGTATGTTTGGCGCAAGCTTGCTGAACTGGTAGTTGATAAAGTTGGAAAAACCTGCAGCCATGCCGTTAAGCGCCACCATGAGGGCGCTTCCAACGACGACCATCATTACCGTAAGGGCCGTCCTGGTCTTGCGCTCCTTCAGGGCATCAAAAGAGAGGGAAAAGATCTCTTTGATGTTCATTTGCGCTCTTCCGGCTTTTTCAGCTGGCTGTCAAGCATCGACTCGATGTCGCCGCCGTTGTTATTACTGCCCTGCTTGCTGAACTGGATGGTCCTGTGGAGCTTGGATTTGCTTCTCCTGCGTATGACCACGATTGCAATGATTATTGCAGCAATGACGCCTATGATTATGCCTATCATGGCAGGACTCATCGCCTGTCCCTGCTGCGCGCCTTCTGCCGGCTTGGCTTCAGGCGCAAACGCCACGTCGCTCTTTACTTCAAAGGTTTGCAGCTGCTTCAGGCTGTCCTTGTATTCTACTTTCAGCTCTATTGGGTACGTGCCTGCCGTCGCGTTATCTGCTATGTCTATTGGTATGCTGAAAGGCAGGGGCGAGTTCTCTGTGAGGTCGCCTAGGTACTGCTGGGGCGGGAGCTTGCTCACAAGGCCGTCGCCACTGACAAGCTCTATGGTCGTAAAGAGAGCTATTGTGTTGCCCTCGTTGAGGAGATTGCCGCTGAGGTTGGGCACGCCTCCAATGTAGGTGACGCCCAGATCATACGCCCTCACCTTTATCTCGCCGTCGACGTAGGTGCCAAGGTTGAACGTCTCTACCCCTGGTTGCCCAGCAGACAGGTGCTGCACAGTGTAAGTGAAAGTGGTCGCCTTGCCTATCATGTCTTTGGATGCAAAGACCTTGGTTGAAAGCTCGGTGCTAGAGTTAGCAGCCACGTTTCCAACCGTCCAGCTGGTGTTGCCAAGGATCTTGATAGAGTCTGACTGTGAGCTGACGGAAACGATGACGTTCTCCAGATGCCTGCTGTCGTTGTTCACTAGGTTCACGTTCAGGTCCGTTATTTTGCCCGCTGCAATGATAGACGAAGACTCGCCGGCCGGAGTCACGTTCAAAAGCGAGCTTGCCGTGTCTGGAAGGACTACAAGCCCAACAGGCACCGTCGCGTTCTTTCTCACGCCATACGCATTGCCATAGCCTATCTGGAGGCTCACTGCCTGCAAAGTCTCGCCTGAGGCGTTGCTTGCATATATTGTCGGGTTGATTGTGACAGAGCCACCCGGAGGTATAGCGCCAAGCTCAAACGTCTTTTGGCCAAGGCTGATTATGGAAGCCTGCTGCGTCGCCGGGTTTATTCCTGAAGATCCCGGCACGGTCGCGATTACGCCAGTCGCCGGCGCGCTTCCCGTATTTGTGATCTCGATTGGCACCTTGGCTGAGGTCCCTGGAGTCACGCCACCTGTAGATGACGCATCGAGGATCACCTTGCCCGTTACCTTGAAGGGCGCGCTGAGGTCTGCGGTCCTTGGCGTGCCTACCTCCAGTGTCCTTGAGAACTCGATCTTTAGGGGCGCCGTATATTCTCGTATGGATGCCTTGTCTGTAATGTCCACCTGGAAGAATAGCGTGAACGCGCCACCTGCCGGCACAATGTTGTTGTACGTCGCAACGGCTTGCCCTGTGCCTGTTCCTGCTGCCTTGAAGCCGCCTGGAAGAGAGAGAAAGCCTGTTACTGCCGTTATTTCAGAGAATCCCCTGTTGACAAGCGTCACTGCAAGCACCGATGCGCCGTCTCCCGGTGCCACCTCTATCTTTTCAAGCGACGTGCCTGCGGGCGGCGCCGTGGTCCTGTCGGTCCAGAACGCGTCGAGAAATACCGGCCCGCTATAGTTGGCGTCAATGATGTCAAGCCTGCTTATGCCCGGCTGGTTTAACTGAGCAAAGGCACCAAGGGGCGCCATCAACATCGTCGCTGCTATTATCACTATTGCTGCCTTGTTCAATTTGCTATCTCCTTTTCAACCGTACCATCGCGGATGAAAATGGCCCTGTCAGTAGCTTCTGCAAGCTCGGGGTTGTGAGTCACCATGACAATGGTCCTCCTGAATTTGCTTGAGAGCATCTTTAACATGCCAAAGACTTCGTTTCCTGTCTTGGTGTCAAGGTTGCCCGTCGGCTCGTCTGCAAGTATGATTGCAGGGTCGTTCATCAGCGACCTCGCTATTGCAACCCTCTGCTGCTGGCCGCCTGACAGGTTGCTTGGCTTAAAGTCCCTCTTGTCGCCTATCCCGAGGACATCTAGGAGCTTTTGCGCCCTCCTCGCGCGCTCGCCTCCTCCCATTCCTGCGATGATGCCCGGCAGCTCGACGTTTTTGAGCACCGTCGTCCTGTTTATCAGGTTGTACGACTGGAAAATGAACCCTATGAGGTGGTTCCTCATGGTCGCGATCTCGGCGTCTGCCAAGGAAAATATATCGATGCCGTTTATGTACACCTTGCCGTCAGTAGGCTTGTCTAGTGCGCCAATGATGTTCAAAAGCGTCGACTTGCCACTCCCTGATGGGCCGACAATGGCTACAAACTCGCCCCTCTTTATAGAAATGTCAATGCCTCGGAGCGCCGCGACCCTGCCTGCGGCAGAATCGAAAACCTTGGTCACCCCATTTACCTGGAGCACCGCCTGATCGTCAACAGCTTGATTTCCCAAAGCAGATTCTCTGGTGCTTTTCAATTATTTATGCTAAAGCTGCGTGATTAATAAAGATAACTGACTGGTCAGTCAGTTTTTTGCTACTACAACATAGTTCCTTTGGCAAAAAAATAAATACGCTTGGCAGGCCCACGTTTCTGTTCATGCCAGTCGATCCGGTGTGCGGCATAGAAATGGACAAGGAGCTCGCAGTCACGCATGAGCACAACGGCAAGACGTTCTTTTTCTGCTGCGAAGGCTGCAAGAGGATATTCGTGAAAAAGCCAAACAAGTATTCAAAGTGACACCGGCGTGACAGGATATGCTCCACAAATCCTGCAAAACCTCCTTTCCTGACTAATGCAGGCCATGCAGCCGGGGCAGGCGAACTTGCAGTTTTTTGATTCTTCTCTTGGTGGCGGAAAGTGGCTTCTGAAAATCGCGTAATAGTTCAGGTGTTCTTTGCTGCGTATCGTCACGCCTTCTTCCTTTGCCCTCTTGCTCCTGTTTACAAACGTGCCATCGTCTATCCTTTGATCTAGAAAACTGCTAAAGCGATCCGTACATGCTCCTTGTTCCTGTGCCATCTTGGGCCTCCACGCGATGTCTCCAAGCTCCTCCTCAAAGCACCTCCGCAGGATGAACTTGCCCCACTTTTGGCCGCCGCGCTCGCCGACTTTTTCCTCGACATCGATTGATTTTGCATATGCCGCAAACTCGTCGTCGAGAAAGGGCGCTACCACCTTTACGCCAATGTGTTCGCCAAGCGCCCTTGATGAAAAATGCATTACGTCCCATAGTCTTGCAAGCTCCTGCTCAAGCCTGATCCTGTCGTCGTAATGGCGCGACAAATAGTTATAGCCGGCGAAAAGTTCGTCTCCCCCATCGCCTGTCATCACCTTTGAATGGCCGTCCTTTTTTGCCTGCGTCAGACCTGCGAGCGCGACGCATGAATTTCGTATCTCTATTGGGTCAAACGTGTGAAAGACTTGGATGACTGTCTCGATCATGTCTGCCATTTCATTTTCCAAAAAAACTGCTTCGACGTGCCTACTGATGCTGTATTTCTGTGCGACTTTTCTTGCAAACGCAAGGTCCGGCGCATCACTGCCGTAAGCGGCAGTCACGGAATAGGCGGGGCGCAGGATGCTTGCCAGCACCGCGCTGTCAAGGCCGCCTGACAGCAAGAGCGCGTCTGCGCTGTTGCGCCTGATGCTTGCCGCAAGCCTGCCTGCAAGCTCTTTGCAGGGAACCAACAGAAGAGGTAAGAAAAGAGAGGGGTATTAGTCCTTTGGCGGTGCCTCGCAGAACTCGGTCAAAACGCCGTTTAGGGACTTGGGGTGGATGAATGTTATCTTTCTCCCGTACGAGCCGGAGCGGATATCTCCAAGCATCCTCATCCCCTGAGACTTGGCACGTGCCACGTCTTTTTCAATGTCGTCGGCAGTGATGGCGATGTGATGTATGCCCTCTCCTCTCTCTGTCAGGAACTTGGATATCGGGCTGTCTGGAGCAGTCGGCTCCATGAGCTCTATGCGGGTGTCCTCAAGCTCCAGCATTGCTACCTTGACCTTTTCGTGCGGCACCGTCTCTATTTCAAGGTGGTTCACGTTCAGGATTTTTTGATAGTTCTTTAGCGCCTCGTCTACGTTGTTTACCGCTATTGCGATGTGGTCTACGCGCATATCCTTACTCCCTATATATGCCCTCTATATTATTAATTATCTCAGAATGAGATCTTGGGTTCATACCTTCCAAAGACATCTCGCAGAGTGTCGCTTATCTCACCAAGAGTAGTGTAACCCTTTACGCAATTGATGATGTGAGGCATCAGGTTCTCCTCTTTCTCCGCATTCTTTTGCAACGTGCCAAGCATGGCGTTGACCTTGGTCATGTCGCGGCTGGCCTTGAACTCGGCAAGGCGGGCGAGTTGCTTTTTCTCTATTTCGGGATCTATTCTATTTAGAGCCGGCTCGACATCGTGCGCGTCCTGGAACTTGTTGACGCCCACAATGATGCGGCTATTGTCATCGATCTCTTTTTTCAGCCGGTAGGCGTTGTTGCGGATCTCTTCCTGGAAGTAGTCCTTCTCTATTGCAGCCATGGCGCCTCCCATCCTGTCGATGCGCTTTAAGTACTTCCATACCTGCTCTTCTATTGTATCGGTCAGCGCTTCAAGATAATATGAGCCTGCCATAGGGTCGACTGTCTTTGTGACCCCTGTTTCGCTTGCAATTATCTGCTGCGTCCTCAATGCCACCTTTGCTGACTGCTCTGTCGGCAATGCAAGCGCTTCGTCACGGGAGTTGGTATGTAGCGACTGGCAACCACCAAGCACTGCGGCCATGGCCTCGGTTGCAACCCTGACTATGTTGTTGTCGACCTGCTGCGCAGTGAGCGACTCGCCAGAGGTCTGGACGTGGAACCTGAGGTGCTGCGACTTGGCGCTCCTTGCGTGGAACCTGTCCTTCATTATCTTTGCGTATATGCGCCTAGCCGCGCGGAACTTGGCAATCTCTTCAAAGAACTCCATTGTGCAGCAGAAAAAGAACGACAACCGGGGCGCAAAGTCGTCGACCTTCAATCCCCTTGTAGTGCACGTCTCGATGTACTCGATGGCGTCTGCAAACGTAAACGCCAGCTCCTGCACAGCGTTGGATCCTGCTTCCCTTATGTGGTAGCCCGAAATGCTCACAGGATACCACTGCGGCACCTTTTTAGAGCAATACTCTATCATGTCGCCGATCAGGCGCATGGAGGGCTTGGGCGGATAGATGTAGGTGTTGCGGGCGATGTATTCCTTTAATATGTCATTTTGCGTCGTGCCCCTCAATTGATCAGGTCTGACCCCTTGCGACTCTGCGACCGTAATGTACAGAGACAAAAGTGTGGATGCAGTCGAGTTGATGGTCATCGATGTGCTCACCTTGTCTAGCGGGATTCCCTCAAAGCACGTCATCATGTCCTTTATTGAGCTGATGGCGACGCCCGTCCTTCCAACCTCGCCTTCCGACATTGGGTGGTCAGAATCGCGTCCAGTTTGCGTCGGCAGGTCAAAGGCAAGCGACAATCCTGTCTGGCCCTTGTCTAGGAGAAACTTGAAGCGCTTGTTGGTCTCATCTGCAGAGCCAAAGCCGCTGTACTGGCGCATGGTCCACAGGCGCTCACGGTACATGTTTGGATACAGGCCACGGGTATACGGATATTTGCCCGGCTCTTCGTCCTTTTTGCCTCTGATGTCGGATTTCCGGTAAACACGCTTGATAGGGATATTTGAATCGGTGACTATTTTCTTCTCTGCCATTTCATCAACCGCCTACTTGAAGAGGCTCGCAGCGATCTGCTCTGCGGCCACGTATGGGTCAGTTTCCTTCTTGGCAAGCCTGTCTATTATTGACGTAAATTTCTTGTTTTCTGACAGCATGGAGGCGACCTTTTGTTCTACAATGTCTGAAACCATGTCCTTCAACTCGTCCTCAAGCATCTTCCTCTCGCGTTCTTTATAATTAATACTTCTCTCCTTTAGCAACTTGTCAATACTCTGCGCTAGTTCTCTTATCCCCCTGCCCGTCTTGGCAGACGTCTTTAGCACCGGCGGCTTGCGGGCCGTATCGCCTATCAGGTCGACTATGATGTTGTAGAGCGGCCCTGCGCCGTCGATGTCTGCCTTGTTTACGACATAGATATCGCCTACCTCAGTCAGGCCGGCTTTTACCGCCTGCACGTTGTCGCCCGTGTTTGGCGTAAAGACGACCACCGTAAGGTCGACTACCTTGGTTATCTCGATCTCTAGCTGGCCGGCGCCCACGCTTTCGACGAGTATGAGGTCATAGCCTGCCGCATCAAGGACGCGGATTGCGTTTCTCAAGGATTTTGACACCCCTCCTACTGCGCCCCTTGACGCCATGCTCCTCATGAAAACCCGCTCGTCTTCGAGGTTTGAAAGCATCCTTACCCTGTCGCCCAGAATGGCACCGCCTGTTATCGGGCTTGTCGGGTCGACTGCAAGCACCGCTACTTTGTGGCCAAGCTTTTGGCACTCCGGTATGAGCCTTCCTACAAGCGAGCTCTTGCCTGCGCCTCCCGGCCCTGTAAAGCCTACCGTGCGGGCCTTGCCCGTCTTGCCAAATATCTCCTTGATAATCTGCTGGGATTCCGCTTCGTGGTTATCCACTATTGAGATGGCCCTTGCAAGCGACCTGCGGTCGCCTTCTATGAGGCCCTTTACTATCGGGATCACGCACAGCTGTAGCTTGCGATATTATATATTAATTAATTCTAGGCCGCGACCGTTTGCGAGATTATCGCAGCAAGGTCTTCCTTGCCCTCGCGCCTGTAGCGCTTCATCTCGGCCGTCAGGTGCTCCTTCAGCTGCCTGTATATGTCGACCTGCCTTTTGACATTGTCGGCCTCTATGCTTGAGCTCATGCATGTTATATGCGCATTTTTGTTATTTATGACTTAACTCCAAGCTATATTCGTAGGGCCGGAAGTGAATAAATATTTTAAGAGGAAAAACAGGATATACTGGGTGTAATGTCGACAGCGATGCAGCAGCAGAAAAAGCCGATAAGGGTGCTCGTCTCCAAGCTTGGCCTTGACGGCCACGACAGGGGCGCGCTAGTCCTCTGCAGGGCGTTTCGCGACGCAGGGATGGAAGTCATTTACTCCGGGCTGTTCTGCACGCCAGAGCAAGTCGCAAGCATGGCAGTCGACGAGGACGTAAACGTAGTTGCAATGAGCCTGCTAAACGGCGCTCACCTCACATTATTTCCAAAGGTCGCCCGGCTCTTGAAGGAAAAGGGCGCCGGCGACATCCTGGTAGTCGGCGGCGGAATCATCCCAGAAGCCGATAGAAAGGAACTTGAAAGCAAGGGCGTGACTGGCAACTTTGGGCCGGGAACTCCTCTGCCTGTGATAATAAAACACATCTCGGAAAACGTGAAAAAAGAGAAAACCTAGACCGGATCCTGCTCCGGCCACATCATCTTTCTCAGGTCTTTTCCGACTTTCTCTATCTGGTGGTTCTCTATCTCTTTCATGTAGCGCGCAAAGGACGCCTTGCCTTCCTTTTTGTACTTGCTGACCCACTCGTCTGCAAACTCGCCCGATTGGATCTCTTTGAGCACTTCCTTCATCTTTTTCTTGGCTTCCTTGTCCACCACGCGGGGGCCACGCGTCAGGCCGCCATACCGCGCAGTTTCGCTGACGCGGTTGTACATACCTGTCAGCCCGTATTTTTGCACCAAATCTGTGATAAGCTTTAGCTCGTGCAAGCACTCAAAATATGCGACCTCTGGCTGGTAGCCCGCCTCGACAAGCGTCTCGAACGCGTTCATCACAAGCGCGTGCGTCCCCCCGCAGAGGTCGACCTGTTCGCCAAACCAGTCTGTTTCCACTTCTTCTTTGAAAGTCGTCTGTAACACACCCGGCCTTGTGCTGCCGATGCCCTTTGCCATCGCAAGAACTCTGTCCCACGCCTTGCCTGACGCGTCTTGGTGGACTGCTACAAGTGACGGGATGCCAAAGCCGTCCTGGTACAGCTCGCGTACCCTCTGGCCGGGACCCTTTGGCGCAACCATGATGACATCGACATCCTTTGGAGGCACTATCCACTTGCAATGGATGGCTGCGCCATGGGAAAAGCTGATGGCCTTGCCCTTGGTGACGTATTTTTCAATCTCTTTCTTGTAAGTGTCGCCCTGCTCCATGTCAGGAATGAGTATATGGATAATGTCTGCAGCTCTGGAGGCCTCTGATACCTCCATGACCTTGTGGCCGTCGGCCTCTGCCTGCTTCCACGTCCTGCCGCCCTTGCGCAGTCCCACCACGACATTGAGGCCCGAGTCCTTCATGTTGGATGCCTGGGCGCGGCCTTGGATGCCGTAACCGATAACTGCCACCGTCTGCTTCTTTATTGGATCAAGTGATACTTGGCTGTCTAGCCACTTTTTGGCTGGCATGGACTTGGAATCTCGCTGCCGAGTATATTATCGTATGGAAACACGAACCCTAAGATTGGAGCGATCTTGTACGAAGAACTTGCCACCTCCCTCCCTCACTCCCTCTCTCTCTCTATGCCATGTCTGTCGCACGCCGTCGCCACCCTCATCACCATCACGGCAGCAGAGCCCTTTTGCCCTAAATCCTACCCTTGTGCAGAGTGCACATTCATAATTCTTTATAATCATATTGCGCTATTTTTCCCATGTCAGGCGGATCTGCCAGCAAGGAATTTGGCGATCTAAAAGAAAAGTACGGCCAGCTTCGCAGGGCATATGAAAAATATTTTCCCAAGGTTGAGCCCCGGCTTGTAGAGGAGCTAGTATCTTATGGATCAAACTCGGCCGACAGCAAGGACCGGCTCTATGCCCTGCAGATAATAGGCAAGGAAGGGTCAAGCCTTGGACGCGTCAGGCAGTACCTGTCAGAAAAGACAGGACGGGTTCCGACCGAGTATGAAGGCGGCACTCACTATGTCGTAAACGTCTACCCTACCCTTGACATGATAAAGGACATCCAAGGCTTTGAAGAAGTCGAGCGCATCTCTGGCGACTATACCTTTGGCTCATACTCCATGCACAGTATACACGAGCATCGTGGAGAGGACGAGGAAAGCCGCATCCGCCAGGCCTAAAAAAGAGAGGGAGAAGAGGCACGCCGGTCAACCGTGCGTCTGTTCCAACGTCATGTACATGTCTCTGCTGGGGCTGTGCTGCCATGCGCCTGCCTGGTAGTAGTTGAGGTACGAGTTGGCACCGTCAAATGGCTCCGATGGGTCAAGGTCCAGCATCACCGATACCCAGCTTGTGGCACTTCCTCCAGTGTATTTTATCCCGACTCTGTCTCCCGCCTGTATGGTATATAGCTCGCCATTTGCCAGAGTAAACTTGTAGTCTGCATATGCCGTCGTCAGCTTGGTCACGTCAAGCGTCCCAAACAACTTTCTTACTGAAAGATCGCCATTAAAGACGCCTATCTCTGCCGTGCCTCCTATTGCACCGACTTTTTTCAGCTTGAGCGTTATCGAATCTATCCTGTCACCCACCAGCTGCGATGTCTGCGACACGTATTCCGCCCTTGCAGGCTTGAACACATAGACGCCGTACCCTGCCGATGCGGTAGTATCTGCCATGTGCTTTACGGGATATGCGCATTTGTTGACAGGCTGGTTTCCGGTAAACGTCCCCTGATTGTCGATGGTGGCGCCACATTCATTTGCCAGCGTGCCAGAGTTTGAAAACGTGGCGACTATGAACCCGACAGAGTTGATGTTCAGCACCCCTGCGTTGTCAAATGTGCCGTTGTTGAAGAAGTAGTCGTGGTTGGTTATTATCCCGCTGTTGTTTACCGTGGCGTCGTTTGTGAATTTCGACCCGCTGCCAGTGCCATACCCGCCGACGATGAGCTCGCCTCCACGGCTGATGTCTACCGTCCTCTTGTTGTCAAGGTGTGTTGCCTTGGAGAGCTCAAACCTGCCGGCGTTATGCACCGTCCCGGAGTTGTCAAAGCCTACGCCGTTAAAGATGAAAAATGTCGCCCCCTGCAGGTTGTCAAACGTTCCCGTATTTACGACGTTCATCGTGTGCGAATCGAAATATCCGTGGTTGATGACCGTCCCGTGATTTTCAAAGGTGCCCTTCTGCGGACTGGCAAAGTTACCAAAATTCTCAAACGTACCTTTGTTTTCCATCAGCACTGCTATCGTGCCGCCTTCTTCGTTGACCACTCTTCCGGAATCCTCGTTGTTTATTGTGCCAGTCACCGTCCCCCTATTTATCAGGGTCCCGCGGTTTGTAAGGGACAGGTCGACTGTTGCACCTTTTTCTACGACAAGCGTGTCTCCTTTTTCGACCGTCGCCGGTCCTCCGCCTGTCGCCCCTGGAGGGATGCTAGTCGTCGTCGCTGCTGCTTCGGCCGTCTGAGCGGCCAGGTTTAGTCCGGGGCCCAGCAGGAGGGGGAGCAGCAACAACAACACCGCCACCAAGCCTGCAAGCAATACCCCGGGGTAGGGATTGTTTGTCTTCATGAGTACCTTTCTCGTTTTCAGGGTAAAAGCTAGAGTTCCACGAGCCAGAAAAAAAATGACAGATTGTATGCGCCAATGCCTGACCTGCTGAGAATTCTTGCCATGCAAGAGTAAAGAAGCGAGTGCAGCCCTACCCGGCGCTGAATAACAACAATAACACCAAGCATCACACAACTGGCAAGGCTGCAATCTCGACTGACCCTTCCCGCCTGTCCTGCAGCAGGGCGCGGCTACTACTATTATTACTATTACCTCGTGGTGCTTTTTGCAAACATGGTGCTGTTATCAAACAGCAAGTTGTTGTTGGCTTTACCAGATGCGGCATTGTCTACCATCTGATCCCGAACCGTGTCCAGTCCTGCATTTTCTGGGCTTTCGCCGGAAAGGGATGCGGCAATATCGGGTCGGTTTCTGCTTCTCAACTCCTCTATCACCATCTCCCTGATGACGCTTCCGTCTATTACCACTTCAGAACCCTTTTTCCTGCCAATCTCCTCCCTGTTCCTTGCCACCTTGCGAGAGATTTTTTTGGCGACGTCCCTTGCCATCTGAAATGGCGTGCCTGACCTGCTCACGGTCTGGGCCATTTTCTCCTTGTCGAATTTTTCACGCCTGCCGCCAGTCCTCCTTATGACTATGCGGGGCCTTGTCTTTGCGCGGGTCTTGGTCGCCTTTTTGCTTCTGGTGCCTTTGCCGCCAGATTTCTTGCGCATTGCCATTATCTTCGTGCCCGGCACTGTTAAGTCTTTCAGGACCTGACGCTTGCCTTTGTCATGCACCTGATAAGGTCGCCAAAATTGGAATAAGTCACGCTGGCGTCAAGGCTGAACTGGGAATAGATCTTTTTGCAGATTATGAGAAGTATGGCCTGACCCGCTCTGCCAAGAACACCTGCAAACGCCCTCTCAAAGAGCTCCGGCCTTTCTATGATCACCGTCTTGATGTCCATCTCCGCCCCGAAATAATTCTCCTGCAGCTCCCTTAGCAGGACTGCAGTGACTTGCGGGCCAAGCATCGACTTTAGGTGTGCCAAAACCGCCTCAGAAATCTCTTCCGGCGTCGGAGGGCGATCCAAACTATCTGTCACCAGGAAAAGTAGGTTAAAAAACTTTGTACCGGAAATTTTTGCGGCCACTGTAACATTCCACTGTCAGGCTCCTCGACAAGCCATAAATGCAAAAAAGTGGTTGCAGGATCAATTGCTGGAAATCTAGCGGCGCGAAAAGGCTTTGTCGGCTTTCTCATGGCCGTCTTGTTCTTTGCCTCCCTGAGCACGGTGCTGTTCGAACTCGCGCTGACGCGAGTCTTTTCGATCATACTGTGGTATGATTATGCTTTCATGGCGATCTCGGTCGCTTTTTTCGGCCTGGGCATAGGATCGCTCATGGTCCATATGCACCGAGATGGCAGGCAGGGACGGCTGCGAGGGTTGCTTTTCCCATCGACCATGTCTGCCGAGTCTGTCACGAAAAAACTGGTGCACCACTCGATAGCCTATGCCATCACTGTCCCGCTGTTCATCCTTGCGATAACCCAGATCCCACCTGACACCTCGTACATCTTTATGTTTTATCTGGTCTCTTCGGTGCCGTTCTTTTTTGCAGGGTCAATAATGGCGCTGGTGTTCTTTGCCATGCCCCGGCAAATCAGCCGCCTGTATTTTGCCGACCTTGTTGGGGCCTCCTCCGCAGCCCTTGCGCTTGACCCTCTGATGCAGATGTTTGGGGCAGGGTCGGTGCTCTTGCTGACGTCCATTCTGGTGGCGGGGTCTGCCACTGCCGGCGCCTTTGCGCTGCGCAGCATGGGCCGAATGAAGGTTCCATCCCTTGTGCTCATTGCAGCTCTTGCCGTGCTTCTTGTCGTCACGACTCCTGCCATTGCTATCGTGCAGGGGGCGATGCAGGTCACTCCGGGTCCAAACAAAGGCCTGTACTGGCAGCTGAAAAACCCTGACTTTGACCATCTTTCAGTAAAGTGGAATTCTTTTTCGAGAATCGACGTCACAAGGCAGACTGATTTTACCAGGACCTCTGACGCAAGCCAGATCCGAAGCTCGCACGAGCTTGCCAACATCATAATCGACGCGACGCCGATATACCGGTGGTCTGGCGATAGAAAAGATCTTGCATGGATGCGCCAGTACGCCGACTACCTCCCCTACGACATCGTCAAGGCTGAAAACTCGCTTGTCATCGGAAGCGGGGGCGGCCAGGATGTCATGATGGCGTTTGCAGGTGGCGCAAAAAAGGTCACCGCCGTAGAGCTGAACCCTCTGGTGGTCTCTGCAGTCAGGACGTTTGGCGGGCCGGGCAACGTCTACGACAACCCCGATGTCGAGCTGCACATCGATGACGGCCGGCGGTTCATCAGTTCCTCTGCGGCTAAATTTGACACGATAACGATCAAGCTGGTGGATTCGTGGGCCGCGCAGCTGGCAGGGGGATACGCGCTGTCTGAAAACTATCTTTACACGGTGGAGGCATTCCAGCAGTATTTCCGGCACCTTGACAGCGGCGGGATGCTGGTGATGATAAGGTGGAACTTTGAGATCCCCCGGCTGATGCCGATAGTGGCAGAGGCCGTGCAGAGAGAGACCGGCGAGAGCAGGGAAGACATCGCAAGGCGCATAGTCGTGATGGAGGACAGGCCGGGGCTGTACTTTGGCAGGACGGACGACTCGCAGGATTACTATCCCGTCCTGGTGATGGTCAAGGCGTCCCCTTTTACGGACAGGGAAGTCAGCCTCATCAAACAGAGGGCGACAGAAGGCAGGGCGGACGTGACAATGCTTGGGAGCTCTCAACCCGCCATACGACAGGCTGTTCTCAAGCACGGACAGGAGCAGCTACAGCGATTACGTAGCGTCGACGATGGGGATAAACACCAAAATGCCCACGGACGACTCGCCGTTTTACTTTTCAAGGGAGCCTATACCCCGACAGATGCTGACCCTGCTTGGAACGGTGCTTGCCATCTCGGCCGGGCTTGCAGCCATGCTTGTCGCCTACCAAAAAAGGAAAAGAAGAGCTGTACAGTCGTCGTCGCCGCAACAGCAGCAGGCCGGCGGCTTCCTCGTTTCGTTTGCCGTCTTTATTGGCCTTGGTTTTATGATATTAGAGATAACATTCATCCAGAAATTCCTGCTTTTGCTCGGCACGCCCATAATGGCTCTGACAGTCATCCTGTTCTCCATCTTGCTGTCAAGCGGCGTCGGCGCATACCTGAGCGGCAGATTGTTCAAGGGCAGGCCGCACAGGGCAGTGTTTGTCTCGGTGCCAGTGCTTGCAGCCATGATATTGTTCTACCTCTTCTCCCTGCAGGGCATAATCGACACAAGCATCACGATGGACCTGCCTGCCAGGGCAGCAATCACATTTGCGCTTCTCTCGCCTGCCGGGCTGCTCATGGGCTTTCAGTTCCCATAGCTCATCGGCATGTCTGCGGACAACAATAATAATAACAATAGCAGCAGTGGCAACGATACCACCCTCCTGTGGGGCATCAACATCATTGCATCAATAATAGGGACCGTGCTTGCTGCGCTACTTGCAATGGTTATCGGATTTGGCGGCAACTTGGTAATCGGCCTTGCGATGTACTTGGGTGCCGGCGCGTCTGCGTGGCTTGCACTTGCATCCCGGGGCAAATATCTACCTGTGCGCCTGCCGGAGAGCGAGTAACAATAGTTTAGGTCCGGGGCATAAAACTGGCTGGACGCGCTGCCTTTAGTGCAAAGTGTAGTTAATTGGCGCCCTATTAAGGCCATTTATGATGTCAAGTGTCATCATTAGGAACTCATTTAAGTGGCAAAGTCACAGAATTACCATGAAATACAGAAGTAGGATGGACATTGCGGCAGCCATCCTTGACGTGGCGCAGGGAGGGGCGCTAAAGACAAAGATAATGTATACGGCATTTCTTTCATCCCCTCAGCTCAAAGAATACCTAGACCTGCTGACGGAGCAGGGATTGCTGGAGTATGCGTCAGAAGACAGGGCATATGCTACCACCGAGAAAGGCATGCGCTTTCTAAAGATGTACAAGGAAGTGGGCCAGGCGGTCTTTCCGGTAAACAAGGCAAAGGAAAGTATAAGAAAGCAGAGCGTTGCTGCAAACGCGTAACCTCCCGAGTAGCAAGCTTAAAATGTCCCGGAAAGATGCAATTATTTCACCTATTTTAGGGTGAATATGAAATATGTCAATACAACAAGGAAGCGCCGGTGGAATGCCGGTTTTGATACTGAAAGAGGGAGCATCGCAGACAAAGGGACGCGACGCCCAGAAGAATAACATCACTGCAGCAAAGCTGATCGCAGAAATAGTCCGCACAAGCCTTGGACCACGGGGCATGGACAAGATGCTTGTAGACACCTTGGGAGATGTCACGATAACAAACGACGGTGCAACCATCCTCAAGGAAATTGACGTGCAGCATCCAG
>JBDUUM010000037.1:0-50318 GCA_039938615.1 Nitrososphaera sp.
GCGCGTAACATTTGGGAAAAAACTTAACTATTGTCGCGCGTGCCGTTCGGTGGATTGGACAGCGTAACTGCCTTTTGCAGCCATGTACTCAAGCTCCACAAGGGCATAAGGTTTGCCGGCATCGCAAATAGCAAGGGCAAGATATCAGGCTATGCCTATCGCAAGGGGGCGGTGCCGCTCTTGAACGCAAAGGAGATGGAGATCGAGTTTTTGCTGTCGCTCATCCGCGCCGGCACGAGGATAAAGCACGAAAAGCACCTAGGAAAGGTGGTATTCTCGTCAACCATTTATGAAAAGGTAAGGCGCGTGACAATTCCACTCCGTAGCAAATCAGGCGAGCTGTACGTCTTTCTTTTGTCCTTTGATGTAAATGTTAATCACGAACCAATTGTCTACGAGCGCGTGATCCCGCTTCTGGCAGAACTGATACTATAGCCAACCTGATAAATAAGATAAATGAGGATTTATACTATATATGAGCAAAAAAGAAGCGGCGGAGGACCTTGACGAAACGCCAATGCCGGTGAAAAAGGCAAACACGGAGACGTCAAGAATGGACGAGACGGCTCAGGCAAAGAGGAAGGGAACGAGGAAGGTCAAGTAGTCTCCTTCTCTTCCTCCTCGACCTTGTTGTTGTTCCGCAGCGCCCCATAATACGCGCCGGCGGCAAGCGCGATCGCTATCAGGTACCATATAGGGATGACAAAGGCTCCAAGGTCTATTGCTCCCATGTGCTTGGATGTCCAGTCAGATAATTGCATGAGTTGCCCGCCTTTTGGGTCGCCGGCAAGTGGCACTAGAAACCTGTTGACAAACCACGCAAAGTCCTCGACTGTTATCGCAGTTATCAGGTTGCCGCATCCAAGCAAAAACGCCTTTCTCCTCTTGTGGTGGCCAAGCAGCTTGAACGTCATATCATCCCATAGCGACGCAAAGCTGATGAGGAAGAATATGAACAGCATTGGAAACAAATGATACTGGTACATGTTGCCAATTATAGGCTTAGTCTCCCTGCTTCTGTCAGAATTTGCATCTGTTACTTCCACTTGGCCGTTTGAAACCTGCAGCGCGGGGTCCTTGATGTAATAGTATTCAAGATGTGCAAAGCTGACGGCAAATATTGTGCATATGACGGCAGTCGCGATGAACTCGATTTTTCTGGCGCCAAGGTGTGCCAGTATGTGCTCCCTCTGGCTCATGCGGCGATGGTGGTAGCGATCCTTGCCCACTGGCAGATAATGTACAAAATCGTATTTGGACTTTGACGAGAATGCTTCTAGTTAATCATTGCGAGCGAGCCTTTAGCCACTGGCCGACCTTTGGCAGCACGTTATTTTGCGAATACGAACTGGCTATCAACCCCACGTGGCCGGTGTGGAAGCGCATCAGGCGTTTGTCAGTGCTTGACACCATGTCATTTAGTGGCGTGCTGCATTCCGGCGAGACGAGATGATCCTCATCGGCGACAAGGTTGAGCACAGGCACCGTTATCTTGGACAGATCGACCACAAGATCGCCCAGCGCAAATTCGTTTTTGGCAAGCAGGTTCTTTTGATAGATATCAGAAATCCACTGCCTGAACGTCTCGCCGGCTATCGGCGGCGTGTCGTACAGCCACTTTTCAATGCGGAGAAAGTTGCCTACAAACGACTCGTTGTCGATGTTTTGCACCAAGTTAAAGTACTTGGCGACTCCCTGCTTGAACGGCTTTAGTGCCGAGTAGCAGGCGAACAATTGTTCTGGCGGCAGGTTGCCTATTGTGTCGCGCATCTTTACCACGTCCATGTTCTTGGCCATGTTGCCAATGACTGTCGAGTCGCGCTCGGTGTCGATAACAGGCGCAATGACTGCCAGGTTGCGCACTTTATCCTGGTGTAGCGCAGTGTACATTACCGACATTGAGGCGCCCATGCAATAGCCGTGCAGCGTCAACTTGTCGACCTTGGTCTTTTTCAGAACAATGTCTACGCAGTCGTTGATGTAGCCGTTGACATAATCGTCAAAAGAGACGTACTTGTCCACAGAAGACGGATCCTTCCAGTCTATCAGGTAGACGTCAAAGCCCTGGCTCAGCAGGCTTTTGATCCAGCTTTTGTCGGGCTGCAGGTCAAGCACGTAGGACCTGTTGATAAGCGCATAAACCGTAAGGATTGGGGTCTGGGCAGTCTTGCTCACTACTGGCTGGTAATGCAGTAGCCTGTAGGCTCGGGTTTCTGCGAGTACTTCGTGAGGCGTCTGGCCCACGGTGATGCTGCCTGCTGTGTGCAGGATCGAGCGGGCTTTTTCCAGCTTGCGCAGGTCCTCCTGAATGTCATTTGCAGGTGCCCTAGCGGGTGCCTTTTGCTCTGGCGCCCCCGCCGGCGGGATAGCCGGCTGATCTGCCTTTTCAGGACGTATTTCCTGCTGTGTCATTTTTTAAAACCTCTATTTCGCGCTTTAGGTCTCGGACGCTCCTCTTCAGTTCGTGAATGTCCTTCAGGATCTCGTCAACCTCGCTTCTAGTAGGGAGGTTCAAAGCCTTAAAGTTGCGCTCTGTGATGCCCTGTAGCGCCCTTGACATGTCCAGCTGTGAGCTGAAGAGCTTGCCATAGACTGCCGAAAACTCGGCTGACGCATACAGGTTCGTAAATGCCTCCTCAAACGCCTCGATCATGGCCTTTCGATAGTTCTCAAAGTCGTCTTTTGTCAGGAACTGCTTTGGCGCGTTCTGTGCCGTCTCTTTTGACGCTTGTGAATACGCCGCATTCACCATCGACCAGTACTTGTCGAGATGGACCTTCATCTCTGACATTATATTGCCGAGATTCACAAACTCGTTAGCGTAGGACGTAAAGTCCTTGGAAAAGGCGTACATGGGCCCGATGGTCGGAAGCTTCATCACTTCTGACCACATGTCAAACATCTTGTTTGCCGCATCGGGATCAAATCCTTGCTGCGGGTTATTGTTATTATCAGCCATACTGCTTCACTTCTATTATTGACTAATCTAGTGATTCGTGCGCTAACTATTATAGTTTCTTGGTCTAGGATATTTATAACTAGATGAACTATATTGAAATATTTACACTATTACATAGAATACGAATAGTTCTGCAAATGCAGAATTCTAATAGTACAAGCTGAGACATGGCCTGACAATTGCATAGTGGCTCCAAGACAGGCATCAAAAGAGTACTCTGCTACTACAGGCATGTGCGGCGTGCACACACATACACATACACGCTCCATCCATCTGCTGCCGCGCTTGAAAACATTTTATAAAGGATCTGACGGCCTTTTTCATGCCAGGTGTCTGGCCGCGGGCTCGTAGCTCAGCATGGATAGAGCGCCTGCCTTCTAAATCCTGTCGAAGACAGCCGGAAGTCGTGGGATCGAAGCCCACCGGGCCCGCTAAATGTATAACAACCACCAGCATATGATACAGTATTGCTCAAATGATGACCTGTTATCCAAAGGAGCAAATCAAAGCGATGACTATCTTACGACGGTCTGATGAGTAATTCATGCAACTGCTTCAAAATCCGGGCAGTCGCACCCCAAACAACATTGTTGCCATAGGTGAACTTGACGGCGGTCCTGGAGAGCCGGAAATGCTCCCTGTCAGGCTTCATCGTTTCAAGCAAATCGACAAGCGGCACGTCGAGCACCTCTGCCACTTCAAAGGCCGAGACCCTGACCTGCGGCAATACATCTTTGACGGTCACAAAGGGCACGATAAAGTGGTTTGAAGTCATTGTCCTCACCGGCTCTAGCGACCCAAGCACGTCGCCTGCGGTGAACTTTATGCCGACCTCCTCCTCGGTCTCCCGTAGCGCAGTTTCAAGCAGGCTGCCGTCGTCATCGCCCTCGGAGTACCTGCCGCCGGGAAAAGAGATCTCGCCTCTGTGCGACTTTAGGTCCGCTCCTCTCTTTGTCAAAAATACATGTGGCGAGTTTTCGTGGTAGTGGATGATGACGAGGACCGCTGCAGGGGTCGCGCTCGCAGCATCCTTGACCTCGTAGCGCCGCTTTGACAGCGCGCCGCTCAGCAGCCTGACGAGTTCGCCCTTTAGCACGGCAATGCTCACGCGGCCTGGGTTAAATAATTCTGTTGTGGCAGACGATTTAATAAGGCGGAAATGCGCCCGGCTCGGTATTGAAGAAGGTAGTAGCGTACGAGCTGAACCCGCCCAAGATCGCCCGGGACGGACGCTATGACCAGCGCAGCCTGGACGACGACATGCAAGTCTTTGCGGCAAGGGCACGCAAAGTAGCAAGGGTCGCATCAGGCGGCATCCACCTGACCGACTCGGTCCTGGGCATCCCGCGCGTTTCAAGCATCACCGCTGCCTCTTTTGTGCGCAAAAAGGCAAAAAACGCGTCCATCAGCTGCAGCGTCCGCACGAGCGACAGAAACGCAATCACGCTCTGCCAGGCTGCCGCAGACGCAATAATGGCCGGGGTGTCGAGCCTGCTCGTACTTCTTGGCGACGCGCCCACCGATGGCCGGGATTCTGGACTAAAGCCGTCAGCTGCGGTGCAGATGCTCCGTGAGCAGGGATTTGACAAAAAGATCCGGCTGAACCTGTCTTTTCCTGCCAAGGTGGCAAACAACAGAGAGTCGCCGGCTATCCAGAACAAGATTGCAGCAAAGCCGTACGCGTTTGTGACGCAATCCATATCTTCGCTCCAGGACCTTGGCGATATAGTCGACCTCGCCCGGCCAAACGGCATCCGGGTAGTGGCGTGCATAATGGTGCCGGCTGAAAAGAACTTTGAGTCTGCCAAGATGATCGGGCTTGACTGGTCGTCGTACCAGCAAGACCCTGTGGATTTTGTGAAAAAGGCCTGCAGGATGGCTGCTGCAGGCGTGCTCCTTACCTCACCCAACAGCTTTCAGTCTGGGCTTGACCTGCTAAAACAGATCAGCTGACCTCACCCTTTGCTGCTATCTCGCTTTTTAGCTCGTCAAGGACCTGCCGCTGGAAGGGCCGCAGGCCGTCGTCCTCTGGGAGCCGTGGGCGGCGGTAGTCAATAGTTATCTCTTTTTTAATCGTGCCGGGCCTCTTTGTAAAGACGGCGACTTTGTCGCCAAGGCAGACTGACTCTGTGATGTTGTGCGTGATAAAGACGATGGTCTTTTTCGTCCGTGCCCATATCAGCTGCAACTCTACAAGCAAAAGATCCCGGGTCTGGCTGTCAAGGGCTGCAAAGGGCTCGTCCATCAAAAGCACTTCGGGGTCTATGGCAAGCGCCCTTGCGATTGCGACGCGCTGCTTCATGCCTCCTGACAGCTGGTAGGTAAAGGCATCTGCAAATTTTGTCAGCTGCATCATGTCGAGGTACTGCATCGCTATCTCGTTTCGCTTGCTCTTTTCAACGCCTTTGAGCATTAGCCCAAACTCGACGTTGTCGATGACCTTGAGCCACGGAAACAGCGCATTTTCCTGAAATACCATCACCCTGTCCGGGCCGGTTTCTCGCACAGGTCTCCCGTCGAGTATTACCTCGCCTTCGCTTGGCTTGTCAAGGCCTGCAAGGATGTTCAAAAGCGTGGTCTTGCCGCAGCCGGACGGCCCCACCATGCACACGAACTGGCCGTCCTCTATCGAGAGGCTGACGTCGTGCACCGCGCTTACATGCTGCTGTGACTGCGGGGTCTTGAAATACTTGCTGATGTTTCTTGCCTCGAGCTTGGCCATGTTCCCTCCCCCATCTCACCTCAGGTCGCTCACGTCGCCAAACTGCTTCATCCTCTTCTCCCGCCTGCTGTCAATTACCGTGACGATCCCGCCTGCAACCAGCACAATGATGCCTGCTATCTGGATAAAGCCCGATGCCACGGTAGCGGGCTCTTGCTCACCAAAGAGCACCATCATCCGGAGCGTTTCGGTTGACGGGTTTGTTATTGAAAGCGTATAGTTGCCCGGCGCCGTCGCGTTGACAGGCCCTGTCATGATAAAGCTGGTCGCAACTGCGCTATAGACGGTCTGGTTTGAAGGCCCGCGTATGGCAATTTTTGGGCTGCTGCCTTTCAGCTCCTGAAAGGTAATGTTGAATATCCCGTCGCCAGAGTTTATCTCCCTCCGTATCTCTACGGTCTTGCCGGCGCCGACGACGTATTCTGCCTGGGCTCCCCTTGCAATGTAGGGAGCAGCGACAGCTATGCTGATGATTATCAGGGCGCTGCTTGCTACCAGCAGCCAGTGCCCACGCCGCAGACGCAATTCAGCCTGATTAAAAACCTGCGATGATATAATCTTAAGGTCAGAGTACGAAATACTCTGCCTGCGGGTGATGGACGACGATGGCTGCGGTCGACTGGTCCGGCACTATCTGTCCCGACTCTGTCAGCGTCATGCCAGATTTTTCAGGCTCTAATATCTGCCACACAAGGTGGTGCTGCATGACGTCCGGGCAGCTTGGGTATCCCCAGCTGTAGCGCAGGCCCCTCTTGTCGCCTATGCCAAGCTCTTTTCTTATGCGGGCATTGACCCACTCGGCCATCGCCTCCGCAGTCTCCACGGCAAGGCCGTGCAGATAGTATGCATCGGTGTACCTGTCCTGCTTGTTCCACTGCTCTATTACGTCGCTCACCCTGCTGCCAGCGGTAACTGCCTGGAACGCGACAACATCGTCCTGACCAAAATAGTCTGCCAGGCACAGGTGCTTGTCCTTTGCCGACCTTGGGAATTCAAATATTACTTGCTTGTTGCTATTGCTGCCGCTGCCATGAGGAATGTCGACTGCCAGCCTGCCTGTGCCGCCCTGCGCCGGCGTCAGGTTATGGCACCTGAAATATCCATAGACCGCCCTTGGCTCAAACAACTTTTCATCCACGACCTTCCTCGTCCACTCTGCGAACAGCTTTTCCGGGTCGCCCTCGCTTGCGCCTTTGCCCCTCATCCCCCACTGCAGGACGAAGAGCGACTTTTTGTTGATGTGCTTCCACACCTCTTCCAAGTCGACGTCGGAAGGTTCAATCCTCACCCGTTTGTTGACGTGCGGCGCGGCCGGCGGCTCGACCGGTTTTATGCCGCTGTGAGGGAGGTTGTCGGCCTGCTCTGTTACAGCCTCTTTTTCAGTCCATCTGTCAACCCTGCTCCTCCACTCGCCTACAAACTGCGCCCGCTCGGCTGACGCCAGCGCGTTCATCACGCGCAGGCCATCAAACGCCGTCTTGCAGTAAAACACCCCCGGCTCGTAGATGCCTCCGTCCTTGGCTATTCTGTTGATATAGTTGCTGTTTATTGCGGCGCCTCCGCATAGCACGGGCACTGTCATGCTGTTCTTCCGGGCATGTTCTACGAAATACTGCATCTGCTTTGACGTTGACACAAGGAGCGCCGACAGGCCGACTGCATCTGGCTTGACCTCTTCTATCTTTTCCAGTATCTTTTGCATCGGCACCTGCTTGCCAAGGTCGTATACCGTGTAGCCGTTGTTTGCAAATATCGTCTTGACCAGGTTCTTGCCAATGTCGTGCACGTCGCCGTACACGGTACACAATACGAGCTTGCCCTTGCTTATCCCTTCCTGCTTTATCAGGTATTTCTCAAGCTCGGCAACTGCGGCCTTCATGCACTCGGCAGACTTTAACACGAAAGGAAGTATCAGCTCGCCGGCGCCAAACTTGTCGCCCACCTCCTTCATGGCCGGCAGAAGGACCGAGTTGAGCACTTGGACAGCCGCTTCGTGTGCATCCTCCTTTTTAGCCACGATGGTGCCATTCTCTATTCTGGCGCCGGCCGCCGCCGTTATTATCCTGCCGGCTATTGCCTGAACCACGTCGGCCTCGATGCCGTCCTTTAGGCGGTTGACGATGCGAAAATGGCATTTCCTGTCGGCGTCCCACGAGGGATCAATAGCCTCTGCCCTCTTGCCTGCGCCCGACGCGACCTTGGCCTTTTCACCCTCGAAATACGCTATCAAGTCTGCAAGCGCGTTTGGGTAGTTGTTGAATATGAGGTCCTCTGCGAGCTTTTTCTGCGCAGGGTCTATCTCGGGGTAGGCTATGATGTCCCTTGCGTTGATGATGACGGTGTCAAGTCCGGCCTTTAGCGCATGATAGAGGAACACGGAATTGACGACCTTTCTTGCCGCCGCCGGAAGTCCAAAGCTGACGTTGCTCAGACCAAGGGTGGTGAATGATTCTGGAAATCGCTCCTTGACAAGGCGTATGCCTTCAAGCGTGTTTTTGGCCGAGTCTGCAAATTCAGCCTCGCCTGTCGCAAGAGTGAACGTCAGCACGTCAAATATGTACTGCCACGGCTGCAGGCCGTACTTCCTGCCCGTGTAGTACAGCAGCTGCGCAGTATCTACTTTTTCCTGAGCCGTCTTGGCCATCCCCTTTGGGCCGATGCACATGGCCACCGCTGGAAGGCCGTACCTTGCCATCAGCGGCGCAAGTGCGTGAAAGCGGCTGCCATCGCCCTCCAGATTGATAGAATTGATGATGGGTCTGCCGGGTATCTGCATGACTGCAGCTTCGATGACCTTTGGGTCGGTCGAGTCGATCACAAGCGGCGCATCTATTTCCAGACTGAGGCGCTTGACCAGCTTTGTCATGAACTCTAGCTCGTCTGACCTTTCGGTCGTTGCGACACACACGTCTAGGCAATGTGCGCCGTCCTCTACCTGCGCCCGTGCAAGGTCGACCAGACCGTCAAAGTCGTTTGAAAGGACCATTTCCTTGGCCTTTTTGGAACCCTGCGTGTTGAGGCGCTCACCGATGATAAGGGGCGCCGGCTCTTGCCTTAACTCGACGGCCTTGAGCGCAGAGCTGACCCTGGGCACCTTTGTCAAGTGACAAAAAGTAGAGTAGAGAGACGCCTATATTTGCTATTCAGACAAAATCAGGACGCGCCGGCCGCAATTTTCAAGGCTGGCTCTGCACCATCTTGCCTCTGTACGTCCACCGGTAGGTCCCGCCGCTTCTTGCCCTGACGGCGCTGTCAAAGACCAGCCCTGCGCCGGCCCATTCCCTGTCAAGCAGGCTGTACCTGACCTCTGCGTCCACCGGCTCGTAGACCGTGTCCTCCTTGAGGTCGACCCTTGAAAAAGAGCCGATCTGCGTCGACGGCGTGTAGCTGGACGAGCCATCTCTGATAAACCTGACAAATGACCCTAGCGAGTCGAAAAGCTGCGAGTCCATCCTTTCCGGAGACCTTGAAGGCTGCACCCTAGCAGAAAACAATTTCCTGCCGTCTGGATAGGACGCTGAAATGTCAATCCAGCCTGCGCCGTGCACAATGTCCGTCTCTATCATGTGCATCGCGCCCGAAAACACGATTGGCGCCAGGCGCGAGATGGCAGGCAGGTCAGTGTTTCGGCTTACCACATAGACTGACGGCTCCGGCACGTTGCCTGAAGTGTCTATGACTCCGCACCGGTATGCGCATGATATCGTATCAAACCCCAGCTGGGATGGCAGCGGCCATAGAGTCAGATTGTGCAGTTTCAGCATGCAAAACGAAACTACGCAGTGACCGTTTAGGACCTGCGGCTGAAGCTAGCTTGCTGGAAGGCGGCTGCCGAGGGCATCTGGCGGCAGCCGGAAATTGAATAGGTACCGCTCGGCGAGATGCGCGTACACGGAAGGGTTGATGCTTGACTTTTTCCATACCTGCACGTCATATATTGGCATATCCTAACTTATTAATATTTGGTTGGACGGCCAACCAAAAACATAAGATAGAACGTCATTGATCAATACATGTCACTGCTTTGTGCAAGAACCCGGATAGAAAGTGCCAAGCCCGGAGGTCAGAGATTGACAAGCTGCTCACGGTTATGCTCGCCGGCGCCGCAGTGGCTGCCGCACTTTTTTTCGTATATTATGCTGATAAGTAATGCTTGCCTTGACCGCTATCCATCATTCCGCATACTTTTTGTTTCCTATAATCATGCTCTATAGAGTCTTGGCGATCAGCCTGCTCATCTTGCGTTCCAGACTAGCGGCGTAGTACTATTGCGCCGGCTCTACGGACCCTTTGAATGAGCTGATAATCTTGCAGTGCTCATCAATCTCGGAAACATCAGGACCATAGGGGTCTTTCCATGCATTCCAGCTCGCAAGCCTTCCTGCTGGAACCCCACAGTCTAGCTCTTTTATGGTGTCAGAGTGTGTCCTACTTGTCATGCTGCATCGTCCATCATCTGGCTTCTCGTCGTCTATGGCAATCATCATCCACCCGTCATCTTTGTATGTCAGGTCGATGAACTCCTGGCTGCAATAATTCAAGGCCTGCTCTGCTCGTGCTACAGCGCCGCCGTCCTGTTCATTCAGGTTTGCCTCGACAGTCTGTGATGAGCCGTACCCAATGAATCTCTATGCAAATGCCTCGTCATCGTTCAGCTCTGTTCTTGCCTGCAGCAAGGAACGAACATGTTGACCACAAAATATGTCAGCCCTCCTACGGCGATGAGAAGCAGTATTATTGGAAATATCCCTATCAGATGGCTTTATCGTACACCTGTTCTTATTTCAACTTTTTATCCTCGCGTCACGCCTTGCCACTGAACGCGTATAAAAGGACGTTTCTTATTGGTGCCCACACTTTTTTGTCCTCTATCTTGTCCGGGTTTGTAAGCAGCTGTATCGCAAGGCCATGATACATGGCAAGCACGATCCTGACTAGCCCCTCGGCGTCGTCGGGGTTTATCTTTATCACGCCTACGGATGCGGCAAATCCGAGCAGTGCTTTTAGCCTGGCGACTGCCTCTTCAAGGCCGTCGCTGAAAACCTTTCGTATCTTGGCGCTGCGTCTGCTGCTGACCCACATTTCAAAAAGCAGGGCGGAAAAATCCGGGCTTTCCTTGACGTTCTTTTTCAACACCTCGATCATGCTGTCGACCAGACCTTCGGCCGACCGTGCGCCGGACAGGCTGTTGATTGATGCGTCCCACATAGAGCCAAAACCAAATGCCAAAGCCTTTGCGGCCAGGTCCTCCTTGTCCTTAAAGTAATAGTGCAAAAGCCCCCTGCTTATCTTTGCCGCATCAGCAATGTCGTTGATGGTGGTGTTTTCATAGCCCTTTTTGGACAGGACCTCAAGCGTGGCAGACAGCATCTTGTTTACCTTTTCCTCGTTCTGCCTTGGCACGATGTATCTTCTCTCTTGCCACTAATTAAGCCATGTTGGACGGCCAACCAAAAGTTATTATATCTGATAGACTATAATTTGGTTGGATGACCAACCAAACCCCTTTGCTAAAGGAGGCATTCTATTAGTGTCGCAAAATGAGCCGTATCTGCGTCCAATGTCTACAGTCGCAAGGACAGGTAACGTCGCGCTTTTGATGGTTGGAATAGTTATACTATTCTTCGAGATTTGCAGCGCGCTGATTACCTGGCCCTCCACTTGGGCCTACCTGTCTCGATCACAACTCGAAACTACATTTGCCATTAACATGGCCTTTTTCGGGATCGGCGGATTTCTGCTCTATTTCTGGTGGAAGACACGGCCTACGGAGGGAGATAATTGATAGCCTATGTCGGCGCAGGTTTTCTGGCGTTTGGCCTATTCGTAGTGGCGTTAACTGCTTCGTCTCCATTTGCCATTACCTCTTTCACTGCACTAGGTGGTATTGTTGTCGCCATGGGCATCGTGCTTGTGATCCTAGGACTGCAAACCAAGCCTACCAAGCAAGTCGCTACTGGGAAAGCTAGTGGTGACGAGTACTGGGAGTTTGAAATCCTCTAGCACATGAGATTGTCGCACTACTATATTCCTGCCATCTGCTCGCTCAATTTCCACAGCCTTGCAGCGGCTTCGTCGTCAAGGGCTGCGTCGGAAGGCTTTTCCTCTTTCCTCTTTACAAAATACTTGCCGCTGACGCCCTCTACTTCTGGTGACGATGCAAGGTAGATTCCTGTGTCGGCGCCCTTTTCGGCGCTGAGGAGAAACGGGCTTGCAGCGGCCCATACTGCCCTGTACCTGGCGGGGTTGCCCTCCATCAGGCCCGTCCTGACGCCTCCGGGGTGAAAACAGTTTGCCGTCACTCCGGTCGGACCAAGCCTCCTTGCAAGCTCGCGGGTGAACAGTATGTTGGCAAGCTTGGACTGGCCGTAAGCCTTGATGCCGCCGTAGGATCTCTTTTCAAAGCCGATGTCATCAAAGTCTATCCTTGCGCCCCTGTGCGCGACAGAACTTGTAGTCACGACTCTTGCAGGCGCGCTTGCCTTTAGTTTTTCAAGGAGCAGGTTTGTGAGCAGGAATGGCGCAAGGTGGTTGACTGCAAAAGTGTATTCTATCCCATCGGCCGTGGTCTTGCGGTCTGCCATAAAGACGCCTGCATTGTTTACAAGCACGTGCAGGACGGCGTGTTTTTGCAAAAATTCCTCTGCGAGCCGGCGCACCTCTGCCTGTGACGACAGGTCTGCGACTAGGTATGAGGAATCTCCGCCTACGTATTGGGCAGCAGACTCGCACTTGATCCTGTCCCTGCCGACTATGACCACTGTCGCGCCCTGCCTTGCAAGCCCCGCGGCGACTTCCCTGCCGATGCCCGAAGTGGCCCCGGTCACCATGCACGTCTTGCCTTTCATTTCATTTCCCATGGGAATACTATCCACCTCCCGTGGTTCAGAATCCTGCCGTAAATCCCTGCCTTTGTCTCGTACCTTGTCATGCAAAACGCGTAATCGCAATTAAAACCCTCAAGCGCCTTTGCGACCTGGGCGTGCGTGCTCCCGGTGTCATAAATGTCGTCTATAACCAGGTAACGCTCTTTTTTGCAAAGGGCCGGCATTTCGGATGCGATCAGTTTTTTGCGCCTCACCTGCACCAGCTTGATGTCATCTATTCCAAGCTCCTCTGACAGGAGCCTCGCCGGGATGATGCCTCCCCTGGCAACTGCCAGTATGCAGCCATATTTTTTCCCGCTTTCCACAACCTGCCTTGCCACCTCTTTTACGAGGTAGTGAATTTCAAACCAGCTGCAGGGTTCCCTTTCCTTCTTTTCATTTCTGGAGCTGCCTCCTACCTTGTTTGGCGCCATCGACAGCCCCGACTTGCTGCTATTGCTACTACTGCAGTCCTTGCAAGAACCATCGCCCTCTGGCATCAGCATAAAACCTGCTCTCTTGCTATATATCCGGTTACCTGCGGCGGCTGCTGTTGTTGCTGTTGTCCTTCCGGGTGTCGTAAATCGCCGTGTCGCCCACCTTGCGAAAGACGAGCCTGCCCCTCAACTTGTTGCCGCAGCCACACGTAAGCTCGCTTATGTCGTGCACGTTCTTGTAGCCGCATGCGCCGCAGCGAAAAGAATACAGCTCGGCCGGCCTGACCTTCTTTTTGAAACTCGTCCCGATATCGTTTGCAAGCCTGTCATAGCTGTCGTCCACTGACATTGTTTGTGATGCACAAACACAACAAACCAAGTTAAGCCTTTTGATCGATGACCTGGCGCAGTTTTGCGATATGATCAGGCGTGGTTCCGCAGCAGCCGCCTATCATCCTGACGTTGCCGTAGTTTTTCACAAACTCGGCCATCCTGGCGGCTATCTCGTCAGGGCTCATCTTGTAGACGGCTTTTCCACCCTCGTTGTGAGGCATCCCTGCGTTTGGCATCACGAGCACGGGCAGGTCCTGTTCTGACAGCCACTTGACGCTTGGAGCCATTTCAGCAGGGCCCGTGGAGCAGTTGAGGCCGAAAAAGTCTATGCCCATGTCGCTCACAGTGGTATAGGCGGCCTGCACGCTTGTGCCAAGCAGCATCTTGCCGTACTGGTCAAGCGTGACGTTTGCTATTATCGGTATCTTTTTGCCTGTTTTTTTCATCGCCTCGTGGCACGCCTCTATCGCAAGTTTCACCTCAAGTATGTCCTGGCTGGTCTCTATCAAAAGCGCGTCCACTCCGCCAAGTATCAATCCTTCTGCCTGCAGGGCAAACGCTTCTCGGATCTCGGAGAGGGGTTTTTGCCCGAGGTCCGAGTCGTTGGAGCTTGGCAAAAAGCCAGAAGGCCCCATGGAGCCGATGACGTAACGGTCGCCAAATTCGTCTGCGACCTCCCTAGCGAGGGCAGCCGCGCGCCGGTTGAAATCAACCGTCTGGTCGCCATAACCGTACTCGTCGAGCTTGAACCTGTTTGAGCCAAACGTGTTTGTCTCGATACAGTCGGCGCCAGCCTGCAAATACCTGCGGTGGATGCCCTTTATCCACTCCGGCCTTGTAAGTATGAGGCCGTCGTTAAAGCCGTCCTTGCCGTCGGGGAAATCCTCCGGCTTTGGGTCGAGCTTTTGTATCTCGGTGCCCATCGCGCCGTCAAAGAGCAGCACACGCTTTTTTGCGGCCTCGGCAAAGGGCTCTCGCATGGCAACGCAATGTGCAAAACAAGTTTAATACCTTTGGTCCTGCCTGTAAAAATCTATTGACATGCCGCTTCTAAACCATACTTGCCAATCTCGCAGGCATGATGATGACCGCAGCAGTCCAGGAAATGCCCCAGGCAGCACCACCACAGACGAAAATACCGCCTCACGTTCTCATTGTAGGCAAAAAGCACGCAGTAGACTATATCGCCCCCGCGCTCTTTAGGCTCGGGTCGTTTGGCGAGCTCGTGGTGAGGGCAAAGGGCAGCCTGAGCATAGTGACGGCAGTCAACGTCGCCGAGATGGTCAAAAAGGACGTCGAGGACCTGCGGACAAGATCGATAAACATCGGCACAGAAGAGTTTCAGGCTGACGACGGCGTGACACGGCGCGTATCGTTCATCGAGATCCACCTTGCCAAAAAGCCGCTGCCGGTCCCCGAGGTGTCGATAGTGGCAGTGGACGTCCCGGTGCACGAGGAGGTAGAGGCTCCTCCAGCGCACATCGAGGAACCTGCTGCTACTGTTGTTGTTGAAGCACCGGCTGTAGCAGCAGCATCTCCAATCATTGACGTTCTTGAAGCGCCTGTCGCAGTGGCAGCCGAGGCCAGAAAGGTCAGGGTGCCAAGGAAGAAGGCGATGGCGACCAAAAAGGCTGTAACGACAAAGAAGAAAAAGAAGGCGGGAACAAGCAAAAAGTCGGAATAGGGGTGCTCTCTACTATTTCGCCCGTCCGCCGCCAAACACTGAGAGGATGCTTGACCCTATGGTGCCGGCGGTGTAGGCCGAGCTGAGGTCGGAAAACTGCGGGATAAAATGCAGCCCAAAGAACGCTCCAAGAGCCGCTATCGACCCGTACTCGGTTATCTTTTTCAAAAGGGTCCGCTCACTGTTAAAGGGCGCAAGCAGCATACCCAGAATCCATGTCCCCAAGAGCCATATCGTGACCTTTGTGGCGACCAGCTCTGGCGCCGTGAACGCAACTGCGAGGTACATGCCAGTCACGATGAGGTCTGCCTTCATCATGTTGGCAAATACCTGGTTGAACGATTTCAGACGGACGATGTACCTGCCAAAGATTATGCCCATGAGCGCGACTGCCGCCGCGCTTCCACCCACATAGGCGGCATAGGTGCCGCAGGAAAAAAGCGAGCCGGGGTTGATGCTCCCGCAAAACACGTGCGTCGCAACGGTCGCCATGAGGAATGTCTTGGCGATCATGCTTGCGGTAAAGATAAGCGCCTTGTGACTCTTCTCCATCGACTGCTTTCTCACTGCGTCTTCTGGCACAGGAGGATGCACAGGAGTACTTAAGCCTTGGTCAGGGTTCTACCCGCGTCATCGTCCTTGGAAACAGCACGGTATCTTTGATGTCCTCGACGTTCGTTATCCACCGAACCAGCCTCTCGATGCCAAGGCCAAAGCCGCCATGTGGCACGGATCCATACCTGCGCAAGTCGAGGTACCATTCATAAGCGCCGGGGTCAAGGCCCTCCTTCTTCATCCTGGCCGTAATTGAGTCAATGTTGTCCTCCCTCTGGCCCCCGGAGGTTATCTCGCCAAAGCCCCTTGGCGCAAGCATGTCTGCTGTGAGGCCGACACCCGGCGTGGCAGGATCTTCCTTTACATAGAACGGTTTGACTGCAAGGGGGTAGCCGACTACGAATATCGGTTTATCCGCGTCCTTGGTCAGCTCCCTCTCGGATTCGATAGAGAGGTCGTCGCCAAACTGGATCGGGCGTTTGCCACCGCCACCCTCCTGCGTTACCTGGAAATCCCTGCCGCGCAGGATCTCTATCGCCTTTGCATACGGCAGGCGATCAAAGGGCGGCACTATCTTTTTCAGCTCGGCAACATCGCGCTTTAGAAACTCAAGCTCCTCCGCCCTTTCCTTTACTGTGCTCTGGATTACATACGACACGAGCTGCTCTTCTGCCTTCAGTACGTCCTCAAGCGAGACCCACGGAGCTTCTGCCTCAAGGTGCGAAAATTCTGCCAGGTGGCGCACCGTCCTTGACTTTTCCGCCCGAAAAGACGGAGTGAGGCTCCACACGGGGCCGAGCGAAAATATCATCGCTTCAAGATACAGCTGGGCTGACTGGGACAGGTATGCGTCGTGGTCGAAATAGCGCAGCTTGAAAAGCGTCGAGCCACCCTCTACCGCTCCCTTTACTATCGTAGGCGCAGTCACCTCCATCCAGCCGTTTTCCACAAACCACTGCCGGCCGTAGTGCAGCACGGATGCGCGCACTTTGGCAATAGCTATCATCCTGCGGGTACGCAGCGCCAGATGACGCTTGTCAAGCAGCAGCTCCTCGCTCTGGTACTCGCCTATCGGGTATTTGGCCGCAATATTGCATATCTTGAGCTCGTTGCATTTTATCTCAAAGCCTCCCTCCGGTGCCCTTGCGTCCTGCCTCACAGTCCCGGTGATCTCGACTGACGACTCGATCGTGAGGTTTGCCGCCTTTTCCGCAGGCACGACGCACTGGATAACCGCTCCTCTGTCGTCGCGCAACAGCAAAAACGCGTTTTCCTTTTGCTTGCGCAGCCGGTGGACCCATCCTCTGACCGTCACGTCCCTGCCCACGAGATCGGCAGATTTGGCTTCGCTTGCCCGCACCACAGGTTGGCATTTCGGCGCGCCGGATTCTTAAGCATTTGCAGGCAGTGTGTATATTTATTATTGGAGGTGCGGCAAAAAGCGCCATCATGAAAAAGTGGGAGCGCCTCGGCCGGAAAAAGGTCTTTGAGGCTCGCGACGCAAGCACCATTTACATGGAATTGTTCCAAGACAGGCTCAGGTCGCCTGACGGTGCCGAGCTGTCATACACGTTCTACAAGTCGTCAGACGTCGCCATCGTCGTGCCGTTTCTGGACGAAAAGACGCTTGTAATGATAAAGCAGTTTCGATACCCGCTTGGCAAAATCATGCTGGAATTTCCCGCCGGCCATGTAGAAAAAGGCGAAAGTCCGCTTGCGACTGCCCGGCGCGAGCTCAAGGAAGAGACTGGCTTTGACGCAAAAAAGGTCAGACACGTGTATTCGTACCATCCGTCGGTCAGCAAGTCCCGGCAGGTGGTGCACGTCTTTAGCGCAGCCGGCCTTTCAGAGGGGAGCACCAAGCATGACAGCACGGAGGACATCAAGGTCGAAAAGGTGAGCATCAGCAGGCTTGAGCGCCTGATAAGGGAGCAAAAGGTAGAGAGCGCCGGCACGCTCATCGCATACCTGCTGTGCTGCACAGGAATAATGATGATAAGGCAGGGGGGAAAACGGTAGAGGCATGGAAACCACCATGAAGGCGATGGTGCTGGAGAAGCTGGCGCCCATTGAGCGCAGACCGCTAAAGCTAAAGTCGATACCTGTTCCCAGACCAAAGGGGAAAGACGACGTCCTGATCGAGATAGAGGCGTGCGGCGTGTGCAGGTCGAACCTTCACATGATCGAAGGCGACTGGAAGGACCTCGGCTCGCCGACAAGCCTCCCTGTGGTCCCCGGCCACGAGGTGGTCGGCGTGGTGAGAAAGGCTGCCGCAGGTGCGAAAAAAGTAAAAGAAGGAGACAGGGTCGGGATACAGCCACTGTTCAGCTCGTGCCTGAAATGCGGCTACTGCAGAGAGGGCAAGGAGCACCTTTGCGAGGACGCCGAGATTACCGGCGAAAGCGTGCAGGGAGGCTATGCGCAATATATCGTCGCAGATGAAAATTTCCTTACTCCCATCCCTGACCGCATTGATTCAGCACATGCTGCGCCGCTGTTCTGCCCCGGCATAACAGCATACAAGGCGGTTAAGGCAAGCGAGCCGGCAAAAAACAGGTCCGTGGGCATTTTTGGTGTCGGAGGCGTGGGTCATCTTGCCATCCAGCTGGCTCTGATGGAAGGCGCAAGGGTGGTGGGCATCTCCCGGACAAAGGAGCACCTTGACCTTGCAAAGAAACTTGGCGCCGACAATGTTGTGACCTACCAAGAGCCTGTCGAGCAGTTCGTCAAGAACTTGAAGCGGGAGGAAGGGCTCCTTGACAGTGCCATAGTGTTTGCCCCGTCAGAGCGGGCCATAGATGCGGCGGTAAAATCGGTGAAAAAGGGCGGCACAGTTGTCGTCGGTGTGGTGGGCAACATACCTTCGTTTTCTGCGTTTGAAGAAAAGACGATCAGAGGGACAGTCATCGGCTCCCGGCGGGACATGGCGGACCTTGTGCAACTTGCCGCAGACAGGAGCCTGCGGGTCGTGATAGAGACGCACCGGCTTGCAGAGGCAAACGAGGTGCTTGCGCGGCTGAAAAAGTCCGAGGTGGAAGCCCGCGCAGTGCTCGTCCCCTAGACGAGCATGAAAAATGCGGCATATACTGCAATGTTGGCCGCAGTTATGATTGCGCCTATCTTGGCAAACTCGAAAAAGCCAAAAGCGCGGATCCCTCTTGCTTCTGCCGCTTCGATGATGATTATGTTGCTTGCCGCTCCCAGGATGGTCAGGTTGCCGGCTATTGTGCTTGCCGCCGCCAGCATTAGCCACTGCGAAACGTGGTGGCCTGTAAAGCCGCTGTCTATCATTACATAGTCATAGAGCGCTACAAAGGGCACGTTGCTGAGCACCTGGCTCAGGGAGAGGCTTGCAGCCGAAATGACGCCGATGCTCTGCACCCTGTCTGACGGATCCGGCTGCGGCAGCCACCCCGTGATGACGGATATCGCCCCAGACGACCACATGGCCGAAGTCACCACGAACATGGCTGCAAAGAACACCAGAACGGAATAGTCGACGCTTTTTAGGATCTGCGTACGGTCACTTGACAGCGCATAAAGCGTGGCTGCGCCCAGCATCGCCACCACGCTGAGCCCAAGCTCAGCGATCCCAAGCGAGTGCAAAAGTTCAGATATGACAAAGCCTGCTAGGGTCGCTAAAGTGACATAGATTGCAAGCCTGGCCTGCCGGGAGTCGTTGTCATGCTCGACGCCGTTGCCCTGTCCGACCTCCCGCACTGCAAGAGCCTCTGCCAGCTCTTTTCTGAAATACCTCTTCAGTATGAGGTAAGTGATGAAGAGGTTTGCAGCCGTCGGCGCGCCAAGATACAGCAAAAAGTTGAGCAGCGGGAGATCCATCCCGCTGTCGATTGCGATCAGCAGGTTCTGCGGGTTGCCAATGGGCGTCATGACGCTTCCGACTGTTATCCCAAACGCAAGCGCCATCAAAAGCACGGTCGGCTTTATCCCCGCGTGCCTCGCCACTTGGACGGCAAGGGGTATGCCCAAGAGCGCGATGGTGTCGTTGACCAGAAACGCGGCGAGCACTCCCATGCCGACTACGAATATCATCAGGATTTGCGAAGGCGTCCTGACCCTTGCTATCATGCCGGCCGCCAGCCTTTCAAGCACTCCCGCCCTCTCCAGCGCAGAGACAAGGCTGAACATGCCAAACAGAAAGGCAATGACTTCAAGCTTTACCGCTGCAAAGGCGCCTTCGATGCCTGTCACCTGCAGCCCGACCATGAGTGCGGCGCCGGCCAGCATTGCGGCCCATATCGGCACGCCAAAGCGCCTGCGGCCTATTATCAGGGCGTACACCACTGCGAAGACTCCCAGCGCGACGTACTCCAGCACATGCGCCAGTGGACGGCCGCTGCCTTATTTGCCTTCTAGAATTAGGCAATGATGATATTCTATCAGAGGCATTCTCAGCAAGGGTATTAAGCGCAAAAAAGCAATTTTCGCCGTACCGTGCTGAAAGTAGCGTTGGCGCTGTCGGTTCTGGCAGTGTTGATAATCCTGCCTGTGATAGGGCTAAACCCCATCGACAAGATCCCCTTTCTGCGAGTCTCCTCGCCTGCCAACAACGAGGGCGCACCCGTGGGGACAGGCAACCCCGGCAGCAGCACCGGCACCGCCAACACGGTGACGCAAAAGACCTATGAATGCACCAACGACAATGTCCCGATAGACGAAAACAAGACCGGCATAATATTTCCGCTCTTTGGCACGACGGGCCAGCTGTGGGACGACATGCTCGCCTACCGCCACCTGCACCCGTCGCTTCCGTGGATAGGGGTCGTCAACCCGCACAACGGGCCGGGGGATCAGCGCGAGGACATCTACAGCCACTACATCAGCGTGATGCAGGACTGCCATATCTCCGTGCTGGGATACGTGTCGACGTTCTGGGGGGCGGTGCCGCTGGACACGGTCAAGGCCGACATTGACAGGTACAGAGAATTCTACGGCATCGACGGCATATTCCTTGACGAGATGTCAAACTTGAGAGACAACGTGCAATACTACAAAGACATCACCGCCTATGCCAAGTCGGTGGGAGTAAAGTACGTAGTTGGCAACACGGGTACGGACGCGGCGCCAGAATACGTCGGCGTGGTGGACAACATCGTGATCTCGGAAGGCTATGGCGCGCCTACATTGAGCAGGCTGGGCGGCTGGCACGTCGGCTATGGCAAGGAGAACTTTTCCTACATAGCCTACAGCCAGAGCACGGTCGACAGACAATATGTTGCAACATCGGCAAGCTTTGCGTCCTACCTCTACATCACCGATGACCACTTCCCAAACCCCTACGACGAGATGCCATCGCACTTTGACGAGCTCCTGGCGCTTCTTGACCCCGGCAAGAGGGGTGACCTGCACAATGTGGTCGTGAAAAGCGTTGACCTAGCAGGGAATCCGATAAACGGCACGCTTGACATATCGCTCGACCAGAAAAAGCTGGTGTCGGGCAGGGGATGGGTGACCTACGTCGGATCGGGGGGCAATGATTACACTGTGACTGCACTCAACAATAAGGACTATGCGTTTGCCCACTGGGAGGACGGAAGCACGTCGCACACAAGGACAGACAAGCTCGGCTCTGCGTCAGTAATACACACTGCATACTACCGTGAGAGAGACAAGCCGGTAGAGCCGGGCGTGACCATCAACGCTATGACAGAGGGCGGCTCGGACATCAGCATGTGGGTTGTGGTAGAATCTGATGGCAAGATGATCAAGTCGGGTTTCACGCCGTTGCGCTTTACGGGCAACCCCGGGCAGGAATATGCGATTACGGTCGCAGGGTGGCAGTATTATAAATTCAACAAGTGGATGGACGGCCAGACTTCAAACACGTACACGATGAAATACTCGGGCGAAAAGTTCCTGACGGCATTTTACAAGTACGAGTCTCCCGACACGGCATACGACACGCTGACCGTCAACACGTACGGGCAAAAAGGCGAGATAGTCACGATGTGGACTACGGTCAGAGACAGCACCGGAGTCACCGTGGCCGAAGGCTATAGCCCGCTTACGATACCAGTCGAGGAGGGCAAGACGTACACGGTCGGCGTCGCCGACTGGCAGGACCAGGTATTTGACCACTGGCAGGACGGTTCAAAGAACAGGTTTGCCGAGGTGACGATACGCGCGCCGCACGAAGAAATGACTGCGCACTATGTCACGAAATAGCCAAGCCGTCTTGTTTCTTTGCTGCGAGACTAGCTCGACCTCTAGCGTCTTGATGGGGCCGCTGGTACGGTCTCGATAGCGAATCACTCGTCAGGCGATACCTGGTCAAGGAGCCACACACGGGGAGCATCCCGCAGTGGTTCTCGACTATAAAAACCGGCCACCATGCTCCTTTTGCCGTACGAGACCCTGACCCTTGGGATAAAGGCCGGCAGGGCACACACTCTCCTCTCCCCCATGTGGCCTGTCCCAAACACGTCGCAATGGACGATGATGATAATGATATAATGTTTGGCCGGGATCCCTCCCTTTCTCTTTCTCCTTGATATCTCGGGTTTTTGGCCTCCTGCGTTATCGTTACGCTGACCACAAAAACAAAAGCACACAGGGTGTGTGTATGTGTGCCGGCTCCATTAAAAAAAGCTGTCAGGTCGGAACGATATATGTGTTGGTTTAACCAAGTTACGCCTTGCGTAAATACCAGCTGCATCTGTATATGATGACATGAACAAGATTCATGCCATTACCGCCTCAGCGATCCTAGCATCCATGCTTTTGATGATCGCTCCAACAGCAGCAAGTTATGCGCAACCAAAGCCAACCGGGACTTCTCCAATAGCACCGCACACGTATCACGGGACGATATCGAGCATACAGCCGGATGAGAAAGGTGCACCAGTATGGATTCAATCGGGAATATGGACGCTCAAGATAAAGGGCAATGGATCGGCAGTAACGGGCTACAAATCAAACCTGACTTTTAGGGCCGTCTTTGACATGGTCGAGCCAGACGGTACGTCGATGCACAGGCACGCCGTTTCCGACCTGAAGGTGTCCGGCTTTACAAACGAGAACAACGTATACGTGATAAACGGCACGGCGACCGTGGACATGAAGGGAACTCTGGTAAAAGACGTGCCGGTGACGATAAAAGTGATGAATGACTCGGCTATTGCGATGTGGATAGGTCCTGCCAGAGTCGACAACCACTTTGGGACGACGCCGATATACGGCATGGTGGCCATGCGCCCTGCGCACCGCTAGGCGGGACGCGTAAATACCAGAGCCGCACATATCTAATGCAGAGGTGTGTATGTGTAGAGATTGTCTGAACACATGATATGGGATCTGAAAGAAACGGCGAAATGGGCGAGCAATCCTGAGGAGAAAAAGGCCGCCATAAGGTCGCTGTCGGCGCAGGGAGCGGCGGCAGTGCCGTCGCTTGAAGAGATAATGGGCGTCACGGCGTATGATGACATCAAGGTGGCGTGCGCGGAAGCCATCCGGTCCGCAAGGGAGAAGGAGAACAACAACGACAACGGCGTCATGGCGGAAAAAACGTGGCCGGGGAGGAAGGCGAAGCAGCAGTCGCCACCGGGGCAAACCTGCCTGACCTGCCTCCCTAGACTAGACGTATAAGCGCGTATCGCGAAATATACGCGGGTAGGGCTGCCGCCATATATATAGCGCGTACGTACGTGACTCCCTCATGTACACATTTGCCAACGGTAGCCCGCCCTCTTTTTGAAAATAGAGGCCGGGACCGGAAGCACTATTAGGCATTGCTGCGTAAGTAAATAACACATGGGAAACTGCGTTATCTGCAGCTCGCCAGCGGAGGATCTCTGCTTTGAGCAAAGGCTGATAGGGGATGACAATTTCTGCAAGGACTGCTTCATGGAGATCCTAAGCACGGCACAGGATAATGAGGACATGTGGCACCTAGCCCGCAAGTAAAAAGTGCAGGACAATGTTGTACAGGCGCCCTCTATATTGTAATGCAGATTGTGTTTAAAGGCCGGTTTTGTAAATGGATGCTGCAGTGGACCCAAAACGCATCCCCCTTACAAAACGCGACATCATGCTGGTGCAGGAAGCCAGCGTTTTTGACAAGGCGTATAACGAAGGCCGTCCCGTGGCGTCTACCTTCTGGATAGGCTACCTTGCCGGCAAGAGGATGGTGGACCCTTCGTCGCTCGTGGGCGCAGATTCCGTCAGCGTCGAGTACCGCGACGACTTTCGCAAGGGGTATCTTACGATATCAATCAACAAAAAACCCCGGCATAGAAAATCGAAAAAGCGCCGGGGCTAGGCCGTATAGACCATCCTGTAAAGATCCTGCTTTTCGTAATAGATGTTGCAATCGTCGCAGTACCATACGTCAAAGTCGCCAAGCCTTGTTACCATTACCTTGGTGCGAAGATCGCCTGCGCATTCTATGCATCTGAGGTCCATGGCTCTAGATCGCATCCATAATTTTAAAACGCTGATGTGCCCGCTTGCGCAAGAATCAAACGAGGAATTCTGCTGTGGGTTCGACCTAGAGGATGTATATTTTATTATTACATGTCATGCTCTACTTTCTGGTGCTCACCTAGCTTGTCAAGGCTGTCAAAATTCTTTTTGCAGATGTCGCAGACGAGAGGGTTGAGGTTTGGCTCGTCATAGTCGACTCCCGGCTCTGTCATGGGATTACTGCGCACGTAAAAAAATAAAACAGTTAAGCTAAGCTATGCCGTACCTCTGCTCCATCTTTCTCATTTTTCTTATCGCGACGATCCCTGCCACTATGGATAAGATTAACGCAATAGTGGTGATGCCCTGCTGACCGTTCATGCCAGACTATTATTTCGCAACAATGACTTATACACCTAGATCGCAAGGTGGTTGAGCTCCCGCTCCACCACCTTGCCTCCCCATCTTCCTCTGTCAAGGACGTGTTTTCTGGCCCGCTCTGCCTTGTCGCGGGAATCAAAGACGCCAAAAATGTCCGTCTCCTTACCGTAAGGCGTAGTCATGAACACTACCCAGACTTTCATTTCGCTCTATCTCTCTTTCTTCCTTTTGTCGGCCAGAGTTAATTAATTTACTTTGTCAGTACTATCGCTTTGTACAGGACGACATTGTAAAAGACGACAAACCCTATCCATACTCCTATCGCTATCAGGGCGGCCCACATCCTTTTGGACACGGGTCGCTGGTGGCGGCGCGGGTAATTTTAATCTCTTGGTTACTTTTTGCCAAACCCAAAGTAGCACGAATAGCAATATTGTTTGCCATAGATGACGCCCTGGTTGCCGCAGCCGGCGCAGACCTTTTCGCTCTCTATGGTAGAGTTGAGTGACTTGGCGCCCTGCATGCACTTGCCGCAGATGGGTGCTTCAAGGTTGTAGCTTGAGAGAAAGCCGTTTCTGCACTGGTTGCACCTGAGGCTGTACATCTTGCCCTTTGGCTTCCATCCAAATAATCTCGTACTAGTTCGTTTCTCCTACGCGTTTTGCGCTTAAAAACCAATAGTAACTTTGTTACCCTGCGCCTTACCTGCCAGAGCGTGCGCTGCATGTTATTGTGGCATAAGCAGGTTCAGATACGCGGCAGGCGCGGCATAGAGTTTTTGGCAGCAAAAGCGAATGGACGGGCATAAACAAAAACAGGTCCATAGCCGCAGGCCCAAGATCTCTCTCTCTGTTGGCAACGGCAACAGAATTCTGATCAGGTAGGCGGGCTTCTGAGGGCTGCGGCCTTTATATCCTGTTTTCGCCGATATCTATCCATGATCCAGAAGGCAAGATGCGGCCATGAGGCTCCTGCGTCGTTTGCAGAGGCGCACGGCGGGCTGTGTCGAAGATGCCACTCCAGCTTTGCATTTCTGGTAGACATGGAGAAAAAATACGGCGAAGACGCGCTGGTGCAGTACTGGTACTCGATGATACTTGCGCGCCTGCCTGAAACCAAGCAGGAAGTGCATTGTTTTATCTCGCACCTAGTCGAGTTTTACAAAGCGCACCTCATGCAGAGCCGGCCGTCAAAGAGGCGCTACATCGAAAAGATGCTCTACATGCTGCGTTCCATCGAAGAGCCGTTTGACGGTAGCAAATTGCGGTAGCGCTCCTCCTTCCCTCCTCCCCCCACCCAACTGTTTAAAGAAATTGTTGCGAAATATACATACACATATGAGTGACAGCAAGGGCCGCAACGTGGAAAAGCCGCAGGAGCGGGTGGTCGCTGCAGACGATGACAACGTGCCGCATCTGGAAAACATGGCAAACGTCCACGGCTCAAACAAGCATGCAAGGCCGGAGCCCGATGTGGAGCAGACTGACAGGACAGGCGCCGACGTTGAAAGCTAGCAGATAGTCTTTAATAAATTAAAGAGGATTTTCTATCATGCCCGGCAGATCCCGTTTCACGGCAAAAGAGGACAGGCAGGCAAAGCATATCGCTGCATCCGAGAGAAAGCGCGGCAAGTCTGCCAAGACGGCAAAGAGGATCGGCTACGCGACGGTAAACAAGCAAAAGAAAAAGAAGGACTAGCGCGGCCATCCTTTTTATTTTTATGTAGTTTTTTCGATCTAACCGACGAATCTATAAATGACTTCTTGGTTGCAACGTGGGAAAATACCAGAATGACGAATAGCAATTCATTAAATGCATGAGGTGCAATTTTCCATGGCTTGCAAGGCATAAGGGGCCACAGCGGCAGAGGAGGGCCGTCGCTCAAGGCAAGCTTTGCGTCCTACCTCTTCCGCTGTTTAATAAGAGAAATGGCACAATTATTTTCCTGAAACTCTGCGGCATATTCGGCGCGCCTATAAAGGATGGCCGCCTGGCAGAGGTATATTGTATATTGTAAAGGCAAAATAAAAAACTATGTGCCTTCTTTGCAAGTCATCATTATCAACAGCAGCAGCTCTTCGGCGGTCCCTGTGCGACTGATGACGTCTCTGAAGGAACATTCACAAACTGTTTTAATTGCAACCAGCATAACCTTCTTGTGAGTAGCGAAGAAGAAAAACAAGAAAGCAAAGAAGGCGGCAGAGTGTCATCAGAGATGACGTCACAATGGGCAGAAATAATTGGGCAGCTTTTCGACCGGCTCACCGGCAAGGGAGCTACTGTAACATACACTTTTGATAACCTCGTCGTCGAGGTGCCAAAAGCGCGGGGGCCCTCCGGCCAGGACCTTGGCAGCGCCAAATGGACAGTCAACGGCAAGGTAGTGATCACTGCCGAGGCGCATGAAACCACCGGCGAGAGGCCGAGGATGGCTGCAAGCGCATAGCGCCATGCCCGGCAGTCACAACCACCACCATCTACACATAGGCAAAAGAGACGCAATAGCTGACTGGCTTGGAGGTGCTCTTGGCTCCGCCCTGTCAGGCACAATAACAATAGATTTTGCAGATAGTCCTGCTGTGCAAATAACTGCTAGAGCCAGCGAAATTGCAGTCGACCTTTTGCAGCCCCACATCTTCAAGACGCCGCAGGATGAGACCGGCCTCTTTGACAAGCTGAAAACCGCTTCAGAGTTTGGACGCAAGCTGTCTGACAGAGGAGTAACGCTGTCTTTTTTGCGGCAGGGCAAAGAAGCAGTCCGGCTCGGCAGGGGAGCCCATCCTACGCTGTCAAAGCTGGTAAGCAGAAGCGACGACATACAGGTGTCCAGCCTTAGAGAGCTTGCCCGTCTAAAGGGCGACTTGAAGACCTAGAGTCGGATCTGCCCGTCAACTGGAGACACTGTCATGACACCGCCGCCGCTGCTGCCCTTGCCGCCAAGCGCGTTTCGGACCGCGTCGACCATGTTGCTGATCACTTCTGGATCCACAATTGATACTATCAGCTTCCTGTTTGTGTATGCCAGATCTACGGTGCCCATGCTCCTCCCACTGGTGACAGTCTCTTTTTCCTTTCCCGCGCTCTTGACATCATAGATTACGGCTTCGATCCGCAGTCCCCTTATTGCCGCAATGACTGCGTCTACTTTTTCCGGCCTGACCAGCAACGCGACCCTCTTCATAGATACCTTGTCCTTGCTCTTGTCGTCAACGACCTCAAAAGGCAGTGATGTGTTAGCCATACGTCGAAGATTATCTCAGAAGTAATTAAGATTAGCTGTACAATTGTCGTATTTTTGCGATAAATAAGGAGAAAGAAGGAGATCTACTGTGGCCTCTTCAGTGGATATTTGCCCGTACTTTGCTTTTCAGGTCTTCGGTGATCTCTTCTGGCTTCATCTTGTGGTCCCTTTGCGCATGGATTGCGGCGTTTTGCATTATCTCTTGCTCATTGTTACCTTTTACCACATAGTCGCAGTCAAATCCCACATCACGGCATTTCATTTCCATGACTGATGTTACGTGTGCGGATACTATAAGCGTAATTCAATGCGTGTCTAGTTAATTATGTGCGTAAAAGATTACATTTACTGCTCGTTTGCATGGTGGTAGATGCCTGCTTCCTGCAAGACAGCGATAACGATCGAGATCTCCAAGTCAAGCTGGGTTGCGATAAATTCCTCGGGTATGCCTGAAACACACAGGTTCTTGACTATCTCTTTTTTCTCTGAAGAGGAGACGGCAACAGACATGTAGGTGATCATCCTATCGCATGACACGCGTAATTAAGGACAAACCGGTAATGATTATTGGAGCAACTGCTTTGCATTTCTGGTGAATTGGTTTTGTCGTCTGAATATAATGCTGAACAAAACAGTTTTGTAAGTTATATCAGCTGTTACTTCCTGCCTCCGCATGGCTAGTCATATACACAGATCTGTCAGAATCAAAAACTTGGCGCATCATGCGAGCCCCTCTTTTTTGCCATTTTACCAAAACAGCGACCTGGCATTATTGCGCCGCCAGATTTTTAGTAAAGCAATTGTTTAAAGTTCCATTCCCTCCTAAAAAATGGAGAAAAAGCAGAAAATGAGCAAGCAGAATGCAAACATGGAAAGACAAATGAAAAAGAATGGCGCAAACAATGCCTCAGATGAAGGAGTCGCAAGAGTAGCCAAAATAATAGAGCTTATTGGGACGTCAGACAAAAGCTGGGAGGACGCAGCTCAGGTAGCAATCGAAGAAGCAAGAAAGACGATACATGGCATCCATGGGATAAAAATAAAGGAGCAGACGGCCAGAGTGGATCCAGAGACGGGAAAGATTGTACAGTACAGAGCGGCAATCTATCTGTCATTTGGAGTAAGCGACGAAGAGCGTTAGCTCCTCGCTGCTTTTGTCGCAAACGCCGGATAAATGAAGATGAGGTACTGTTGATGAGCGGCGACCTTGGCATATTTTCCCGAGTGGCCGCTGCATCTGCTTTTGTACGTTTTCAAAAAGCGCCTGCATAATGATAATATAGTCGGTAGAGAAGGAAAGCAAAAAACTGTGTATGACGAAAACAGCCCTAGGTGGGATTCGGACCCACGGCCTAGGGTTTACGAAACCCTCGCTCTGCCAGGCTGAGCTACTAGGGCAAAAACGTACTGTCCACGTGGCAGGCTCATTATAATCGTTCGCGCCAGATAAATATCTGAGAGCCGGATTTCAAGAGACATTGAAAGTATCCATCTCTGGCGTCCGGGGCATCTATGGCACGGATCTCAACCTCCACGAAGTGGCTCGCTTTGCCGGCCTGTTTGCAAACGTGGTCAAGTCGGGCAGGTGCGCAATAGCGCAGGATACTCGCCCTTCTGGCAGGATAATAGCGCAGGTGGTATCAGCGTCTCTTATGGCCGCCGGGATTGACGTGTACAACCTTGGGGTCGCGCCGACGCCTGCGGCTTTTCGGGAAGCAAGAAAGTACGGCGCCGGCATCATAATCACCGCGTCGCACAACCCGCTTGAATGGAACGGCCTGAAATTCATCATCGAAGGCAGGGGGCTGTTTGAAAAAGAGCTGGAATCGATGCTCTCCTCTTCCGTCAAAATCTCTCCTGCTGCCGGCAGGGAATACCCTGCCACGACCAGCTACGTCGACGACGTCGCGCAGCTGGTAGGCACGGGAACCGGCCGTGTAGGCATCGATGCCGGCGGTGGCGCGGCGTGCGGCTATGGCGAGCAGCTGTTCAAAAAAATGGGCCACAAGTATTTCAGCATAAACGGCGTCGCCGGCGTGTCTTCACGGGGACCCGACCCTACCTCCGACGAGCTTGCCGATTTGCGTGCGCTTGTCCTGTTGCAAAAACTCGACAATGGCTACGCGCTTGACCTTGACGGCGACAGGCTGGTAGTGGTAAATGAAAAAGGCGAAAAGCTGAACCCTGACGCAACACTGCTTTTGTGCGTCGCTCGTGCAATAGAACTTGGCGCCAGAAATTACGTGACGAGCATCGACAGCAGCGTGGCGATAGAGAAATACGTCAAAGAGCGCGGGGGCAGGATGACCCGCTCCAAAGTCGGCGAGGCAAACGTGGTTGACAAGATGCTTGAAGTCGGCGCCGATGCAGGCGGCGAGGGCTCAAGCGCAGGCTTTATCATGCCCAGGTTCAACATGTGCCGCGACGGCCTGCTTGCGGCAGCAACAATTTCAACGCTTGACAAAAAGACGGCGTATGACTGCCTTTCCTTTGCGTCGCAGTTTGCGCAGGTAAGGTCCAAGATAGCCGCAGACTCGGCAATGCATGCCAAGGTGATAGAGAGGCTGCCAGACGTGCTAAAGTCAGAGTCGTCTCAACTAATTACAGGCGATGGCGTAAAGGCGATAATCGACGAGGACTCGTGGGTGCTGGTCAGGCCGTCAAACACAGAGCATGCGATCCGCGTGTCTGTTGAATCCCGGGCTGATAAGGCACAGTCACTTTACAAAACTATGAGCGAAAAGGTCCAGCGCGTATATGAAGAAGCGGTTAGATGAAAAAGAGATAATCCGGATCCTCTCGTCTACGCTAGGCATAAGCGACCTTGACGATGTCGCCACCGTCGACGGCAAACTAGTATTCAAAAGCGACATGCTGGTGGCCATGACTGATGTCCCGGCGCAGATGAAGCCCTGGCAGATAGCAAGGAAAAGTGTCGTATCGTGTGCAAGCGACCTTGCTGCCAAGGGCGCGGTGCCGGTTGCCGCAATGATTTCTCTTGGCCTCTCAGAAGGAATAACACGGAGCTATGTCGAGGAGCTTGCGCGCGGGTTCAAGATGGCGTCGCAAGAGTTTGGCGTAAAGATAGTGGGCGGCGACACCAACGAAGCAAAGGACCTTGTTATTGACTGCAGCATGATTGGCGCGATAAACAGGCCAGTTCCGCCAAGGAGCGGCGCCAAGGCCGGCGACGCAGTCGTGGTGTCGGGCAAGTTTGGCTACTCGGCGGCGGGGCTTGCCATGTTGCTAAAGAGAGCGCGTTCGACTGGCAAGCTACGGCAGGTTGCCATAGATTCAATGCTTGAGCCAAAGCCAAGGCAAACCTTTGGGGTAGAGCTGGCGCGGTTCTTTTCGTCATCCATTGATTCAAGCGACGGACTTGCGATCTCACTCTATGAAATCGCGACACAGAGCAAGGTCGACATCAGGATTGATTACGATCTCGTCAGGGCAGAGGGCATCGATGAATTTGCAAGGGCAAACGGCCTTGACTCCAAAGAGCTGGTGTTCCACGGTGGCGAAGAATACGAAATCGTCGCTACTATCCCAGCAAAGCTATTGAAAAAAGCGCAGCAAGCAGCAAAGAAAGCCAGCGTTGATCTATACGTTATTGGCAAGGTGGAAAAAGGCGCCGGCAAGGTGTATAACGGCAGGGCGCTCCTTGAAAACAGGGGCTATGTCCACTTTTCGCATAAAATCTAGAGCCTGCTTTCGTGCTGCTTTTTACCCTGATGCGAGTATATTCTCAAGATACGAGGTCTGCTCTATTTCTCATATGTGCAGTATTGCTGGCCTGTATGGCTCTACCTCTCTTGACTGCGTCCTACGCAGATGGCGTTTTTCAAAAAAACCTTCCGCCTGACAGCCTAGACGCAGGATGGGGTAATGTATTTTTGAAATATGATATTTCAAGCAGAAAGGAAGCTGACGCCGATCACACATACCTTAGGCTTGACCTTATCTCGAACTTTACAACTCCAGAGACAAAAAAGTTTGTCACGTATGCTCTTACTTTTACGAATGCCAATAAAACAGACGCTGCACCGATATTACGCGAGATATTTCATAGTGAGAAGGGAACGCTACTTCTCGATATCATACACAGCTCTCCTCCAGTTACGGTATCTGGTGGTATCCGAGAGCAGCTACTCAATTCATACATGGCAGACCCGGCAGGTAACGTTACTGTTAGAGGTCTGTCATTTGACAAGGATGTGTTATACCACGTCCACGTTGATATATTGACGGTGGATAACATTAGAATCTTGATTGACCCTAACAAAATGCCACAAACTGACTTTTATTTCGCCGGCGACATGCCATCTAGTGCAGGAGCGGTGCGTGTAGTTCCAGAGTTTCCCATTGCTGCTCTGATGTTTGCCACCTCGATTGCAATAATAATAGTCACTTTTTCAGTTAAAGTGGCCGGCAGCAGGGATGATGCATATGGTCCCAAGAGTTAGGAATATTAGATTTGTAGCTGCAGTAGCAGCCTCTGCTTCGTTTGCGGCCGGCGCACTGGCAGTCTTTTTCCTGTTCACAGACCTTCCGTTCTATTTCGTTGACGGCAGGCAAATTGAGGTGACCGGCAATCTTGTCGATTGCGCCCCTACCAAGATCTTGGACATATGCTATGAATCGGGCTTTAGAGATAGCAATGGCAGGTATTATTACCTGATTACCAACCTGCAACAGATGGCAGATTCCAATCCCGATCTTTTGCCCCCCCACCAGGAATCATACGTCGGGCCAGTTTCAAATTGTCGGAACCTTCAGCTACGGCCCTCCGGCCAATTACGAAGCTGCTGACGTAGTGGGAGGCATCGAAGCAAAGTCAATCACTCTGACAAAGAAGTGACGGGATGCCATAAACTAGATGACTTCAAAACGTTTTACTAGCCCTGCAATAGACTATGCGCGGATATATGTTTGGCAAAGCGCGGTGCAAGATATGCGGCGACGAAGTGCGACTTGCGCTAAAGCACTTGAGCGACAAGCATCCAGAAGTGATGGGCGACAAGTCCAAAGCAAACCTGCAAAGGCTTGTCGAGAAATATTTTGACTGATGACATAACATTCGACTAGAAGAAGCTCATTTAAGTCAACACCGGTATTTACTTCTAGGGCTGAGCGCGTCCGGCGGCATGGCCATCCTGTACTTCACAACTGGATCTCTGTCGCGTCGCTCCAGCCCGTACCTTTTTTCGACAGGTTGATTAACGCAAAGCGACAATATATCTTGCACCCGTCGTGTCCGGTTTCAAGGACCTGTTCTCAAAACAATCAAAAGAGTATGCGGCTTCCCGACCAACGTATCCAAAGGAGTTGTTTGGCTTTCTTGCAAGCCTTGTACAAAAAAGAGAGCTTGCATGGGACTGCGCTACCGGAAGCGGCCAGGCGGCGGCTTTTCTGGGCGGATACTTTGAGCAAGTCATCGCAAGCGACGCAAGCGCTAAGCAGATAGAAAATGCAAGGGCAGGGCCAAACGTCCGCTTTGCCGTGTTTTCGGCGGAAAAAGCTGACGAGCTGCCTGACGCAAGCGTGGACTTGATAACCGTAGCGCAGGCGCTGCACTGGTTCCGCTTTGACGATTTTTACCGCGAAGTCCGGCGCGTGTCAAAAAAGGGCGGGGTAGTAGTAGCATGGGCTTATGGACACCATTCTGCAGGCCCGGAGGTTGACAGAGTATCACAGCATTTCTTCAAAGATGTCATCGGCAGGTACTGGCCTGCCGAGATAAGGTACATTGAAAACCGGTACGAGGACATCCCCTTTCCTTTTGCGCAAATAGCCTCTCCAAAATTCCAGATAGAACTGGAATGGAGCCTGCGCGACCTCGTGGGATACCTGTACACGTGGTCAAGCGTGCAGAGATACATTGATGAAAACGGCTCTGATCCTGTGGAAACTCTGTATCCCGACCTCAAGGAGGCATGGGAAAAAGACGGAGCATTTGAAAGGAAAAAGGTGACATGGCCTATCTACCTGAAGGTCGGCCGTGTCAGCGACTGACAACGTTTTTAACCCCCAAAAGACGCTTAACCTCCTGCATGTCTGAAGTAGACGAAGTTACGCAGACTAGATGGGGAGTCGCCCACATCTTTAGTAGTTACAATAACACGCTTGTCCACATTACCGACCTGAGCGGAAGCGAGACAATCTCGTTCAGCTCTGGCGGCCGCCACGTGACAGCTGATAGATACGAGTCGTCGCCGTATGCGGCCATGAAGTCGGCAGTTGCGGCAGCAGAGGTGGCCAAGGCAAAGGGTATAAACGCGCTGCACATCCGCGTAAGGGCGGTAGGCGGCGTTGGACCGAGGATCCCCGGCCCCGGCGCGCAGGCGGCAATCCGTGCGCTTGCACGTGCAGGCTTTCGCATCGGCAGGATTGACGACGTGACTCCGATCCCGCACGACACGACAAGAAAGCCGGGTGGAAGAAGGGGAAGGAGAGTCTAGTCTAGTCTAACCTAGAGGTCTTTCATCTCTGGAGCGGCTTTTATCTGCGCTCCGCAGCCCCTGTTTTTCAGCTGGGCTGCAACCCAGTTTATTATCTTGTCCTGAAATTTCCTGCCCTTTGTCCGCTCTATCTCGTAGCTGTTGCCTGCAATGATCCTCTCTACGAACTGGCCTGACAAAAAGAGTTTGGCAAATGACCATCCTGCCCTTTCAATTGGAGGGTCAAGAGCGTACTGGTTTTCCAGCTGGCAGTTTTTCTGCAGGTCAGAAATCATCTCGTTTGCGATCCTGGCATCCCTCTCAAAGTCCACCGACTGGAAATCGAGTATGAATGTGCCAAGCGGGTTATTATTATTGTTGTTATTACTCATTTCGCTTCAGCTTTTCCGAAAAGGACACGAGCTTGCCGTCCTGCTCCACCTTTATTGACGTGTCAATCCTCACCCTCATGCCCACGGACCTGAAAAGCGACAGCAGCTCTCCGCCTGACAGCCGGGTCTGCAATTCCCCTGACTGTATCAGCTCGGCTATCTTTGCTACGATGGCCTCTGTCTGGACCGGATACTGCGCATATGCAGCGTTTAACACTTCGTCGCCTCTGTCGTAGAGGTATGAAAACACGACTTCTTTTGGCGACTTTTTCGCCGGCGCAACAGACGCAGCCGCCTTTGCTTTTTCCATCGCAGCCGCCTTTTCCTTCATCTCTTTCATCTTGCGCGCTTTGATAAGCTCGATGTCTGGATCGTCGCTCAACCTTTTATCACCCCTATAGGCACGAGCCTGACCACTTTGGTCGCAATGCCAAGCTCGTGAGAGACGTTTGCAACCGAGTCGACGTCCTTGTAGGCGTCCGGCGTTTCTTCTACTACTCCTTCCCTGGTCAGCGCCTTGACATAGATCCCCTTTGACTCTAATCCCGTCCTGACGCCTTCTGGCGTATAGCTCCTCTTGGCAGCCGACCTTGACATCGTCCTGCCGGCGCCATGCGCAGTAGAGCCAAAGCTGAGGTCAAGCGAACTCTTGCCGCCAAGCAGTATCCAGCTTGCCGTGCCCATGGAACCGGGAATTATCACCGGCTGGCCTAGCTGTCTATATCTGGCAGGCACCTGCTCCATCCCTGCCGGAAACGCCCTGGTCGCGCCCTTGCGGTGGACGACTACGTCGCGGGTGCCCTCTCCGTCTACTTTGTGCCGCTCCACCTTGGCGATGTTGTGCGCCACGTCGTAAACGAGGTCCATCTGCAGGTCAGACTCGCTCATGCCAAACGCCTTTTCCAGCGTCTTTCTCGTCCAGTGGGTTATCATCTGCCTGTTGGCCCATGCAAAGTTCAGGGCTGAGTACATGGCCTTTCTGTAATTCTCGCCCTCTTTAGAGTTGTTTGGAACGCACGCAAGTTCCCTGTCTGGAAGCGTGATGTTGTACTTGCGAAGCGCCGCTTCTGAGACGCGCAAATAGTCCGTGCATACTTGGTGGCCAAAGCCCCGGGACCCGCAGTGGATCAATATCGTAAGTTGCCCTTCCTTTTCGATGCCCATCGCTTTTGCGGCCTTTTCGTCAAATATCCTGTCCACCTTTTGCACCTCCAAAAAGTGGTTGCCAGAACCAAGTGAGCCCAGCTGCGGCGCGCCCCTTTTTCTTGCGGTATCAGACACGCTCCCCGGGTCGGCGCCTCTCATCATGCCCCTCTCTTCGCATACCTCTGCGTCATTGTTCGTGCCATAGCCGTGCCTGATAGCCCAGACGACGCCTTCGACCAAAAGCTCGTCCAGCTCTGATTTTGACAATCTTACGGCGCCCTCGCTCCCCACGCCGGAGGGGATTGACCTGAACAATTCGTTGACGACATCCTTGAGCCTTGGCCGCAGATCCTTCTCGGTGAGGTTTGTGCGGATGAGCCTCACGCCGCAATTGATGTCATAGCCTACGCCGCCGGGGCTGATGACTCCCTCCTCTACGTCTGTCGCAGCGACGCCGCCTACGGGAAAGCCGTACCCCTCGTGACCATCAGGCAATACGACGACATGCTTTCTCACACCCGGCAAAGACGCGACATTTGCCGCCTGGTCGATGGTCCTGTCGGTGACCATCTTGGACACAAGCATGTCGTTTGCATAAATCGTGACTGGCACCTTCATGCCACGCGAGCTGTCCGGGTCGATCTTGAACTCGACGTCGCTTACCTTCCTGACCTTGAGGCCAGCCCTTGTTACCAACTCGCTCAATTTGGTATAAAAGTGTCGCTTCGACTCATTATAAGCCTTCTCGGTGCAAGATTTATTTTCACCGCCTCCTGCTCTGCACTGTGCCAATACTGCCCATTGACTCGGGACGCTACGGTAGCAAGGAGATGAGAGAGATTTTCAGCGACGAGCGCCGGTTGCAATACCAGCTCGACTTTGAGGCTGCGGCTGCCGCAGCGCAGGCCCAGATAGGGATGGTGCCCGATGATGCGGCAAGGGAGATAGGCAGAGTGGCAAAATCCGGCAAGGTCACGCTTGCGCGTGTTGCCGAGTTGGAGGCCGCAAGCGAACACGACACTGCTGCCATGGTGGAGACGATAAGCGAGCAGGCGTCTGCAAAAGCCAGGCCGTGGGTACATTATGGGCTTACGAGTAACGATGTCGTCGATACTTCAACATGCATGCAAATGCGCGACGCGTTTGCGATAATCGAGAAAAAGGTTGCCAAGATGGCTTTGGTCCTAGCAGGCAGGGCAATAGAATTTCGGGACCTGCCTGCGGTGGGCAGGACGCACGGGCAGCATGCAAGCATTGTTTCATTTGGATTAAAGTTCGCCGTGTGGGCATCAGAGATGGCGCGACACGTCGAGCGCATAGAGGAGGGCAAAAAGCGGTTCCTCCTCTGCAAGACCAGAGGCGTGGTGGGGACCGGCTCGCTAATGGGCGACAGGGCGCTGCAGGTGGAAAAGCTGGTGGCAGAAAGCCTCGGGTTGCATCCGGTCGACGCAGCTACGCAGGTCATACCGAGGGAGCGCTATGCCGAGATGCAGTTTCTGATCGCGCTCATTGGCTCGACGCTTGACAAAATCGCAGTAGAGATACGCAACCTGCAGCGCACCGAGATTGCCGAGGTCGCAGAACCTTTCAAAAAGGGTCAGATGGGTTCCAGCGCCGTGCCGGTCAAGCGCAACCCGATCAAGAGCGAGCGCACGTCATCGCTTGCAAGGATGTTGAAATCGTTCGTCTCTGTCTCTATGGACAATATCTCGCTCTGGCACGAGCGCGACCTGTCCAATTCGGCAAACGAGCGCTTTACCCTGCCAATGGCCGCAATACTGCTTGACGAGATGTTAAACGCCATGACCAAAGTTGTCGAAGAGCTAAAAGTGAACAAGGAGCGGGTAGTGGCAAACCTTGACATGACCAAAGGGCAGATATACGCAGAGTTCGTGCTGGAGGCGCTCGTGAAAAAGGGTGTCGCACGCTTTGAGGCGTATAGAGACATTCAGCGGGTCGCGTTTGCATCGCTAGAATCAGGCGAGCAGTTTTTGGACGCCGTGTCCAGAGATCCTGCAATGGCAAAGCACCTGTCGAAAAAAGAGATCGCTTCTATCTTTGAAGCCAAGAACCACCTTGCGGCGTCCGGCAAGATTGTCGATAACGTTGCCAAGATGGTAAATGAAAAGTGCCGTCGGTGAGATTTGAGCTCACGGCGGCTCCGTCTTCAGCGGAGTGCTCTCCCAGGCTGAGCTACGACGGCACTCTGCTGGACTACTTTGTACATCATATATAATCCTTGCAAAAGCGGGCACTGTAACGCTCTTGGGTGATAGAAAAGACAAACGAGCCATAGATGTTACAGCGCTCGCCGAGCGCTTTCTTGATTATTCTGATTCAAGCCAGCCAGCCTTTTCCACTGCACTTGAGGCATTTGGTCGTAAATAAAACAGGCAGTTGAAAAGGTGATGTTCCGCTGCCGGGAGGGGCGGCACGCTCCAATCCACTTCCTAGACAACGTGGACAGATCTTCATGAGGCAAATTAGTAATAGCTAGATAAAACCTTGGCGTATATAGATAGCCATCTCATTATCTATACTAGTAATTCTTCGGTAAATCGCTAATGATATTACTGGGGAGAATGTGGTAAACCAGGCGGAGTTATAACAGTGCATTTCAGGGAACAAGCTTTCTAAGATTACAATTACGATGAAGTTATTATAATATAACTTATAGAGAAATATTCCTCTACCGCTAAATAAGTAAAAGTGCCTCCATTATAATATGGGTAGCGATGATCATTCGTTAGATCGCTTCGAGAGACCCAATTCGGGACTGCTATTAATCAAAGTCGGTACTATCCTTTCTTTTGTTTTCCCAATAATTACTATCCTTGTAATATCTTCATTCCCATTTCCTAACCCGCTAACTTTTGGGCCTGAGTTTATCATATATCTATTCGTGGGCTTTATTGTAGCAAGCTTTGCCTTCGAGATTATCTCTGCGCTCTTTTACAGAGATATAGTGCAAGGAAATAAAAACAGAATCACACATGAACTTGTACTGGGCATACTAATGTTCGCTCTTGGTTCTAACCTTGCGGAATCCTAATCGTGATTGGCGCATATATGTGCAACAATACAAACAGGGCTAATCCCAGATTGCTATAGAGACTGGAAACCTGCCGTTACCAGTTCCGTATGAACTATGATAAATGAATATTCCAGACCAAATTCTAGAGTTTTTTGAAAAACATAATGATATACTTGGGTTGACAAGAAATTCTATCAGTGTGGATGACAAACCGCCGCCGGCTACTGGTCTGTGGAGTTGCAGGTGGCGTCATTTTGGTCATATTGATGATCGTTCCTTCTTTACTTGGGAGTAAAGAGTCCCCACCTCTTCCATCTCCAAGTGTTGCTATCGGCAGCAATTCTACATTATTGCCAGAAAAATCGGAGAGCAAAAACAACTCTACTGTGCAGCCTGCTGGGGAGCGATCTTGGTTGGCTGTCACCAGAGTTGAAGAAATGTCTGATATCCAATATGATGATAACAACTGGCCTATCCAAAGACCCTTTGTTTCATACAATACGGAGGCTCCAAGAACTGTGGTCAGTCCTGAAATGCTCTCAAAAATCCCGGATCTGAAAAGTGCGTTTGAGGGCGCAGACGGGTGCCGTGATGGCACCGAGGTCTGCGAAGTATCGCATGGGTTTTCAGAAGGCGGCGATAGAGACAATTATGAACAAAGCATATCTGCAGAGCAAGCTAACGTCCTGAGAGAAAACGTACCTCTATCTGCAAAGACAAATGGTGCATTACTCGAGTTTGACGGCAGATTGTACTGGGTAATACTCCATACAACAAGCGACTTTATGGTGCCGCAAATGGAGACTAGATTTGTAGAGCAAGTGCCAATCGAACCTGTGCCGTTACAAAGAGGGAAAACCCTGCAATATACGGTGCTGATAAAAACTTGGGCGACGTATGGCGCGCCGGCTGAAATGAACCTATATGCCGAACCTTCTTCGGCCGACTCTGGAGTCAGCGTCAAAGTGGAACCTGACTTTGTTGTCCTGACAGAGAGGTCGGAGCAAAAAGTAAAGCTGATAATCACTCCGACTGCAAATGCCAAGGAGGGAATCTACGACATACGGATATGGGGCAAGTTCGCCAACACCGAACTTTTCTGGCCGGATAATCCCTGCCACGCCGCATGTCCTGCGATAAAGGTTGGAGATTCCTTGTGGGAGGTCAGAAATAATGCTGGCACGGTCGGCTTGGGCGGAAATGACCCTCCAGAATGGCTAAATCTTCGCCTGACAACAGACAAGCAAGTTTACAAGCCGGGAGAAATGGTTAGGTTTACTGCCTACCTTGACAATCAGAGCCCTGACTCATCCATAGCATTTGATGATGCAAGACTGATTATCAATGTGTACCCTTCGGGGAAAAGTTCCATGGATAATGTCTTTAATGTTGACGCGTGGTACAGAGGCAAGAGCAATGGAGCTGGCGCAATGACCCTCCAGCCCGGCTCTACTATTATTCTGGCATATCCATTTGACTGGAATCAAAAGATATTGAAAGATGGCATCTTGATTGATAGTAACGCTGAGGCGGGAAAATACACCATCGGTGCAGATCTTTTACTTTCGCCAAGGGGATACGCGCTCTATGACGAAAAAGAAATTACCATTGAGAAGTAAAAGTAGTCAAAGAAAAGTGCCGGAGGCGGGATTTGAGCCCGCGACCTTACGATTATGAGTCGTACGCTCTAACCAAGCTGAGCTACCCCGGCACCAGCTCAGCAAGCGTGTATGTATGCAAGCTCCAAGTCTTGCGCAAGATAATATATTCTATTCAAACGTCCTGCGCACGTCGCCTTCAAGTATGCCTGCGCCGGTGTGCAGCCTGTCGATGTGCTTTGACAGCGCCTCCTTGCTGTCGTACGGCAACTCGCAATACGGGCAGACGACCTTGGCCGAGCTTGTGTCCTTGATGTATGCTATCGCCTTTGGGTTAATGATGCACACGGGTGTTCCCCTGATGGCCGTATCCGCAGTCGACATCGTCGACATGTGTATCCTCTCAAAAATGTCGTCGCGGTAGACCATGCCAAGGACTGAAGAACTTGAGCTCACTATCAATTGCCTGACTACGTGCTTGTCCATCATAGAGAGCGTGTCCTGCACCGTACTTTTCGGGTCGACTGCAAGTACGGGGCTTGTCATTATCTCCCGCAGCTTGACCTTGCCGGGGTTTCTGCCCTGCGACATTACCTTGAACAAAATGTCCGTCTTGCTCACGATGCCCACGACTTCGCCCTGATGGGATACGAGCACGCTTCGGACGCCTTTTTCCTTCATCTTGTCCAGCGCCTGGTCTACTGGCTTGTCGCCTTCCATTATGGCCACGTTCATGTTGATGAATTGCTCTATCGGCAGAGAAAGCAGCGACGTGATGTCCGGTGAGCTCATAGATGATTGACACTGGTGCTTTATTTAAGCATGGCGTACACATGTTTTGCAACTGCCGAACTAGGGCTGCCTGCCCTCAAAGCGCAGCTTTATGAGGTTCTGGCCGCCTGCTTTGCGGATCTCCACAAGCTCTTCTCTCTCTAGCCGCTTGACGAGCCTCCACACCGTAGTCTTGGGCAGCTGGAAGCGGCTGCGCACTTCGCTCTCAAACGCAGCGCCTTCTTTTTCTGCAAGGAACTGGAGCACGTCCTTGTCTTCTTGCCTGAGGTGGGGCTTTTCCTCAAAGATCCTGATGACTATGCGCACAAGCAGCGACCTGTCTGTTTGCGACTCGGGCCGGCCTGACAGTGGCTCTGCTACACGCGGCAGCGTAGAGTCAAGCACCGGAGCGCCGCTGGGCGCCGTTCCTTCTTCCTGCGGCGCCTCTCCCTCCTCCTCATTCTGCTGATACTGCTGCTGTCGTCTCTCCTCATCCTCATCCTCCTTTTGCTGTACTTGCTGGACCTCCTGCACCTTGGGGATCTCGTCCTGGTACGAAACTGGCACCTTTCTCCTCCTCAGCACAAGGATCCCTGCCACGCCAGCCGCCGCAGCCCCGGCGCCGATGCCAAGGTACATGAACGGGAATTGCGGCGCCTCGTCGATGGCCGCAGTCGCCTGCCCCGCCGTCGCGGTCGCCTGCGCATAGTCGCCTGCTGCAAACTTGACCCTGCTCTGCGCCAAAAGGTCGCGGGCCTTGCCAACGTCGCGCCCCTGCCCTGCGGCCTCTTCTATCTTGGTGTTGGCGTCGGCTATGGCCTGCTTGGCGCCTGTATAATCGCTGATCACGGACCTGACCATGTCGTTTGCCTGTGCTGCAAACTTTTCTGCATCTGCAAACTTGGCCTCTGCCTTGGCCGCGTTTGCCTTTTCAAGCAGCTGGTTTGGGCCCGTCAGCACGATGTCTGGATATGTGGTGAGCGTCTGCCTGATGGTCGTCTGAGCCATCTTTATCGTGATGTTTGCCTGCTCCCCAGTGCCAAGGAAACCGATGACGTAGCTGATGTTCTTGGCGCCTGGCTTGAACGTCAAAAGCGTCTGGTCGCCTACCTGGATGGCCGCCGGCGTGGCGTCTCCCCAGTCGATTACAAGGCTGTCGGGGGGCATCTTGACTGAAAAGCTGATGGGCGAGTTGATTGAAAACGTCCACACGTTCTTTTCCTTGCCTACCAGGTCCGGAGTCGTATAGCTTATCCTGGCACCCGTGGCGCCGTCCGGCGTCAGGACTATTTCTCCCGGCCTGCTCCCTGCCTGGAACGCCAGTATCTTGTCCTCATAGTCCGTGACGATGACGTCATTGACGTTTGACCCAAACAGCTGTATAGTGATGGACTTGGCTGCAGGGTTGGCGATGAGCACGTCGTACTCTATGAGCGAGTCGCCGTTGGCAAATAACGCCACAAAGAGCGAATCGGGCGTGTACGCCTGCTGGGCGGACGCGCCCTGCAATCCTGTCGCTGTCACTGTTGCTGCCGCCACCAGCAAGGCCAGTGCCATCATGATGGAAAAGACCCTTTGCGTGAGCCAACGACAGGAATGAGACATTATAATAATTATCCGGCTACAACGCTTGAAATTACGATATAAGTCTTCTGACATCGCCCTAACATTATCACAAATATTACTACAGTACGATTTCCCTGCGCTTGCCGTCTTACGGATAAAGCTTGAAATTCTTGTCCTTATAGTCCTCTATCCACTTGAACTTGCGCTGCAAAGTCGCCGTGTAGATCTTGGTCCAGTCCAGCTCGACATAGTTGAGCCACGCCTTCATTACGCGGGGATCGATATAGTTGCGAAGCGACGTTCCGAGGTTATAGTCCCTGGTCTCCTGCTGCAGCTTTAGTTGCACTTTCATTTTTGCCAGCCTTTCTTTCAGGCGCATCTCCTGCGTCTCGGTCTTCCATGCCTTTTCTGCAACCTGCCTTTCAAGCTCGGCTATGGCCTGCTTTTTCTTGGCGATTGCCTCTTCGAACTTTTCCATCGCTTTTCTGGCCGCCGGGTTTTTGGGGTCGACGCCCTTTTTGTGGTTGCATGCAATCGCAGCTTTCAGGTTTGCAGACTTGGCTACGTACACCTTGTCAGACTCGTCCGATGTCTTGTCAACTCTTATGGGCGGGTTTGACAGCGCATCCTGCACCACCTTGGTCGCAATGCACGTCCTGAACACCTTGGCCGTAAGCCCCGGCATTACGGTCTGGAAAAACTCGTTTACTTTACGCGAGTTTATCTCTCCAAATATCCTGTCGTCGGGTTTTTTGCCCTTCATAAAGTTGCGCAGGTTGTCGTAAAGTGCCCTCGTATCATCAGAGTTTACGTCAAGCGTCTTTTGCCACGGCACGCTGTCCTTGCCCAAAAAGTTGAACTCAATTTGCATCTTGCCGTTTGCCTGGGGGAACCTGATGTGTTCGACCCGGAGCGTGCTTGCGCCCACGGTGTCGGCCTCGTCGGGGTCCTTTTCGTCCCCGACTCTCATGGCCAGCTTGAATATGAGGTACGCCACAGTCGCGGCCTTGTCGTTGGAGCCTTTCATCTTGCGTATGATCTCTTTTTCTATCTTGCCTATCTGCTGAGCGAGCTTGAGCGCCTTGTCGTACTTGGCCTTGTCGTTGCCCTGCCGCAGCTCCGACGAATCGTGCAACCACACATACTTGCGCTTCCCGGTCAGCTTCTCCATCCAGGTGGCAAGCCAGGTCGACGTCTGGTCGTGGACGATCTCTGCCCACTGGCCTTCGGGCACCGGCGCGTCCTTTGACAGGTTCAGAGTCACGTCCTGAGGCCTTATGCGTGGTTTCCACCTGCCACGGAGCGGGTGCTGGCCACGACCCATGAAAAGTCCAGGCGGCTCGACCAGCCAGTTGGCGATGTCGACTTCCTGCCCGTCGACAATGGCCTTGCCGTACATCGCCTTCAGCCGCTCGCGCTCGGCCTTTTTCGACTCGGCGATCTTTTTCTTTTCCTCTCTAGGGAGGTTCTTGAGGCGCTCCTTTTCGCGCTCCCTCATGACCTTCTCCTCGTCTGCGAGGCGATACGCCTCTGAAAAATCAAAATCAGATATCTTTAGGTCTGCCTTTCTAAATTCCTCCGGCAGCATCGGTATCAGGTCAGACAAAAAGTTTGACTGAAAAACCGGGTCTTGCACATAGTGGGTATCCTTTTTCTTTGCCCACGCATACACCAGCTCTTCCTGGTCGGCGGTGAGTGCGATCTTTTTGCCCCTGATGGAAATAGAGATGCCCCTTGGCTGGTACGCCGGCGGAAACGCCACGCCCCTGTGCGCAAGCGACTGCCACCTTATCATCCTTGCCTGCCGCGGCGCCTCGGCCTGTTCCATGATTCAGGAAAAGACTCTCTCCCTACCATTCTTAAATCTTTACTCTTTTTGCTATCTTTTTTCTTCACACTAGAGCCCTCTCGCCCTGTATCTCCTCGCCAATCTCGGTGCGCTCGCCTTTAACTATCCTGCCAAGCGCCTCAATTGCCGCAGCCTTGTGCAGGTATTCGTTGTTGTTGCCGCATCTGTACGAAAAAGTGCACCTCGGGCAGCCACTTTCGCTTGTGCAGGGACACTCTGACAGTATGCGAAGGGCCCTGCCAAACGCCTTTTCTAGGCGGTCGTAAAGCACCCTGCTTGCGCCGTTGCCTCCCACGCTTCCATCATAGACGAATATCAGGCCGGAGGAGCCAAGCGAAATGCCTCCGAGGTCCTGTGACGCGCCACCGGTTATCATGGCGCTGCCCTCTATCACGACGTGCTCTGAAGCATGATAGGCGCTCATCTCTACGTATTCCTCGTCGTCTGATTTTGACATCGTTTCTTCAGGCCTTGGAGCGCGGAAAACAAATCCTTTTGTGTCAAACTCGTATTCAAGGGCCTTGTCAAACATTATCTTTCTCCCCTGCGTCGCCTCTTGTCCGACCTCGATGTTGGCGTAGCCCAGCACCTGCTTTTTTATCCGTAGCGAGCAGTACGCGGCCTCGACTCCAAACACCTTTTTTCGCTCGTGCACTTCTGTTATCGAGGGCCACTCGTCAGTCAGTACCTTTGTGTAGTATGGATAGTCGTATGGTATTGCTTCCAGCTCTGCATAGGGCTGGCGGCCCTGCTCGTAATGAAATTCCTTGACGCGGTAGCGCCTGCCCGCCAGGAAATAGATGGCGTCTCTGTGCAGCTCTTCTAGGGCCTGCGGCATCGACCTGTCGCCTGCTATCCTGCCTGCAAGCTTGATGTCGACTTTGCTTCCGATGCCCCTTATGCTATAGTTGTTTAGCACCTCCATCGCCTTTTTCTCCGGTGCAAACCTGCCATTGACGTTCTTTACAAGCCCTTTTGACACAAGCGCCTGCAGAGTGTCCCACACCGGCCCGGATTCGGCAACGGCAATGGGCCTGTCGCAGGCCATTGCAAGGATCTGGTATTCTTTGACAAATGGGTTCTCCGGGTCCGTGTATGCAAGTTCCTGATCCGACAGATAATCGTCGGGGTGAGACTTGTAATACTGGCTTATGGGGTCGTTGCCAAGCGCAAGGAAGGCGTAACCCTGTTGCCCCCGTCGTGCCGCCCGGCCGATCCTCTGGGTAAGCCGGTTGACAGGCACGATGTTTGAGACGATGGCGTCAACATTTCCGATGTCAATGCCCAGCTCAAGCGTCGGAGTAGCCGAGATGGCCGCAAGCTTGCCCGATTTGAACGCCTGCTCTATCTCGGCCCTTGCGGCAGGCAGGAGGCCTGCCCTGTGCACTCTGATGTTGACCCCCTGCCGCGCGGCGTAAAACGCCAAAAGTTCTGACCCAAGGTGCGAGCCTGAAAACGCAATTGTCCTGTGTTTCTTTGTCGCCTGCTTGACAAGATCTATTGCAAGCGACCTGTGCGACCGGAGGGAGGGGAAAATTATAGAGAGGTTTATCCTTCCACGCCTGCCCCTGCCCTGGACCACCTGCATCTCTCTGCCAAACAGCGACTGGCAAAAGTCGCCGGCGTTTGGAAGCGTCGCAGACGCCGCAACCACCTGCATCCTTTTCCCTGCGAGCCTCTCTAGCCTTGCGATTATGTGGTGCACGTTAGCGCCAAAGACGCCGGTGTAGACGTGCGCCTCGTCTACCACAAGGAACTTGGCAGTCCTGAGCGTGCGGGAAAACCTTGTCCTGTGCATCATGTGGTAGTGCACCGCGTCAAAGTTGGTGACGATGATGTCTGGCAGCGATTCTAAAATTTGCTTGCGGTCGGGTTCTGGCGTATCGCCGTCAAGGACTGCGACCCGGACGCCAAGCGGCTCTGCAAGCTCCTTTATCTTGGGCAGCTGATCGCGGGCAAGCGCCTTTGTAGGGTAGATAAATATCGCCGCTATCCTGCCCTCGCCTGAGCGCAGCGTGCCAAAGTGCGATACCTCCTCTGCAATCTTTTGCAGCACCGGTATGCAAAACGCTTCCGTCTTGCCTGAAGCAGTCGGCGCCGTGATTACGACGTCTGCCCCCTGCAGGATCCTTTTTACGGCGTCTTGCTGAAACCTGTAGAGCTTTTCAATCCCTTTTCTGGCAAGGACGTCTATTATAGCAGGATCAACCGGCAATGCCTGTATGCTGTCGCCATAGTCTGACGGCGGCTCTTCTATTGCGCGAAAATCGACTATATAGTCGCGCTCTGACCGCAATACCTCTTCCAGGAGCGCGTCGCCTTTTGCGCCTGCAGCTGACAACAAAGAGTCGACTTCCTTTTTTGGCCTCACTATCTTTTCCTGCTCCATCAGCGGCCGAAGGTCGTCTGCGGTGGACAGCTGCTTGTTATCATACTTGTCCAGAAATTCTGCATATGCCTCGTCAGCGCTTGTGGCCGCCGTAACGAGTCCGCACAGCTTGCATTTGGCGCAGGAAAACATCAGCCGACCATCAAATATCCTGTCGATGCCCACTGAATGAGGCGCCTTGCATTTTGGGCAGCGATAGTTGTTGCCGGCCACGTCCTGCCCTCACGCATGGAGGCTCTATTTGCCTTTCCTTTCTTTCCCTTCCTTTTCCCTTTTCTTTCCTTTCCGTTATCTACAATAATGGCGCCACACACGCTTTTTACCGTCTTGTCCGGGCTTGGCAGCCGCTACTGGCCTGAGGTGATAGAGGTATTGAGGGCAATAGTGCCTGTCTACGACAGGGTAAACCGCGTCATCTCGCTTGGCAAGGACGAGGAATACCGCCGTCATGCCATCCGGGGAAGGGTGTTGCCGGGCAACATCGTCCTTGATGCCGGCTCCGGCTATGGCAACATGTCAAGAGTCGCGCTCGCAGAGGCAAAGGGGGATGCGCAGCTGGTGCTCTACGACCCGATACCGGAGATGCTTGCAAACGTCAAAAACGTCTTTGAGGCCCGTCCCTCGCTTTCGTCCGGCATATTTGAGCACATGCCTTTTAGGGATGACACGTTTGACGCCGTGATGTGCGGCTATTCCCTCCGTGATGCCATCGACCTGAAAAAGGCGATAGGCGAGATGCACCGCGTCCTTAAACCCGGCGGCCGGCTTGTAATAGTCGACCTTGGCAAGCCCGACTCGGCACTCAAGCGGTGGATGGTCGCCACGTACCTGAAGCATTTCCTTGGCATCTCGGCGTACCTTGTGGCCGGCAGGGCGGGACTAAAGTTCAAGACGCTTTACGGGACATTTCTGCGGTGGCCAAAAAATTCCGAGCTTGGGCAAATGCTAAATGACAAGTTCTCTACCGTGGTATTTGACAAGGGGATGCTTGACGGCGCAGTGATGATTGCCGCATTCAAGTAGGCGTGGACATATATATATGCGCGCCATCATGCTCGTAGCCGCGTGCGCCGCCATAGTAGGCGTCTCGTACGGCATGTTCTCGCCCATTGTCCCGGTGTTTGCAAGGGAGGAGCTTGGTGCCGACTTTTCTCAGGTAGGGCTCATCGGCATGGCAAACTACCTCCCATACATGTTTGCGCCCTTTTTTGTAGGCATGATGCTCGACAGGACGAACAAGGCCTACCTTTTGTCGTCGGGCATTGCACTCAACGTCGCCTCTATATACCTGCTGTCTGCCGCGCAATCGGTTCCTGAAACAATGGCGCTCAGGGGCTTTGCAGGCGTGGCGCACGCGCTTTTCTGGCCGTCGTGCGAGGTGCTCATATCGACAAACTCGCCTCCAGAAAAGAGGGTCAAGTGGATAGCGGTATTTACAGCCGCGTGGGTCGGCGGTTTCATGGCCGGCCCGCTGGCGGGCAAGCTCGTGCTTGACTTTCTCGATTATAGGTCGCTTTTTCAGCTGTCGGCCATTGCGATATCAGCTGCGCTTGTACCGTCGCTTTTGCTCATAAGGCACGGCAAGCCGGTCAGCGAGCAAGTCCACAAAAAAATCTCGGGTCTGCACGACATTAAGAAAGAAATAGCGACAATGCCTGCGGTAAGCGCAGTAATCATCTATTATGCCATTACGTTTGGAGTCACGCTTGCAGTCTACCCTGCCTACATGAAGGCTGCGGCAATTAGCGACCAGAACATCGAGCTCTTGTTTTTCGCATTTGGGCTTGCGCGCTTTGGCACGCTGCCGTTCGTACAGCGGCTCGCCATGCAGGGAAGGACCGCGCTAGTAGCGGCAGTCACACTTACTGCAATAGGCATGTTTCTGTCTTTTGCGTCAACATCGATAGCCACGTTTGCAGCTGCGCTTGCGCTCATCGGCGTCTCGACCAGCATCTTTTATCCTGTCACCTTTAACTTCGTGACCAGAAACGTCCCGCTTGAAAAGCTCGGATCAAAGCTTGGCATTTACGAGACCCTGTTTGGCATGGGATGGACGGCAGGTCCTGTCGCAGTAGGCCTGTCCTCAGACGCTTTTGGGCCGCACAGCCCCTACCTTGCATTCTTTATCATCGGCGCCGGCATCTCTGCCGCCATCATGGTTGCAAAAAGGCGGTCATAGCACGCGCACCTTCCTGCCTTCTACCTTTAGCCGGCCCTGCGCATAGAGCCTGACTGCCTCTGGATACGCCCTGTGCTCCTGCTCCAGTATCCTTGCCGACAGTGCCTCCTCAGTATCGTCGTCCATTACCGGCACTGTCTTTTGCAAGATGACAGGTCCCGAGTCGACGCCATCATCTACAAAATGCACCGTACAGCCTGAAACTTTGACCCCATAGTCGACTGCCTGCTTTTGGGCGTGCAGGCCGGGAAACGACGGCAGGAGCGCAGGGTGGATATTCAGTATGCGCATGTGAAAATGCCGAACAAACCCGGTGCTTATTATGCGCATAAAGCCTGCAAGGCACACGAGGCCGTCCTGCGGGGTGACGCCTGCATCTTCAAGAGCAGCGACGACCTTTTTATCATAGTCCCACCCCTTGGCGCCTTCCGGCAATACTACTTTGGTCGGCACGCCGTATTTTTCAGACGCGATCTTTAATCCTGCCGCGTCGGGCTTGTTTGAAATGACGACGCCCGGCCTGACGTTTGGGATCGAGCCGGACTTAATGGCGGCAAGGATAGCTTCCATGTTGCTGCCCCTTCCGGAGATGAGTATGCCTAGGTTTACCAAGCAAAATAGGTGCGACTGCGCCTGTTCTTAAATGTCTCTGGCGTGCAGGGGCTTGTTTAATAACGGCCAATTTTTTAGGAGTTTCTAAACAGCAGGACTCGTTTTTAAACAACGGAACGTGTTTCTAAACACCGAGCAAATGATACCATCTTTTGGGCGCTGATTTTGCGAATTGACAATTAAGGATAGATATTCCCCGGATCATCTCAAATGTAATATCCCTCTGCAAGAAGCTCAACAAACAAATTGCAACTGCTTTTAACTTGAAATTAATGGCGCGGCTCTCGGAGAAACCTTCTTCTTTACAAGATTGAGATGTTCTGCCGCCCAATGACTAACAAATTGTTCTTCAGTCAATTTTAACCTCTTATAGGACCGTGAGATGAAGGAGGTGACAAATTCATATCCTAAGGTTTGACACTTCGCACATTTGTTAATGTATGACGCTGAGTAGCCATATGCCTCCCCAACAACACAGGTCTCTGCAAATAGAATCTGGGTACCCCAAGACAAGCTTCGCATGGAGAACTTCGGAAGAGGCAGCTGCGCAAACCTGCTTGCCCATCTTGGAGATATTTCTTTCAGCGTTAGGAAGTCTTGCTCAAACTGCTCCATCAATCAATTATACGCATTTTATTATTTAGCAATTAGGATCATCCTTTTGGAGGGAATACCCGTTATGCCTGATGACGCCCAGTCACAAATATTCAGAATAACAATGTTGGAACCCAAAGGCGAGGAATTGG
>JBDUUM010000038.1:0-44048 GCA_039938615.1 Nitrososphaera sp.
ATAACAACAGCCGTCAAGAATGCCCAGCGCACAAGCCAGAACTATTGTGTGATAATTCAGGTACTTGATGCAGATGGATATACGGAAGGCGTCAGGTGGTCAACGGGAACCATTGAAAGGGGCGCCACTGCAAGCGTTTCAAGCTCACTTGTATTGCAGGGAAGCGATCATTGGATCCAGGTGTTTGTCTGGGATGGCATAGGCAAGAGCCCCATTCCACTCTCTACCACCTTTACGCAAAGGCTGCATTAAGCAAGTGGATTTCAATCCCACTAGTTGGATCTAATAATTTCCATGTCTAAAAGTCAAGAGAAAATTGGCTCTTACAATTTTCAGTTGATAGTTATGACCGTCGGGCAAAAATGACGGCCCAAAGACAATAAGAGGATCTTTATACGTGACAATAATGTCATGTCAAACGATGACTTGGATGCCTTTGAAGAGCAGGAGAAATTACGCAGGAGCCGGCCATCAGTCATCACCAGAGGAGAGGACAGCGAAGGCGTGGAAAAGTCATCGACCGAGCGACCGCCTACCTATGACGAGATTGTTGCCATCAACAAGGCGATTATGGATCAGAGAAAGATTGGATTCAACTTTGAGGTTGACGACTATATCTTGGAGCCTATTGTAAAGAACTTGGAAAAATATGGCTCTATTGCAGACCCGACTGAGCGAGTGCTAAAGCAGGCATCGTATATGCTCGCGTCGATTACTTTCAGACAACCGTTCTTTGACGGCAATAAAACAACCGCCCTTTTCTTGACTCAAGATTTTCTCAGGCGCAACGGGTTAAAGATCCCTGTTGAAACAAAGCAGGAACGCGACGATCTTTTCGAGCTCTTGAACGATGTTATGCATGCAAGAAAGGATTATGATTACGTCGAGAAGTTTGTTAAAAGCAGGGTTGTCAATCTCTGATTAGAGAGCGATCATCTTTCTCGAGTGCCTCAACTAGGTCCGGGCACTCAGCCATAAGCTCCTTTACTCTTTCGACAATAGGCTTGTCGGCAGGTATCGGACGCACCTTTACTGAGGGTAACATCTCGGATTGACGACGACATTTAGGCAAGTTACTATATAAAGATTGATTCAATCGGACTTTTGGGTCCGACGTACTCTAGCTGATCGCAATGAGGGCATTTGATCATATATAACCGTGCTTGGTTCAAATGGATGCAAGCCAAGAAAACAAGGATCTTTGTCAGGGTTGACATAGAACAAAATTGCAGGGTCAGTCTGACTCGTTACGATAAATCCTGCGTATAGTCTTACCACCAAGCCTGCTTCAAGGAGTGCTCATCGAGAAAGGAACGGTTGAGACAATTTTCAATCTCCACTACTTGGAGATTTCAACTTTAACTCTTTCCGACCGAGTATGCGTGGCAGAACTAGCCCTACCTTTCAATCTCCACTACTTGGAGATTTCAACTTTAACGACCATAGTACCAACTTTGCGTCAGCGTTGCAGCGGTGGCGCTTTCAATCTCCACTACTTGGAGATTTCAACTTTAACCTAACCTTAGAGGGATGGTTGCTAGCGGGTGGGATTGCTTTCAATCTCCACTACTTGGAGATTTCAACTTTAACACTTTGTTGTTGCTGAGCGCGCGGTAGAGGAAATACACTACTTTCAATCTCCACTACTTGGAGATTTCAACTTTAACCGTCTATTACCTGTGATCGTTGCATGGATCGCCTCTTTCAATCTCCACTACTTGGAGATTTCAACTTTAACCCACGCTTGATCAAAGATAGCGAGGGTTCGATATGGGGTGGCTTTCAATCTCCACTACTTGGAGATTTCAACTTTAACACAGCCAGTTCCGAGACCTGTTTGCCGATGCTATCTATTCCTTTCAATCTCCACTACTTGGAGATTTCAACTTTAACGACCTCCTAGCGAGGTTCGGCAGCTCTTTCGACCTGGAAAAACTCTTTCAATCTCCACTACTTGGAGATTTCAACTTTAACGTAAATATCTCGCATGAGATCGCCCATCACATAATAGACTTTCAATCTCCACTACTTGGAGATTTCAACTTTAACAATTCAATGATAGCAGGATTGCTATACATCGTAGAGCACTTTCAATCTCCACTACTTGGAGATTTCAACTTTAACTGTAAGATATTCATGCACTGGATCGCCTGCATATACCTTTCTTTCAATCTCCACTACTTGGAGATTTCAACTTTAACCAGAAATTCCGGAACAAAGTCACGGTTCCGAAGGACAGGCACTTTCAATCTCCACTACTTGGAGATTTCAACTTTAACGTTATAGAGACTCATGAAAGCGAGGACGCTTCTGTAGCGATCTTTCAATCTCCACTACTTGGAGATTTCAACTTTAACGGGGAACGATGGGAGATATGAAGGCGATAGACGAGATCTACTTTCAATCTCCACTACTTGGAGATTTCAACTTTAACTTGACCGCTGCCTGAGATCCAGAGCCGTTTGCCTCTCTCACTTTCAATCTCCACTACTTGGAGATTTCAACTTTAACCAGTGTTGCCTCCCTGACATTGTTGTGCCAAGAGATATGACTTTCAATCTCCACTACTTGGAGATTTCAACTTTAACGTAGACAGGCAGTGCGTTGTATGTGCCATCTGAGGAATCTTTCAATCTCCACTACTTGGAGATTTCAACTTTAACAGCGGCAATACATCACCCTGCCTGACAGCAGTGTTGTCTTTCAATCTCCACTACTTGGAGATTTCAACTTTAACGATTGTGACTCTCTCCCGCACTCCCTATCGAGATGCCTTTCAATCTCCACTACTTGGAGATTTCAACTTTAACGCTCCCGCTGCTTCTCTGATGGCGTGGAGTGTATCAAGCTTTCAATCTCCACTACTTGGAGATTTCAACTTTAACTTGCTGGGTTGAGCCTGCGAAAGACTGCTTTGCGTGGGCCTTTCAATCTCCACTACTTGGAGATTTCAACTTTAACATACGGTTGATTATTCTTTTTATCATAAAGGTCGATACTTTCAATCTCCACTACTTGGAGATTTCAACTTTAACGGATCGAGGAGACTCTAGCGACACGCACAGCAGAGGACTCCTTTCAATCTCCACTACTTGGAGATTTCAACTTTAACGTTCCTACCTTCCCTACGGCTATCTGGAATTTTATGTCTTTCAATCTCCACTACTTGGAGATTTCAACTTTAACAAAGTAATATCCTGCCAATTTGCTACGCCGATTGTATAACTCTTTCAATCTCCACTACTTGGAGATTTCAACTTTAACAGGCGCACACCGATGAGATCCTGACTCGGCACATCGACTTTCAATCTCCACTACTTGGAGATTTCAACTTTAACTCGAGCTCGCAAAATAGTTTACCGTCACGGAGATATATCCTTTCAATCTCCACTACTTGGAGATTTCAACTTTAACCGCAGTTGACCATCACTAAAGGCACGGGAACCATTGACACTTTCAATCTCCACTACTTGGAGATTTCAACTTTAACAGGCCTGCAAGCAAGGATTTGACAAGACTTGTTATCTGCCTTTCAATCTCCACTACTTGGAGATTTCAACTTTAACAAGGAGTAATCCCCAGGTTCGGTCAACCAACTGGAAGCACTTTCAATCTCCACTACTTGGAGATTTCAACTTTAACTATCACAGACACGAATGCCAAGCCTGCAGGCAGTCCTACTTTCAATCTCCACTACTTGGAGATTTCAACTTTAACCCTTCCGTTTGCGGGAACCACCACCAGTTGCAGCGATAGCCTTTCAATCTCCACTACTTGGAGATTTCAACTTTAACTGGATTCAGTTCGATTCCCACGAAGTTCTTCTGCTGCTTCCTTTCAATCTCCACTACTTGGAGATTTCAACTTTAACTACTGCCCGGAGCTGTCCTAGCAGGTCCTTAAACTGTGGACTTTCAATCTCCACTACTTGGAGATTTCAACTTTAACTTCGAGACGTAGAGGAAGAGGAGTCGAAGAAATGAGAATCTGCTTTCAATCTCCACTACTTGGAGATTTCAACTTTAACAATTTCGAGAATGTTCCCGTTTACGAGTTTTAGCCTTTCAATCTCCACTACTTGGAGATTTCAACTTTAACAGGGCCGTTTTCTTGCTTTCTGGGCTTGTTTCCGCCTAATTTGCGCCCTTTGAGCCGGCTCCTATCCGATTGTCTAATGGCTGCCTTGCTATTTATAAAGATAATCGGCATCACAGTCGCATATCCTGACGCGACTAGGAGGCGCGGCATCTCACAAGAATATGCAGGATCCGACCATTGCATTCAATTTTATTGATGATTTGGTTCCCAATAGCTGATTATGACTATTTTATAGACAATTCTTACGATATTGACAGGAATCCGCATGTACTTTCTGTCGGCCGAAGACCGTAGAAAACTGTTCAAGGGGCTCGTTAGCCGTGGAAGGAGCATGACTGTAGACGACAGCCTCCGGGGATGGAACTGGGACAAGCCCCCAGTCGAACCTCCGTTTGACACGATAAAGCTCGGGGTGTACGAGGTGGCCAACCATTACTGCGAGTCTGGCAGAGACATCTTTGCCCGGCGCATAGATGGCGTCAAAGGGACTCCCTCAAAGGACATGGTACGGGGTCTGGTGTACCACTATGCGGTCGCAGACGAAATCTCGATCGCAAAGTCGCACATGTACAGGGAAGGGCCGCTTGGTTCAGCAAACCTGTACGAGCACCTCAAGGCAAAAGCTGACGAGCGATACGCGTCATACATGCTGACGTACGGCGAGCAGTTCCGCGAGGCGGCTTTTACAGAGGCCGATATCGAAGAGGTCCGGATGAACCTTGACAAACTATGGACGTACGAGGCCACGCAGATGGCGGCGTCAATAAAATCGATACTCTCAAAGCAGCCGAGGATAGGCATCGATGCCTTGGTGCACACGGCCATACCCGTGATAGTGGAGCAAAAGATCGACGGCAACGCACTGGGCCTCAGCACCCACCTGAGCGTTGACGCCTTTAGCTTTGACTCGATAGTGCTGGACATGAAGACCGGCGAGGAAAAAGAGTTCCACAAGCTTTCCACGACCGGTTATGCCCTTGTATACGAGAGCATATTCGAGTACCCTATAAACGTGGGCTGCATAGTCTACGTCAACTTTTACCGTAACTCACCCGTCCCGATAATAAAGAGGGTGCCGCACCTCATCGACGAGCCGTTGAGGAGGGAATTCCTAGAGTCCAGAGATCTAAAGATGAAGATGATCTATGACAGGCGGGATCCCGGCCTGCCCCGCAGGTGCTATTCCAAGTGCCAGTACCTGAAGCATTGTGGAGTGGATCCGGAGAAACTTGAAGTTAGTAATTAGCGAGTTTGGAGTTTTTCTGGGCAGAAAGAGGAACAGATACGTCGTCAAGGTCGGCGAAGAAAAGAAAGAGATCCTGAGCACCGAAGTAGAGCAGATCCACATACTTAACCCCGGAGTCTCTGTCTCTGCAAGCGCCCTCCGGCTCGCCCTTGCAAACCAGACGCTGGTTGTGATGGGCAGCAGGTACGGGTGGCCCCATGGCTTTTTGATACCTGCAAAGATATCCGGCACAGTCCGGGGCAAGAGGGAGCAGTTTCTGGCGTACCATGATTTCAGAGGCGCTATGCTTGCCAAGAAATTTGCATCCGGCAAGTCGCTCAATCAGAGAAATTTGTTGAGGCTCTTGTGGAAAAACAGGACCCGTGCCGAGCCGGCGGTGGCAGACGCGCTCTACAAAGCCTCAGAGCAGGTAGATGCCCTTGCAAGGGAGATAATGTCCCTTGACGAAAAGCCGGGGGTAGACAAGATACGGACCGACATACTCAACAGGGAAGCTAGGGCATCAAAGGAGTACTGGAGCGCAATCGCGCAGATCCTGCCTCCAGAACTTCATTTTCCCGGCAGAAAGACAAGAGGAGCTACAGACCCGGTAAACTCGATGCTCAACTTTGGTTACAAGGGCGTACTCTTTATCGAAAGCTGGAAGGCGGCATATTACGCCGGGCTTGACCCGTACGCGGGGTACCTCCATGCCGACAGGCCCGGCAAGCCTTCTCTTGCGCTTGACCTGATGGAAGAGTTCCGCCAGCATGTAGTAGACAGGGTGGTCTTTGCTATACTGAGCAAAAAGATGGTCAAGACCGACGAGATAACCGAGTTTAACGAGGCGAAAAAACAGCACAGGCTGACGGGCCAGACGCTGCAGGTGCTGGTAAAAGAAATTGCAGCCCAGCTGGAAGGCGAGGTAGTCCATGGAGGCGAGCGGTACCCGTTAAAGAACGTCATCTTGATGCAGGCACGGTCCGTGGGCGGGTACCTTCTGAACCCTGGCAGGGGCTACTCGACGTTTGAGATAGCGTGGTAAGAGATGCAATACATCATCGTCTATGACATCACGGATGACAACCTGAGGTCACTGACGGCAGAGACGTTAAAGGACTATGGGCTAAAGAGGATACAAAAGAGTGCGTTTATGGGCGCGCTTGCCCGGCACAGCCTCAACTCGCTCCTCACTGACCTGAGGAGGATGGTCACGGTGGATAGCGTCATCGTGTTTCCCCTATGCGATGCCGATTACAGGAACCTGATCGCAATAGGTCAGCCATTTGTAGAGGCGGAGAGCAAAGACGTCGAGTTCTTTTGACGACAACAATGGCGGCGACGGCCTGTTTGACGACGCAGGGGAAAACACGATCTCGGTGACGGACGTGAAACACTACTTTTACTGCCCGAAAATAATCTACTTTGATAAGGTCATGCACGCTGATGCCGTGCTGGCTTCGCAGCAGGAGGATGCAAAGAAAAAACACGAAGAGAAGGAGAAAAAAGACAAGAGGAGAAAGACCATGTTTTACGAAAAGCAGTTTCCCAACTGCGTCAAGCTATTCCGGCTGCACATGCATTCTGCAAACCTTGGCATAGAGGGGATCGCAGACTGCATGATAGTCAACGGCGAGGAGCGCATACCCGTCGACTACAAGCGCATGTTTTCAAACAGAGGCGGCGCGTGGACAGACCATAGATATCAGCTGACTACTTATGCGCTCCTCATGGAAGAAGAGTATTCTACTATTGTAAGAAGGGGCTTTGTCTATTATCTGCCAGAGGACAAGGCAGTTGAAGTCAGGATAACAGAAAGCATGAAGACGTACGTGAAAAAGACGATAAAGGCGATACAGAACGTCATTGAGAGCGGAGAAGAGCCCGTGGCAAGGATCCCGAGGTCAAGGTGCTCTGGCGGCTGCGGGTACCTGTGGATATGTGGAGGGGTGTGGAATAGAAAGTAAGATGCATGATTACTCGGATCCAATGTCAAGGTTTAGTCCTTGGGTTTCTGAATAGTCGCGGTTTATTATCCAAGGGTCATGCGACTTGTCAAGGTATTCTCGCAGAGAATAGAGTGTTTGCACTCTCACGGGAACCACAAGATCGTTTGCATCCATCCACAGGCCCTCTCCATCTAATCTATCATATTCTGCAGCAAGGGAGTGGGGCAAGAGTTCGACATTCCCATCTGCCGGATCCATCAGATCGTCTACCCAATCTTTATGAATGCCTGCAACGAGCTGATCCGCGAATTTGTTTATCAGCGGATTGTTTAATGCTTCCGAGAAACGGAATTGATCCTGAGGGTTGTATCCGCTCGCATATACCCTATCTGCTGCCTGGACTAGGTCACCTTCTCCCAATGGATTTGCAAGATTAGAGAGTTCCGCCATAGACCGACTGACTAGATCTGGCTCGTAAATATGATAATTGTGCAGCTGCTTTGTAAAGACTTTGACGCTTGCAGGCGATCTGCTGCCGCTCCGGTTCACTCTGCCAAACCTCTGGATCAGCGCATCAATTGGCGCGGGCTCTGAAAAACCTTGTTCAAAGTCAATGTGAAGGCTGACTTCAACGACTTGGGTGGACACAAGTACTTTTGGTAGCGATTGTGCAAGTCTGTTTTCAATCCTGTTTCTGTCGCGTCTGCAGAACCTGCTGTGCAAAAGGATGGTGTCAGGGATTTTCGCCCTGACAAGCTCAAACACTTTCTGCGAAGTCGGAACATGGTTGCAGACAATCAAAGTAGACTTGGCATCTTCACACGATTTTATGACATCTTCTATGTTTGAAATGATATCGCCATCAATTATTTCGGCATTATGCCGCTTCAGCTCAAGAACTTGCCTGTCAGTTGGTGCATCTTTTGACGGCTCTAGAAAAGAGATCGCTGGCAGCTCTGCCTCAAGAATCTTTCTGAGGAATAGGGGCATGGTAGCAGACAGAAATATGCATGAAGCGTCCATAGTGTTAAGGAACTTGGCTGTTGCGACGGTGAGACCCGTGATAACCGGGTCGTATGCATGCACTTCATCAAATATAAAGCACGAATTTGGGAATTCTGAAAGCATAGCTTCCCAGCCTTTGCCGCGCAGCGAATACCTCAATACCTGATGAGGTGTACATACGCGGAATGGGAACCACATCTCCCGGGCCAGAGACGTCATCGTGCGTGCAATACGCTGATTTGCAAGCCGGGAACTTTTGTCGTCATCGCTTGAGAGGATGGAATAGAGCGACGACCCTGCACGCGAGTGCAAGAGCCCGACATACCTTTCCCCAAAATGATCTCGCAGTCTTTTGTACATGGCGTTGATGCTGGCAATGTTTGGGAGGACGTAAAACATCCTGCCGTTGGTCTTCTGGTTGGCCTGCGCCCATAACAGCGCAGCTAATGTCTTGCCAGAACCGGTTGGCGCCCGCAGTATCACGTTGCCTTTTATCTCTCCTGCCCTTTGCTGAAAAGCGCGCAGGGGATGTGACGACAGCGAATAGTCTCTCAGCACAGGTATCCTATCAGGCATTTCTTCAATGTCTGCGTCGCTGTTGCTGGCGATGTGATCGCTAGAGATCAAAAGACCGCGCAGCAGCGACGCATATCTACGTTTTTCAAAAGGTATACTATCTGCCTGCCTGCTTCTCCGGAGCCAGTGCGAGTCAATGGATAGAGGCCTGAGTTCTCGCAGCTGCACTAGATCTTCGCGGCCTATCATCATGCAAATTTTCCTCCATTCTTCTGCAAAAAGGGGTGCATTTTGCATCCACTCGTCTGCCATTTTGTTCCATACTGGTGCCAGTTCTTTGCCCTGCGGGATCTCTTCTCTGGGAAGACATCCGTGGTCGGACATGGAACCGGATGCCGGGAGAGCTTTGTGATGAGTTATTACAGATAGGATGACTTCTGCGCTTGCACCAGCAGCTGTTGCAAAAGCCGCCGAGAGTATTTCATGCCTGCGACCCCATCTTTTTTCCTTATCCAAAAGCGCCAGCTGAAAGCCGGTGGCGGCCTTTCCAACATCGTGAAGCGCTAAGGCAAAAAAGAGATCCTTTTTCAGGTCTCCTGCAGGAAAAGGCAGGTTGCCGATCAATATATCCGCCACTTTCAGACACCTTGCCACATGTTGCGCAAGGGTTTCACCGGAACTCTTTGCCAGTATGCTGCTCATGCTTGGGTCCATTGATGCAGGTATATCACGTCATCAGAGTCAGCCCGATCTGAGGCGTGGTACAAGTTCGCCATGCTCACTGGATACCGCGACGAGCTCGTTGGGATCATTGCCTGAAAGCGCGCAAAAGGGCCGGCCAGACGTGTTTTGCCTGTTGTGGTATTGTCAAACCATTCTGGACACTGTACTATTAGAGAAGGGATATTTTCCTTTATCGCAGGTATCATTGTCGGACCGATGTTGCCCGAATCCGCAGGAGCAAGCTCTATTTCCTTTACGGCCGTTATCCACATCACATCCTGCGACCTTCCAAGGCAAGGGGTAGATATAGGATTCTTTAGTGCATTTCCAATCTCTGTATTAGTCAAGTATAGATCAAGCTGCGGCCGAAAGTGTATGTACCTTTTCAGTATGCCCTGACCCTTGCGGTGCCTTTTCAGTTCCTTGCCCTCCATCAAAAGTCGTTCAGTCCTCTCGAGTTCTACGTCTGTAGATGTACAGTGAAACTCAAAACCAATTCTTGTATCCCTATGCGTGACTACTCTTCCCGCGCAGGCACTCAATAATCCCAGTATTGTGCTGTATGGGGGGCAGGGCAAAGATACCTGCGCGCCAGTTATCGTCAGAGGATGCTTGAAAAAAGCGGTATAGCCTTCCATGCGAACATGGACGGCTGGGATCTGCGGTGACAACTTGGATCAGGATGGTAGGAGCGCGGCCATCCTCTCTGCCGCGTCAACAGGGGTTGTCACTACAATTTCAACACCATTTTGCTTGCCAGATAGTGCAAGAACCTCGTGCTCGTTTCTCAGGTAACCCTTGCGAATCCCAAGGAAAACTGGAGTAGTGAGCCTGTCAACATAATCCTTGACGACTTCCTTTAGGGTGTCTACCTTGAGTATGGGACCATTGCCGTCATCTGAGAACAGACTGTTGAATATTGGATTTCCACACGAAAGCCCTGCTACTATCAATACTTTGGGCGATACATCAGTGCCGTATGCAGCCTGCTTGGCTCCGCCGCGCAAGCGAGCCAATGCCTTTAGCAATTCAGCGCCGCGCTCTTTTTTCTTTGAGCGGTCTTTCATTTCATAGACTATGCCAGACTTCAAGTCATCTAAAAAGCGGTACTTTTCTTCTCTCTTTATAAGGACGCCCTTCTTGACGAATTCCTCTGCTTTCGACTCGTCCAGCTCTATGCGGTCGCCTACGTTTGAGTAGAGACCTAGCCTGCGATAATTCAGGCAGAATATCGCCTGCATGTGAGTGTTATAAAACTCGGTTGTATAGGGCTGAGGAGTTCCTTCTTTCAGGTGGACGAATCCTTCGTCTCTGCCCCGCCAGCCGGTTTTTCTCAGCGAAACAAGAATCGAGGCAGAGAAAGGTGATGCTCTGAGCAGAGATCTTACTTTTTTGCCAGGTCCTTCATCTTCATCATCCTCCTCGTCCTTTTTCTTTTTTCCCTGACCCTTTTCGGCACGCATGTATCCAAAAATATCGTCCTCTGCGAATTCGACTGGGTTGAACTCGCCTCCTATCTTGTTTGTATTGCCCTTATCATTCACGTCAAGAGCTCGCAATTCGCTTGCAGGCCACTTTGTCTCCTCTATCAGAGTGTTGCGAAGCCACCTTTTCCATGCCTGCGAGGAGACATAGGGAACGCGGTGTGAACCATCCTGAAAAGTCTTGGGTACGGTGACGTTTCTATCCTCCCCGTCTCCCAACCCTGCACCATTAAGAAATGATGCAGCAGCTTCAATAACAAACGTTCCTGCTATATGAGTTAATTCCGGATGATTGCTCATCAAGAAATGATTTCTACAGGTTGCTTAAAAGCCTGTTCCCTGTACAGATTCGCCAAGTACAGGTGCATCTGAAACAGTCTTGTGTAAGGTATGGAGTTGCCGCTGTCATCTAAGAAGAACTGTTCCAGCATTTCTGGCGAAATGCCGCCGGGCGATAGAAATCTACTGCGAAACCATCCAAGCCCCTTTTCTCCGCTCTGCAGCTCGTCCAGCACGAATAATTTGAACTTGTCAAGACCTTTTCTGCCGATATATTCATCCATGATGCGCCTTAGCAGGTTTTCGTATTCAACTGGTAGGCCAGAAGCGCGTTCGCTGATCGAGATTGGATTTGTACTTTCCGGTGCAGATCCTTTTTCTGCCCATTCCGTCCACATCAACCTCAATCTGAACAGGAATTCGTGTGGCGCCTCTCTGCCGGTTTCGTTTACGCATAGCTTTTGCCAAGTAGCATAAGTAAATCCCTGATACTCGGTAGCATTCTTTGTAAATTGATTCTTTAGCCAAGATGTTCCGATTTTTTCCACGAGCCAGCCCTTCCAATACAGTTCGCTTGAACTTATCAAGGCCCTTCCTTTTAACAAAACCTTCAAAGATCGCAGCACCAATATGCGTAGCAAGGCTGTCAGGTGTGGTGATGGCAGAGTCCTGCTCACTAAATTCTGGTTTATTGTGCAGATAGTATCGGATAAATTTCCAAGCATCATAGTCAACAGATGTCTCCACCCCCTCTTTTGCAAAGAGCAAAACATAGTTGGCGTAGGTCATCTTTCCCGTACTTGCCATTTCTGCAATGAATTTTTTCAAGCTAACTTGCTTTGAGCGGTCTTTTTCAGTGTCTTTGCCGAGCTTCTCAAGCTCCTTGTTATCCGTCCGCGTTTTCGCATATTCAGCTATTGCTGCTGCAATTTTTAGCCTTGTGGTGGATATGCTTCTTACATATTTTTGATAGAGCTGGAAAAGCTCGGGAGAAACTCCGTTGAATTTTTTGTATGGATACAGGTTATAATAATCCTGACTGTGTGAAATACAGTGGAGAAGAGATTGACTGCCTTTTTCTTTTGCTACCAAGGCATTAACTTCTTTGTCTAACCCATGTTCCGCGCATTTTTTTAGGAACAAAAGCGCAGGATTTGGAATCTCTTCGATACTGAGATCACCGGTTCTTGCGTTAGAGAACTGCCACATGAAAAGGGATGTACCGGGACCCAACTCGTAATCCTCCATGTCTCTCATGTAGCCAACAAGCTTTCGTACAGCGACTTTGCTGCCTTTGGACCCAAGGGTATCTATCTTGCCAGCAGCTATTCTCCCCTCAATTTCTCCAACAATGGATTTTACTAGTCCGTACCAGAATTCTAGGGATGTAGACTGAAAGACAATAAGTCTTCCATCAATCAAAAATGTTCCAAGAGGTAAATAGTGAACGGCAAAAAGGCATTTTGCACATATGTTTGGAGCTCGTGAACCGGCTGGTAACGCCTGCGCATCACTTCCAAGGCTGCCTGCGAGCGGAAACCAGTCTCTGCCGACAGATCTTTGCGCATCCTTGTAGCCCAGAGGCACAAGAACTTCTCTTGCCAAGGCGTCAATATTCAAGGTGCGATCATTTCCGCAGCTTTCGCATCTTTCTTCCACATCCTCCTTTCCTATTCTGCCGAGCAGCGCCGAAGTTATCCTGCTGTAGTAAAGAACTCTCTTCTCTGGGTCTTTTATTCCCGGATGAGTCGCAAGAGAATTTATGGTAAATATCATGCTCATGCTCTTTAGCTGGCCGTTCCACCGAGCAAGCCTCTCTCCGTTTTTATGTACCTTCTTTATATGCTCGATTGTCAGGTCATCAATTTCGTGACATCCTGCAATAGCTGCGATAGTTGAAAGTCCTGTATCGACAAAAGGATTCCCGGTCAGCTCAACCTTCATGCATTCTGTCAACATAAACAGTGATTTATCCTTTTTACCGGAAGTATTTTACAACCCCAAACCCTGCCGTCCGCTCCATGCCGACGTTTGAATACTCGGCATACCGTGCCAGCTTGCACGTCGCATGGCCAAACCCTGCATCATTATCATCATTATCGCCATCCATGCGGTATGCGCACCATCCAACAAACCCTATCTTCATGCTCTTGCCCTTTACAACGACGGTCCGAAGGTCATAGCCTGATACTGTCATGCGCTCTGCAAGCCACTGCCGGTATTTCTCGTGGACCTCCTTTCCAAACCTTGACCCTTCGGGCATAAAGCGGTCCCACATCCTCATCAGGTTCGGAAAAATGGCCGTCGGCTCCGGGAACAGCTGGTCGTATTTTGAGCCTATCTTTGCAAGGTGCGTCGGGCTGTCAAACACCATGTGGAACGCATTTGCAGTTTCCACTTTTGTAAAGTCCTCCGAGCGCACAGTGAGCGAGGCGACCTTGAAGGTGGTATCGTATATCATCATCGTGCCTTCGCTTGTGGTAAAGTACTCCATGGCAGCCTTGGCAATACTGTCGTCCAGAAACCTTATCCTAAAGCTGCATGGCACGGATGGATCCATCAGGTACCCGTCGGGGGTCTTTTTCAAAGACCGAAAGTACAGCGGAGTAACGGAATACGGCTTGATCGCGTTAGGCTCATGGAGGTCCTGCGCCAAGGACGGGCTTATCCTGTTCATGATGTGCAGCGCAAGGCCCCTTGCGACATAGCCCGTAAAGAGGGGCATTCTGACTGCCTTTTCGCCTATTGTCTTTACCTCAAGCTCAACGGCCAATATATCCATTAATCAAGACCGCTTGCGTATATAGGTGATCAGCCTCAGCCTGTTACTGTCTAATTATCTTTCGATTTCGTTGCATATCTGGATCTAAGCAAAGCCTGCCCCGCCTGAAAGAAGTTTCAATCCTTGTTATAGTGCCGTCTTTCAGACATTACCCTGAAGCCGACGAGCCTGGTAAAGCGCAGGGATAAAAACAATAATTCTCTTATAGCTACCCGCGTTCTAGTCGAATTACAGGATGCAGCAAGTTTTCGCTTCCTTTCCGTCAGCCGCATTTTTACGACGTATTGCAGGTTCTATCAAAGAACTACTATTATTTTTCTGCCAGTTTTCGCTTGAAACGCACGCGCACACACACGCATATTCGGAATAATTAATATCCCTTTCACGTCCTCCCGCACGTGTACATCTTGCACGCATGCACCAAGTGCGCAAAGGACCAGTCCGTGTATTTCAGGGCATACTCGGGAGAGTATCTCTGCAAGAAATGCTTTATGGTGTCCATAGAGGAAAAGGCGGCGCGCACGATATCAAAGTACTCGATGATAAAGTACGGCGAGCGGGTCGCAGTTGGTGTATCTGGCGGCAAGGACAGCCTCTCTCTGCTGTATGTTTTAAAGAAATTCTTTGATCAGCACGGCCGCAGCAGCAAGGACGACTTGATCGCAGTCACAATAGACGAAGGCATTGGAGGCTACCGCGACGAATCACTCGCTATTGTAAAGGACTTTTGTGCCCGGCTGGGCGTGCAGGGCAGGGTGTTGAGCTACAAGGATTTGTTTGGAGTTTCGATGGACGAGGCCATGGTGAAAAGGCCGTCAGAAAAAATGTCCTCCTGCTCTATCTGCGGCACATTCCGGAGGAGGGCAATAGACCTTGCAGCCGAGTCGGTGGGCGCCGACGTGGTCGCAACGGCGCACAACCTTGACGACCAGCTGCAGACGTTTATGATAAACCTGCTTGCAGGCGATGTCGAGCGCATAGGCTGGATGCACCCCAGGCCGGTGCAGTACGCCGGCGGCAGCGGCATGAAAAAGGTCAAGCCGTTTGTCGAGCTGTACGAACACGAGATAGCGTTCTATGCGCTCCAGCGCAATATACCGTTCCAGTCAGAGGAATGCCCCTATATGGACGAAAGCATCAGAACAGACCTGCGAGAGTTTTTCAACAGGATGGAAAAAGAACACCCGGGGATCAAGAACAACGCGTACGCGTCGATGATGAAAGTGTCAGAAAAATTGCGGATGTCAGCGGCAGAGCCAAGGGGCGACAAAAAATGCACGATATGCGGCAGGGACGCCACCGGCGACATCTGCTCGGTGTGCAGGACAGTCAAGGTGCTTGGCCAGAACCGCAAATTAATATAGCGATTTTCATACAGTTAACACGGAGGCAGGGAGGGTCGGGGTGCTAGCCGTGCCCCACACTGGAAATCGGCTTCATGCCAGGACCAGCAACTGCCGGGTAAATCCGCCGGGAGGAGGTACCCACTTGCCTTGCTGAAATGAAATCACGCCGTGTCGGATGGTTATGAGCAGCGATCTGCGCGAAGGCGTGGCGTCGACTGCGAATCGTCGAAATGGGTGAGGTCCGGGAGGGAGCAACCCTAAGGCGGCGTAGCCATGCTAGCACGTCTACGTGGTGGATCTTGCAGGGCTTGAAATGGGGCCTTTTGCCGACGGTGGTACCGGCAGGCTGCCTCCATTTTGTAATGCATGATATTCAAGCAAGCATGAGCTGTAGAGGATATATACATATGCATACCTCTCTCTCACTTTCTCACACACACAAAAAGCGGCGGATGCGCGGCTGGCAATTATTATTATTGTCGTCGTCGTTGTCGTTGCAGCAATGCTGAACCTTGACAAAAAAGAAGAAGAAAAAGCAAGTTTCTTTATGACGCGCCCCTGCGTTTACCCAAATTGTTGCCGTCTAGGTAGAATATTTTAGCGCGTTCTTCATTTCAAGGGCGCCTTTCCTCACAAGCGCCTGCACGTCAAGGGAGAGGCCGTCCATCCTGAGCCTGCCGTCCTTTAGCATTTCAAGCACGTCCCGGATAGCAATCGCCGTCCCTTTCTGGTCAATGGTCACGGTGATGTCAAGCACGCCCTGGCCTGACTTTATCCCAAGAACCCACATCAACTCCTCAACCCTGCCCTTGCTAATGGCGAGTTTCTCGGAATACTGCCTTACCGCTTCTTCATTTTTTTCCTGCATGGCTTTTGCGAGCATCCTGGCGATAGAGCCCGACTGGCCTTCAAGCAGGTCTATCCACAGGCGGATGTCTTTTTCTGGCCGCACCTGTGCATTTCTTTTCATATTGCATGGGCTATAATATTTTCTAGCTGCCCCTGCGCTTTGTAGACCAGTATGTGCCCATGGAGCCTTTCCACCGGACATAGTCTGCAAGGATCTGCGCGTGGTCAAACACCAGCTCATCCTTTATCCTGTCAAGCCCTGCAATGTCGATCCATTCAAGGCTGCCTGCGTCGTCGCCCGCCTTTTCCGCCCCTCCAAGGATGAGCCCCACAAACACCACGCTCATTGTGTGTTTTCTTGGGTCGCGTTCTGGGTCAGAGTAAACGCCAAGGATGTCTATTGGCTCTACCTCAAGCGAGGTCTCCTCGAGGACTTCGCGCCTAAAGGCATCCTCGACCGTCTCGCCCTCGTTGACAAAACCGCCAGGCAGCGCCAAGCGGCCCTGGAAGGGCTCTTTTTTCCTTCTGACCATGAGGATTTTAGAGCCTCTCTGCAGCACGCCATCCACTGTAGGTGTCGGGTTTTTGTGGGCAGTCATGGATAAATGACCGTATCTCTGAGGTATTAACCCCAACTGTGTCAAGAAATACAATTAACGGTAATAATCAAGCTGGAAAAATGCTATAATATTGTAAATGCAGAAAAATAATTATCTCATATAAGAAATATGCTTAAATCTTATTAGGATCGACTGCCATTATTACTGCACACACATATGTCTACAATGCTCGATCTGGAGCCAATCGAGTCGCCGGCGCCACTAAGTATCTGCCCGAGATGCGGCAGGCAGGTAAGGATTGACGGCCACTGCGAGTGCGAGTCGATATTCTTTGCGGAAAGCTACCGCAGGCCTGAAACAAAATAATGAACAGCAGCAACAACAATGACGCACAACCTGCATAAATACGCATACACGCATACACGCATACACACACGCCGTCACAGGCAGTAGCGGCAGAGGCAGAAGGGCAGTCCCTAGCTGAAACTAGGCGTATGTATATAGCTCAGCAGCGTCCTCTGGCCAAGGCATGACTTGTCTATATTTTTGGGCTTTATGTGAGCCGGAAAATCAGTGTCTATTCCTGCGGCGCAGAGCTTTTCCTCAAGCCTGCCGATGACGCCCTTTGAAAAAGCCCTGTCGCAGCTGACATAATTTGCCGACAGCGGCTCTTCAAACCCGTACAGCTGCCTGTAGCGCTCGACGCCGCCTTGGATGCCAAGCAACCCAAGGGCCACCTTCATCCTCTCCCATATGTCCGTCCTCATCCTCAGTATGGCGCCAAAGGCGTGCCTGACGCCTGCCTGCTTGCAACCAGCCACTATTGCCTGCAGCTCTTGCTCCGTGTCCGTCACAAGCGGCATGATAGGATCGACGTTTACGGCGCAAGTCGTGCCGGCGTCTGCAAATTTCCTGATAGCCTGAAAAATCCTGGCTGCAGGAGGAGTCCCCGGCTCTATCACGCGCCTGATCCTTTCATTGCAAGTTGTTATCGACCAGATCACGCAGCAGTGCCTGTAATTGGCGTGCAGGGCAAGGTCGCGCTCTATTATCGACGACTTGGTAAACACATAGTACGGCACTCCGTATTTCTGCAGGATCTGGACGCATTTCCTTGTGAGCCCAAACTTGATCTCTGCCGGCTGGTAGGCGTCCGTAGCCGAGCAGACCATGACAGGATCGATCATCTCGCCCTTCCACGACGCAAGCTCTTTTTCCAAAAGCTCGGGCGCATTGGCCTTGACGTATACTTTATCGTAAAACTCGGGCGACCATTCGTACGTCGCGTAACAGTAAGCGCACCTGTGCTGGCACCCTTGGTAAGGGTTGATGGTGAGACCCCTGTAGCCTTTGACGTCAAAGGGGTGGATTATCGACTTGCTCTTCTTTTTTTCAAATTCCGGCGCAGAGGACTTGTTGTACCACAGCCCTGACATGTTACGACATGGCAATGACGTGCTGTGTATTAAGGCCGGGGATACCCGCGGGAGAGGGAGGGAAGGTACTGGTCAGTTCCTTGCGTATACTGACTGGGATTCTTCAAAAACAATGATGTCGTGCAGCTCCATGATCCTGACTGCGCTTTCCTGGCTCAGCCTGCCTGCGTCATAAGCGCACAGGACCGCAGCGCCGGCGTCCTTTTGGTGCGGCCTTTCGTCGATCCGCTTCTCTGCTAGCCATGTGTTGTCCCTGGCAAGCCTTAGAGGGCGGCCATGCCGCGCAATTGAAGACAGCCAGCTGGACGTTTTTTCTTCGATGGTCCTGCCTGCATACGTGTCAACCAGCCGCTCGTACGTCATGGTGTTTACGTTTGCAGGCAGCGAGTGGCTGGCTGCAAGTGCGGCGGCTCCTGCCCCCGCACTGTCGTCGTCTAGGGGAGAGAAAAACCCCGACATGATCCTGTCCCTGAAATTTTCGCTCCTGTAAAGGAGCAGCACGTTTTCGCCAAAATCTATGTTACGCACAAGCACGTACGGCTCGTCCCTCTTTATGGCGTCGAGGACTTGTGTTACGCCAAGGCCGTCAGAGCCTATGTTTCTTGAGAGGTTGTCGCAAAACCTCTTGAGCAGTATGTCCGCCCCATTGCCTAGAATCGACCAAAGCGCCCTTTCAAATTCCCTGTAGTTTGAAAGTAGCTCTCTTTCCTTCTGGCCAGTCATCAAACACATGTGGAACAAAAGCGCCCTCTTGGATGCATCGCCAAGGACGCCAAGCGACCTCCTTGCAGCGGCCAATACCGCCCTGTCCTGCGCCCTCAGAGGCACATAGCCTGTCTGCGTCAGATGGCGCACTACGTCAGCTTTCACGGTCTTGTACCCAGTTTATCCATTGAAGGGAAAAACTTGTCACGAATACGTCTTGTAGAAATAAGCACATATGATTACTATTTTATAGAGCAAGTTTCTAGAATTTAACCATTCCCTACATGAAAACAAAGTCGCCTAGTTAGTTTATTATTAGCGCAGACGGCACCACAAAGGCGTGCGAATCGGCGTGGCCGGTCTTGGCCTTATGGGCTCTGGCATAGCACGGAGGCTTGTGGACACGGGGCACGATGTCGCAGTCTACAACCGCGATGCCGCCAAGGCTGCCAGGATAAAGGGCGTCCAGGTAGCATCAAGCCCAAAAGAACTTGCGTCGCTTTGTGACTTTGTAATAACGGTCGTGACTGATTATGCCGCTGTTCGAGAAGTGATGCTTGGCGATAGCGGCATCGTAAGGTCGCAGGCAAAGCCCATAATTGCAGATGCAAGCACCATAGCGCCCTTCCAGTCAAGGGTCTGCGCGCAAGAGCTCCGAAAAGCAGGCATAGAGATGCTTGGCATGCCTGTCATGGGCGGCCCTGCGGCGGCAGAAACTGGCGAGCTGATACCGATGGTGGCCGGCAGCAGGCGAGCCTTTGAACAGGTCCGGCCGGTTATAGAGAAGCTGGGCCGTCAGGTGTTTTTCATCAGTGAAAATGACGGGGCTGCAAACGCGGCCAAGCTTGCACTGAACCTCAACATCGCGCTGATTGCGACTGCCATCTCTGAGGGCATAACACTTGCCCGGGCATGCGACATTGACCCTGCCATGTTCATCAGGATACTGAACTCTACCTACTTCAAGACAGGGCTGTCAGAGAAAAAAGGCCCCAAGATGGTCGAAAACGACTTTGAGCCGTCGTTCCACCTGAAAAATATGCTAAAGGATCTGGAGCTTGCGACCGGCGCCGCACAGCAGGCGGGCATTGCGCTCCCTGCAACTGCGCTTGTACAGCAGATGTTTCGCGCAGCCAGCAACAGCGGCCTGGCGGAAAAAGACTATACTGCCATATGCTCATTTCTGGCAAGGATAAATGGGATTGAAAAATGAATGTCAAAATAATCAAGGAGATTAGGGAGGACGAGTTTGCGGTCTTTGCGTCTCTGCCTGACATGGGCAAGGTGGGCGGGCTCGTGTCGTCGTTCCTCGCGCAGAACCTGAATAAGTGCGAGCAGGTGGCAGAAATGACGTCAAGCGACAAGCCATGGGTTTCGTACGCTGATGGAGTCGTGAAAAGTGCAAGCGACACGTACAGGATCTATTACGACAGCCACTACAAACTGCTTGTCTTTACAGGCGATTCGCAGCCGCAGGATTCATCACACCTCTATGGCCTCTGCAATGCATTTCTAGATTATGCCGCTTCTGTTGGAAAAATCCACCGGCTCTATGGCGCCGGCGGCTACCTGCGGCAGCAGCTGACAGGCGCTCCCAGAGTCTGCGGAGTCGTAAACAAGCCTGCGCTCAAAAAGGCGCTGGAAAAGGCCGGAATAGAGCTAGTAGGGAACGAAATCACGAGCATCACGTGGTTTAACGGCGTAATCCTTGGGCTTGCAGCCGAGCGGGGAATTGACGCAATCGGGCTGTTTGGAGAGATAGCCGAGTCGACGGTCCCGCAGCCATTGGCCGCAAAGAGCATCCTGCTTGCGTTTTCACGGCTGGAAAAGATACCGCTTGACACAAAATCGCTTGACCGTCAGTACGAGTCGATCCTGGAAGAAATGCAAAAGAGCAAGGAACCCAAGAAATTTGGGCCCGGGATTGGCTAGTGTATAGGCGCGCCGGGCGGCACTTCTTCTGCTATCGTGAGAAATACCGGCTTGCCTTCCGGCCCGTCGGCAGCAAGTAGCATACCATTTGAAGTCATGCTCCCTATCTTGCGGGGCTGCAGGTTGGTGCATATAACCACCGTTTTTCCGATGAAATCCTCCGGCTTTATCCAAAGCGCCGCGCCGACTGCGACTTCTCTCTTTTCGGAGCCAATGTCTACAGTTGCCTTGAACACTTTTTTCATGCCGGGGATGAGCTCTGCACTCAACACTTTACCTATCCTTAACTGTACCTTGATGAATTCGTCAAACGTGATCAGGTTCTTCTCCTGTGCTGGCTCGCTCATGGCAACAGGCAGAGAGAGGAGTGCTGGCATTAATCAAGTATGCGCTATTTTTGCTATCGAGTCAAAGCGCTTCATAGCTTGGGGCAGGTCCTCAAGGAGGTCGGTCGAAGCCATGTGCAGGCCTACTCTGTTGAACGAGAGGTTCCCTGCAAGGCCGTTGAAATACGTCGCCAAAAGCGCCGCCTCAAAAGGCTTCATTTTGCACAACAGGCCGGCCGCAATTCCTGCCAGCACGTCGCCGGTGCCTCCGACCGTCATGGCGCAGTTGTGCGTCTTGTTGACTCCGGTGCTCGTGCCATTTGAAACGACATCGACTGGCCCCTTTAGCAGGATTGTGATGCCGTGCTTTTTTGCCGCCGCCTGCACGTTTGCAACCCTCTCTTTTTCAGTTGCGCCGGCGTCCTGCTCGAGCAGGCGCCTGTATTCTCCTGCATGCGGCGTGACTATGGTGTCAGTGTTTTCGATCTCGGGTAGTATCTCTGGCACAAGGGCAGAGGCGTCGAGCACCAACCTCGTTCCCTGCTCTTTCAGTTTGCGGACAAGCGTGATTATGGCATCTGCAGTAGCTATGCTCATGCCCATCCCGATGGCCGCCACATCTGCCTTTTTAGGCATCATGGCTACTAGCCTGTTTGCTGCGCCTATCGTCAGCCTGTCGTCTGGCAGCGGCAGGACAATGAGGGCTGGGGAAAAAGAGCGCACTTCGGTTGCAATCGTCCTTGGCACTGCAGTGTAAACGAGATCGGTCCCGGAGCGCAATGCCGCCATGCTCGTAAATATGGGCGCACCATGGTAGTAGCGGCTGCCGCCGGCTACAAGCACAGTGCCGTTGTCGCCCTTTTTCGAGGTTGCCCTGCGGGGCGGCATCATCTTTTTTGCCATCGGCATGTTGATTGCCAGTACTACCGCTGCCGCCGTCGTCGTAGTTGCCACGACGGTAGAGCAGACAGCCTTGGATATAGGTTTAGCTTGGCTCGGCATGTATCGTGACAATCGCGCCGGGATATCTGTCCCTGATCTGGTTTTCGATGTCAGTCACGCGCTCGTGCACCTGCTCTATGGTCGCCGGGATCCCGAAAATGCAGTCGACGTCTATCTTTAGCGTGTTATCTCTGGTGCGAAAGGTTGCTATCCTGCCGACCTTTTTGATGTCGCTTGACGCAAGGACGATGCTCTTTATCGATTCCTGTATTTCCGTGTCTGACACGGGTTCTATGCCTGCAACTTCTGGCATCACCGGCTCTAGGTGCACCGTCACGTTGCCGGCGTCCTTTAACTGGCTCTTTATGGAATCTTCGACTGCGCTTGCTATTGCATGGGCCTCGCTCAGGGGGGCGGACCTGTTGACCTGGACATGCAGCGAGACTTCCAGCCTGCCAGTCGCGCCGACACGCGATACGATGATGTTGTGCACCCCCTTGACGCCCACCACCCGGGCCGCCGCGCGCTCGATTATGGATTCAAGTGGCAGGCCTGCGCCGTAGGCAGGCTCAAAGTGTACCGTGACGCTCTTGGCGTCCTCGCCTTCCGGGAGGCTGGATGCAATGTTGCGCTCTACCTGCGCGCTTATCTCGTGCGCCTTCTCAAAGCTGATGTCGGCCTTCAGGCTTATCGTGACTTCGACAAAAACATCCCTACCAACCCTGCGCACCTTGAGGTCGCGGTATTCAAGCACGCCTTCGGTGCCACCAGCCGCCTGGCCCACTGTCTGCACGAGCCTTGGCGAGATGCGGTCTGTAAGCTCGACTGCGCTCTGGTATGCGAACCTGCCGCTCAGGTACGCTAGGAACGAACCAAGTATCACTGCGGCAATAGAGTCTCCTGCCTGGAACCCTGACGCTACAAGCCACAGGCCGACAAGGGCAACGCTTGTAGAGGCAAAGTCTGCCACTGCGTGGTACAGGTCAGCGCGAACCGTGGTCCCATGCGTCTTTTTTGCAGCCCTCCCAAGCACCGTGATGCGCAGGATGTCTACTGCCAGCGTGTAAATTACTGCTGCAAAGCCTATGGCTCCGGGAACCACCGGCGAGGAGAGGCCGCCGCCACCACCGGCAGCTGCAGCCATGCGCACAGTGGCTTCATAGATGAAAAATATTGCTACTACAAACAGCGCGGCACCGCCGATAAATCCTCCGACAGTCTCTATCTTGCCGTGGCCATAGGTGTGATCCGTGTCGCGAGGCCTTGACGCGAGGTTGACTGCGATTATCAGGATGCCCGTCACTACTGCATCAAGCAGCGCATGCGTGCTGTCTGTCAACAGTGCTAGACTGCCCGTTGCAACACCTGCTGCAAACTCGAAAACGAAAACAGAAGCAATGGCTATTAGCGATATGCGCAGGGCATTGCTCTTGAGCGCAAACTCCGGCCCAGCCACGGCTCGCTAGCTGAGCGCAAAATTGCTATTTAGGTTTTTGTCAAAAAGGGGGAGTCTAATTGGCCGCCGCGTCAAGATGGCCTTTTAGATTCTTGTACCTGTTCCGGACGGTCACTTCTGTGACGCCTGCCGCTCCTGCAATGTCTGTCTGCGTCCTGTTCTCGCCTGTGGCAAGGCAAGCCATGTACAGCACTGATGCCGCAAGCCCCATTGGGTCCTTGCCTGCCGACATGCCGCTCTTTGTGACGTCATACATGATGTTCATTGCGTGGCGCTTGGTCTTTTCAGACAGCCCTGCCTTGCTTGCGACCCTTGCGATGCACTTCATCGGGTCGATCATCGGTATCTTCAGGTCAAGCTCCATTACGACCAGCCTGTACATCCTGGCTAGGTCCTTGCGCTTGACGTTGCTCGTCTCTGCAATGTCCTTGAGCGTCCTTGACATGCCTGTCTCGCGGATTGCGATGTACAGCGCGGCTCCAAGCGTCGCCGATATTGTGCGACCCCTTACAAGCCCGCGCTCTTGCGCCTTTCTGTAAATGTATGCCGTCTTTTCGACCACCGCATCTGACAGCGACAGCTTGTCCTTGAGCCTGTCAAGCTCTGAGAACGCTTGCCTGAGGTTCCTGTCAGTCGGGCTGTGCGCCTGCGTACGAAAGTCCCACGCCCGCAGCCTGTCCATCGTGGTCTTCATCACGCCTTCAATCTGGCGCCCGCTTGCGTCTCTGTCTGTCCTTGCAATGATTGTGGACAGGCCCATATCGTGCCTTGCAAGGGAGCTTGGTATGCCTGTCCTTGCCCTGTCGTCAGCCTCCTGCGACGTAAAGGCTCGCCATTCAGGGCGGCTTTCCTGTATCCTGTCGGATATCACGAGCCCGCAGTTCCGGCAAATAATCTCGCCAGACTCTGGGTCTGTGACCGTCCTATCGTGTTTGCATGGGGATACTAGTGAGGTTTTCATGTTTTCTGAAAAGCAGTGTAATGATCGCTTTCGAAACTTATAAGGGATGTGTAACAAAGATTAATTATGTTCGGAATTTGTACCACTGTGAATTTAGCCTGTAAATTCAAAAACACCTAATAATCATGGGTTTTGGCAAAAAAGCCATAAAATGTGGATTGTCAAAATGCGAATTTTTACTCTCTGTACGCCTGATAGCGCGCAGCCGGCGCAGGGTTTGTAAAAATATTGCAGAAATATCTCTGAAAAACAAGCAATATCATCCAGTAAGTAACCTAGAACCAAGTAATACAAAAAATACTGCCTTTTTGTGCAGTCCTAGCATTGAATTTTTTCTCACTAGCTTATACCAGAGGCAGTATATACGTACGATGTGTTATTATCTTTGTTGTTGCATGGTAGCCGGGTTTGTGGTTCTGCTAGCGAAGGACTACTGGGACTTTTTTTGTCAACATGCGACTCTTTGACTGATCGAAGGAATCTCTGGACGTCCGGCGGCCTAGATTTTATAGTGCCTATCACATTGACCGGAGAATAGGGCAATATCTCACCTGCTTTGCTGATGGGAGTCGGGCCAAAAAAGAAGCACAATGCGCTGCCCTCAGGCCAGTAAGCAACATCATACAGCTCTACTTTTGATTTTGCATTCTTCTCGTCTGCCTTGACAGGTATCGCAGAAGAGTAAATCTCGTCTCCCCAGATCTCTACCGTCATTTCTAACGGAAAGGCGTCAATCACTGCTCTGACTGTGTATGGAGACTCTACGTGTCATCAAACTCGATGGCGATGTCAAATCCCGAGAATGCAAGCGTCGCGCTTTTCCTCATTTTGTGCCACCGTTGCCAAAAGGCATTGTCAGGCTTGGAAGGTCAAGCTCGACCGTCTTGCCGCCAAGCATGGCGTACGTCCTCCCATCGTACGTGCATTTTACCACCGGCAGCGGGCTGACGCCTACCAACTGGTCTGCGATTTTATAGTATTCGACCAACTTGCGCTGCTCATATACCGTCTTGTTCATGCGACGAAACCTCTTTTTGCTCATGAACTTGAATGCAAACACCACATGGCGTTCAGGATATATTGAAAACATCTCGCGTACCATTATGCACCGTTCTATCTGGTCCTGCGGCACATATAGTATGTCGCTCGTGCCAGACTTGGCTTCTATTGTGAGCATGATGCCTTTTGCATTGTTGACGACGACAATGTCTGGAAGGCCTGTCGATGATCCTCCAAGGCGCCTGGCATGCCAGCCGCCGCCAGCGGCGTCGTTGAACCGCTGGACAAGCGTGTGCTCATAGCTATAGCCCCTGCTGCGGCGTAGGTTGCCCACCAGATATAGCGTCAGCGCCAGCCCATCAATATAGTTTCTCGCAAGTCTTTTATTGGAACAAAACCAACCGTCTCGCCGTATATATGCAGCATATGCCTCCAAACATCCAAGGCTCACTTGACGCCATAGACAAAGACCTCAAGGACATGCAGGAGCGCCGCGAAAAGCTGATCAAGGGCACCCGCGATGCAGTCATGCTCTGCAGCAAGTCCATAGTCGCCATGCACCACGGGCGGCTTGAGGAGGCAGGCAGGGATATGGCGCAAGCCAGGGAGATGCTTGCAGAATTTCGAGGCTACGCCAAAAGCGACCTTTACAAGTACATCGCAGTGGCCGAGCAAGAGCTGGTGGAGGCATACACGTTGCGGGCGGTCATGGGAGGCTCGCCACTGCCACAGATGGGCGACCTTGCGGTGTCCGGTCCGTCATATCTTACAGGGCTTTTGGATTCAGTAGGCGAGATAAAGCGCCTCGTCTACGACAGGATGAGGTCGGGCAGGAGCAGGGACGCAGAGGCGCTCTTTGCAATGATGGAGGATATTTATGGCGCAGTCTATCCTTTTGCCGTCTACGACAACATCGTGGCAGGGCTGCGCAAGAAACTTGACGTGGCAAGGATGCTTATCGAGGACGTGAGGGCGACGGTCACTGAGGAGAGTCGAAGAAAGGCGCTCATCGATGCCGTGGACAGGCTAGAGGGCGACTTGAAAAAAAAATGATGATAATAATAATGATGATGGCATTTTATGAGATTCATTAGGCGTTATCAAGAGCCGCATTTACGTATGGAATAAGGGGAGCCGAATTCTTTGCATATGTATATATACATACGCATGTGCGCTGACCGCAGACCGCAGGAACATCAGGTTTTTGCCTGCAAGCGGTGGCGCCGGTGGATAGCAGCGGCAATCGTGTCAGGCGGCCATTGCAAGGAGAGATGTTCTTGGCAATAACAACAACAATAATAATGACATCTGACTTTGGAAATCTTTAATTCCCGTCTGCAACAATTCATCAATAGATGCCAGTGGCCTTTGGCGCACTTGTGATGAACATTGCAGGTTCAGAATGGTTCATAATCATCCTGCTTGGGCTCATCCTTCTCTTTGGAACAAAGCGCATGCCACAGATCTCCAGAACCATAGGCAAGGCCGTGGGCGAGTACGAAAAGGCGCGCCAGACGTTCCAGCAGGAATTCCACGAGGCGACCGAGCAGGCAAGGACGGAGGCTGGCATTAACCCGGTGCCCCGTATTACCAGACCTGTTTCGACAGAGCGCGAAAAGCTGGAGATGATTGCAGCGTCTCTTGGGATAGACCATGCAGGGAGGAGCGACGAAGAGCTAAGGACGCTGATAGCCCAGAGGATGAACGCATAAGCTTCTAACACTTAAATACACTATTTTGCTAGCTTGGAGCCATGTCTAACCAGACGATCAACCCGTTTGAGATGGCCCTCAAACAGCTTGACGAAGTGGCAAAGCTTATCAAGCTCGAAAAGGGGATGCACCAGATCCTTGCGCACCCAAAAAGAGTACTCACAGTATCTATCCCTACCAGAATGGACAACGGTGAAATTCAGGTTTTCACAGGTTTTCGATCACAGCATAATGACGCCCGGGGCCCCTACAAGGGCGGCATACGCTACCACCCGCAGGTTTCCATCGATGAGGTAAAAGCCCTGTCGATGTGGATGACTTGGAAGTGCGCGATCGCCGACATACCATACGGTGGAGGCAAGGGCGGCATTATCTGCAACCCAAAAGAGATGTCAAACGGCGAGCTTGAAAGGATGACGCGCAGGTATGCCTATGGCATCGCCGACATAATTGGGCCACACACCGACATCCCGGCGCCTGACGTGTATACTGGCGGAAAAGAAATGGCGTGGATAATGGACACATACTCTGCGCTGAAAGGCAATTATGTCCAGCCTGAAGTGATAACGGGCAAGCCCATACCGATAGGTGGCTCGCTTGGTCGCAACGAGGCGACAGGCAGGGGGCTGTCATTCACGGTGAGAGAAGCTGCCAAGAAACTAAAAATAAACATGAAGACAGCAACAGTCGCGGTGCAGGGATTTGGCAACGCAGGTCAGTTTGCATCTCAGCTCGTCGAGGAACAGGGCGCAAAGGTGATAGCCGCATCTGACTCCAAGGGCGGCGTTTACAGCAAAGGCGGGATCCAGATAGGGGCGCTTCGCAAGCACAAGGAAAAGACTGGCTCTGTCGTCGGCTTTCCGGGGGCCAAGTCAGTCACAAACGAGGAGCTATTGGAGCTTGACTGCACAATCCTGATACCAGCTGCGCTTGAAAACCAGATAAACGGCAGAAACGCCAAGAACGTCAAGGCCAAGATAGTCGCAGAAGCTGCAAACGGCCCAACTACCCCCGAGGCTGACGATGTCCTGTTCAAGAACGACATACTGGTTATCCCTGACATTCTTGCAAACGGCGGAGGCGTTACGGTTTCATATTTTGAGTGGCTGCAGAACCTTAGGCGCGAGTACTGGAGCGAGGATGAAGTGAACCAGAAGCTGGACAAGAATATTACCAAAGCGTTCCTCGACATCTACAAGACGCACGAGGACTATAAGGTCAACATGCGCAAGGCGTCGATGGTGCTTGCCGTCAACAGGGTCGTGGAAGCAACCAAGATCCGCGGCCTGTGGCCCTGACCCCTTTTCTTTTTCCTGCGCACAGTGATTACTGAAAGCCCGGGTCAGTGATTACCATCTTGGATTCTGCAGTCTGCATTGCACTGTCATATGTGTGGAAACTGTCGGTGATGATTTTGGCAAGCGTAATAGCCGTTATCGACACGGCAACAACGACTAGTATAATGAAAACAATGTCTATTACAAGCCGCGTAGAGGGCAACAAAAGAGTGTGTATATACTATACCTCCTCAAACTCGAGGGCAGTATTCTAATAATAAGGTTTTACCCAAACGAAAAAGGAAAGAGAAAAGAGAGGTTTTTTCTGCCTACTTACTCTGTGCTGAACGAGTGTCCGCAAGAGCAGCTCTTTGTCACGTTGGGGTTGTTGATCTTAAAGCCGGAACCCATCAGGCTCTCAACATAGTCGACGTTTGCGCCCTTTAGGTATCTCTGGCTGTAGCTGTCGACCAGCAACTTGACTCCGTGCTGTTCTAGGATTGTGTCGTCCTCGTCTGCCTTTTCCTCAAAACCCATGCCGTATGACAGGCCGGAGCATCCTCCGCCTGTGACGTAGACTCTCAGGTAGAGGCCGGTGTTGCCCTCTTGCTTCATGAACTCGGCGACCTTTTCTGCCGCCTTGGGGGTTATTGTTATCTGCTGCTGTACGTGCTGTGCGCTTTCCATACTAGGTGGAACTTGCATTTTTTAATATAATAAGTTTTTCCTACCGAGAAAAGTGGCAAGTTATGGATAGAGAGGTGTATGTGTATATGTGTATGTATGTGCGTGCCTAGGACTACTAGGCCTTGGCCTCTGCTGGCTTTTCTTCCTTCTTTTCCTCGGCCTTGGGCTGCGGAGCGGAGTAGCCCTCTATGAACTTGACGCTCTTGATCGCCGGGATGAACTTGAAGATGTCGTTTGCAACCGCCCTCTTGATTATCTGAAGGCCCTCTGCGAGGTACGTTTCCTCAGGCAGCTCTACCTCCAGCGTCGAGCCAGAGATGTTGAACTTGACCTTGGAGTCCTCTATCGGGATCCTGCGCTTGATAAGTGCCGTTACTTTGTCGTTGTCGCTGTCAAGTTTTTTGACAATGTTGACGTCATATGTGAGCGTCTTGCCTGCAAGGCGGTGATTGAAATCTACTTGGATCCTGCCCGAGCCGATGTAGCGTATTATGCCGGTCCTGTCGTCCATCTCAACTACATCGCCTACGCGTACCTCGTCGGCCTTGTCGCCCAGCTTGCGCTGCGGAACCATCCTCACCTTTGAGGGGTCGCGCTCGCCAAAGCCCTTGTCTGGCGTCACCTCAACGCTGAGCTTGTCGCCTACAGCGGCCTTTGCAAGAGCCTCATCAAGGCCCTTTAGGACCCAAGCCTCGCCTACCGACACGAGCCTTGGCTCGTACTTGCGCGTCGGGTCGTAGAGGTCAGTCTTTTTCGCCTCCTCTTCGCGCGTAGTCTCAAAAACCTCGTTAGTGTCCTTAACTTTAGCAGTGTAATCTACCAGTACGAGAGAACCCTTTTCCAATGGCATGAAAATTGTGGCTGTCTCTACCTTATATCAACGTTTATCGGTCAAAGAATCCCATTATTTTTTACCTGCTAATGAGAGACCTTCGCGCTCGAAAAAGAGCGGAAAAGGGCTCTCTGCCGCTACTATTACTGCTAGCTTTAATTAGTTGAGCCCTTTTAGCTTTTCCAGTGCGACGCTTGTCGCTTCCGGGTTTGCCTTGACGCCTATCATGTTCATTGCTGCCGATATGGAAGAGAGCGTCCTCATGACGTGATACTTGTTCACCTCGCCCATGCAGCCAACCCTGAAGACCTTGCCCTTGAGATCGCCAAAGCCGCCGGCGACTAGCACCTTGAACTGCTCGCCCAGCAAACCTCTGAACTTTTTGTCGTCCATGCCCTGCAGGTAGTTGACTGCAATGACGACATTGCTCCTTGCGTCCGGCTTGGCAAACGGCGACAAGCCCATCGCATTGAGGCCTGCATAAAACGCCTCTGCGCATATCCTGTGGCGCCTTATCCTTGCGTCCATGCCCTCTTCAAGTATCATGTTTAGCGCCTCCTTGAACGCATAGAACAGAGGGAGTGCCGGGGTAAACGGCGTCTCAAAGTGCTCCTCCTGATACTTGAAGTAGCGTTTCAAATTCAAATAATTGGTGGGCGGCGGGTTTTCCTGCATGTATTTCTTCGCCCTTGCGCTTACTGACACTGGCGAAACGCCCGGCGGCGCTGCAAGTGCCTTTTGCGACGCAGTGACGCACACGTCAATGTTCCACTTGTCTACTGGCAGCTCGTCGCCGCCAAGTATGGACACTGAATCGGCGATAAAGAAGGCGCCCTTTCGTGATGCAAGCTCGCCCAGCTTGTCCATGTAGCGGATGGTAGTGCCAGTAGACGTTTCGTTGTAAACGGCATAAAGTGCCTTTACGTCCTTGTGCTGCTCAAATGCCTTTTCGTATTCTTCAAAAGGTGGGTTTTCGCCAAATGGTGCCTTTATCCTAATAGCCTGACCTCCCCAGCTGTCAATAAGATCTGCAAGGCGCGTAGAAAACTCGCCGTTTACCGGGATTATCGCCTTGTCGCCTTTCTTGATGAGGTTGACAACTGACGCCTCGACTGCGCCTGTGCCTGACGTGGTCAAAAGCACAATGTCGCCCTTGGTTTGGAAGACCTGCTGCGTCTTTTCAAATATCTCTTTGTATAAAACCCTAAAGTCTTCGCTCCTGTGGTTTATCACAGGTGCAAGCATGGCGCTCATTACTCTGTTTGGGACGTTTGTCGGACCTGGAAGCATCACGAGGTATTCCATGAACGCAGCAAGGGCGCGCTGGCCGATATTTAAATCAACACAGGATGTCGGCTTTGTTTAAGAAGTGAGATTTGGCTGTGATCAATCAGAACTGCAGGCTAGATTTCCACGCTCATCTTCTGACTTTTGTTTTTCTTTCTTAAGGTCAGGACGTTGCAACATTTTTTAAAGTACGTCGCAATCAACCCATCCAATGATGAAGGATCGCCGGTCCTCCGCGCTACACCATGCATCAAAGGTTGGCTGCGATGCAATTGCGGCATTTGAGCCTGAAAACGTCTTTTACCTCACGGGATTCTGGGGCGAGGCAATCGCCGTCTGCACAAAGGACGGGACAAAGCTGATCGCGCCCAAATTGGAATATTTACGGGCCGAAAAATCGTCCGTTGAGTGCGAAGTGATCCCTGCAGAGCGGGGAAGCGAGCTCTTGTCGTCTTTTGTAGCGCAGCTAAAAAACAGGAAAGCATGCACGGACTGCAGCGACTATGGCACTGTGGAGCAGGTGCGCAAGCTGGGCGGTGGCGACGACGACAACAACATTGTAGTAGACACCGGGCCGTTCTTTTGGGCCCGCAGGATAAAAGACGATGTTGAGATAAAGATCATCGCCAAGGCATCGCGCATACTGGACAGGCTGTACGAGATATGCGAAGAAGAGGTAAGACTCGGAGTGTCGGAGCGAGACTTGCAGGCGAAATTGGTCTATGAGGCGATGAAGATGGGCGCAAACCCGCCTTCCTACAGGTCAACCCTAAACCCGCTCATAATCGCAGGCGGCCCAAACGGCGCCCTCCCGCATGCCGAAGTCACAGACCGCAAGTTCAAACGCGGCGACATGATAGTCGTCGATTTGACCTTCCGGCACCGGGGCTACATCTCTGATGCGACAAGGACGTTTGTGCTGGGTTCTGCCACAAAAGAGATGCGGCAGGTCTATGGCATTGTGCAGGAGTCGCAAAAAGCCGGGCTTGAAGCCGCAAAAGCCGGCGCCACTTGCGGCCAGGTGGACGCTGCGTGCCGGGACCCGATAAGGGAGCGGGGATACGAGAAATATTTCATCCACTCTACCGGCCACGGCATCGGCCTTGACGTACACGAGCCGCCATGGCTCCGCATGAAAAACGACGAAGTATTGAGGGAAAACATGGCAGTAACGGTAGAGCCGGGCATCTATCTTGAGAACAAGTTTGGCGTCAGGATAGAGGACAGCATTATTGTCACCGGCGGCAGGCCGAAGGTGCTCAACAGGTACACAAAAGACCTGGTCGAAATATAGGGTCTGTCTGTTGTTGTCAGTCGTCATAACGGTAAAGAGCCTGCCATGTGGACAATAACCTGAAATGAAGGCCGCAATTGCCGTGCTTGCATCAGTAGTAGTGTTACTACTGCTGCTGCCAGCAGCAATAGTAGTAGCGGCAGTCCTGCAGCCTGCCAGCGCGCAGTCGTTTGATGAGCGACTGTCGTTCTACCCCGAGGTGCCGACTGACAAAAACGACATTGCCGCCAGAATATTTTTCACGACGCCGACCCCGTGCGAAAAAGTAGAGTTACAGGACTTTGGAATACAGGGCCGCCAGATTTCAATCAATGTCAAGGTCACACCTCCTTCGCAGGACACTATTTGTGCGCAGGTGCTGAAAGGACACTCGCTTGAGCAAAAGATAGGGACTCTGAAGGCTGGAGCATACGCTGCACGGCTCTATGTAAACGGCGAGGAGCGGGCGAAAACCAGTCTTTCTGTGACGGAAAGAGGCGTAGCTGTACTTGCCACCGGCAAATACGTTGACGAGCAGGGCGACACTATCCTGGCAGGTGAAATACAGAATGTCAGTAACCAGACTCTCTCCATGGTCGCAGTCAATATACTGTTTTTCGACAAAAACGCTGTGTTTCGGGAAGACCAAGTCTACACCACGATGGCGGCACTGACGCCGGGAGGAACTTCCGGGTTCAGCCTGCCACTGCGGCAAGACCTTTTGGACAAGGAATATTCGGTGCGGATCACGTCGTTTGACACGATAGATCCTCCTGAAAAGGTGCTCCGGCTGGCAGTCGAGCCAAGGGCCGGCCAAGATGGCTATGGCGAGGTCGTGGGGAGCGTCACGAACAACTCCTCTGATCGCAACGCCACGCAGGTCAAAATAGTCTGCACGATCTATGACGCCGGCGGGATGCTTGTCGACTCGATCTTTGGTTATACCGATCCGCAAGACATTGCCCCGCACATGGGTGCCCCGTTCACTCTGCTGACACACAATAACGTGAGTGAGTTTACGGCCAGCTGCAACGCTGAGTCGCGCGAGTTTGCGACTTTTGACATCGTGACAGTGCCAGAATTTCCTGCAGCGCCGCTTACCGCCTTCGTCGCGTCACTTGCCGCCCTTGCCATTTATCGATTCAGAGACAAGTTCTAGGATCTTTCTTGCCACGGCGACCTTGCTGTCAAGCGGGATATGTGTGACCTTTTTCTTCTTGTCCACGATAAACACTTCGTTTCTGTCAGAGCCTATCCTGGAGTCCTTTCTGCCGACATCGTTTGCCACGACTAGGTCTGCGCCACACTCTTTTAGTTTGCCGTATGCCTTGTCTATGAGAGCCGAGTCAGAGACGCCGTAATCTGCCTTGAATGCGACCAGAAAAGCGCCCTTGTCCATCCTTTTGACCTCGTCGACTATTTTCCTGGTCGGCACGAGCGACAGGCTTGTGGCGCCCGATCGCGTGTCTATTTTTTTTGCCGACTTTGCCGCAGGAGTAAAGTCTGCCACTGCAGCGGCCATTATGACAATATCGTAATTGTCTTTAAGCTCTTTTGCCACTGCCTGATGCATTTCATCACTTGACTCTACGTTGATTATGCGGGACGCTGCAGGGCTTGCAGTGCCGTACCCGTAGACGAGCGTCACGTCTGCGCCCATGCGTTGCGCCTCCTCTGCTATCGCCGCGCCCATCTTGCCCGAGCTCTGGTTTGTGATCACGCGTATTGGGTCAATGTGCTCAACGGTGCTTCCGGCTGTGACGAGTACCTTTTTGCCAGCAAGCGACTTTTTGCCAAGCGCGTTTATGGCGACTGCCAGTACCTGCTCCGGCTCTGCCACCTTTGCCTTTCCTTCCTCAATCTTGGGCCCTACAAATGTCACATGGCGTTGCAATTTGGAAATGTTTTGCTGTATGAACCTGTTTTCATACATCGCCTCATGCATTGCCGGCGCGATTATGACCGGTATCTTTGATCCGAGCGCGACGCTCAGGATTGATGTCACGGCAGTGTCGTCAATACCGCTTGCAGCCTTGCCTATTGTGTTGGCGGTGCACGGGTAGACGATCACCAAGTCTGACATTTTGTAATCTGCAAGCATGATGTGTTCCATGTTTCCCGTCAGCTTTGTCACAACGTCATTGCCTGTCGCCCATTTCATCATCTCTGGGTGCAGAAGCGTCTGCGCCGTAGATTCGCTCATCACCGCATGGACATCTGCGCCATGGCGCATCAACAGACGGGCAACGTCGATTGCCCTGTACGCTGCCACACTTGCCGTGATGCATAGCACTATTCTCTTGCCAGCAAGCTCGCTTCCATCGGATCCGGTGATGTCCTTGGACGGATGCAAACTCCTCATCTTTTCCTCCCGTTGCTTCTGAACTTCTCAAGCTCTTCTGGGCTCATGTGAAAGATGTTTTGCTCCTCTGGGAACCTGCCTGCCTTGACATCACTTGTATAGCTTGCCACGGCGTCGAATATGGGCTTGGCAAGCTCTGCGTAGCGCTTTACAAAGCGCGGCCTGATGTCCTCATAGATCCCTAATAGATCATGAAGCACAAGCACCTGCCCGTCGCAGCTCGGGCCAGACCCGATGCCAATAGTAGGAATGGATATTTCTTGGGTGATAACCTCTGCGACTTCGCTTGCTACCATTTCAAGCACGACTGCGAAGACGCCTGCCTTTTCAAGCGCTTGGGCGTCTGCGACAAGTCGCGCCGCCGCATCTGCCGTCCTGCCCTGCAGCCTGTACCCCTCCCACAGCGCAGTCGTCTGCGGCTTTAGGCCGATGTGGCCCATGACTGGTATACCTGCGTCCACAATGGCCTTTACCTTGTCAGCTATTTCGGCGCCGCCCTCCAGCTTGACTGCGTCACAGCCTGTCTTGATGAATTTGATGGCGTTTTCAATCGCTACGCCGGCGCCCGGCTGGTACGATCCAAATGGCATGTCTCCCACTATCATCGCCCTCTTGGCGCCCCTTGCCACGGCGCCGCAGAAAAGCAGCATCTCATGCATCTCTACCGGCACCGTGCTTTGGTGTCCTAATACCACCATGCCTGCGCTGTCTCCCACTAGGATTACGTCAACGCCTGCTCTGTCACATATCAGCGACATAGAATAGTCATAAGCAGTGAGCACGGAGATCTTTTCTTTACTCTTCATGCCCGCAAGGTCGCTTACGCTCACTTTCTTTCTCGCCTGCGTCATCTGCTCCCTCTCCTTATCTTTTGCAACGATGCTGCAACGTTCTTTTTGTTGTCAAAACCGTCCACAATTTTCTGCAGCAATAACATCGAATCCTTCTTGTCTTTCAACAGTCGCGCTTGTTCTACCAGAGCCGGCATGGCCCGCATGAGATTGTCAACTATGGTGACATCTGCTGCTTTTGCGGTTCTTGAGAGCGGGTTGAGGTCGACTGTGATGACATTTTTGCCCATGCGTACAAGCGCCTCTGTCCTGTCGCCGTCTTCAAGTGGCACAAAGACCGTGTCTGCGGCAAATATGCCCTCAGGGTCGACCCTCCTGCGCTCACTCGACAGCTCGGGTATCCTCGCAGACGCCCTGTGGCCGACGCCAAGGACGTTTCTTGCGCCATGCCTTTCTAGCTCGGCCTTTATGGCAAGCTCGCGCTCTTGCGTCCTGTAAAACAGGTTCACTTCTATTTTTGCGCCGGTGATGTCTGACAGCTCCACAATCTCTTTTGGTACAAGCGCGGCGGCATTTCCGTTTACGGAAAGCACCGCTCTCTTTGACAAAAGCAGCATCGCCGCAGCCGCCTTTGTCGCTTGCTTTGCAGCAGGAATTGTGCGCTCGCCGATAAGATAGTCAAAAGCCTCGCCCCTTCCATGCGCTATCAGGCCTTCTGCGACGACTAGGTTTCTCCTAAAGCCGTCAACTAGCTTTTCTCGGGTATGGAGTGACCTTGCCCTTGGGTGGTCTGCCGGTATCATTTGCCCTAAAGGACCCTTGCCCCTCTGCCGTCGACATCGCAGACCATAAACGTGCCTGCAAATCCTGAAAGTGCGTCAGCAGCCTCTTCTGACCTTTCCTGCGGAACCAGCGTAAACACCGTCTGCCCAAAGAGCGCCACACTTGCCAAAAACCCTCTTGTCTTTAGCGCCTGCAACGGTGCTCTGCACCTGCCTTCTGTCAGGCCAAGGGTCTGCGCAAACCGGAACGACATGCCTAGAAAACCGTCGACGCTTCGAGAACTTGCAAGCTTTTCCAGCATCTTGCCTCCAAGCCCGTTTATCTCTGACATCCTATTTGCCAAAAATGCCTTTGTAGATACTGGAGCCATGCAAAGCACTATTGCCTTGTAGCCGTCAAGAGGCATGCTGTCGACTGTTGCGATGCCGGGTGCGCCAGCAGTTCTCCTCATCTCAAAGCCGCCCTGGTATTCTGCAATGACAGTGCCAAGGCCCGTCCTGCACGCTATCTCGGCTTCGTGCGCTACCTGCGCCGCCTCAGCACGGCTGAGCGGGGAGCCAAATGCTTCGTTGAGCGCATAGCTGAGGCTCAAAGCCCCGGCGCCGCTTGAGCCAAGACCAAAGCCGACTGGAATGTCTATTTCGTGTTCTACCTTTACAAAGTACGGCCTCTGCGCGCGTCTCTGGTACTGGTCAATGACCCACTGCGAGACTTCGGCCTCGCCGGCCCTTGCTGCCTTGCTGTTTATCAATATTCTAGATCCGGTGCCTTCATACACGTAGGCAGTGGTAGTGATGCCTCTGCTCAGAGAAAAGCCTGCGCCCTTTGATCCCCTGTGGAGCGGGCTTGTGCCCTGTACCTGCGGAACCTCGAAAAAGCCCGTGATGTGACCCGGGCTGAATGCCTTGGCTACAGCTAAAGGTGCCGCAGCCACTGATGCCATGTAGTTATTTATAGGACCATGAAAATATAAAAATAATGTTTAATTAGTTTAAATGTCATTATATTGTTTATGCCGAGATATGCAAGGCGCCTGCAGCAGATTGGCAGCAGCATCCTGATTTCACTGCCAAGCGAGTGGATCAAGAGCAACAAGCTGAAAAAGGGGAGCATTGTTCCAGTCGACGTCAACCGCGACAACACTCTTTCAATATTTCCGTCCGAGTCAGAGGCAGAGCACGTCAAGGAAGCGACAATACAGTATTCGCCTGCATCGATGGAGACGCTCGTCAATCAGGTGTACGGCGCCTACCTGCTCGGTTACGACATAATAAGAGTAAAGGCGACTGCGCCCATAACGTATGAGGACGCTGAACGCTTCAAGCATGCCATGAGAAAGCTCGTCGGCTTGGAGATAGTGGAGGAGGACCGCAAGAACATCACCTCGCAGTTTTTGCTCGACCCAAACACGCTTGACGCAGAAAAGATCCTGCGCCGGCTAAACTCGATAGTCGCCGGGATGTTCAGAGAAGCCATAGAGGCGATCAGATCAAAGGAAAACGCTGCAAAAAGGTCCATCGACGCCAGAGACGACGAAGTCGACAGGCAGTATTTTTTGCTCGTCAGGCTCATCCGGAGCGCCATGATGGACCAAAAACTCGCAGGCAAGATGAACCTGAGCAACATCGATATCCTAGATTACAGGATTGCGGCAAACCTCCTAGAGAGCGCCGGCGACTATATCGTCGACCTTGCCAGCATGCAGGACTTTTCCCACATCGACTTTATTGACAGGTTCGTGGAGGCTGGCGAGCTTGTGGAAAGGATGCAGGAAAAATCAGTAGCCGCGTTTACGAGCAAGATGCGATCCGAATCATTGGTCGTGCTCAACATGTACGGCAGGTTCAACGAGATAATAAAATCGGTAAAAGAGATGTCGGCAAGCGCAAGGCCAAAGAACCCCGAGTCGACCATTGCAGTCCTGAACCTAGCGTACGCGATGGACCGGATAGCGAAATGCTGGGTCGACGTTGCTGACTTGGTAAAGCCGGTGCACCTTGTTAAGCCGCTAAAGAACGCCTAGCTTATGATGAGGCCCTTGGAGTCGATTTCAACTTCAAAGGCACTATAGCCGGCAGCCTTTATCCCGGCGGCGATCTTTTCGCTCTCTTCTTTTGAAGAGGCAAGGGCAATTATCGCGCCTCCTCCGCCTGCGCCAGTTATTTTGGCTCCTACCGCTCCTTCAGTTCTGGCGATTTCGATAAGCTCGTCTGCCTTTTCGTGCGAGACGCCGAGGCGCTCAAGCAGAAGCTGGTTCTCATTCATCAGCATGCCAAGGTGGTCAACGTTGCCGCTGTTAAGAGCTGCGAGCGCCTGATTGCAGATGTCTTTAGACTGTGCCATCAACCCTGCAAAAGCCATCTGATTTGCCTCTTTCAGTTTTCGGACGCTTGAGACGAGCTCGCCTGTGTTGTGCTTTATCCCAGTGTCGCCGATGATCAGGAAAAGCTTGGCCTTGGCCTCTATCTTTTTGAATTCCTGGCCCTTGCTGTAGTGTATCAGGCCGCCAAACGTGCTAACATAGCAGTCGGCTCCAGAAGAATTCTTGTGTATGATGCGCTCCGCCTCAATCGCGCTTTCGCAAATCTTTTTTCTGTCTGCCTTGCCAAGCAGCGACTCTACAGCCGCAATTGTGGCGACAAGTGACGCAGCAGACGACCCCAGGCCGACGCCGTAGGGAATGTCAGATGCCATGTCGATCTCCAGGCCTGACTGCTGCTTTCTTGCCGCCAGCACCTGCTTGGCCGCAAAATAGATCGGCTCTAGCGACGCCCGTGCGTTAGAGCCTTCTATCAATTTGAATGTGGAGCCGTCAAACTCGCCTGCCGCGATATCAGAGCGGATGGTCACCTTGCCGTCTGCCTTGCCCTTTTTCGCCTCCACGGTTATCCTGCGGTCAATGGACGCAAGCACCGCCGGCCCGTTATAGACTACGAAATGCTCTCCAAACAGGATTATCTTTGCCGGTGCCGAAGCCTTGCCCTTTGTCATACAAATGCCACCGATGAATAGCCAACCACTGCGTCAGTATCCCCAGTTACGTCGCCGCTTGTCGCATATTTCAACAGCTCGCCTCGCGTGGCGCCAAGGCTCTTTGCGGCCACCATCACCGATGCTATTGCGCCATAGCCGCATGCCGATACGTCCATCCTCTCAAGGACGGAATAGAATTTTGCCACGTCAAGAGTCAGCATGGCATTTATCAGGTCCATATCCTTTCTGTGAGCTGTCTCGTTTGGCTCATAGTGCGTGAGGTCGGACGACGCTATCAGCATCGCTTCTTCGTCTCTTTCTGCGACGGTGTCGGCCATCGCCTTGCCAAGGTCAAAGGCTGTGTCAATGTCCTGCATGATGAGCACGATTGGGACTATGGAGAATTTCTTTCTTGTGTATTGCAGAAATGGCAACTGCACTTCAAGGCAGTGGTCGCGGCTGTGCGCAAAATCGTCAAAGTCAAGTATGCCGGATTTTCTCGCAATCTCGGCTGCCCACTCCTCGTTGACTGGCACCTGGCCAAGAGGTGTCTCCCACGTCCCTGACCGCATGGTGGCGACGCCGGAGCCGATGCCGTAGTGGTTTGGCCCGACCATCACCACGGTGTCAAAATCAGACGATGATATCTGGTAAAAGCCGTTTGCCGCAACCGCGCCCGAGTACACGTAGCCGGCATGCGGGCTGACTATTCCGTAAATCCTTTTCTTGGCCAGAGCAGGCGGCGGCATGCCCGGCCCAAATTTTGTGTCGCGAAAAGACTGGTCGATAGCAAGCTGCAATTCAGAAGAGCTTGCAGGATAAAACATGCCGGCGACGGCCGGCGGTCGGTTTGTTGCCTTGCTGCTCAAGATATTTCCTCGACTAACTTTGTCTCAAAGTCGTCGATAGATATCTTCATCTCGCTGTCTGACTTGATCTTGCCCTGCTTCTTCAGGACTTCCCTCGCCAGCAGCCAGTAGGCGGTTGCAAGAGCCTTTCTGCCCCTGTTGTTTGCCGGGATGACCAGGTCGACCTTGGATGTAACGTTGTCGCTGTTTGCTATGGTGATTACCGGCACGCCTGCCCTGGTTGCCTCAAGCACGGCCTGCTGGTCTGCCTGCGGGTCGGTGACTACTACTATTTCAGGCTCCATATAGTTTGGAAGCGACGGGTTGGTAAACGTCCCGGGCATAAAGCGACCTAATATTCTAGTAGCACCAGTAAGCTCGCAGAACTTTTCCACCGGAGTCTTGCCATACTCTCTTGCGGATGTTACTGCAACTTTGGAAATGTCTGCCCTGCCGATGAACTTGGCCGCCACATCAATCCTTGCAAGGGTCTTGCTGATGTCAAGTATGTAGAGGCCTTCAGGGTTTGCGCGCACGATGAATGGGGACATGTACTTTGTTTTTACGGGCGTACCGACCCTGATTCCTGTTGAAAGTATCATTTTTTCTAAATTATCAGTATCAATGGACTCCTGACCTTCCGGGCTCTCGACCACTGCCTCTTCGACAGCTGTTGTCTCTGTCTCCGGGATGGAGTCTTCTTCGGGATTGCTCATGTCGTAGAGGTCAGTTCTGCCATACCTTCTATTAAATCATACTCTGACATGCGCAACAGCTCGTTTAATTTGGCGACGCGCTCACCGCCAAGCACGCCGGTCTTTAGCATCTTTGATCCAGTGGCGACTGCAATGTGCGAGATATGAGAATCCGGCGACTCTCCGGACCTGTGCGAAGTGATTATCTTGATGTTGTTCTTGGCGCACTCCTTGGCAAACTGGAGCGCGTCGTATAGGCTGCCTGCCTGATTGACTTTTAATATCGCGCCAGAGCACGCGCCAAACTTGACTGCCTTTTTTACCATCATTGCGTTTGTTACAAGCATGTCGTCGCCGGTCACAAGCGTCCTTGGGTTCTTTTTAGTCAGTATCGCCATGCTTTCAAAATCGCCTTCGTGCACAGGGTCCTCTGCATAGACTAACTTGTAGTCGCGAATCAGATGGTTCGCAAACTCGATCTGCTCGCCCGTGTCGCGTTTCAAGCCCTGCCGTGCATAGTCGTAGACATTGTTTTCCTCGTCCCAGAAGGATGAGCTTGCAAAGTCGATGCCAAGGGCCATGTCCCTGCCAAGCGTGTAGCCGCAGTTCCTGACTGCTTTTTCCGCTATTTCCAATGCTTGGTCATTGTTGACGTTAGGCGCCCACGCTCCCTCGTCGCCCCTGCCATAGGTGAATTTCTTGTCAATAGATTCAATGACTTTGCGAAGTTCTGCGTGGAGTTTAAAATTCATCTCTATCGCCTCCATCACGCTTTTGGCTCCGACAGGGCATGCCAGTATCTCTTGCAGGTCCGGTGTCCCTGGGCCTGCGTGCGCCCCTCCACCCAAAATGTTGCCAAGCGGGAACGGGAACCTGTATGGCCCTTTTGGCTTTAGCAGCTTGAATAATGGAACGTTTTCCGCCTTTGCGGCAGAATCGACGGCGGCAATTGAAAGCGCATAGGCGACCGAGCCACCTATTTTTGAATAATTCTCGGTGTCGTCTATTGATCGCAGGCCATCATAAACTGCCTTTGTGTCGGATGCGTCGAGGCCGATAAATTTTTTCTTACTTGCATTGAACGCCGATAGTGCCTTCTCTGCCTTGTTGTCTGGAAAGCTCTGCGCCTCCAGCTTGCCGACGCTTGCGCCTGATGGGGCACATGCTCTGCCGGCAAATTTCTTGTCGGTGACAACATCAATTTCAATGGTCTTACTACCTCTGCTGTTGAAAACAATTCTGGCGCCAAGCGAAGTGATGGAAGGCATCAGGGAAAAGTCGTGAGGTTCGTTATTTATTTATTCTATCTCTGTCTGGACCTCAGACATCCTGCGCCTCAATGCCTCATAGTAGGGGATGATCTGGTAGATGGTCTCGACGCTTGACACGAACATGCGTCTGCAGCAATATCTCTTTATGCCAAGCGAGTCCATGACCTTTGCAGGGTCCTCTCCTGCCTTTACGCGGTTTGTATACTCGCCGTGCTTGTCTGCGATCAGACCGCCGCACGTAAAGCAGCGCACTGGAATAAGCATCTGCAATTCTTACAATTATTGTGTTATAAAAACCATTGCTGCGTACGCAATATTCAAATTAGCGCAGCAAAAGCGTAATGTAGGAGCGGGAGTCGCCCAGCTTGGCCAAAGGCGTAAGACTGAGGCTCTTATCCCTTAGGGGTTCGTGGGTTCAAATCCCATCTCCCGCACCATTCTTTACATACCCGGTTTCCTGCGGAAAAGTGATGCAGCCTGTCTCATTTTACGCGCTGACTAATGTGTACTGTTTATCCGTTATAGTAATGCAAATTTCATCACTATGTTCTGTATGCAATAAAGAAGCCACGATTTCAGATCCAGAATCTGGCGAGACGGTCTGTAGCAGTTGTGGGAAGGTACTGTCAGATAGATCTGCGGAGACGCGCGCTGAATGGCGCAATTTTGGTGCCGAACCGGCCTACCGGGGCCGAACTGGAGACCCCTCGTCTCTGGCACGCCATGATATGGGTCTTGCTACAGTTATTGGAAAAGAGAGCGTCGACGCAAGGGGAGTGCTTTTGAGTTCAGTTGTGCATTCGGTGATCGGCAGATGGAGGACATGGGACAGCAGGGGACAAAGTCACGACTCTTCGGATAGAAACCTTCAGCGAGCCTTTGATAGCCTCAACAGGCTGAAAACTAAACTTAACTTGTCTAGTGCAATGATAAAGCTGCTTATATCTACAGAAAAGCTCATGACAGACAGCTAGCAAGAGGAAGAAACATTTCAACGCTTATGGGGGCCTGTGCATACATTTCTTGTAGGGATCTAGGGACTTCTCTGACACTCAATGACGTTGCAGAGCAATCCAATGTGAAGTGAAATGATTTGGCTCGGATGTACCGAATAGTCCTAATAGAACTTGACCTCAAGGTGCCCATGGTCGACCCGATGAAGTGCATCGCAAGGGTCGCAAGCAAGGCTGGCCTGAGCGAAAAGACAAAAAGGCATGCCATATTGATCATGGATGAGGCGGCAAAAAATGGAAAGCGGGGAGGGAAGAACCCCATGGGATTTGCAGCTTCGATTCTCTATATGGTGTGCCTGATGAACGGCGAACGCATTAACCAAAGATCTTTGGCAGAAGCCGCAGGCGTAACAGAGGTAACAATAAGGAATAGGCTGAAAGACTTCAGATACAGCTTGACAGCGGAATATGGCACGACTTTTGTCTAGCCAGGAAGAGAATGCATGCAAGAAGGCATCTATGGGTCCATCTAAAACTATGTTAATTGATGTCGTGTTAGACCAGGTTTGGAAATTACATGAAAAGATGAGGTCCGAGAGACAAGGAAAACACTAAGCTATCATCATTGTAACAGCTGAACCAACATTCTTGATCAAGCTAATTTCATTGCTTACCTTATGTAGCTGATCTTCTGTATCCGCCGTTACCTTGAGTATCAAGTCATAGACTCC
>JBDUUM010000039.1:0-46910 GCA_039938615.1 Nitrososphaera sp.
CAGAGATGCATCTCTCTGGGTAGAAGACAAATGCCTTACCCCTCTTCCATCCTTCCACCGGCTTGACTCTGAGTACATCTGGACCAAGAGCGGTGCAGATTTCTACGCAGAGCGCGCAGCCGATGCAGTGCTGTTCAGAAACATCAGGAAGTATTGCGACTGGCATCTAATTCACTGAAGGTGAACAGCTGTCTAATCTATTTAAACCCTGTGCTGGTTTTATAACAGCGTTTTTAGAAGGTGACTGGACGAACGCAGGCACGGCGTACTTGAGGGATACGGCCAATGGTCATGGCTTTTTAATAGCACGACGTTTGCGCCTGCATATCGTCAGCCAGTCTAACTGGGCAGATAGACCGAGAAAAAGTCGACATTTGCTTAATATTAATCCTACTCAGCGGCAGTTGATATTGCTCGTGCCGGGTCAATACACTATTAAGCCATTTTTTTGCCTACAGGGTCCATGGCAAGCGTGCTACTCCACATCGCGTTTGACGACACTGACTCACGGATGGGCCGGTGTACCACGCACCTTGCATTTACAGTCGCAGGCCACCTGCAAAAGACAGGGACGGCGCGTCTTGTTGACCATCCCCTGCTGATCAGGCTCAATCCAAACATCCCGTGGAAGACAAGGGGTAACGGCGCAGTCTGCCTGCGGGCAAGGGTGGACGACCCGGGCAAAGTTGTGGATTACGTCAGGCAGGCAGTGGAGGAAGGCTCTGCTATCGGCAGCGGGGCCAACCCCGGAGTCGCGTTTTTGGAAGAAGCCGTGCCAGAAAAGCTGCAGAGATTTAGCTCGCTGGCGATGCACGACGTGCTTTCGCGGCAAATGGCCGAAAAGGTCGCTGCAGAATGTAGAGTAAAATACAGCACGTTTGGCAACGGGCAGGGGCTTGTAGGTGCGCTTGGTGCAATGGGCTGCCTGCTTGATGGCGACCACACGTTTGAATTGATTGCATACAGGGTGCCAGAAAACTGCGGGACGCCCCGGGTTGTAGACGGTGATAAAGTAGCTGCTTTTGCGAGCAAGACGTATCCTCACACTTACAACAATTACGATGCCATACACAAGAGAGTGCTGATCGCGCCCCACGGTCCGGACCCTGTCTTCTTTGGCGTGAGGGGCGAGAGCGCAGAGGTGGTGGCGTCCGCTATTGAGGCGCTCAAGCCGGAGGAAAAGCTGCTTGGGTGGACCGTCTTTAGGTCAAACCAAGGCACCAACATGCACTTGCAGGCCGAAATCGACCTGCGTACGGTAAAGGCGTACACGGCCGGCCACCTGCGCTGCAAGGTTGCAAGCAAACCCGTCGCGATGGAAGGCGGCCATGTGTTCTTTGCAGTCGAGCAGAACGGGATACAGATGCAGGCGGCAATGTACGAACCAACAGGGCTTGCCAACGTCGCGGCAAGCTTGGAGCCAGGCGACGTTATAGAAATAGGCGTCGGCGTCCGCAAGGGCACGATTCGGCACCCAAAGGTGCTTAACATAGAATACCTGACAGTCTTGGAGCTGGCCGTTGTTTATGACGTGGCAAACCCGCTGTGCATAAAGTGCGGCAGGCGTATGAAGTCGGAAGGGCGCAATAAGGGCTACCAGTGCGAAAAATGCAAGTTCCGCGACCCGGCGGGACAAAAGATGCTCACGCCAAAGGAGCGCAGGATCAAAAAAGGCCTATACGTGCCAGTGGCAAAGGCGCACCGGCACCTTACGAAACCACTACAGAGGTACGGCATGGAAAAGGCGGGTTTTGCAGGGCTGAAGTAAAGCTATTTTTCCTCTTGCGCCTGTCTGCCCTTGTCCTTTTTCAGTTTCTTCTCCTTTTCTTTTTCCTTTTTTCCTTCTGGCTCGGCATAGCGCACAGGTTCCTCTATCGACATGGCGTAATTTCAAGGTGGAAATTTTAAGCAGTTATGAAGTATAGCGAGGGGTCGATTTGAACGACCGCACTGCGGGTTATGAGCCCGCCGGGATGACCTGGCTTCCCCACCTCGCTGAAAGCGTTCTTGCGCGAGGGGAATATATCTCTGTCTACACTGGGTTCTGTCAAGCTAGCCTCTTCTTGTCAAGCAAAAAAAGACCTCCCTTGCTCGATATTGCGCGCGGCTTCTTTTCAGGTCAGCTTGACCTCTATTTCTGCCCTTGATGGAGACGATTTGAACTGTATTGGCCGGACCTCGAGGCTGCCATCCGTGCTAATGTATCTCTCGACCTCCCCAAAGCTCTTTTTCTGCTGGAGATGGCCACTATCTCCGTGCCCGCCGAGGTCGTACCTGGCTATGTAAGAGCCGCTCTGGGAAAAATCGTGATCACCAAATCCAAGTATGGCAGGGCATCGCGTGGTATTTCTTGTATAGGCCAGCTGCTCGCATCTGGAGCACCATCGCCAGCCGGGCTGTTCGACCTCATCTACCCATTTCTGTCCTATCGATGGATCATGCGTTCTTGTGAACTCGACGAAATACTTGCCGCTTGAGCTGTGGTCATGTTTGTCTCCCGCAGGGCACGACCCGGGACCTCTGCCAGGGTCCAAAAAAGCCAGACTATAGCATTTTGAACACCATCGCCAGCCGGGCTGGCCGGCGCCGGCGTCTACGTTCAGAGTCAGGAAATAGTCGGAGCTTTGCGTGGTATCGTGCTGGCCGTCTGCAGCACATCTCCCATGGCCGTCGTAATAGATCACCGAGCACTTTCTGCATATAGTCCAATCTGGCTGGACTGTAGCCCCAAGAAGGCTCGCAGGCAGGAGGAGAGAAAGATTGCTTTGATATAGCCCACTCGATGAATCGTCATGGGATCCGCCTGCCGCGCAGGGCCAGCTTCTTGCGTCCCGAACATCATTTAAGCACTTGCACAGACTGCACCAGCGCCAAGTGCTGTTGTTGGAGTCTTGCGCGCTGCCCCAAGGCAGAAGGTACTGCCCGCTTTTGCTTACGTCGTGAGTGCCGCCTGCCGCGCATGGGCCGTTACCTGATTCTATGTGCACAAGCGACTGGCAGCGTGAGCACCATCGCCAGCCGGGCTGTCCTATGTTCAGATCCGCCGGCCCCATGAGGAGTGAAATGTTGCCGCCTGGAACGTGCACGCCGCCTGCCGCGCATGGAAGGTGGCCTCTGAATACCATATTCCCGCAACGCGAACACCAACGCCATCCATTCTGGGCAAAAAGTGCAAAAGAAGGCGTATCGAGTAATGTGATATGTTCCCTTATCAGCACCCCCGGGGAATGGATTCCTTCATCCCATCCAGCAGGGGTGCGGTATTCTATGCTGAATACCCTCCCCGTCCGGGTAACGATGCGTGCGAAGAGTAGGCCATGGTTGATTTGTTCGCTGTTGGACACGATCTCTATCGTGAGCGTGAAAGGTTTGGTAAACGTCTCTGTCCACACCCTGTCTTCTTTAATCCACCCATTCTTGAAGAGAGTTGGCGCAGCTACAACCGGGCCGATATCGCCGTATGAAGCTGAACGAAGGCTGCTAGTGTTGGAATAAGACATAATGTCCCAGTTGTCGCCGTACGCGCCCGGCCTGCTGTCGTTACCAGGATCAATAGCCTTCTTCTCATCACTGAAGGAATGATCTAGGCCAAGCATGTGCCCAGTCTCGTGCGACAGCCAGCCGATTGTAGTGCGCGTGTCTGCTCCTACATAATAAGACTTGGCAGTGTCGTGTTTATGATTGCCACCTAGGGCGCATGTGCCAGGGTCTCCGCCCCCATACACCAGAGTCGCACACTTTGTGCAGCGCCGCCATTGATCTTGAGTTGCCTGTGTCCCGGATGTCGCCACACGGTATGCGCCGCTTGAGCCAGTATCGTGTTTATCTCCTGCAGGACATTGATTAAAGTTGTTAACAGTAGAGAAGATGTCGTCATTGCTAATCGGCACAAATACGAGACATTCGCATTTTGAGCACCATCGCCAGCCGGGCTGGCCATCATTACTATCGCTTTCAAATCGCGCCAAGTACCGCCCGCTTTGCATGTGGTCATGCCTGCTGCCCGCCGCGCAGATTCCCGGCTGACGACTCTCATCCCAAAACGCCAGAGATTGGCACTTGCTGCACCAAGCCCAGCCCCTCTGACCCGGCTCCTGGATGATCCCGGCGATGACGTTGCGCGATTGAGCACCGCCACCACAAGGGCAGTTGACAAACCCTACAAGCCCGTAAAACTGTTCAAGATCCGAGTCAGACCATCCCAGCGTTTCCCTGATCCTTTTCCTTATTGCGTCTCCTATCGACGACCGGGACATTGTCATCAGGGTCGCGGCGGATTCTGCTAAAACAATCTCTTGCGGCAGGACATTGCTGATCACCCTTATCGCTCCCTTGGAGGCGTCCTGCCAATATTGACGCAGTTTTGCGTCCATGGAAAGGACTTCAGCATAGGTAGGAATATTGAAAAAGGGTATGTCGCTGGCCCGCGCCCGGACGACGAGAAAATTTACCGAGCCCCTGACATTAGGTAAAGGAGCCATAGCAATTTCTTCTCCTACTGCCATAGCCTGGCTGAAAACCTGTGTTACTGTACATAACAAGAACCGGATTTTCGGTAATTATTTAAGTATTCTGGTTCTTTTTATTAGAGAATCATGGTACAATTTTCTATGGCCTGTGCAGAACAGAGCAGTACAAGAGCCACCAAATCTGCGGCGTATATAGTGTTGCCATAGAAGAAGATGTATGTATACATATATCACCAGCCGCTAGCTTGACAGAACCCTGTATCCTGCATTATTGCAATAACTACCGCAACGCCCTGTCTGACCTCTTCCTTCTCAGGTATGCCATGATAACAAGTATCGCGGCAGTCGCGCCAGCGACGTACGCGATAATGAGCGCCGCGCCATAAAAGTTACAGAGTGGCTGTTCGCACAACTGCAAAAGAAGGGCAGGCATGCAGTACGATCAGCAGTCCCGCTTTTAAGCGTGCTAGAATTCTTCTTCGTCCATGGCTTCGCCCTGTCCCTCTTCCATCTGGCGCGCCTGCTCTGCTTTTTTGCGGATCTCTGCCAGCCGGGTCGCAAGCCACGCCTTCCAGTAGGCATCAAAATCAAGGGACGACTCGCCGGCCACGGCATTGATCACAGGCGATGCAATATAGGTTTATTGAGTGTCACAGCTGCTTTTGCTTTCTTTTGAAAGAGAGATTCGACAGTAAAAACGGTGGTCAGAATTGTCAATCGTGAAATTTACAGGCCACAAAAACTGGATTTCAAGTCAAGGTTGCAGTTGACGCAGGATGGAAAAAATGTGTGTCCGTCAGCAAAAAAAATAGTTACAAAATATACACACGTAATGCGCGCACACCTAGAGATAGGGAGAGAGACCTCATCGCAAGCCTTATCTTGTCTAGCCTGCAAACCATCTTCAGAAGAAGAGCAAAAATATGCAAATTGACGAGGATGTCCTTCGGCTCATAATCAGACAGGAAAATATTGTGCTGGTGGGAAGCGTAAGTCCTGAAGGGATCCCAAACATCTCTCCAAGGTACGTTCTAGACATCATAAGAAACGAAAAGCTCCTTTTTGCGGATGCTTTTGAGAACAAGACCTTCCACAACATCAGCTCTTGGCCAAAGGTTGCTGTTGCAGTCTTTGACAAGGACGCAAAAGGTGGAGGGTATCAGCTGAAAGGCCAGGCTGAGGGAGTGGTTGATCCTGAATTAATCAAGCATGCGGAGGCAAGATTGAAAGAGTTTGGAATCGATTCTGTGCCCAAAAAGGTGTGGCTCTTCTCTGTCAAAGAGACATATTCGCTTGCGCCGAGTGCAAAATCAAGGTATCCTCTTTCATTTACCTACGGATAGCGCACACACTCGCATCAACAAGCACACACCACAAACCGTTCGGAAACGAACGGTACATGGGGGCAATATTACGCATACAGCTGACCTTGAATATAGGTTTATTTCCGCCTTTGCGCTATGACCACGCATGGACATGGCGGCAGGCGACATTGACTTTGCCAAGCGTGGAGGCGTCATACCGGTAATAGTGCAGGACAAGAAGACAAAGGATGTCCTGACGCTCGCTTATGCCAACAGAGAGGCGCTTGACAACACTGTCAAAACAGGCAATGCGTGGTTCTGGAGCACGTCGCGCAACAAGCTATGGATGAAGGGCGAGGAATCCGGTAACGTCCAGCCGGTGAGCGAGATCCGAGTCGACTGCGACTCAGATGCACTGCTGTACATTGTGGACTCGGACAAGCCCATGTGCCACACAGGCGACAGGACTTGTTTCCACAATTTGCTGAAGTGAACTTGCAATCTTTAATTTTCTTAATTGAATAATGAAAACTGCATAAAATTTTGCAGGCTTTATCATATTAAGCATCACAATATATAGACGTAGAAAAGTTTAGCAATACTAAAATGTGAACAGAGAGGTTCTAATAATATCCATCCAGAAAAAGTGCGTAAAATATGGGAAGTATCAGGGCATTAAAGTGCAGAGAATGCGGCAAGGAATATGACCCGCAGTTCAGGTACGTTTGCGAAGAGTGTTTCGGCCCCCTAGATGTAATGTACAAGGAGCTGTCGTCGGTCAACAGGCACACATTTGAGCCAAGGGAAAAGACCTACTGGCGCTATTTCGAGCTGCTCCCCATTCAAGATAAATCAAATATAGTTAGCCTTAACGCAGGGCTGACGCCGCTGCAATATGCGGACAAGCTGGGCAGGAAACTGGGGTTAAAAAACGTCCATATCAAAAACGATTCCGTCAACCCCACGTTTTCGTTCAAGGACAGACCTGCCGGCGTGGCAGTATCGAGGGCCAAAGAAACTAAATTAAAAGCGGTAGGCTGCGCGTCGACCGGCAACCTCGCGTCTGCGACTGCGGCGCACGCAACCAAGGCAGATTTGCCGTGCTACATCTTTGCACCCTCTGATATCGAACATGCAAAAATAGCGCAGGCACTTTCATACGGCGCCGAGTTTGTCGCTGTGGAAGGAACATACGACGACGCCAACAGGATCGCCTCAATCATCGGCGACTCCAAGGGCTATGGCATCGTCAACATCAACATGAGGCCCTATTACGTCGAGGGATCAAAGACGCTTGCGTACGAGGTGGCAGAGCAATTGGGATGGCAGGTGCCCGACAGGCTCGTAATACCGGTTGGCTCCGGCGCAATGCTAAATGCCATATGCAAGGGCTTTGAGGAGCTGCACGCGCTAGGCCTTGTCGACAGTGTCAAGAACCTGAAAATAGTCGCCGCGCAGCCGCATGGCTGCTCTCCGGTGGTAGACGCGTTCAAGCGCAACTCGGACGAAGTAATACCGGTTGAAAAGCCAGAGACGATAGCCAAGTCGCTTGCCATTGGCGACCCCGGCGACGGGCTCTATGTGTTAAAGCGCCTGAAGCAATACGGCGGAATCGCAGAGGAGGTGAGCGATGAAGAGATAACCGATGGCATCATGCTCCTTGCGCAGTCAGAAGGCATATTCACAGAGCCGGCAGGCGGCGTTTCGGTGGGCGTGCTGAAAAAGCTGGTGGACGAGGGCAAGATCGAGAAAGACGAAAATGTTGTTTGCTACGTCACCGGCAACGGCTTAAAGGCGACAGAAGCAATTATAGGTCTGCTGCCGAAATTAACCGCGGTCAAGCCGGATGCGGCTGCAGTTTCGGCAATGATCAGGTGAGATTGTATATAATGGCACAAGTAGAATTCACGGTTCCTTCAGTCCTGAATAAAGGTCAGGGAGAAAAAAAGATCGCACTCCAGGCGGCAGATTTGCAGGACGCCTTCAACAAGGTCTCCGACCAGATGGGCGACGACTTTAAGCGTAGAGTGTTTGACCACAACGGCAAGCCCCGCTCGCTCATCAACATCTACGTCAACGGCAAGAACATGAGGTTTTCCGGCGGCATGGCCACTTCGCTAAAAGACGGCGACACGGTCTACATCCTGCCGGCAGTGGCAGGCGGCGCCGAGCTGACAAGCGAAGAGCTGCAGAGATACTCAAGGCAGGTGATGCTTGAGGAGATTGGCTTTGAGGGGATGGAAAAGCTGCGCAGCGCCAAGGTGTGCGTCGTAGGAGCCGGAGGCATCGGCAACCCCGTACTGACGCAACTGACGGCGATGGGCGTCGGCAAGATCCGCGTCGTTGACAGAGATGTAATCGAAATAACCAATTTACACAGGCAGCACCTTTACACCGAAGATGACATTGGCAGGGTCAAAGTAGAAGCCGCGGCGGACAGGCTACGCAAGCTCAACCCGGGAGTAGAGATAGAGCCGGTGCCGACGTCAGTCACGAAATTCACGGCTGAAAACATCGTGAAGGGATTCGACATCGTAATTGACGCGCTGGACAGCGTCGACGCAAGATATGCGCTAAACGACGCGTGCATAAAACACAACATTCCATTGATCTATGCAGGCGCGCTCGGGATGCTCGGATCGGTAACGACAATAATCCCGAACAAGACTGCGTGCCTGCGCTGCATATTCCCGGCCCTGAATGAGGACGAGATGCCGGCGTGCAGCACAGAAGGCGTGCACCCATCGATATTATACCTGGTAGGCGGAATCCAGGTGTCAGAGGCAGTCAAGTTGCTCACGGGCCAGCAGCCGACGCTGTTAAACAAATTGATGTATGTCGACCTCAACGAGCTGGTGTTTGACAAGGTCCAGATAGCGAGGCAAGACGAGTGCCCTGCATGTGGCGCCAACAGGACGGCAGCGACAGTAGCAGGCGCGCAGGGGACAAGGGCGCAACAATTGATAATCGAAGAGTTGTGTGGCAGGGACAGAGGCAAGAGGACGTGGACTATAACTCCTTCAGAGCCGATGCCAGTCAACCTCACAGGCATCAGCAAAAAGGCAGAGACACTTGGTTACCAGGTGAGGACGCGAGGCAACCTCGGCATCACGGCGACAAACGACAGCAGGATGTCCGTCAGCTTTTTGTCATCCGGCGCCGCTACGATTGTTGGCGCAAAAGACGAAAACGACGCAATCGAGATCTACAACAAGTTTGTGGCAGGGGCCTAGCAGGGCATAAACTCGGTCAGGCTCGACTGCATCTTTTTCTCTTCCTTGAAGATTAGTTTCAGTTCAGTCGATATCGACTCGACCCTGCTTTTCAGGTAGGGGTTTATCTTGTAGTCCTTGCAAAAGTCAGTCGCAATCCCCAGATACTTTTCTACCGCTCCACGGGTCACGGTCTGCGTCAGTTCGTTGCCACATTCCGTGCACTTGCCCACAAGTGGCATCCTCCTGAACTTTTCGCCACAGCTTGTACACCTGAATGTCTGCGAGGAATATGATCGCATGTTGCCCATGATGTCCGGCAAAATGTGCGTAGTCAGCACCATCGCTGCGACTTCATCGGCGTCGACTGCGTTTATCAGCTTCGCCGTGTCAAACTGCATTTTCAGCTTTTCTTCCATCGTGTTCAGTGTCGAATAAGCGCTCCTCTGCTCCTTTGTCGTCAGGCCGGCGGTGCGGTGCGTAAAGCCGTAGCCGAAAAACTGCGTCTCCTCTCCTATCCTGTTCTTTACAATCTCTATCATGCTTGCGACGTCTGCTGCCTTGGCCTGCTTCCATGTAGCCTCGTAAAACTCTAGCGGGTACGCGCTTGCAATGTCGACGTTGTGCGCCTGCCGCTGCACCTCGTGAGGCAGGACCACTGGCTGTATCAGCAGTGGCGCGTCCATCAGGCCGCCTATCTTGTCAGGCAAGAAATCCCAGGAAAAATTCAGGAATGCATCCATCAACAGCATGACAGAGTCGGCGTCACCGTCGCAGTCACGGCGCTTGGCCGAGTGCCATATGGGCGATGCAAGGCACACCTGCGAGTCTGAAAAGCCGATGATCCGGCCCATCACGCCGACCGAAGTGTGGGGTGCAAGGCCGACTACCATGTGGCCCACGAGATCGTTTACATTGTCGACGTTGTAGAAAGGCTCTAATTCGTATAGTTTTACCAATTCTTCATCAATGAATTTCGCCGTGTTGGCAAGGTGTTTTGCAGACTCACGGGGTATTATCACGTCCTGCATCATCAGCTCTACCGTCTGGTCGGGCGAGACTAGCTCGCGGCCAAGGTAGTCGCGGGTGTAGCCCAGCTCCCTCAACTTGTCGATGCTGACTCCTATCCACGACGGCTGAAAGTGCGTCAGCGGCTCGTTTGTGGCGTCAAAGCGGATGGTACCGTCCTTGAACGCGTACAATCCATGTTTTTGCCGCAAAAGCCCTTTTTCCAGAGGCTCCGCCGCCCTGTCGCGGCTCATCAGCATTTTTACGCCCTTTAGTGGCGGCTGGGCCTTGAAGCCTATCTTTTTCTGCGCTGCTTCAAGCGCCGCTTTTAGTGGAAAGTTGGTGGGGCTGTAGGTCCTGCCGTCCTTGTTGCACCGGGGACACTTTTCGCCCTCGTCTACATCATCCCTGCATGCAGGGCACAGGTTGCGTACCATCGTCGACTCGCCGCAGAGTCTGCAGCGGGTTCCAAGCGACGGCGTCCTGCAATTTTCGCAGTACCTGTTGGCAATGTCGGTGTACACCGTTTCGTCGGCGCATGCCTTGAGGATGTCCCTGGTCGCGCCTCCCTTGGAGCCTATTGGAAATAGCACGTGCACGGGCGGCTTCATCTTGCGCTCGGCGGCTTTTTCAGGCCGGCCGACCCGGACAGCAATTGACGACGCAAATTTCGGCATCACGGTGACGCCGGATAATTTTGAAACCAGCTCGACTGCATCTGCGGCTTCTTCAATAATGGGACCAGAAAGAAGGGGAAGGAGCCTCCTGAGCGATTCTGCCGAGCTGCTGTCGTCCAGCCTTATTTTGCCGCCGGCGACAGAGTGGCTGATGCCGAGCTTTTCAAGGATCGTCTTTAGCTGCGGGTCATTTGGCATCGCCGGCATCCTTTCCTTCAGGTACAGCACGTCGGCTGTCGAAACGGCATCAAAATACGGCGTGTAGCGAGGATGGAGCGGTATGCCGAGCTTGCTGCTTATCTCAAACGCTTCGTCAAGCGTCGGCATGAGGTCGAACGGCTGCTCGGCCAGCTGTATCAACCGTTCTCTGTCCATGCCGAGGGTATCGCCGGCCAGCTTTGCTCGCAACTGCAGAGCCCATATTTCCTCTACATAGCTTGCCGGCGGTAGGACTGCGTTGTTCTCTAAAAAGTCGCCATAACTTATCAGCATGTCGCCAAGGTACAGGATCTTTTGCACTCTTGACCGGATCTTTTCGGCCTGCTCTACCGTACGGACTGCAAGTACCGTGCCGTCGTCCAGTTTCACCACCGGCGGCTCGATCGTATCGACGAGTGCGATCGTCGACGCCTTGCCGGGGATGTCCATCTTGATCTGGGTGCCAGCTACAATTGCATAGTTGAGCAGCGCAGGCACCGCAGGGTGTATGCCGACGGTAGCAAAGCCGGTGTTGCACGACCGGCCATATCGAAGGCGAAAGCCGCCCACCTTTTTTACCATCGAAAGCACGGGCCGGCCGGTGATGACTTCGGACATGCGGTGGTGGGCCGCGTCGTCATCGCCCGTCTGGATGGCGCCCTTTAGCTCCTTGAGCCACTGCCAGCCGTCCAGCTTTAGTGTTTCGACCAGTTTCAACAACTTTCTGGACCTGCCGATCAGGCCGTCGTTCATGACCCTCAGCGCCCCTCCACGTACCCTGTCAGTGGCTATCCTGCGCATACCCTTGTGTCCTACGACATCCACTGGATCCGTGTCGACGCCATCCAGCTCGACTGGCAGGCTTGAGATGCACTTGACGACATCCTCGTCGAGCACCTTGAACTGGAAGCCCATCACCTCGCGCTCGTAAATGCGCAGCTCCTCGACAAACCGGCCCGTCTCGTCGTCAAACGAGTTGGCCTTGTATGGGGCAAGGCCGGCGACCTTGCGTGCATGGTCGGCTATCAGCATGGTAAGCGCCGCTTCTGTGCCGCCGGCAGACCGTATGGGTCCGGCAAACGACACCGACAGGTATTGCGACCCATCGGCGTTGTTCTTTATCGTGACGTCGGAGATGCCCTGCAGCGGCGCCACCGTCACGCCCTCCGTGACTACGGCCAGCGAAACCCTGACGGCATTGTCAAGCCTAGTCTTCAGGTCGCCGGTGCCGTATTCCCCCTTGGCGATCTCTTCCGCTATCTTTAATGCCGCTTTTTCCTTTGTCGTCTGGCCCAACAGCAAGCGAAGCCGCTCGGCGATGTCGATGTTGTGCATCTTGGCGACTCTGTCTGATAGGTCAAAGGCGATCTTGGGTTCGACAACTACCGAAACGTCGATCCCCTTTTTGCGCGCCTTTAGGGCGTGCTCGTAATATTTCTGGACGCTTGAAAGGATGTCGTGCTGGTATCGCCGGTAATATGCAGGCATGCGGATATCTGCAAGGCGCGCCTGCCCTTCCTGTTCTATCATCATATGACTTACTTGGCCTGACGCATAGACTTGATCATTAAAGATAACTTTTGCTGCCAGCTGCCGTCCTTCTCTATCATCGTGCCGACGACAATGATGTCGGCTCCTGCCTTGGCTATTGCCCCGGCCGTTTCAGGGGTCCTTATGCCGCCACCGACAATCAACGTGCCGCCATAATACTTTCTCACTGCGGCGACCATCTCTGGCGGGACGTTTTGAGAGGCGCCGGAACCTGCCTCGAGGTAAACGAACCTCATGCCCATGTACTGGGCAGCAAGCGAATACATCACGGCAAGGTTAGGCTTGTGAAATGGAATGGCCCTAGCCCTTCCGACAAACCAGGCGGCCGTGCCCTCTCCTACTATTATGTATGCGGTCGGTAACGGCTCGATGTTGTGTTTTTTGACTGCCAGCGAGCCCAGCGCCTGGGCGCCGGTGATAAAGTATGGATCTTCAGAATTGAGTAACGAGCTGAAAAGTATCGCATCTGCCCTTGGTGACACACCTGTGACGTTTCCGGGGAACAATATCACAGGTATCTTGACCGAATTTTTGATCTCGGCGACCACTTTTGCCAGCTCTAGCTGGTCGATTGCCGAAGAACCCCCTATCAGGACGGCGGACGCGCCCATCCCCTCCACCTTTCGGGCGATGCTTGCGGCGTCTGTCGAATTTTCAGAGTCAATGAGCGGGAAGCAGATGGTGCCATGCTTCTTTATTTCGGCCCCAAGGTACTGCTCTACCTTTCCGGTCTCTAGCACGCCTTGTTGTCAAGGGGTCTGCCATTTTAAAGTTTAATAGCTAATGCGCTATACAAATCTGTATAGCGGACATGGCCGAGTCGAATTCTAAATCTAACAACCTTTTGAATCACTTTGTTGCAAATTCTTTGTTTACACCAAAGCAAATGTCCATAATCTTGAAAAGGCTGCAGGGCACCGGCAGAGCGCCTGACATCAGCTCCGGCGCCTATTACAGGCAGGTAAAACAGTCCCGGGACAAGGCGATCGCCGTGCTGTACAGCGCAATACTTCTGCAATCGACGGGGGTCCTGCAGTCGGACGCACTGGGCGCGCTTGGGCGCCTTGCAGACCAGTTAAGCGTGATATTTGCTTCGGAGGAAAGCAGTGATGTTCTGGATCAGGCACGCTTGGAGGACGTGATATCCGTGATGGACGCGCTGATAAAAAGAGTGTGCAAGTTGTAAACAAAGATTGGTCCGTAACATTAAATCACGGTTTTGCAGTTAAACGCGTGATAAAGATCGTGGATCTGACCTTTCTTGGCGTCACTGTTGACATGAATTATGTGATGCTGGGCGTGCTGATGTATGCTGTCGGCCTTGCCAGCGTGATGGCGTACCGCAGGCTGCAGGGTGTTGTTGTTGCCAAGCGTGACTACCACGCGGATGACGCGGTGGTAGAGGCAGTCATATCCGAATACACGAGGCGCCTGAGAGACTATGATCGAGCAATAGCCGAGATGAGAGCCAAGATCGACATTGTCGAATTAAGGTCGCAGTCGCTCTCGCAGCCCAATGTGTATGTGCAACAGCAGCCACCGCAGCAGCCAGTCGCCACGGCATCACAGCCTGCCCGGCCTCACGCGCCGGCCGTGAGTGAGCCTGTAGCAGTCACGCAGCACATGCCTGAGGAAAGGAGGATGGAGGGCCAGAACGGCACGACTGATTACATCCTCAAGCTACTGGCAGAAAAACCCCGCACTTCGAGAGAGGTGCAGCATGCGATCGGCAGGACTAGGGAACACACGGCCCGCCTCATGAAAAAACTGACGGAATCCGGCCTCGTCAACCGTGACATGAACAGCAAGCCTTTCAGATACGGGATTACTGAAGCCGGTCAAGCGCGGCTGAGGGAGAAGCCTGTTGCGGCACCCGAGATCCGGCGGCAGGCCTAGCGGTGCGGTAGACCCATTCTTTGCCCTGTCTCGTCCTGGCCAGCCTGCCCCTCTCTGCATAGCGTGAGAGGTAGGTCGAGATTATTGAGAGTTTTATCGGCTCGTTATAATTGTCCTCATACAATTCCAAAATGTCAGATGACGTAAAGCTGCCGTACGGGAACTTGGTATCGACAAGCGCCCATATTCTGTCGCCAACGCTTGCGGGCGCCTTTATCTCGACGTCCTGCCGAGGACCTTCGCCTTCGATGTTGAGAAGGTCCATGAACTCGACTATCTTTAGTATCTTGTCCTTGGATATGTTGCCCTCTAGCGACAGGTTGTACTTGCTTCCCTCTGCATCCTCTAACTCTATCCTGAACTTTTTCCTTCCCGGCATCCGAGGTAATTGGATCGGTCTGTCTCTTAACACTTAACACAGCTTGTGTCAATCCTGATAACAACCAGCTTAGCTCTTGTTAGCTTTGCATGAGAGGAATCGTGGTTTTGTTCACAAGGCTCGCTAGTTAACCAGAATTATTGTATAAACTACCCTGTTCAGGTTCCAGTGGAAATGGAGGGGTTACCTTTGTCCCTGTTAACAGCGTTAACTGGCACCTTAACGTTCCAGTGGAAATGGAGGGGTCGTTTTTCTGCCCTTTTGCGGCCTGACGATCGATTTCGTTAACTACCTGTGATAATCGACGATTGTTGCGTGCCAGCCACCCCCCTCCCTTTCGTGTCCAGCGTTCCTCTCTGAGCTTCTTTCTTTCCAGCTTTTATCAATTGATACAACAGATAGTACAAGTTGATTTGACGGTTTAAAAACGGCCTGTTAACATGACTGTTAAGACAAGACAACAACCTTAACAAACCTGTACTTTGGAAAGGAAAAGGAGGGGTGGGGGTCGGTAAGCGGCATCGATGATATTTTTGAAAGGGCAGCCACGGGCAAATCACTCGTCAAGAACCGCCAGGCGCTCACCATCGATTATGTGCCTGACAAACTTCCATTCCGCGACAGCGAAGCAAGGGCGCTTGCAGAAACGCTGTCGACGGTGCTGAAAAAAGAGCCCGGCCGTCCGTCAAACCTGTTGTTGTTTGGCAAGCCGGGTACAGGCAAGACGGCGGTTGTCAAGACGGTTGTGGGCCGGCTGAAAAGAAAGGCGGCGGAGCTTGGCATTGAAGTCACCGTCCCGATAATAAACGCCAAGCTCGCCAACAGCGCCTACAAATTACTATATGAAATAGCCGAGCAGACAGGCCTGAACAAGGAAGACAAAAAAGTGCATTTCACGGGCCTGTCAATGGGCGAGGCCACGGACCGCATACTGCAGTTCATTGAAAAGAAAAAAATGCATGTCATCTTGGTCATCGACGAAATCGATTCCCTTGTAGACAAGAACGGCGACGATCTCTTGTATTCTTTTACGAGGGCAAATGAGCAAATGAGCAGGGGCAGCTTTATCAGCATCGTCGGGATATCAAACAGCCTCACTTTCAAGGACAAGCTCGATCCCAGAGTAAGGAGCAGCCTCAGCGAAGAAGAGACCGTGTTCAATCCCTACACGGTGGACCAGCTGAGGCAGATCCTGATGGAGAGGGCGAAAATCGCGTTTAACGAGGATGCAATAGCAGACGCATCGATAAACCTGTGCGCTGCAATGGCAGGAAGGGAGCACGGCGACGCAAGGAAGGCGATCGATCTTTTGCGCGTCGCAGCCGAGCTTGCCGAGCGCGAGCGCGCAGCCCGGGTAGAGGAAAGGCATGTGCGGGTTGCACAGGAAAAGATAGAGACTGATACGAGCTACAGGGCAGTCCACGATGCCACCGTGCACGACAAGATGGTGATACTTGCGATAATGAAATCCAAGAACGGCAACACTGGCGAAGTTTACGATGTTTACTCGGCATTATGCGCCAGGACTGACCACAAGCCACTGACGCAGAGGCGTGTCACCCAGATAATAAGTGAGCTTGAGCAGCTGGGGCTCGTGTCGACCGACGTAATAAGCCAAGGGCGCCACGGCAGGTCGCAAAAGATCAAGCTGGCAGTCCCGCTGGCAACCGTCAGGGATGCCCTGAAAGACGATCCGACATTTGCCGACCTCACTGGTTGAAATCCTGCTTGAACGGCTGCAACGTCGCCAGATTGACGACAATTGCGATGCCCGGCGACGGCGTTATGCCCATCGTCTGTTGAAAGCGCGTCTGCGCCTGCCACGCGCCAGAATTGACCACAAGCGTTCCTCTGTAGCTGTCGACATCCGTCACGTGGACATGGCCCGAGTGGAAAATGTCGGGCACCTCGGTCATCACCATCATGTCCTCGGCCTCCGGTGCAACCGGCGTGCGCTCGCCGTACATGGGCGAGAGGTGCCTGGCTTTTAACAAAACCTTCATGGCCTCTGCTGGCTTTTGGTAAGAGAGGCCCGGCGTCGTCGCTATCACGTCGTCAAGGCTCTGGCCATGGAACATCAACACCTTGACGCCATTTAAAACGACATACGCCGGGTTGCCAAGCACCGTGCAATTCTCCAAGTTGTAGACGCCGCCTGAATTGTTCTGGGGGAACGCCGGCTGAGGGAGCGCCCTGCGGCCGGGGTCGTGGTTGCCAGGGATGATGTACGTCTTGATATGCTTTGGAATTCTGGACAGCAATTGCGCCGCGTAGCCCATCTGGCTTGCAGTGTCCATCATCAGGAGCTCCTTGTCCTGGTTTGGGAATATGCCGATGCCGTCGATAAGGTCGCCGCCAATGCACAGGAACTTGATCTTGCGCACTATTTCGTCGTCGGACATGGACAGCCAGTCGAGGAATTTTAAAAACTCTTTTTCCATGAAATACTTGCTTCCGACGTGCAGGTCGGATATGAGCACGGCGTAGGCTTCGGACTTGCTTTTTGTCGGCAGGTGGTCGGGTATGTCTGGCGAAAAGACGCTCTTGACCGCAAGCCCTGGCACTCCTCTGGCGTTTTCAAGCTCCAGCATAACAACCTGGTCGAGCGCAAGCATCGACGCCTGCTTTTTTGCGTCCTCGCTAACTGCCAGCACGGACATCTTGCCAGTATAGTCGTCGACCTCCAGCTCGATGCCGTTCTTTTTGGTGCGCCGCGACATCAAAAGGCCGGCGATCACGTGGCTGCTGCCTGCGCCGCCGTTGAGACTCCTTTCGTGGCCTGCCGCAGTCGGCCTCTGGCCTCCCTTGGCTGCAAGCTTGACTGTCGATATTTTCGCTATGCGCTTGCTGTCAGGCCTCTGCGCCAGTATGCGCATCGTCTTTTCAAACCTGCTCTTGAAGAGAAGCGCATAGCCGTCAACGCCCTCGCCGGTGTTGACGTTTAGCGTCGGGTCCATCAGCACTTCTGATTTTTGCTCTACCGGCAACAATTGCTCGGCGCCGCTTGCGGGGTCGAGCAGGCTCTTGATGTCTTCAACAACAATTACTGAATTCTTGGATTTTTTCTGCCTGATTATCTCCTGGACTGCCTTTAAAACATCGGTTTCCAGCCCCTTGAGCATCGCAAACGCCTCCGGGTGCACCCTGTACCCCTTGCTCGTGGCGTACGAAAGTGCGCTTGCAATCTCACTTTGCAGTGCCAAGAAACTGTTTCTCCTTCACTCCGGGTCCTTAATTAGATTTCTACGGTCTGCCGTCCTTCAGTATCTCTTTTGCCTGCGCGTATGCCTTTAAAAACGACCTGCCCTTCTCGGTCGCAACCCACAGGCCGCCTACCTGCTCAATCAGGCCCTTCTCCGACAGATAATTGTGATAGTACCTCAGCTGTGCGTAGCTGAGCCGGGCGCCGTACATCATGGCCGTCTTGGGCGACGGATTTTCGACCGAGGCCAGCATCTCTGCGATTATCTCGTTGCGAGTCCTGTTTGACATCGTGTATGTATACAGGAAGGAAAAACTTGCACGCACAAAACCCATACGCCCAGGTACGGGCAAAATAATGGGCATTTCTGCATCCGGAAGGATGCACCCGACGCGTATGCTGTTTGAACTTTACAGGATCAGCCTCTCCTGCTTTTTTTGGCGCAATTAACCTGCCCTTAAGGCAGGGGTGGGCAATACACCCGAGTTCTATCGCCGGCTTGGACATTTAGCGTATATGACAATGTCATGTTACATGGCAACAGAAGATGATACCGGTGGCAACATCACTGGCAGCAGAATACGAAAATGAAATTAGAGGAGCAAATGACAACAACAATAACAATAGTAATAACCAGCGGATCGAGATCATAGAGGAACTAGAGGACCTTGGAGTCGTCACGTCGTCGCTGTCTCTGCTGACCGACGGCGAGCTTGAAAGCTTGCTTGGCAGTCTAAGCAGCCTGGTGGAGGCGCACGCGCCAAGGCGGGGGAGGCCAAGGGCCGGCACCAACGGGCCCGTCATACTGTCCGAGGTGGACAGGAAAATACTGCAGCGCTTTTTTTCCAAGCACGGCGACATCACTTCACTTTCGCTATCAAAAGAGCTTGGCGTGCCTTTGAGCACAGTCCAGCGCAGGAGAAAGAGACTGGAGGACAACCTGATCGAGATCAGCTATTCCCCCCGGCTTGAAAAGCTTGGCTGGAGGACGGCTTCTCTGTCCATCCTTGCAGGTTGCAACGTACAAGAGCTTGGCGAGGCGATACTGGAAATGAGCGACAGGGTCCTGTCTGCGACCAGGATAATTGGCAGGGATGACGCAGACATGGTCGTCCAAGTGGTGTTCCGCACCAATTCAGAGCTAATGTCGCTCATCGACCTGATCAAGGAAAAAGAGGGCGTGCACGCCGTATCGTGGAGCGAGGTTGTGGAGCTCATCGGCACAAATACCGCCGGCTATCTGCAGGTAATAGACGACACCTAAGAAGAAGTGCACAAATACACATACATACATACGTACACACATCGTCTCTGTAGCGTGTGTAATGCATGTGTGTATGTGCAGTGAAGTAAAGAGGGCGCAGGGAGCGGGTGGATACGCATACACACCGGCCGTCTGATGGGGTCGGCAGCAGCAAGCCCGTAAAGTTTTATGCAATGCCTGCGGATCACAAGCGACCGTGAAAAAGTTCTGCGGCAGGTGCAAAAAAGAGCTGCCGAGCGACTCAAAGTACCTGCTGTGCGAGCAGTGCCACAAAAAAGTCGCCCTTGCAGACGACGACAGAGAGAAAGAGTTTTACGAAAACTCGCGCATACACTGGCGCTAGCGCTTTCTCCAGATGCCTACCCACAGAAATGTCAGCAGCGCAAACGCAAACACGGTGATGCCCGTCGAAAGGTGAGTCGCCACAACGAGCGGGTGCAGGTGCATCGCCACAGTCAGATACCCTATCAGCAGCTGGATTGATACAAGCACGGCCGCTACCAGCGACGCCCTTTTCGCCCTTTTTGCCCACATCGGCACCACTGCTGCCGTAGCGTATACCACCGCGGCAGTCAACGCTGCAAAGAGCCTGTGCACGTACTCGAAAATATACTGGTCTTGCGGCGGGCCAAAGCCGTTTGGACACAGCGGCCATTCCGTGCATACCAAACCATTTTCGGTGATCGGGCCGGAGCTGAGGAAAACACCCATGAGCATGACAGTGTAGACCATGCCTATTGAGGCAAAGGCAAGGATGATGATTGGCCTCTTTAGTGCAGGCCCGGCTCCCTTTTGCGCCACTGCCAGCAAAGGCAGGCAGATCCAATTATTAATCTTCGGACAGAATGGCTCTAGAGCATTTGACCATCATGCTTTTAGCGAAAAAACGCGAAAAATACGCATACACATACCCACACCCACCCATATGCACACAATCCTCCTCGTCGACCAAAAGCCGAGCACCGCGATACTGATAAAGACGTATCTTGCGGCAGACGGCTATGATGTCGACCATACGCCCGACCCGAAAGAGGCAGTAGAGTTTGCAAGCCAGCTGCACTACCGGCTAGTCATCACCGACCTGGTGATGCAAGGCATGTCTGGCATCGACCTTTGTCGTGAGATCAAGTCGTGCAACATGCAGGTCAGCTTTGTGTTTTTGCTGACGCCGTCCGCCGATGCGCTAAAACTGATGGGTTCGCTGGAAAGGGACGATGTCATCAAGAAGGAGCCGCTGTCGATGAACGAGGTGATGCACAAGGTGCGCGCCGCGTTTGCCTCATGAGTAGTCGCTGAATATGCTGTTGATGTAGGACATCAGCTCGTCGCGCAGCTGTATCACCTTGGCGCGCTTTTCTCCGTCAAGGTCTGTCATCAAAAGTGCCTCTAGCCCCTCGACTAGGTATTTTATGTTCGGAAGCGTCAAGAGCACCTTTTCCTCTTCCTTTGTTCTCCCCGCCATCGCAATATACACTACGGCAAGCTCATTATTAATTATCTCGCCCAAACTATATTCGTGCTACTAACTATAGTTTAATACCTGTTCTGCGTTGTCACGCCGTGCCTGACGATCCCGGCTACCAGCGCCAGACCATAATCAACCTGTACAGCTCTGGCATCGAACCGGACAACATTGCCCTCCAGCTGGACATCAGCCGCGAGCAGGTGGACAGGGTGGTGGCCGAGTTCCTTGCAGGAGAGGAGAAAAAGAGCGCCGCGGCACTCCAGGTGGCCCAAGCACCGTCACTTTCCTCGTTTTACCTTGAAAAGGTCGTAGATACCGACCTTGCAGTAAAGCAGGCGCAAGAGAGGGTGTGGAAGGTCCTGAAGTTCGATCCTGACTTGAACCTGACGAGCCAAGAGACGCAGGCAATTTTGGAAAGGTTTGTCAAATCTAAAGTAGCATTTGTCATATTGCACGTCGACCTTGTGGGGTCGACGAAACTGTCCATGACCCTTCCACCCGACAGGCTTGCAAACATTGTTCAGGCGTTCACACAAGAGATGTCAATCATGGTGTCCGCGTTCGGCGGCTATGTGCTCAAGTACGTCGGCGATGCAATAATGGCCTTTTTTCTTGCCGACTGGAACAACCTGTCGGTGCCATGCTCTAACGCCGTAGCCTGCGCGCACGCCATGCTCAAGGTGATGCAGCAGGGTATAAACCCGATACTGAACCAGTATGACTACCCAGAGCTTGCCGTGCGGGTCGGCATTGACGTCGGCGACAACGTGGTAGTGCAGTACGGGTGGGATATTACGACACTTGACGATGGCAGGGTGGCCAAAAGACCTCACCTTGACATATTGGGGTATACGATAAGCGTCACTGCCAAGATGACCGCCCTTGCCGAGCCGGGCCAGATAATGATAGGCCAGTTTGTCTATGAGGCGCTCTGCGAGAGCCAGCAGGCGTCGTACAAGCCCATGAGCATCAGTCCTGAGGTATGGGGCTACGTCAGCGACCATACGGGCAAGATATACCAGCTTTATGGCAGCGTATAGAGAGGAGAGCTAACTATATATCAGAAATTGACTCAGTTTATCTGTGCATGTGATAGAATACGAAGATTCTTTTGTGAAAATTGCCGGCCTCATCGGAGGTGAGGAGTACGTCAAGGTGGCCAGGGCGCTCCTCAACACAGAGGACGTCACCGACGAGGAAATAGCAAGCGCGACAGGGTTGAAAATAAACATCGTGCGCAAGGTCCTCTATGACATGTTCGGCAAGGCCCTCATCTCTGGCATCCGGGTCAAGGACGAAAAGAAGGGGTGGTTCGTCTACCGGTGGCGTGCCAAGCAGGATCATGTTGACAATTTTATCGAGAACCAAAAGAAAAAGATCCTTGACCGGCTCTACAAGCGTCTGGAGCATGAAGATTCCACCGAATTTTACCACTGCGGCAACCACCAGTGCAAGCGCGTGAAATTTGATGCGGCTATCGAGCTGTTTTTCAAGTGCCCTACCTGCGGCGCGCCGCTCAACATGGTGGACAACACCCGCGTCAAGGAAGCGTTGCGCCTGAAAATAGACCAGATAACTACCGACATCGCCAACTCGCGCAGCAACAGGGCAGCGGCTGCAGCTGCTACATCAGCACCGGCGGAGGAGGAAGGAGAAGACAATAAAGAGGGAAAGCCCAAGAAAAAAGAGGTCGCCTCAAAGCCGGTAAAACCCAAAAAGGCGGCGCCAAAGCCCAAGAAAAAAGAAATCAAGAAGGCGAAAAAAAAGAAATAGTCAGAGGGCCGACCTTGCAGTCCTGAAAATTTCTGCCCACATTTCCCACGTGAGCCTGCCAGTGTTGGTGTTCTGCCTGCTTGGGTGGTAGGACGCGATTAATGTCCTGCCGCCACGGTCATAACGTGCCCCGTGCGAAAATTTCAGACCCTTGAGCCCGGCAACCCTGCAATAGGCGTCAAACGCAATCCTGCCAAGCGCCAGCACGACTTTGACGTTTTTTAGCAGCTGCAATTCCGCTGCCAGATATTGCGAGCATGCCGCGATCTCTGAGGGCAGCGGCTTGTTGTCTGGCGGCGCGCACCTGACAGCCGCAGTGATGTATGCGTCTGTGAGGATCTGGCCGTCGTCCCTTGCCCTGCTCTCCGGCCTGGCTGCAAAGCCTGCCTCGTGCATCGCCCTTGCGAGCCAGTCGCCAGAGCTGTCGCCGGTAAACATCCTGCCTGTCCTGTTGCCGCCATGCGCTGCAGGCGCCAATCCAACGATCAACAGCCGGGCATCCGGGTCGCCCCAGCTCGGTAGAGGTTTTGCCCAGTAGTCCTCGCCGGCATACCGCCTGACCTTCTCCTTTCCCACTCTGCGTATGTACTCGGCAAGCCTGGGGCATTCTCTGCATTTCACTGCCCTGTTGTTCAACCGGTCCAGTTCATGCACTGCACGCAGATGCACGCAACCCCAGAATAATCTTTTTATCACCCGTCAGGGCGTTCGTGATACTGTTTGTCAAGCCCTGAAAATGGCTTTTCTACAAAGGATGAGCTGACATGGATTGCCGGCTCGGTCGTGTTGAACGACAACCCTCCACAGCAGCTGAAATACTGGCGCAAAAAGTTTGGAGTAAAGCAGGCAGACCTTGCGAAAAAGATGGCGATAACGCCGTCCGTCCTGAGCGACTATGAAAAGGGCCGCAGACCATCTCCGGGTGCCAACTTTATCAAGCGATACTTGCAGGCGCTGTACGAGCTGGCGCAGTCAAATGGCAAGCCGGTGGTAGCAGCAGAGGAGGAGCAAGAGGAGCTTGCGCCAATCGCGCCCGACGCTGTGCATATAAACCCGCAGTGACCCTTGGAGAACACATACACAATGCCTCTCATCCAAGTTTCAATGTACCCCGGCAGGACGCAGGAGCAAAAGGACCAGTACGCCAAGGCGATAACGGACGCCGCAGTCAGCATATTAAAGACGAAAGCAGAGCACGTCATCGTTGTGTTTGACGAAAACCCCAAGGAAAACTGGTTCCAGGCCGGCAGACAGCTCTAAGCTTTTATCCGCGGTCAGACGAAAGCTGCGTGTGTGTCACAGTTGTTGGCGTCAGTCGCGGTAGTGCAATTCCTGTCTTCGCAGGACAAGCAGCAGAACCTGCGCGCTTCTGTAGATTACATCGCGCAGGCGGCCGACAAGAACGCCGGCATCGTCTGCTTTCCCGAGTTCCAGATGGCATTTTCGCCAGCCAGCCAGCCGCCTGCAGAGCTGTCAGGCATCGCCGAGACGGTGCGTGGAAATTTTGTATCCACTCTGCAGGCAGAGGCGAAAAAATACGCCATTGAAGTAGTCGCCACCATCTATGAAAAAGCCGCAGGCAACAGGGTGTTTGATACCGCTGTCGTCATTGGCAAGAAAGGCGCGGTAATGTCAGTGTACCGCAAACTGCATCTCTATGACGCGCTAGGTTTCAAAGAATCTAGAAAATTAATGGCCGGCAAGAAACTTCCGCCGACTGCGAAAACTTCTGCCGGGAATGCTGGCCTCATGATATGCTATGATATCCGTTTTCCCGAGCTCTCGCGGCTCCTCACGGTCCGGGGCGCCGATATGCTGATTGCGCCGTCAGGGTGGGTGCAGGGGCCGATGAAAGAGGAGCACTGGCAGACGATGGTAAAGGCCCGGGCAATAGAGAACGGCTCGTACGTCGTGGCACCAGACCAAGTGGGCAACATTTACGCCGGCAGAAGCATGGTTGTCGATCCGTTTGGCGCCGTCCTTCTGGACATGGGCCAGAGAGAAGGCATGGAAGTAGTCGAGCTGGACATGGGCAAGGTAAAACAGGTGAGAAAATCCCTGCCGCTGCTAAAGAACCGCAGGACCGACGTTTACTCACTTCGTTTGAAATAACGGCTGCCTGCTGCGGGAAAAGGAAGCTCTGCTGCGTGGAAAAGATGGTGGTGGTAGTGGTATGATGATGTTGTTGTTTCTTCCTTTTCTTTTTTTAGTCGATGCCGCGGTTTCGCCGGCCTGTCTTGCACGCAAGAAAGCCAAGAAAGAGTAAAAAATGCGCGTCGTTTTAATGGCCTTAGATATCCTATATATATGCTATAAAGAGTGAGGCGCTCTCCTACTCTACAGGAGCGGCAAAAAAAAAAACAATTCTATTAAAATTTGCCGCCCTATTATCGACTGCATATGAGTGAAGGATGGGAGGACAGGACAGCCGGTAGAACCATGCCTTCGTGGTTTGCCGACGCTCAGCAGCCCCGCTTTTCTAGGCTGGACAGGGACATTGCAGTCGACGTGGCCATAGTAGGCGCCGGGATCTCGGGCATCACTTCTGCCTACCTGCTGGCAAAGGCCGGCAAGCAGGTTGCCGTCATCGACGACGGCAACGTCGCTAGCGGCGAGACCGGGAGGACGACTGCGCACATTACCTGCGCCCTTGACGACCGCTATTACAACCTTGAAAAGCTGCACGGAAAAGAAGGAGCGAGGCTTGCAGCACAGAGCCACAGTGCCGCCATTGACGCCATAGAGTCGATAGTGAGTGCGGAGAGGATCGACTGCGACTTTGAGAGGCTTGACGGGTACCTGTTCCTTGACCCGACGGACAAAAAAGAGTCGCTGCAAAAAGAGCTTGCGGCCACGCGCAGGGCCGGTATCGCCACCGAGCTGCTCGACAGCCTTGTCCTAAAGTCAGACATGGGGCCGTGCCTGCGCTTTCCCAACCAGGGAACCTTTCAGCCGCTGAAATATATCGCCGGCTTCGCAGGCGCAATAGTTCGCAATGGCGGCCAGATATACTCGCAGACGCACGCAGAAAACATCAGCTCTACCGGTGTCAAGACCGACAGCGGCAGCAGGATTTCCGCCAAGAAAATAATAATCGCCACCAACGCGCCGATAATCGACAAGATAAGCAAGATCTATGACAAGCAGGACGCGTGCAGGACGTATGCGATTGCAGCCCGGATAGACAAGGGCAGCGTGCCAAACGCGCTCTACTGGGATACTGGCAACCAGGAATCGGACAACCCGGCGCCTCCATACCATTATGTCAGGATACAGAAAATGCAAGATCGCGATTATGACCTGCTTGTCGTCGGTGGCGAAGATCACCCTACTGGCATCGCAGACGCCAAGGACCGGTACGCCGCCCTTGAGGCGTGGGCGCGCAGCCATTTCTCGATAGGCGAGGTAGAGTATCGCTGGTCAGGTCAGGTGCTAGAGCCACGCGACTCGCTTGCGTTAATCGGCAGAAATCCCCGCGACAAGAGGAAAAACATCTTTATCGCCACCGGCGACTCGGGCAATGGGATAACACACGGCACCATCGCCGGCATGATATTGTCCGACCTGATAACGGGCAAAAAGAATCCCTGGGCCAAGCTGTATGACCCTTCCCGGAAGATGCCAAGAGTCAAGCGCGGCGATTCTGCGCAGAGCAACAAAAAGAAAAGGAAACAGCAGGACCCCGGCGAGCTGGGGCCAGGTCAGGGCATGGTAGTGGAGGGCAAAAAGCCGGTAGTGTACTACAGGGACGAAAAGGGCGTACTACATTCCTATTCTGCAGTCTGCACACACCTTGGATGCACGGTCCAGTGGAATGGGCTGGAAAAGTCGTTTGACTGCCCCTGCCATGGCTCACGCTTTTCGTACGCCGGCGAGGTAGTCAATGGGCCGGCCAATGATGATCTCGAGCCGAAGAAAGGTTAAAAGTCTGACCCTATAACATTGTTACATAACGGCGTGAGCGCACAAAATATCATACTGGCAGCAATCACAGGAGCAGTTTGATGTTTTCCGGCCTCTTTGCGGCTCTGCCAGCCTTCGCTGAGGGCGCCAACTATGCAGTCGACATCGTAGAGAATGCCACGGCAGCAGGACAGCAGGCCTACTCGCCAAGTCCCCTTTCAATAAACACTGGAGACAGCGTAACATGGATAAACCAAGACTCCTTGATTCATACGGCATCATCGACCACTACCGCAGGCAACCCGGACAGAAGATTTGACTCAAAGATCATCGCGCCACATAGGCAGTTCACCTTTACCTTTACGAATCCCGGAATCTATGATTATTTTTGCATGCTTCATCCGACCATGTCAGGCCTTATCATAGTTAACGGTGATCCAACAAGCGCACCCGCTCCGGCGCCTTCTGACAACAGCAACAACACTGGCGCCCCTGGCAGCACAAGTGACAACAACAACGAATCAACTTCAAACACCACCCGCCCGCCAGAGCCCGTGCCAAATTTCCAGATCATAGCAACAAGCCTATCCAAGGCGAAAAACACTAGCTTTACGATAAAGAACTCGTCTACAGGTGGCGCCGATGTCTCTGCGTATGAGTTTGTAGTCATCTTGCCTGACGACACGACAATCAAGACAGTCAAGGCTCCGCGGGGATGGTCAGGCGAGGTCATCGACAATACGGTTGACTTTTCCACAGACGGCAAGCCGCTGGTCGTGGGTGCCAAGATGGGCTTCCGTATCTATTCGCCAACTCCCATTACAGACTTTGACTGGCAGGTCTATGGAGAGGATGGCGACATTCTTCAGGAGGGCAGTGCAACGGCTAAAGTAAAATAGCGACAGTTCTCGACCAGCCCCTTCCGCAAGCTAGCTTTCAATAGCAGACTGACTTGCAAAGCTGAAAGAGCAAGGTGTAATCTCGGAGGCCGAATTCCTGCAAATGAAGCAGGAGCTGCTAAAAAAACTCTAGCATGTCATCGCAAGGTAGTGGTCGTTGTGTCCAGTCTTCCATTCCATCTTGCATTCATGCTTCTCAAGAGGGCAGGAAAACCGCTCGCTGCAATACTCGCACATGTGCGAGTGATCGCTTTCAAAGCTCATGTCACGGCTATGACAGTTTTTTTTCTTATCAATGTGATGCAATAAAACTAGAGAACCTGGTTCTATTTTTTCTTGAAAGGGCATTGCATGTTGACGCACATGTTCCATTTTTTTTTACTCTTGCCAAACGCCACCCACAGAATGGGCCAGCCGCATTTGCACACCTTGCCGTAGCTTTTGATGACGCCTTTTTGTGGCAGCGGCGCGCTTGCCTTGCAGCCGGCGGCATAGTTTGAACACCCTACGAACCGCTTTTTCGTAGCTTTTGACCGTATCATGCGCAGGTTGCCTGCTTTGCATACGGGACATCTGCCAATCTCCGTCGCGCTTGGCTCTTTAGCAGCTGCTGCTCCTCCAATCTGCCTGCCGATCTCCGCCTGACCATCTCTGAATGCCGCAAGCGATTCGATCAGCCTGTCTACTGCATACTCGATTACAGTTGCAGAATCCTGCTCTCCCTGCTCCACTTTCTCCAATTGCTCCTCCATGGTCCGTGTCAGCTCTGTCGATACTATGGCCGGCGCGTGTTCTCTCATCGACTCTACAACCGCAAAACCGAGGTCCGTGACCCTTATGCCACCTCGCTCTGAAGCGAGGTAATCGCGCTTGAACAGCGTGGAAATGATGTCAGCCCGCGTCGTCTTGGTGCCGATCTTTTCCAGCTCCATCTTGGCAAGCAGGCTCGACTGGCTGTAGCGCCACGGTGGCTGCGTGAACTTTTCCTCCATGGCGACCTGCCGGTTTGCAAGCAGCTCGCCTTGGACCAAGGGAGGCAGTGTCGACTGCTCCAGGCTTATGTACGGCCGGTAAAACGCCATCCACCCTTCATACAGGGTCGTCCTGCCTTCTGCGACAAACATGTGCCCGTTGACGCTTATTGTGACGCTTACGCGCTCTGTCAGCGCGCTGTCGCCAAACGTTGCAAGGAACCTCTTGGCGACCAAATCATAGACCTTAAAATCGATGCCCGACAGTCGCGCCGAAACTCCCGTGGGATAGATGGCAGGGTGCGCCGGATCCGTCATTGCGCCCTCGTTTGGTACAAGCCTGTCTCTTGAGAGCAGGATCGAGGCGTTGCTGTAAGAGCCTGCAAGCCCCGAGAGTATCTTGCGATAGTTTATGGACGCCGGCAGCTTCTGGCTTGATGTCCTTGGGTACGAGATGAGCGCATGTAGGTACAGCTTTTCCGCAATGGCAAGAGTGTAGCCGGGCGGTATCTTGAACAGCCGGTAGGCTTCGCGCTGCAAGTCGCCGATGTTAAACGGCGTCGGCGGCCGCAGCGCGACTTTATTTGAATTGACGCCGCTCACGGCGCCATTTCTGCCGATGCACGCGTCCACAACTGCCTGCGCTTCCGATCGCACATCTATTTCGGGCTTTTCATAGGTCGCGTGTATCGCCTGGCCGCCGCTGCTGTTCTTTACAAAATCGGCAGTTATCGTCCAGTAGGGGTCCGGCACGTGCAGCCGGATCTCGCGCTCCCTGTCGGCTGCAAAAGCCAGAGTCGGACCCTGCACGCGGCCGATAGAGAGGTTGCGGTAGCCACCGTTGCCTGCCTTGAACGACTGCGCAAGCGCCCTTGAAAGGTTGACGCCGTAAATGAAATCAAGCACGTGGCGGGACCTGCCTGCCTCTGCAAGGCCGGCGCTTGGTTTGAGCAAATTGGAAAACGACTCTGTGATCTCGTCGTCAGTTAGCGTCGAGAACTTGGCCCTCCTAGCCTCTGCGTAGCGGTTGCCGCAGGCGTATTGCAGTATGCAGTGGCCGATCACCTCGCCTTCTTGGTCATAGTCGCACGCGTGGATGAAACTGTCGGCGCCCTGCGCCAATCTTGATATCGTGCTGATTATCCGTGACACCCTTGCTGATTTGCCCTTCTCGTCTATCGGCGCCCACTCCAGGTCAAACACAGGGTAGACGCTTCTGTTCTTTGTGGCGTCGGTGACACCGTACAGGTGGCCGGAGGCCGAGCATATCTTGTAATGCCTGCCCTGCCAGCTGACGTCAAATGCAGAGCCAGCCTCTTTTGCGTCGCCTAGCGCATGCGCTATCCTGCGCGCCGCGTCCGGCTTTTCGCAAACGACCAGCGTGTACATGCCGGACATTGTGTACAGCCGGACTATAATATTTTTAAGAAGAAGAACAACAACAGGATATATAACGACAGAGCAGTGGATTTCCGTATCTTTGATTATTATTGTGGCGCAGAGATGCGGAAATCGTTTCGCTTTTGACGCGGGTTTTTGTGCGGGAAGGATATACCGGCAGACAAGATGCAGAAAGGACGTTTGCCATCTCTGAATTACGAAAACGCGGCGAGATCATTTTGGCGGCGCTATCGTCAGGCGAGCTTGCCGGCATGGTGATTTTTGTCCGCCCGTCCAGCCCTGCGCGGCAGGTAGCAAAGCAGGGAAACGAGGCAGAGATCCACCTTCTGGCGGTCGACCCCAGAACGCGCCGTCAGGGCATCGCCTCATGCCTCGTCGTGGCGTGCGAGCAGCGCGCCATTTCGTCAGGGTATTCCATGATGGTCCTTTCGACGCAGCCAGCAATGAAGAGTGCGCACCAGCTTTACAAACGCCTCGGCTACCGGCGAAATGCCGCCCGGGACTGGTCAAGCGGCGCCAAAACCTATCAGGTTTACGAAAGCCCCTTTTGTAAACCGCAATGCCGGAAATTCATTTTAACGCTTAATATTCAGCACAAAAGTAATCAATGTATTTATAGCGCAAAACCGCAAGTCCTCAATATACATGACCAACAAAGTCTGCGTTCTTGGCGCCGGAAGCACGAAATATGGCAAATTGAACGAGAGCATCATTGAAATCGCGTTATCAGCGGCCAAGGACGCTATCGAGTCTGCCGGCATCACCCCAAAGGAGCTGCAGGCAGGCTACATTTCCAACGTCTTTGGCGTTGCAGACAAGCAGGTTCACATGGCGCCGGTGATAATGAGCAACCTTGGGATTTCACACGTGCCGGGCCTGACTATTGAATCGGCATGCGGCTCCGGATCGGTCATGTTCAGAGAAGCTTTTGCCAACGTCGCGGCCGGCTTTTACGATTGCGTGCTTGCGCTCGGAGTGGAGAAGGTGACGCACACCGGCACTGCCCATAGCACCACGCTTTTCTCCTACTGCTCTGACTTTTTCTACGAGGGCGGAAACGGCGCTTCGTTCCCAGGGCTCTTTGCCTCGATGGCCCGCGCCTACATGACGACGCACAAGGCGACCGAAGAGGACCTGGCGCACGTTGCAGTCAAGAACCACGAAAACGGCATGCTAAACCCAAAGGCGCACGTGCGCAAAAAGATAACAGTCGATGAGGTCATGGGCTCGCCCGTGGTCGCGTCGCCGCTAAAGCTTCTCGACTGCTGCCCCTTCTCTGACGGCGCATCTGCCGTGATATTGTGCTCGGAGGACTTTGCAAGGAAATCCGGCAGGCCCTATATGGAAATCATTGGCTCTGGCCGTGGCGCCTCGCCGGCTGCCGTTCAAGGCAGGGAGGACATCACCACCATCCCAAGCACGGTGGCGGCTGCAAGGTCTGCATACAAGATGGCCGGGATCACCGCCAAGGACATCGACTTTGCAGAAGTGCACGACTGCTTTACAATCGCCGAAGTAATCGATATCGAAGACCTTGGCTTTTTCCCAAAGGGCAAGGCCGCCCACGCAGTTAGAGACGGAGCGACACGCCTCAACGGCGAGATCCCGATAAATCCCTCTGGGGGATTAAAGTCAAAGGGCCACCCCATAGGCGCAACGGGCGTCGGGCAGGTGGTTGAGGTGTTTGACCAGTTCACCGGCAGGGCAGGCGAGCGCACCGTGAAAAATGCCGAAATCGCCCTTACGCACAACTTTGGGGCGACAGGCGCAAGCGCGGCGGTGCACATATTCAAAAAGGTGGACAGGAAGTAGAGAGGGAGATAGAGGAGAGCACCATATACATATGTCGGCGCAACACGGAGTCAGGGAAAAATTCATCGAGACTGCCAACAATCGCAAAAAGGTGCTGGCGCACAAGTGCAGCAAGTGCGGCCACCTGATGCTAGAGACGGTAATGTTTTGCGAAAAGTGCTCGGCAAGCAAGTTTGAAGACGTAGAGCTGGAAGGCTCTGGCACTGTTGTTACGTATACAATACAGGCAGTTGCGCCTGAAGGCTTTGAGGATGTCGGCTCGTATGCGTGGGTGGTATTCAAAATAGACAACACAAACCTGCGCGCATCGGGGTTTCTGCCCGGCGTGGCGACTCCAAAAGACCTGCCTATAGGAACCAAGGTCCGGGTCGCCGGCTTTGACAGACGCCACGGGCTGCTGCTGGAAAAAGCGTAGCGGCAATTGCGCGTTTTGTTAAAAAACGCAAAGGGCACTTTTCTTATCCTGGCATCTTTATGTAATTTTCGTACATGATGTCGGCTGACGTTACATGCGGCAAGTGCGGCTCTGTCATTTACTCTATGCGTATGCTAAAATCGGTCAAGGACGCGCTGCGGCCGACAAACAACCGCTGCCCCGTCTGTGGCGCCGCGCTTAACCCCGGTGATTTCACCGTCGCCGCCACAAAGCGCTAACAACAACTCGTCCCTTTGTAGCTCAGCTCTTTTGACAGCTTTTAGTCGACTGTGCTTCACACCGGCCCTTAACCCTGAAAACCGGGCGCTAGAGCGCAATAGCGATGGTCGAGCGCCAGCAGCTAGTGAACCAGATAAACAATGCCACTACGGTAGTGTACAACCAGCTAGGGCGGTTGAGGATACTGGACAAGAAATTCGCCTCGATGGAAGGCTATTACCTCCAGCAGATCACCTCAAACATCAAGGCCGGCAACAACACGAGAGCCAAGATTCTGGCAAACGAGCTGGCAAATGTGAAAAAGATACGCAGGACGACCCAGCATTCCGGCATGGCGCTTGAGGCGCTAGTCATACGGTTCAGCACTATCAACGAGTTTGCCATGATACTGGACACCATTGACCCCACTGTCGAGATGATAAAGGGCATCCAGTCTGACCTTGCCAAGGCCATCCCGGCAGCAAGTCAGGCGCTCTCTGAGGTCTCATCAGTTACGGCAGACGTGCTTGGAAGCTCTGAGGTGAGGGGTGAGGTGGGCAGGATATCGACGCCGATGGACGCCGAGGCGTTTAACATCCTCAACGAGATAGAAGGAGCGCTGGAGAGCGAGGCAAAAGCCAAGCTCCCCGAGGTTCCTCAAAACATGCCGGTGCAGAAAGAGAAGGAGGATCAGCAGCAAGAAGTGATGGTTGAAGGCTGAAAAGGTTGACCTTTTGGTCTAAATCGCCCACGTAGGACCCGTAGTACTATTAGTTAAAAATATTTTACAAAGTAGTTTTAATCATTTGTGCTGGTGTTGAGGCGCTATGGAACAGGAGAGTTTTGACTATTCTCAGAAAGAGCCCCGCAAGGGCGGGGTGCTTGAATCGGCATCCAAGCGGGTCCGCATGATATTTTCCGTGATGGCTAGTCCAAACAGGATAGACATTTTGCGTATACTAAACACCAAGGGACCGCTCACGTATTCTGAATTAAAAGCGCTGGCAGGTTTCAAATCGAAAAAAGAGTCGGGCAAGTTTGCATACCATTTGCGCAAGCTGTTGAGGCAGTTACTGGTAGCATTGAACAAGGCCGAGCGCCGCTATACCATCACTAATTTAGGCAAGCTTGTGCTGAGTCTGGCCCGTCAGATAGAGGAGCGCTCGATCATAGAGAGCGGCAAGATGTACGTCAGGACCAGCAGCCGCCAGTCGATAGAGGAATTTAACTCGCACAAGATAATCCAGTCGCTTGTAAGGGAGGCAAGCTTGCCGCTAGAGCAGGCGCACAAGATAACTGAAGAGGTAGAGAACAAGATCTACAAGTTCCAGACTGCGTACCTCACTTCATCACTAATCCGTGAGACCGTCAACTCGGTGCTGATAGAGCACGGGCACGAGGAATACCGAAACAAGCTTGCCCGGCTGGGCATGCCGCCGTCCGACATTGCCGAGATGCTGGCAAGCGACGAGGCCACAAGAAACGGCGTGGAGGGAATCAGCGCCAAGACGGCAGGCGCCGTGTTCTCCGAATATCTAGTTTTTAACACGCTGCCAAAAGACATCGCCGACATGCACCTCGCCGGCGAGATAAACATCGCAGGTGCCGGCACTTGGAGCCTAGTGCCTGACACGATATTCCTGGACATTTCAGACCTACCCGGCCTTGACCTGCAGGGCAGGTTCCCGGCGGTGGCAAGACTTGCGTCGATCAAGACGGCAGATGATATGTTAACGGCCCTGCCGGTGCTGCTGTCGCTTCTTTCACGCGAGGCGTCGACGGAAGTAGTCCTAGAAGGAGTCACAGGCGCGCTAGCCAAGATAAAGGACGCCGACGAGCTTGCGTCCAGCTTTGCCCGCGCGCTGGTCGCTTCGTCGGCCCGGGGGCCCGGCCCGGTGACCACCATAGCCATCCCGGCTGATGTCGATGTCAGGCAGGCAAATGCCCTACTGGACGGCTACCGCAAGTATGTCGAAGCCACCCCGGCGCCGCAGGTCGGCCTTGCAATAGGCTACAGCAAGCAAAGTGACGGCGTCCTTGACCGCGTCGCTTCTGCCGTCAGGGCCGGCGGCACAATAGCGATATACAACGGCCCTGTAAGAGGCACTACGGGCGTGCGAAAAGTAGTAGGCGGCAAAAACCCGCCGCCAGCGGCGTTCACATTCCAGTCGCTTTCGATAAACCTCCCCCGCCTTGCCTACGAGTCAAACAAGGACGAGACCTACTTTAGGGCCAAGCTTGCGCTCATGATCAAGCCATCGCTTGCTGCTATGGCGATGAGGAAAAAGTCAGTTGTCGACAATGCCCGGCGGGGCCTGCTGCCAGCCTTTGCGTCTGCGACCCAGTCTATGCAAAACGCAACATCAAGTATCATAGTCAACCTTACCGGCGCAAAAGAGTCTGTTTACAACATCCTTGGCCACGATGAGGCTAATAATGGCGCTGAAGTCCTCCAAAAGGTGCTGAAAACCGCCGTAGAAGTGGCCGCGGCAGAGGCAAAAAAGCTTGGCGAAGAAGCAGCAGCTGCTGGCATCGCCATGATGGCAGACGACAGCGCAGCGCGCTTTGCGACGCTTGACTCTGAAAAATACGGCAAGGTATCGCTTTTGCAGTCGCAAAATACCTCCAGTTATTCCCAGGGAATGACGATTGGCGGCAAGGATCTGTTGTCAGACAGGGGAGCCGCGCTATTGAAGGAATGCGCTACCATCGATAAAGCACTAAACGGCGGCCTGTATGCAAGCGTTGACGCGACCGAGCTTGCGGCTGGCGACATTGCGGGCGCTATTGAACAAGCCTGCTCTTCCCTTGCTTTCTTGCGCCCACACTTCCGGCTTGCAGTGTGCGCGTCATGCGGCAGAAAATCCAAGGCATCTGCCGACAAGTGCGAGTCGTGCAAGTCGCCCCGCTGGCTGCTGCCTGTTTGATGTAAAAAAATAGTGTGATACAGCAGCAACAGCAGCAGCTGCTTCTCCCGCCATATCTTTTTTCTGTAAAACTATGATACGGAGATAAAAGCCCCGCATAACTAGCGCCCTGAAAAGCTGCCCTGGCCTGTATTACATTTTTTTCAATAATAATTCAGTAATGTGCGCTATTCTAGCTGGCATTTTGCACAAACAGTATGGTGTTTACTTTTCTCTGTAGCAAAGCCAAGTAATTTAACACAAGAGAGTATAAGTACTAGGCTTCCGTCGTAAGGACGGGATGGCGGGAGTTAACTTTTCCAACTCGAAAGAGACCTCTTCGATAATCGCACAAATCCGAAAACGCGACGGCAGAATCGTAAACTTTGAACAATCCAAAATATCAAACGCAATTTACAAGGCGCTTGTGGCAACAGGCAAGCCTGATTACCCGCTGGCTGAAAAGCTGGCGACAAGGGTAGTGCAAAGGCTCGTCGCTCAAGGCGACAAGGGTAGCACTCCAAGCGTTGAAGACGTGCAGGACATGGTCGAGTCTATCCTTATAGAGGAAGGGCTGTCAGAGACTGCGAAATCATACATTCTGTACAGGCATGAGCGCAGGAAGGTCCGCGACGAAAAAATGAAGATCCTGAACAAGAAGGACCTCGATGAAGTAGACAAGGCATTTGACATCAACTCTCTCAGGGTATTGGCGGCGCGCTACTTGTTGCGCGACGACAACAACGAGATAGTCGAAGGCCCCAAGCAGATGTTTGAGCGCGTGGCCACTCTTGTCGCGCTTGCAGATATCATCCACGATCCGCAGGTCTTTGCGGTAGCCGGCGGCTTTTCGCAGGATGTTGAAGAAGCCAAAAAGTATTACGGCAAGATTGCAGACTTTGACCAGAAATTAAAGATAGGCGACGACTATTACCTTAACAAATATCACTTTGAAGCCTTGATCCGCGCCTATATCCATGCTGCAGAGCAGGGCCAGATGAAGGTGTCGTTTAAGGAGCTGCTAAAGCTTTTGGCGGAGGGCAAGATGGCGGCGCACGCAGACAGAGTGCGGGAATATTACAACCTGATGGTATCGCGCGACTTTCTGCCAAATACTCCGACCCTGATGAACGCCGGCGCACGGCTTGGCCAGCTGTCGGCATGCTTTGTGCTTGACATGCCTGACGACATGGCAGGGATAATGAAGTCGTCATCGGACGCGGCCATGATATTCAAGTCGGGAGGCGGTGTCGGCATCAACTATTCTGACCTGCGCGCAGAAGGCGACATCGTCGCATCCACATCCGGCGTGGCATCGGGGCCCGTCTCCTTCATGAACATAATCAACACTATTACGGATGTAGTCAAGCAGGGCGGCAAGCGCAGGGGCGCCAACATGGGCATCATTGAGGCGTGGCACCCTGACGTAGAAAAATTCATCACAGCCAAGACAAAGCCAGGCGTGCTGGAGAACTTTAATGTCTCTGTCGGCATCTGGGAGGATTTCTGGAAGGCACTCGTGAACAAGGAGGGCAACCACAAGTACACGCTCAGAAACCCAAGGACGCACGAGCCCGTAAGGCAGCTCGACGCGCAGCAGCTGATCGATCTGATTGCGCTGAGCGCATGGAAGAGCGCCGAGCCGGGAGTCATATTCTTTGACAACATCAACAAGTATAACCCGTGCATTGGAGCCAAAGGCGGGCCGCTCCGGGCCACAAACCCGTGCGGCGAGCAGTCGCTGTACCCGTACGAGTCGTGCAACTTAGGTTCGATAAACTTGGCCAACTTTGTCAAGCGCAAGGCCGACGGCGCATACGAGTTTGACTGGCAGCGCTACGAGCAGGCAATCCGTCTTTCGACTAGGTTCCTGGACAACATCATCGACATGAACAAGTACCCTGTGCACGAGATAGAGGTCAACACTCTTGCGACAAGGAGGATTGGCCTTGGCATCATGGGCATCGCCGACCTGCTATTTCTGCTCCACATCCCGTACAACTCCAAGGGCGGCTACGAGTTCATGAACAAGCTTGCTGAAGCGGTGTCGTATTTGAGCATGGACGAAAGCGTCGCGCTCGCAAAATCAAGGGGCCCGTTCCCCCTGTTCAAGGACACAGATTACGTCAAGGGCAGGATACCGGTCGCAGGATACTATGAGCTGCCAAAAGAGACTCACACCTATGACTGGGCGACTTTGATTGAAAAGATAAAGAAGAGCGGCATCCGCAACTCGTGGACTTCCACAATCGCGCCGACAGGCACGCTGTCCATGATCGCAGACACGGCAAACGGCGTCGAGCCTGTGTTTGCGCTGGTATATGAAAAGCGCGTGACCGTTGGCCGCTTTTTCTACACGGACAAGGTGTTTGAGAACGCACTCAAGGAGGCCGGCCTCTACACTGACGAGATACTCACCAAGGTCGCCAACAACTATGGCTCTGTGCGCGGAATTCCCGAGATCCCCGAATGGATGCAAAAGACGTTCGTAACGGCAATCGACATCCACTGGATGGATCACATCATGGCACAGGGCGTGTGGCAAAAGTGGATCAGCAACGCAATCGCCAAGACGATAAACATGCCCGGCGACGTGACGGCCGAGGACGTAAAGTGCTCTTACCTCCTGTCCCACGAGCTTGGGCTAAAGGGTGTTACAGTATTCCGCGACGGCTCGCGCCAAGAGCAAGTGCTCCACATAACCGGCAAGAACACGGGCGAAAAGAGCTTTGCAGTCCGGCCAAGCAAGTACGTGGCCGACTATATCCAGAACAGCATCAAGGAGCCATACGTGCTTGAGCAGATGACCAAGATCCTGAGGGAGTCTGGCATCGAGGACGAAAGAACGCCCCAGTCTGCCCCGCAAATAGTGCGAGAAGCGCCCAAAAAGATGACGACGATGTCGCCGCCGACGTCAGCACAGGTGCAGGCAATGGCGTCAAACGAGGACGAGGTCTGCCCCTCTTGCAAGGCCCGTCTTATCATAACGGAAGGGTGCAACATCTGCATCGAGTGCGGCTTTAGCAGCTGCGCATCGGGGTAAAAACAACACACACGCTCTTTCCCTCTTTTTTCATTTTACCGTATTTTCCAGGCTTTTTACAAACTGCAGCCCGTTTTTCAACTGATCAGTGTAATCGTTTTGCAGGGTAGGCTCAAAGGTCACATACCTGTCATAGCCGGCGCGCACGAGCGCCCCCATTATCGCTGAAAAATCGATATGGCCATATCCTGGCATCTTGCGGTTGTTGTCTGCAAAATGCATGTGCGCCAGCATGTCCTTTGACTTTGATATCGTGTGCTCAAACGAATCCTCCTCTATATTCATGTGAAACGTGTCGAGCATTATTTTGAGGTGCTCGTGGTCAACCCTGCTGGCCACGTACAGCGCGTCCTGCGCGTTACTGCAATATGGTGTACTGTACCTGTTCAACGGTTCGACGACAAGCGTGACGCCGTGGTCGGCTGCAAAGCCGGCGAGCCCTTTCAGGGTGGGCACGGCTGCGTCGAGCGCGGCTGTCTTTTTCTGCGCCGGGATTATTCTGTGCGTCTTGTCAAACGCCGATAATAATAATGATGATGATAATCCGTCGTCTGCAAAGAGGCAGATATTGAAATGCTTTCCGCCAAGCGATCGGCACAGCTGCACGCATTTTTTGACGTAATTTTCAGCTTCTTTGCGTGTCTCTGCGCCTGCGCTCAGCAGCTCTCTTTTTTCCCCATTACCTTTAGCAGCAGCGGCGGCGCCCCACATGCCAGTGACGCCGCAGACCCGTACGCCATGTGAACCAAACAATTCTCCCAGCTGTTTGGCATCAACTTTGTCCGGCTCGCCATACATCTCTACTGCGTCAAAGCTGTCCGTGCCGGAAATCCTCTCAAGCGTATCCTCCATGCTCTCGATGTCCCTAAAAGATGCTAGGGTTACTGCGTACTTCATCCAAGAAGCCGCCCCGCAATGTCCGTGCATTTTATGATGTCGCCCTTGCCCGGCCTGCTTGACACATATGCAGAATATCCCTCGCCCGTCTGGGGATTGAACGGCCTGCCATGCGAGCCCTTTACCAGGCTGGCGTCAAGCGGTATGCTTTTTGTCTTTGGATCAAAGAACAGCTCGACGGGGTCGTACCCTGGTTTCCTGTGGATGTCTACCGTCCTTGCAAAATCTGGCGCCTTTGCGTCATCGTGCCACCAGTAATAAGAGAACCACCTGTCGATGTCCGAGATCGCAATAATGTCTCCACTGCGCGGGTGGTTTATCCCAAGCTTTTCTTTTTGCTCCTCTGTGTGCAGGACCGAGTCGACGCCCTTGATGCTTTCAATCGCTTTTTTCGCGTCGCCCATGTGGCAGTCATCCTTTACATAGACGTGTGCGACTTGGTGGTCGACCATCGCAAAAGCCTTGCTGAATTCAAAATCCAAGTACTCTTTTTCCTTTATCGTCCTTACTTCAAGCAGGCCGGCATCCCGCAGTGCGACGTTCAGCGGCACGGCGCCTGATACGTCGTTGAAGGAGTATTCTGAAAAAACGGTAAACTCTGTCTGGTCCCCTATGCCAAGCTGCGCCGCCTTGCTCATTATCCTGCCGACCATCTCATCGGCTTTCTTCAAATCGTCCCTGGCCTGCACGCTGTTTTTGCCAAACCTCTGCGCAGAATAATCAACATGAGGTACGTAGACAAACGTCATGTCTGGCCTATGCTTTTCAAGCGTGTACTCGGCAGCGGCGCATATCCACTCGCTTGACTCGTGCGACGCAAGAGGCCCCCAGTACCTGGCGAGATTGAACTCGCCCAGCTTTTGCTTCAGCTCCTCATAATAGCCGACCGGCCTTGAGTAGCACCACATTATCATACCATTATTATCGGTGTGAAGCGGCCTTGGCGTGACTACGATGTCGGACTGGGCATACATCGAGTTTTGCCAGAACAGAACCGCGGTTTTTGTGGCAGGGTTCCTCTTTTTTGCAATGTCCCATATCCTGTCTGATTTTACAAGCTTGCTTGGCTGCTCCCAGAACGACACGGAATACGTGTCCCTGTCGTAAAGTCCGTTCGATATTATGCCATGCTCACCTGGGTATTTCCCGGAAAGTACGCTTGCCTGGACCGTGCACGTGACTGCCGGGAATGCCGGCTCCATCCGTGCCGCCTGGCCGCTTGCTGCGATTTTTGCAATGTTTGGCAGGTCGCCTATCTGGCCGTATTCAAGCCCGACGACGTCAATGACAATGTTGTACTTGGCCACGCCAGCTTGGCGTCGGCGGTCATTAATTTCCCTTATGTAATGTAAAACCTCCTCGCAAGGATAACTGGCGGCACCATTATTGCAAGGGAGGCTATGCCGTAGGGCAGGCCGGCAAACGCTGTAATGAACGCAGAATCGAGGACGACTATGAAAAGCACGAGGTTCCTGACGGCGTTTTGTATTTGCGCTTGCGAGCCGCTTCGGGCGCCTCTCCACGTAAAGAGCATCGCCGCCGAGAACAGCGCGATATTCACAAACATTTCAAAAGACTCGCTATGGAGGAACGCAAAGAGTATCATCGACGCGATTATTGCAGAAATGATAGAAAATGACTGCGCCACGCTTTTGCGTGCGTCCTCCTCTTTCTCCTTCTTCTGCTGTGCCTCCTCGCCTGCCTCTTTTCTGCTCAAAAGGGCGATGGAATAAACATAGGCAAACATGGCCCCTGCGGCGACCAGGGTGTTCCATGGGATAATAATAACAACAATGCCAGTGCCTAAAGCCGGACTTGCGCCCAATAGCACGTTCAAAAAGCGCGCCCCGCCCATAGCTGCCGGCCCCATCCTGCCTTTCTTGGCGCCATAGTCATATGCAAGAACGACTGCGGCAAGCGCGCTGCAGACCGCCAGGCTTGCTGGGCTAACAAAAAGCGCAATGATGTTTGCGGCAACCATTGTCGCCACTGCCAGCACGAGCGCGTTCTTCTTTTTCACTCTGCCACTGGGTAGCGGCCTGCCCGGCCTCTCTTTTCTATCGACCTCTAGGTCGAAATAATCGTTAAAGATGATGCCAGAGACGTAGAGGAGCGCAGAAGATGCCATGAGCATGGACAGCTGGAAAACGCTGGCATTAGCCGGCCCTGTCGGCGAAAAATACCCGACAACAATGTTGGAAAGGGCGGTAAACGCGTTTGGCAGCCTGACTAGGAGGAGGTACTGCCTCAGTTGCTCCGCCATTTTACCGGATGATGGCGTCAAGGTGCTCAAGCGCGTCCCTTGCTGCAGATGCGGGATCATCCTGGTACGGGTATAATTCTACTGTGACAAATCCGCTGTAGCCGATGCTCTCAATCGCCCTCAATATCGGGCCAAAATCTATGGCCCCTTTGCCGGGCAGCAGGTGCGAATGCACCCTGTCTGCGGCAATGTCTTCGAGGTGGAAATGCCCGATGTGGTCTGCAAGCCTGTAGATGAGTTTTTCCGGGTCTTCTCTTACGCAGTAAAAGTGCCCGATGTCAAAGTTGAGGCCGACAAGGTCGCTGTGCACGTCCTTGATAAAGTTCAGAAACTGCGTCGAGTTTTCAATCAGCAGGCCCGGCTCCGGTTCGACAAGGATCCTGACGCCATGTTCCTGCGCCGCTTTTTCGGCTTCTTTTATGCCCTTTACAAAGAGCCTCTCCATTGTCGCCCTTCTGCTGGCTCCTCCATTAGCCGCCGGCCCTCCTGGCTCTGTAGAGATGTTTTTTGCGCCGATCTTTTCTGCCATCCTTATGCAGTCAATTGTGTGCTTTATGCGGACTTGGCGGGCCTTTTCGTCGCCTTCCTCTATCCACGAGGGGCGATAGACATCGCCTACCCCGTACAGCGTAAACGCGTTGAGGTTAGAGATTTTTAACCCGAGGTCTGCGATCAGCTTTTTCGTCCTGCCGATTTCAGAGTCGTCAAAGAGCGGCGGGTACGCGTGGGGCACGTCGCACAAAAGTTCCGCTCCTATGTATCCTGCCTGCGCGATGGATTTTAGCGCGTCGGCAAGGGTAAACCTCTTGAACGCATTTGTGCTAAACGCAAGCTGAAACACCACCGCCTCCTCTCTCCCACACCTCTCATGGTCTCCACGTGAATTTCGGAGACTGCCTGAAAAACTCGTAGCTGTTCAGCAGGGTTACCTGCTCGATGTCCTTACTGCTAAAGCCGGCCTTGCGCATCTCCCTTGCTACCAGTGCAACGCTCAGCGGGTCTGACACGCCCCAGTCGGCCGCGCTGTGGATCATTATCCTGTCCGTGCCGTACTTTTTCACGATGTTCATCGCCCTCTCCGGCGAGAGCTTTGTAAAGGGGTAAACCGACAGCCCTGCCCACATGCCCAGTTCTAGCGTCTTTTCAATCGTCTCCTCTGTGTTGTGGTCGATAAGGATCTTTTTTCGGTTATAATGATTCTTGCTGCCCTCCAGGATTTTCTCGATCCTCTCCATCCCTCCGGGCTTGTTGTTGTGAGGCAGGTGGACGGTAGCAAGCATGTCCATTTCAGAGGCGAGGTCCAGCTGCTTTACAAACACCTCCTCTTCCAAGTCATTTATCAGGTTGTAGCCTATCTCGCCTATTGCGACGACCCGCTCCCTGTCAAGGTATTTCTTCATAGCCTCAAGCGCGTCAAGCGCCAGCGGCCGGGCAGTCGACTCTTTTGGGTTTACCGATACGCACGTGAAATGCTCTATTCCAAAGTCTTTAGCCCTCTTGGTCTCAAAGGTGATGAGGTGTTCCCAGTAATCCTCAAACGTTCCTACGAACCTTCTTGGGCTGCCAAGCCAGAACGATGGCTCTACTACGACTTCGATTCCTGCCTGTGACATTGCGTCATAGTCATCAGTGGTGCGGGAGTACATGTGGATGTGGGGGTCAAAAAGCCGGGGCAATTCTGCACACTTGTTCTAGAATCAAATTACACTATATATGTAAACTTGCCAAAACTTTCCTTGATATTGAACATGTCCTCCATTACTGCTGCCACCACCGCCAGGGCCGCCGTGTTTTATGGCCCCGGCAACATTTCAGTCACACACCGTAAATTTCCACGCTCCGGCGTTACGCTAAAGACAAGATCATGCTGCGTCTGCGGCTATGACGCCCGGGTTTTTCGAAACGGCCACAAAAAGGTAAACCCGCCTGTAGTCCTTGGGCATGAGATATGTGCCGAGGCAACTGACGATCTAGGATCGATAAAGGCCGGGACGAGGGTTGCAGTTTATCCCGTGCTTCCGTGCCTTGGCTGCAAGCACTGCCGCCAGGAGAGGTACAACCTCTGCGCCTCGATGAAGGAGATAGGCTCGACACTTGACGGTGGCTTTTCAGAGCTCATCAGCATACCAAAAGAGATAGCACAGATAGGCGGGTTGGTGCCTATTCCTGATAGCCTCAGCGATGAGGAAGCTTCGCTCATAGAGCCCCTTGCATGCTGCGTAAACAGCATATCGCAGGCAGGAGCGCTTGATAGAGATGCTGCGGTTGCGATAATAGGCGATGGCCCTATGGGGCTGTTGCACCTCCAACTGTCAAGGAACCTGCTTGGTGCAAGGACTGCAGTCATTGGTAAGGTGTCGCACAGGATGGATGCCGCAAGGTCCCTTGGCGCCGAGGTATTTTCCGCCGCGGATGATGATATTTCAGAGATAAAAGAATTTGCCGCAGGCGGAGGCTATGACCTCGTGATAGTAGCTGCAAGTGAGCCTTCCGCGCTTGACCTGGCAGCACAGCTTGCCTCAAAGGGATCGCACATCAACATCTTTGCCGGGATAAAGGGACAGGCTGCCGCTGCTGCTACTATTACTACCACTGCCCTTGACCCAAACCTCATACACTACGGTCAGATATCTGTGAGCGGCAGTTTCAGCAGCACGCCGGCAGATTTTGAAAGGGCCGTCCATCTTGCCTCAAACAAAGAGTGTGCGGTGGTGGACCTGTCAAGGATAATCACCCACCGGTATTCCCTTGACGACATTTCAGGCGCCCTGCAGGCGACAGAAGGCTACCGGGGACTCCGGGCTGCGGTGATCCCGTGACCAGAGTGTATACCTTATACCTTATACCTTAAATGCAATGACTGCTAAATATTAGATTAGCAAATGGGATTCCTTGATAGGTTCAAAAAGAAAAAGGAAGGCCATCCGCAGACAGAAGGCTCGTCTGAAAAGCACGTCAAGCGTTACACGTCAGACGGCAAGCCGGTCGAACAACAATAATAAGATCAGTCCTGCAACTTACTTTTTGTGTTGCATCCTCTGCACATAGTTAGCGGGAAAACTTATCTCTCCTCACTCCACATTTATTAAATACGATTTTTGCGCGTTTTTCTTTCTCATGGCCGCCGACCTTTTTGCAATACCTGCCGATTTTGCCTCCGCGTTGCTCCGCTCTACCGTGGCACTGCTAGTGGTGGTTGACCCGCTTGGCATCGTGCCCCTCTACATCGCGCTGACCGGCAAGATGGAGCGGGTACAAAGGAGGGCTGTATCAAAGACCGTGATAATTACAGCTGCGTCGCTCCTGTTTGCATTTGCGATCGCCGGCAACCAGATCTTTGCAATATTTGGAATCACGCTTTCGAGTTTCATGATAGCCGGAGGCGTGCTCCTCTTTATTGTCGCCATAGAGTTACTCACAAGGGGCGGCTGGAGGTTTGGCGACGCATCGGCAAGCGAGGAGGCCGGAATAGTGCCGATAGCTTTTCCGCTCCTTGCGGGGCCCGGCTCTATAACGGCAGTCATAATCTCGCTTGAAACGTCCGGGCTTGTCGTGACCACGGTTTCCATACTGGTTACTACGGGGATAACGTACCTTGTCCTGCGCTACTCGCATGGCATTTACAGAGTGCTTGGGCGCCGTGGCTCGCTAATAGTCACCAGGGTGTTTGCGGTGTTTATAGCGACTATAGCCGTGCAGTTCATCATCCAGGGCGCAAAGGAGGTATTTGGCTAGGAGATGCCTGCGCCGGTGTCATGCCCGCTACTATTGCTGCTGATGGTGTCCTCCGGCAGGCTTGCTGCAAAGCCCGGGCAGGGGCAAGGCGCACCGTTCTGCATGGCAGAGCAGCCCTTGTGGACATCTTGGCTGTCCTTTGACCCAAGACCTCTTGTATCATCGCTAAAGTGCATGGAAAACGGGTGACTGCAGTACGCGCACGGCCTCTCTGTACTCATATGTTTGTTCCCTGTGCAGCCTTTGGATATAACCGTACGGGATCGCGCTAAAGCCGCCTGCGGCTGTTAAATATATGCATATACTCCTTTACTATGCATACACTATACACATACACACAAATTGATAATAATGCAGCTAAAGTCGACGCAGGAGCAGCCTGCGCTTGACAACATCTCTTCCATAATCAAGACGATTGGCAGAGACTTCTGCTATAGGGTAAGGGGTCATGAGGTGCACCAAGTGTCGGCTGTGATGCGCAGGGTGCCCCTTGAGGAAAGAGCAAAAACGGTGGCGCGCTTTTGCCGCCAAAACGAGCTCACGCACCTGACTTATCATGCGCCGATACTTGGGCTGGGCGACAACATCTGGAACAGGGGAGACGTTGTAAAAGAGTCGGTGCGCCAGACAGTGCAGGAAGCGCAGCTTGCCTGCAAAGAGGCCGGCATCAAGGAAAAGGCGGTAATCGTGTTCCACCTTACAAGCTATGTGCCGTCAGGCCGGATCCCATCCACCGCGCAGGAAAAGACGCGGCTCGTCGACAAGGCGGTACAAGAATTTCTAGATTTTTTTGCAGGGCTTGACACGCAACAATGCATCATGGCAGTTGAAAACACCTATCCTCGCTTCAGGGGCGGCTCGTCAACCATAGGGCCCTTCCACCCGCAGGAGGTCGCCCGGATCGCCAGCAAGGGAGGGATCGCAGCCACGCTTGACCTTGCCCATTATCATCTCTATTCAAACTATATCAGGCACGGGAAAGGAAACCTTGCAGGCGACATTGACAGGCAGCTCTTTGGTGCGCCACCGGGCTGGCAGGAATGCATCAGGATGCTTGGCGGCTCGCTTGTGCAGCTGCACATCAGCGATGCGCGGGGTATGGAAGTCGAAGGAGAAGCACTGCCGCTTGGGCAAGGCGACATCCCGCTGGCAGAAATCCTGACTTTTGTGAATTCTTCCGGCCGGGACGTAAGGGGCACGCTTGAGCTTGGCGGCGGCCACTTGAACGGCGCCCGGCTGCAGCTGGAAGGGGCGCGCTGGCTGCTGGAAAACGTGCGCGAGATATTTTGAAAAAAAGGGTAGGCCCTGCATATAAAAAATGCAGGTTTTTTTTACCTGTCCAGTGTTGCTACCTCCGTGCTGAAATACGGCGGCAGGTGGAACCACCTGCCGTCAGAGTCATTGCCATCAGTTATGTACAGAAGGCCGACCCACTGCGATGAGTTGACTTCAAACGCCGTATCAAGCGAGCTTATGTCATACCTTATGTAGGCAAAATTGCGCTTGTCATATTGGTAGTGCCACCCGTTGCTTGCAGAGCAGTTGATGCAGTACTGCAGCCATGATATAGGCATGTATCCCCTTCCTTCGGTGATGTTGATGACATCGACAGTACCTATGTAGCTCTTTGGCACGTCAGTCCCGGGATTGCCCATTGTCATCTTCATTCCTATGGATTTCACGTACGCAGTCAGGTCCCTGTAATGGGTTTCAAAGCCTGCCTTGTTTGTAAACTCGTCAATGAACAGCCCATCAGCGCCATACCAGTTTTTGTACTTGTCTGCGTCTGCCTTTAGCGCTGACAGCGACCTGCTGCCATAATCGTCAAAGGTATAACCTATCATTATCACGCCTGCACTTTTCAGCTTGGCAACCCAGCTTGCAATGTTGTTGTCCTTGAAGCTACCCGGCCCGCTGTTTGGGTTAAATGCTGCCACTATTGGCACCGAGGGGTGCTTGACCTTTTCGTCGTACACCTTTTGCCACCACTGTGCGCCGGTGCCTGATGATGATGGATACATGTACAGTGCAACGTAGACTCCGGTCTT
>JBDUUM010000040.1:0-4981 GCA_039938615.1 Nitrososphaera sp.
CCTGGGCAGTGGTGCTGGCGTCATACTTCCGCAGGTCGGGCAACGAACCTAGGATAATGATGCAGAGGAGCAAGCAGAGCCCGCAGCTCGTCCACGTCCGGCTGGCAAGGCCCATAGCATAAATATAATAATATATTATCTAGCCTGCGGATATTTGCCCGTGCGCACGATAGTGGCTGTCGCCATCGCCGGCGGCATAGCTGCGGCAATCGCGCTCCTGACCGCGCTTTTCCTGACGCCCGTCGTCTCTCTGGGGCCGCAAAGCCATCCCCTGATCCCGCAACAGCAGCAGACGACGACAATAACAACTCCCACCGGCCTCCCCGGCTACAACCAGACCGTGGTGTCGATAGGAGGCGTCAAATTGACGGCCGACATTGCAGACACGCCGGACAAGATGAACCTGGGCCTTGGCGTCCGCGACAACATGACAGAGTCGCAGGCCATGCTCTTTCCGTTCAAGCAGGAGGGCCGCCAGGGGTTCTGGATGAGCGGCATGAAGTTCCCAATAGACATTATCTGGATAAACGCAGACAAGCGGGTGGTGCATATCGAGCACAGCCTGCCTCCATGCCCAAACATAGTCGACTGCCCTGTCCACACGCCCGATCAGCAGGCGATGTACGTGCTTGAAACCACAGCAGGTTTTTCGCAGAGGCACAATGTGACTGAGGGCGCGCAGGTAGAGTTTGGCTAGGTCAGGTCAGGTTAGATTAGGTCTCGTCGTTGTTGTTGCCATCGTCGCCTTCGTCTTCCTCTTCTCCCGGCTCGTCTGCCTGCTGCACCACCGCCTTCTTTTGCACCTTCCTTGCAAACACGAGGTAGGTGGTATGCCCTATCATGCGCATGGACGGCCGGGTCATCCCCTCCCTTGCCTCCATCAACCGTATCAAAAGCTCTACAGATTCAATGTCCACGTAGCCGCTCCTCTTTAGCTCAGTCGCGGTCTTTTCGATCTGGTTCATGGTCGGACATATTGCGACAAACGCCCCGCTTCCTTTCAGCGCATCATGTACCTGGTCAAGCACCGTCCAGGGGTCGCCAAGGTCGACGATTGCAATGTCTGCGTCCCTCACGTCTACACCCTCGTGAGGGTCGTGGCGGTTTAGCGTCACGTACTGGGCCATCCCTGCCTTTTCCAGGTTGCGCTTTGCAATCTCCATAAAGTCAGGGTTGACATCAAAGCTGTGTACGTGGCCTTCTGGCTTGACGATGCTTGCAAAAAACGTCGCGGCTGCGGCGCTGCCGGTGCCTATCTCAAGCACCTTTGAGCCGTTCTTCATGCCTGTGCGCGCGGCGATAAACCCCAGGTCTTTGGGATACACGATCTGCGTCCTGCGCTCGGACTTCATGATGAAATCGTGAGTGGTGGGCTCGATGAGGAATACGACCTTGCCCTCAGTCGTGCGTATCACCGACCCGTACTCCATCCCTATCGTGGCGCCAACGTCGATAACGCCAAGGTGCGTGTGGATCTTTTTATCCGGCGTGACCTTGGTGAGCCACTTTTTGCGCTGGGTGTGGAACAGCAGCACGTACGAGCCTTCCTGTATCTTCAACAGCGGGGTAGCTGGACGATGGAGATAAAAACCAATCTAGGTCGATTTTTTCTCTCTCCCTGCGGCCCACCGGACGACAGATCTGTACGTGCCTTCCGGCGTGAGTTTCCATAACCTTAACTATGGAGCGCCTGCATGGCGCCTCCAATGTCCTGCAGGGGGCTGTGCATCAGGCACCCAAACTACGTCCCGGTGAAAAAGATCGACTACGCCAAGGGGATGAAGGTGTGCATAGCCTGCGACAGGGCTGTGTTTGTGGGCATGGCGTCGGCAAAATGCCCCTGCTGCAACAAGAACCTCCGCACCCGGCCGCAGTACCACGGCGCAAAGGGCCGCATGGTGCGCAGGGCGACGATGGCGGCCTTCTCCGCCCAGTCACATCTTGCCCAGCGCAGTTATGCCGAGGATGTCAAGGGCATTCTTTAGCGCCACGCCAAACGCGCCGACAAGCGCAAGCCTTGCAGCAAGCACCTGCCTGTCCTGCTCTTTTAGCACCGGCACCTTTTCGTAAAAGAGGTTGAACGCAGTCGCAAGGACGTATGCGTGACGTGCAAGGGCCTTTGCCGAAAGCGATTTTGCCGCATCTTCGACTGCTAGGTCGAGTTTGGCTATCTCCTTTATCAGGGCTGTTTCGGCTTCATGCGTCAGCAGGTCAAACCTTGCATCTGCTGCTGCCACAGCAGTAGGAACTGCCATCCCGGATTTCTCCAGTATCCTCTGCGACCTGGCATAAGCGTACTGCAGGTAGGGGCCGGTGTCCCCTTCAAGGCTCATCGACTCGTTGATGTCAAACGTGATTATCTTGTCAAGGTCCTGCTTTATCATGTTGTATCGTATCGCCGAGATGGCTATCTCCTCTGCTATTGCGTCCACCTGGCCGGGAGAAAACTCGGGGTTTCTTGTCCGCACTTCTTCTGCCGCCTTGGCCCGCAGGCTGTCAAGGACGAAATCTGCGCCGACGTAGACCCCCTTTCGGCCAGACATGTGCATGAACTGCCGCTCGCCGATGTCGATGCCAAGCGCCTTTGCGGTGGCGCCACTGAGTGTTACTGCCTCGTATCCCAGATGCTGGTAGTCGTGATCGTGATTTTTGCCTATCTTGCCGAGCACCTGCGATATGATGCGCTGGAGCCGGGCCTGCCTCGAGTCGATTATCGTTATTACCCTGTCGCCGCCCTTGAAATCGATTTTTTGTATTGCTGTTGCTGCCGTCGCTGCCGAGCCGTCAAGCGTCGTCGCAAGGAGCTGCGAGCCGTCCCACTGCGTAGCGTACTTGACGTAAAAGAACGGGTCCTCTACCAGACCCAGCTTCCACGCGGCGTAGGGGATGTCCTTTGCTACATAGGTCGCCGTGCCGTCGCTCCTGACTATGACCTTGTCCTCCTCACCCTCTGCCTCTATCACCCAGCAGCCTTTGTTCTTGCCCTCCTCCTCGAATTTTACGAGCTCTTCTTTTTTGAGAAGCTCAAACGCCTTGCCCCACATCTTGGACACGACGATCTGCGACTCGAAATTGAGGATGTCGTAGCGCGCCTTCATCCGCCAGCACGTCTTTAGTTGCTCGTCCAGTACTCTCTTTGTTATCTGCGCTGCAAAGCGCGCCAGCTCTGACTTGCCCTCTTCAATTTCGCGGAGCACCAGCTTGCGCTTGTCTGCAAGCGCAGGGTCTTTTTCGTACAGCTGGTTGACCTTGACGTACACCTCGTCGCCGCAGTACTGGTCAAACTTGCGCCCGTCAGGCGGTTCTATTGGAAATCCTGCAAACTTGAAGCCGATGACGATATCTGCCACCTGCAGGCCAGAGTCGTCGACATAGTTGAGGACGGTCGTCCTGTAGCTGGCGGCCTTCATTATGCGGTACAGCGTGTCTCCAAGTATCACGTTCCGCATGTGGCCTACGTGGAGCGCCTTGTTGGGGTTGACGCTCGTATGCTCGATCACGATGTGCCTGCCCTGGCCTGCGTCAAGGTGGCCGTACGTGTCTGGTTTTGAAAGGACCTGCGACAGCGTCAGTGGTGACAGTTTTGCATAGTTTGCGTAAAAGTTGATGTAGCCTGCTGGGTGCGGCTCGACTGCCTTTATGAGCGAGTTTTCGCCGATGCGCGATCGCAACCCCTCGATGAGCTCTGCAGCTATTTTCGCAGGCGCTTTTTTCAGCTGCTTGCTGAGCAGAAAGGCGACGTTGCAGGTAAGGTCGCCAAACTCTTTCCTCGGAGGCTCTGAAACGTCAAAGGCGACTTTGGGGTAGCTGGCGGCCGCCTCAGACACCAGCTTTCTAGCTTCATCTACCAGGGCGCGAAAAGTCATGCCCTAACTCCAAGGTAATTCAATGCGACATAATCAATCGCGTCTATCAGCCCGACACCTTCCCTACCGGCGACCACGTGCGCTGCCTTTTTCTTTACTGCGTCATCGGCATGTCCAAGTGCAATGCCCTTGCAGACCTCAAACATGGGTATGTCCGTCTCGCTGTCGCCTATCGCCACGGCTTCTTCCGGCCCTGCCTTTAGCATCTTGAGCGCTTCTTTCAACCCCATTGCCTTGTCGACGCCCCTTTCATTTATGTGAAACGCATAATTGCTGTCATTCAGGTATAGCGGCAGGTTATTTTCGTCAAGGATTTTCTGGCCTTCCTTTATGTCAAACGTGCGGAGCATCACGACTTCTGTCATCCTCGCAAAGACCGGCTTTTCCTGCACGCCGTCAAGGCTCTTTTTCAGCAGGTTATATCCCTGCATGCATTTTTCCCGGCTCGCAAGCAGCCTGTGCTCCTGCGGCGCGATGGTTATTGCGCCGCCGTTTTCGCCCACCGCCAGCCGCGTCGTGCCGCCAAAGACTGCAAGTACAAACGCCTCTATCGAGGAGCGGCCGGTCACGTAGACGACGCTGTAGCCCAGCTTTTCAAGGTAGCGCAGCTTGGCCAGTGCCGCAAGGTGGACGACTCCACCCCCATTTTCCGTGAGCGTGCCGTCAATGTCTACTGCGAATACCTTGATGGCCAAACACTGCCAGTTTCTGGCTGAAAGTTATAAGTGTATTATTAATATGCTATGCCGAGATATCCATCGCAAGCGAGCCTTTCGGCATTTCCTTAAAGCTGGCAATGTCTGCCGCCGTCACTGCCGGCATCTTGACAGGGACCTCTGGCATCATCTTGGGCGGAGCAGCAATTTTAGGTGCCCTTGTCCTCCTGTCGGTCAGGGACTTTTGCTTTTTGACGTCTATCTTGATCTTGAAGCCGTACTGGCCGTGGTTGCTCCACTTTTCAATGTCGACCACGTCGCCTGCGCCTGCAAGCCTGTCGCCTTCGGCTGTTACGACCATAAAGTCCGTCCTGTCGCCCCTCTTGATCGCAGAAATCTTTTCGTAAAAGTGCTGCCAGTCAAGTGGGTTTCCCACAAGCGCCTGCACGGTAAGCAGGT
>JBDUUM010000041.1:0-76988 GCA_039938615.1 Nitrososphaera sp.
GTCATTTGAGATTAGGAGCACGTCGACGCTTTCAAATGTGTACCAGGACTATGAGTTTCGACTGCCAGACAATGAATTGTATACGATACAGGCAGGAGACAGGATTGGGATAAAGTATAACGGTGGCGATGCCTCAAACGCCATCGGCGTAATGAATGACAGGGATCCCGCAGGCCCCTTTGACGGAAGCAAGAGCTACAGGGCGAGGTTCGAGTCGTCATGGATAGTAAGCTATGATGAGGACCTCTACATGATACTGAAGAAGCAGAGTAATGCAGGAGCCTCGCAATATCCGGTCGTGCATATGTCCGACACCACGATAAGCTCCGGCTCGCTAGTCTACGCCGGCAGGCCGCTTAACGCAGAATGGGCAAAGGCTGGCTCTTTGCTGGTCAGCAAACAGGTAGACAGCGCGACTGTCAGACTGCAAAAGGTCGGCTCTCCTGCAGGCACGCTAACAGTTGGCGTATATGATTCGAACCTGCAGCTCAAAAAGGCGTTTGGCATTACAAATGTGGCCTCCCTGCCTGCGACCTTTGCAGACATGGAATTCAAGCTGCCAAACAACGAGCTGTACACGATCCAGCAGGATGACAGGATAGGCGTGTTTTACAACGGGGGCACAGCAAGCTCCGGCGTGAGCGTGATGATCGACCGAAACACCGCTGACCCCTTTGACGACACCAGCTCGCAGCGCGTCCGGTACGAATCAGCAGCAACAGGAGGGTGGCTGTACTACGACACTGGGGAGGACCTGTACATGATATTGAAGCAGACACACGGCTAGGGGTTGCTACCTTCAAAGCGCTGGTGCCGGACGAGGTCGTCTTGGTTCTGGAATGCCTTGCCGCACTGGCTGCAGATAAAGTTTGACATCGCAGTGGGCGTCACCTCAGGATAGTCCTTGCGCTCCTCCTTACCTGTGGCGGCCTCTTTTTTCTTGGTGCTCGCGCCCCCCATTCCTTCCCGCGTCTTGAAGTTTGGGCGCTTGCGGGTTTCGTCAGAGATCTGGTTTTGCACCTTGTATTTTGGGCCGTTTTCCTCTATCGCCTTTCGCACCTGGTATGCGTCCTTGTAAGTTGTGTAGCCGTTGAGGCTTTCAAACAGGCCGATTATCTGCGGATCAGAGCCTTGGACGTGCTCCAGTATCTTGTGCTTGAACGCGGGAAATTCCAGCCCGTCAAGCCGGGCCATCGCCGAATCAATGAACGCGTCGTCGCCCCTTGCCACCCTCTCGGTGGCGGAATTTATCCTGCCCGTGTCCGCAGTCGGCGCATGACGCGACTTGCGTATAGTGCTCTTTGAATAATCATCATCGGCCATGCATCCTATGCAAGCCAATTCTTTAAACAGTTTCAGACTCTCAGTCCCAGTGCAACGAGTAGCCGCAGTAGCTTATGGCCTCGTCATCATCGTTGCACGTATGGCTGTCACTTCTATAGAGCCTGCAGCTCTTGGCAAACCTGCAGGGCTCTGACACCCACGGCACCTTGATGCGCATCATTCTGCTGTGCATATATATGCACATATACGCGCAGCAGGCCCAAAAAGGACGCACGTGTAACTTTCCCGACATACACATGTAGGCATGCATATGAATATGCATATGCTGTATGTATGTCCAAACCCGGCCATCTTGGGCCATATATGCACGGCCAACCTTCCCGGCGTCATGGCAGGTCCGGCAAAGGCGATGGGGTTTGGCGTGGCTGTGTTTGCTATGCTCATAGTCTCGGTGCTGTCTGTCAGTATGCCCAAGCTGTCAGGCATCGCAGGTGGCGTTCTTCCCGGAGCAGAAGACATACTGCGCGCAGGCGGAAACAATAACAATAACAAGACCGCAGTTACAGGGATCTCCGAGCTTGCGAAAAAGAATATCGAGATGACAGAGGTGATGCGGCAGCAGGTCAACTCGGAAGCGCAGGCCATAGTGGTCAGATGCCTTGAGGAAGGCGACGCATGCCAGCAGTTAGGACTCTTGAAAGAGATCTGCGGCAGCAGTAGCAACATATTGAAGCTGGAATCATGCAATGATCCAAGAGTAGCGGCGCTTCTTGCCAAGGTGTCGGAATAAGATTTTTTGTGTTGAAAACAAGCTAGTTTAGGCTTTCATCGTACACGTGCATTTCCTTTAGGATCTCCACTACTGCGGGGATGTCAAGGTCAAGCTGCATGGCGACAAACTCCTCAGGCATCCCTCCGACGTACAGGTTTCTAGCCGTCTGCTTTTTTACGTCAGAGATCTGCGTAGCCTGCATGACAGTCACACATGCGCATGCATGCAATAAAAAAAGCTGCACGTTTGCCCATTTACATGCCACTGCACTTTATGCACATCTGCTGCTGTAACCACAACATAGCCGATGAAAAGAGTCAGGGTCCTGGTACTTGGGGGAGGGTTTGCCGGCGTCTATTGCGCCAAGAAGCTGGAAAAGTTGGCGCCTCGTGGGGTAGAAGTGAGCCTCGTCAGCCGCGAGAATTTTTTCGTTTTTACTCCGATGCTCCCGCAGGTGGTGTCAGGGGCGATAGAGAGCAATCACATCGTCGTCCCAATAAGACAGATATTCAAAAAGACCCGGTTTTACGAGGCTGCAGTCGAGTCAATAGATGTCCATAACAAGAGGGTTGTCCTTGACCTGCCGGACGACGAAAAGATGGTCGCCGAGTACGATCAGCTTGTGGTGTCGCTTGGATCCGACACCAACTTTGCCCGCCTGCCAAGCGTGGAAGCATCATCCGTCTTTTCTCTAAAGAGTCTGAAAGACGCGTTGATATTGCGCAACCATATAATAGACATGCTGGAGAGATCCGACATCGAGCCGGACTCTGAAAAGAGGAGCAGGATGCTCACGTTTGTAATAGTGGGAGGTGGACTATCTGGCTCCGAGACTGCTGGCGAGCTTGCCAGCTTTTTCAAACAGGTGAGCAGGTATTACCCAAATGCAGGGCAGGCAATCAGCCTGGTGCTTGTGCATTCAAGGGACAGGCTGCTTCCCGAGCTTGACTCCGATCTGGCGGATTTTACACTGGGCGAGCTCGTGCGGAGCGGCGTGGAGGTGCACCTCAATTCCAGGGTTATAGGGGCGACGCCGGAAAGCGTCCAGATACGTTCAAGAGAAGGCGAGTTTTCAATCCCGACAAGGACGATAATATGGACTACCGGGGTGTCGCCAAGCCCTATTGTGGCCGACATACCCGGCGACGGCAGGCCAGAATCCGGCAGGCTGCCAGTCGATGGCTTTATGCGCGTGCTGGGCTATGACGACGTATGGGCGATAGGCGACTGTGCGTATGTTGCAGCCGGCCGCTACCCGCCCACTGCCCAGCATGCCATAAAGGAGGCAGAGATAGCCGCAGAGAACATTGCAAGGTCAAGGGAGGGCAGACCCCTTAAGGAGCTTGACTACGCCGGCGACAGCCAGATGGCGATAATAGGCGAGAGGAAGGCAATTGCGAGGATATCCGGCGTAAAGGTCCACGGGCTTGCAGCGTGGTGGCTCTGGAGGGCTGTCTACCTGCAAAAGATACCGATGCTCAAAAAGAGGTTGAGAGTAATGTTTGACTGGACTATTGACTTGCTCTTTGACAGGGACCTGACGCACATCAGAGGGTTCAAGGACGACAGCAGAAAGATGGCCGGAAGAAACCTTCAGGCACAGGCCTAGCGGTTGCGCGCCGTCCTTGCCAGCCTTTTCAGGCGCGACCACCGCAGCAGGAACTTGGACGCCACTACTGCAGCTGCGACTATTGCCCATATCCACAGCGGAGGACCTTCCATCAATACTTATTCGTATCAGCGGGATTTATGCATGTGTGCCCTTGAGCCGCCGGCTGAGGCAAGGCAGATGTCACAGGGTGTGTGTGCGCGCGTGTGTAGATATATACACACACATAGATACATGCACGCACCACTACAAAAATAAATGAAGGGCACGCTTACCGCATGAATTTTGTTCTCCCCAGCACGGCAACTACTCCTATCACGGCCGCAACTGCAGCAATTGTCGCAACTGGAAATTCTGGGACCGCTGGCGCTTCAATGGTGTTTGATATCTGCAGTGTCTTGACCGAATTGTCAAACGTGCCAACGTTTGTGTCATAGTCTTTCGCAGATGTCGCTGTATAGCCTACGGTAAAGAACTTCTCCTCGCTCTGGAAGGAGTAGATCTTGGTCTTGTAGAAGTTGCCGTCCTGCGTGGTGCATTCTATCACCATCACGATGCCGTCCATGTTGTTTATCTTGACTGCGTTCTGCTCTGCCGGCTTGCAGTCAGGCTTGCTTCCTTCTGGGACGTTTGACGGCTGCTGGACGGATTCTGGGACCGTGTTATCGCTTGTCTTGTCCTTTTTGATCGCAGCCACCATCATCATGTTTGCAGGCGAGCCCGTGTGATCTAGTTGCTCCGGCGAGACTATGACTGCAGTCATGTTGCCGGAGGGCACCGCAAAACCCTTCCATCCATTAGGCAAGGTTATCTTTAGTCCTGCCTGCTCGTCTGAATACTGGCCGCTTATTTCCTGAAATGACGGTGCTTGCGCATAGGCTCCAAGCGTGGATGGAACAGCCATGGCAAGTGCCATCGCCAAAATGATCTGAGGCTTCATTGCTGAAAGACGCATCCGGCAATATATAACAACAGAAGAGTGCTATTTCCGGCACCCGGTTTTATGTTACCTTTTTTTCCTGCGCGGCTGGGCCTGCTCCTCTTCTGTCATCCGCAGGATGACTCCCTCGCACTCTTGAGCCAAGCTCATCGCCTTTGCCATGTCGCCCTTTTTTGCACCCGCAAGCGTCAGAGAGAAATCGAGTATCTGGTTTGCGTTGACGTTGCGCAGGCGGTTAAACTCGTTGAGGACGGCATAATCATCATCAGACAGCAGCCGACGGGACCGGAGAAGGTCAATGAGCTGCTTGAACTTGCGGTGCGTCATGAGCGTGTCGCCGGGCGTGACCTGCCGGTACAGGGCGTTCAGTTTTTGCTCAAGGTACTCGTGCGCAAGCAATATCGCCTCAAGCTGCAATCCCTGCTTAAAGACTTCTCTGGCATGCGAGATCACGCCCTCGTCCAGACCGATCCTGTGCCCGTCGTCAAGATCCCGGTACGGCATTGCAGGTATATGGTTGTTGTTGCCGCGCAGCGGTATAATAGGTGTTTCAGTCGCCGGGCTTTTTCTTGATGCCCCGCAGCTTTTTCACGCCCATTATCGACGCGACAAAAGCGACTCCAGAGCCGGCCATTATCCCGGCAACCACCGGATCAAGCAGTGGCCGCTCCTGTGCGCGGGCGCTGCAAAACCCGATGCAATGGTGCTTCAATATCTCTTGCTCCGAGCATTTTTCAGGGACAATGCCAAGGTCGCTGCATTCCTTGAGCTGGTCAGGAGTCGGTGAGGCGCTTTGATCCGATCCAGGATAGCTGCAGGTGCCGGCCTTGATGTCCTGCTCGGAGCACCGGGCATAAACAGGAGTGCTTGGCATGAAATGCAATGATACTAACAACAATATTGCCAAGCCCGCAGCCAAGCTTCTGGCAACCACCAACGATAGAGATAACCTTTCAGAGTATATATCTCTTTTCTGCAATAAAAATAAGGAGGAAGGGAAGGAGAGGCAGCAACGGCTCTGCTGCCCTAGTCCTTACGAATCAAGCGCGGCTACCATGCTGTCAAAGTATGGCGGGACAGAGTTGTATGGGTTGCCTCCGCCATCGTCTGTCATATAGACGTAGGCGACATAATTTCGGATTTCGTTGAGGTAACCTGTATCAAGCCCCAACACTCCCTTGGCCGCGAAGGCGAACTTGTCCTTGCCAAAGCCCATGCCGTGCAGGGTGTTTGACTCCAGCGTCGACACGGACGGCGCGCCGTACCTTTCGTAGATGGCGACGTTGTCAAATATGTCAATGTATGCTGCGTCCACCTTGGCGCCGGGGTTGCCCTTGATGAACGTGAACCCCTTGGACTTGGCATAGCTTACAAGCTCTTTGTAGAAGGAGACCTTGTCGCTGTTTGCAGCCATCGTGTCCATCATGAGGCCGTCCATCTCCGGGTACCACGCCTTGTACTTGTCCACCATGCCCTTAAGGTCGCCCATCGTCCTGCCAGACGGTTCCTGCGCATACATTGTCGGTACATATCCCAGTATGTGTTCGACGCCTGCAGCACGGAGCTCGCCAATTGCGTTTCTTATCCTAGAGTCGGCCGACGAACCGGGCCCGTTTGACGGGTTTATGCTCACTGCAAACGGCACTGACGGGTGCGTCTTCTTGGCGTCGATTACGCTGCTCCATAGCCCCGACGGGTTGCCAAGGTCCGGATACTTGTACAGCGGCACATAGACGCCCGTAGCGCGGGTGCCCTCACCACGTGCCTGCACCGGTGCCGCCACCGGCTTGGCTCTATCCTCTGCGCCTGTTTTATAATAATACGCGGTAAGCGTGGTCGTCTTGCCGGCCTCAAGCGTCACCTGTCTAGTTGCGCTTGTGCTTCCGTCGTCCCAGTGATCAAAAAATACCCCACCTTCCGACCAGCTGTGAGCCTTGACCGTGTACGTAGTGTCAGCCGCGCCTGCAAAACTCCGTGGTGAGTGCCACGAAGCCATCAGAGGCGCGCCCGTTCCATCGCCGGCTTTCACCGAGATCCACATGTTGAGGCTTGCGCCATCAAGAGATTGCCTTTTCACGACAAGGTTGCCCTGCTCCTCTGCCTGCGCCGCTCCAAAAAACGAGTGGCCGAGAATCCCCGAAGCTGCCGCCAATACCAGCATGGCGGCAGCAGTTGCAGCTAAAAGTCCCATTGCAACGTTGCCTTTTGTTGTCTGCTGTTTCAAAGTCAACTTGCAGTTGCCGAAAAACATTATTTTTAAGGCGTGTGCGGGGCTGTTCTTGATCTTTGGGCCGCTCAAATCACCTGCTATAGTTTTTAAAGAATTAGCAGCGCGGCCAAATCGTACTACACTTTTCCAATTTCAGGCAGCCGAGATTCGCAACAGGGCAAATCTGTCTGCTAGGTTCCGCAGGTTGGCGATGGTTGAAACCCAGAGAGAGTTTTGAAAGCTGTAGCCAGACCTGAAAATCCTGTCACGTCGCTGCCACTGCAGCCGACTTGCAGACCCGATTCAGAGTCATGTGCGCCGGCACACGCATTTGCAGCTTATATCTGGGCTCTATGCGGCCCTGCTTACCCTTGGTGCGTCTGCTTCAATATCATGTACAGGTCCTCCCCAGTGTCGTAGTACAGCCACCCTCCTGTTGCTGCTGATTCGTACCGGACGCGCTGCGAGCTGGTGCCGTCAAACGAGCTTGTGATGTCTCTGTCTATCATCACAAAGACGCCGTTTTCGCTGTCTCCACCAGAATACTTGATCCCGATCCTGTCTCCTGCCTGTATCGTATACAATTCATTGTCTGGCAGTCGAAACTCATAGTCCTGATAGGCGCCTGAAATGGTCGACACGTCTATGGTCGCAAACAGCTTTTTAACGGTCAGGTCCTCATTGAACACGCCTACCTGCGCCGTGCCGGTGGGCATTCCCCACTTCATCAGCTGCAAAGTTATGCTGTCTATCCTGTCACCTACAAGCTGCGACTCTGGCCACACGTATTCGGCGTTTAGCTGCCTGCCTGGATAAAGGAGCGATCCCCACGATGTTTCCCTGTTGTCCATATGCACCGTCTGGACAAAATCGTATATGGCCGTCAGCTGCGTGTTGGCATTTATAGACACGCCTCTTGGGTTTGCAGCCGACCCGTTGTCGGCCCAGTGGTCAAACGAGTACGTGCCAAAGTCTCCCACACCCACAGAGTATTGCCGTCCTGCGTCCAGCGTAAACGTGGCAGGAGTAAAGTCGCCTCCTACTGCGTTTCCTGTGCTGTCATACAGCGTCACCCTGTAACCTGAAATGGCGTTGCCGGAGGAGTCCTGCGACCTGACGGTCAGGCTCCATGTCGTCTGCACAGGAACCCTGTAATACGCAGTCATGGCCGCGTCTGCGTTCAGCGTCACGGTCCTAGTCCTGCCCTTGCTTCCGTCGTCCCAGTGGTCAAAGACGGTATCGCCATAGTCATGCGCGGTAACTGTATACGTCGCCCCAGCACTGCCTGTGTAGGTCATCGGGGTAAAGCCCGTCTTGACAGTGCCGCTGCCTGCCGAGTCTATCGTTATGTAGTAGCCAGTGAGCGCGCCCCCTGACAGGTCTGCCGACCTGACGGTCATGTCGTACTCGCCTGACGAAGAAGCATAGCTTGCGCCATAGGTCGTATCAGACGAAGGCGTGCTTATTGTGTGGATGGCTGCCCCGCCATCTGACCACGACTGGAACTGGTACTCCTGCCCGTTGAGACTTTGCAACGATGGCGCCTCAAGCGTCCTTGACATGCCGACGACTCCGACGAACGAGAATGGCGTCGTCCTGGGCTGGCCGTCTAGGTTGATCTGCATTCCCTGCGGATCGCTTGCCAGCGTTATCGTGGCCTTGTTTGGCGTGACATCTCTCGTAGTAGTCGTGCTAAGGCCTGACGAGTCAGTCACCGTCAGGTATATCCTGTACCAGACATTGTCGTCGGTTTCACCGGTAGTCGGGATGGTAAACGAGCCGCTCTTGACTCCGAAAAATTCCTGGAACGGGTGGGTGTGGGTGTTGTGGTGCAGCAAGACCACCCATTTGAACGCGCTTGCTGGCAGACTCCCGTCCTGCGCGTCGGTAGCCGTGCCGCTAAACGATATTACGTCGCCGGCGTCATATTTTGTGCCGGCGACTGGCGCACTTATCGTCACTGCCGGCGGGCTTCCGACAGACACGCTGACGGTGGCAGTGTCGCTTCCGCCCTTCCCGTCGCTGACAGTCAAAGTTGCAGTATAGGGGCCTGCAGAGGCATAAGTGTGTGATACGTTGAGGCCACTGGCAGTCGAGCTGTCGCCAAAGTTCCATAAGTACGTGAGCGGGTCAGAGTCAGGGTCGGCGCTTCCAGAAGCAGAGAAGCTCACAGTCAGGGGGGCAGCGCCAGAGGTGGGGCTGCCAGACGCGACTGCGTTTGGCGCGTTGTTCCCTGTCGACGTGTAGTGGACCTTGCGGACCTCTCCTGACCCGATGGAAAGGTAGTAGAGGCTGCCGTCGGGACCCACCTTGATGTCAACCGGCGCAGAGACGTTTGTGAGAAAGTCGACTGCCTGCTTGCTGGGAGTCAGCCTCTTGATAAACCCGGAAACATAGTCGCCAAAAAAGTAACTGCCCCTGTATTCGGAGGGGAACTGGGATGCCTCGTAGAACGCGGCACCTGCTATCGACTTGCCGCTGCCTGCGTGGGCGTAGGTGTAGACGGGGTTAACAAAATTCGGATTGGAGCATGTACCCTCGCACATCGGCCAGCCATAGTTTGCGCCGGCGCTCCCGAGGTTTATCTCTTCCCACGTATCCTGCCCCACGTCGTTGATGTACATCTGTTGTTGCGATCCGGACGAAAATGCAAATGTAAAGGGGTTGCGCAGACCGAGCGCCCATATCTCTTTCCTTGCGCCTGACGTGTTATAGAACGGATTGTCCGTGGGAATGGTGCCGTCGGGGTTGATGCGCAGTATCTTGCCAAACAGGCTGGACAGGCTCTGCGAGTTGGCCGCAGTCCCGTGGTCGCCTACTGCTATGTACAGCTTGCCGTCCTTGCCAAAGTGAATCGCGCCTCCGTTGTGAAACCCGTTGCCAGAGCCGTTCAGGTCGAGCAGAACCCGCTCGCTTCCCGCAAGGGCTCTGTCTGGGTTTGCCGGATCGGCGGTAAACCGGCTCACCCTGTTGTGGATGAAGCCTGCGGTTGTAGTAGTGTAGTAGACGTAAACGTACTTGTTTGATGCAAAATTAGGGTCAAATGCGATGCCAAGCAGGCCCCTTTCGCCGTACGAGTCGACGGGAACTGTGACAAACGGGGTGCCAAGAAGCACGCCATTTTTGATGACCCGCAGCGCCCCGTCTTTCTCCGTCACAAAGATCCTGCCATCAGGGGCAAACTCCATCGCCACGGGCGCGGCAAGCCCTCCTGCTACGCGGGTATCTGTGAACCCCGCCGGGATAGCCCAGGCGGCAGGAAGGAACGGCACCACCAAAAATCCGCCGACGATCGTCGCAAAAATTAACGAAAAAAGAAGGGCTCTGGCTTTCATTTTCTATCCGTCCCGTCGAGGTTTCTATAAGAATTCCCTAGCCGAATCTGTCGCATTTTCTTCTGTAGGATAAAAGATGACTGCCGATAAAAGAGTTTCCATAACCTGGAAATCCTAGATCCAGTATCTTATTCAAGTAATTAATTACAGAAAATTCACACAGAAAAGTACTCTGTTCCTCACTAATGCGTCTAGATTTTGACGTACAACAGTCTCTATATTGCGCTTTGTCGTACAAGCCTGCGTGTATTTTGCAGGTCACATGGCGCCGGCATACCTCGTCAGCCGGCCTCTTGCCCGGGTGTCTTTTTCTATGCCGCTCTTGTTTGCCGCAGCCATAGCGCCTGACCTGGATTTCCTCTTTTCACCGATATTTGCACACCATACGATAACGCACTCGCTGACCTTCTGGCTTGCAGCATACGCACCTCTCTTTGCGATATTCCGGAGTAGGGCCGTCCCTTACGCCATAGCCACGTTTTCGCATTTTCTGATAGGCGACGTCCTCACCGGCAACCCGCCGCTTCTTTTTGGCATCTCTGACGCCCAGTTTGGCGCCATCGCGCCGTGGGTGGGACGACAGCAGCAGGGCGCTGCTTTGCTACTGTACCAGTCGGCAGTCGACCTGGCCGCGTCTTTAATCTTTGCAGTTGCAGCGTTTCGCTCTGTCAGGCCGATCTGGACAGGAGCCTATGACCCTCTGCACGTGCTCTTGCTTCTTGCAATTGTCGCCTTGGTATTCTTTGGCGCATCCCGGGTCGAAATAGTGTCGGCGCTGCGGAAGCCAAACGAAATACTCTACGTGCCGTACGCGCTGGTGGCGTTGTCACACGTAATCTTTGTCCTGCCGTTTTTCAGGCCCTTGCGCAAAAAAGAGCTGCAGGCGCCTGCGTAGGCCGCGTGTTGCCACCGGTTAACTATAATAGTATATTCCTCCGGACAGCTGGCATTGGGAATTGCAGCTCTCTGCCTGCTTGCGCTTTCGATGCTGCCCGCATTTGCCGATCCGTCTGGCGGCATGCCTGCAGTCAACGATCCTGATTTTGTAGTCAAGCGATATGTCGCTGGCATCCCAAACAGCCCGACTACGATGGCTTTTGTCGGAGATGGCGACATCCTCGTGCTGCAAAAGACCGATGGGCAGGTGCGCCTGATACGCGACGGCGTGCTGCAAGCCAGACCCATGCTTGACGCAAACGTCGCCAACACAGGCGAGCAGGGGATGCTGGGAATCGCTTCAGTGGGGTCGCAGGTCTATCTCTATTTCTCCGAGTCAAATGCCGACGGCCAGAGCGCATTGGGCCGGCGGGTCTACAGGTACGACTGGACCGGCTCTGCCCTGCAAAATCCTGTCTTGGTGAGGGACATGAACCTAACGCAGTTCTACCATAACGGCGGCGGGATGGCCGTGGCACCCGACGGCACCGTCTATGTAGTGGTAGGTGATGCCGGCAGGTACGGACAGCTGCAAAATTGGGGCAGCGAATTCTATCCAGACACCAGCTCCATCATCCCGGTCGCGCCGACAGGCCCTTATTATGCAATTGGCGTGCGGAACAGCTTTGGCCTTGCCTTTGATCCATACACGGGCAGAATGTGGGATACGGAAAACGGCAATGACACTTTTGATGAGATAAACATGGTAGAACCCTATTCAAACAGCGGCTGGTACGCCGTGATGGGTCCGGTCAACCAGACGCAGCTTGCCAAGGTGGGCTACAAGAATTACACCTATAGCGATCCAGAGTTTGCATGGGAGCAGCCGGTCGCGCCGACAGGGCTTGCATTTGTCGAGCCGGGGCCGCTTGGGAAATTCGCTGGCAGCTTGTTCGTGGGCGACTGCAACAACGGCAATCTGTACCGGTTCAGACTGAACGACAGCCGCGACGGCCTGGCGCTTGACGGGCCGCTGTCCGATGGTATTGCAGGCACAGGTGAGTCACAGGAAGGGATAATCTTTGGTACCGGCTTTGGGTGCATCTCTGATGTGGAGACTGGGCCTGACGGCCTGCTCTACCTAGTGTCGCTGTCTGAAGGCACGATATTTCGCGTGGAGCCAAGGAACTATACCGCGCAAGCGCCGCCGGATACAATGATGATGGCAGCGGCCGCCTATCCTGCCGTTGCGGCAGGCGGAGTGGCAGCAGCGGCTATCGCCTATGCCGTCGTGCTCCTGAGGCGCCGACGCATGATGTAGCCGCAGACCATAAAGGATTTACGCAGGCAGACCAAGCTGGAGCTGCCTTTGCTCCGGAAAAAAGCTCTGTGCGCCATGGCATTGTTTACGCTTGCCGCAATCATGTCCAAGCCGGCGTACGCGTATGCATACGGCGCGCCACCGGCAGCGGCGGCCGCTGCCGGCTTTATGAACCTGTTCCAGTACACGTTTGACGTGGACGCCGGCCTCTCTTCCCAAACAAGGAGGTAAAACAGGACGTGCTGACAGGCCACTCACGCGATTTTGTGATAGATAGGGTGGATAGGCAGCAGAAGCAAGTAATAATGGGCTTTTCTGTCAAGGCGACTGACGTCCACATCCACGTCCTTCCGTCCAAGGTTGATTCTGGCACCCGCCTTGACGTGGAAATAGAGGGCAAGAACGTCTCAATTGACTCTGGCTACCTGCACAAGAAATACAGCCAGCTGCAGGTAGACAGCGTCTATGGAATCTATAATCCCAAGACCGACAGGGTGACCGTGCATGTTCCTTTTTCCACCGCGCTGTCTCTCCTCTTCAAGTGAGCGGCAGCGTAAATGAAAACGTCGCTCCCTTGCCGGGCTTGTTATTATTATTGCCGCCCCGTATCTTGCCTCCGTGCGCCTCCACGATGGCCTTGCACAGGTACAGCCCGATACCAGTGCCCGTGTCAGACGTTGTGACAAACTTGTCAAAGAGCTTTGGCAATACCTTATCGTCGATGCCGCTTCCCTCGTCCCTGACTGCCACCTCTGCCTTTCTGCCGTCGCTTCTGGCAGACACCGTTATCGTGCCCCTTGCCGTAAACTTTAGCGCGTTATCCAGCAGGTTATAGATCACCTGGGAAATGCGGGCAGGGTCTGCGACCACCATCACATCTTCTTTTTCCTGCTCAAACACGATGTCGATCTCCTTGCTCCTTGCCTGGTTCTGCGCGTCGGCGCACGCCTCCCTCAAGAGGTTGCTGAGGTTGAAGTGGGTCTTTTTCAGCATTAGATTCCTGTTGTCTACCTTGGCGCTGTCAAGGACATCCTGCAGCAGCCTCTGGAGCCTTTTCGTGTTCCTCATTATCCCGGCTATCTCTGGCCTGTCGCCAAACTCCTCTTTCAAGCCTTCGACAAAGAGCATTATCGGCGTAATCGGGTTTCGGAGTTCGTGCGCTGCCACGCTGATAAACTCGTCCCTCTGCTTGCTCATCTGGAGCAGGCTGTCTATGAGCGACAGCTCGCGCCACTGGATGTCAAAGAGCGAGTTGAATGACCTGACAGCCGGCGGGCTGTTCGTGTGAAGCATGAATCCGCCATACTGGTTGTTGTCTGCGTCTCGCTCGGCTACCACAAAGCACTTTTTGTCGTCGACTATGAGCATGCTCATGCTTGCTTCGTGGCCGCTTAGCAGCCTGACCCGTGAAGCAATTGCCGAGACGAGTCTGCCGTCGATGCCTTCAAGCGGACAGATGACCCTCGCGTCGACACCCTTTCTTGACACCTTATCTACAAGCACGTCAAACACGCCGGCGTCGTGCGCTTTCTGGAACGACCCTGTATGGGGAAGCAGGATCGAAACTTTTTTCTCGGCCGACTGCAAAAGCCGGGCAAATGTCTTGCTCGCCTTTGAAGGGTCCGAAATGAGCTCTGTGAATTCTGGCTCCCTTCTCTGGTCTATCTCGGCGATCCTCTGAGCAGCCGGCCGGGCGGCGCTCCAGAGCGTCTCAAACATGTAGCTGTTCTGCTCGACTATCTCCCTGACGTTGCTGTAGATGAGGTGGGGGACCAGCCTGTCTTTTATCAGAGTAACTGCGGCCATGTACTCTTTATCGCTCACAGCCATGCCGCCCTTTATGCCGTCAAGGTGTCTGACCTCTGCGATCCTGACAAGCTCCTTGCACTGGGCGACGTTGTCCTTTGTTATTTCCGTCAAGAACCGCATTTTGCCACCTGCCTTTACCATGTTCAATATGCCCTCCCTTAGCGGCTCGATTCCCATAGACACCGCCGGGGCGGCCGCATCTGCAAAAATGTCTATCCTCTTTGCGCCAGCGAGCACCTTGCGTATGATCCTAGTAGTTTCCCTGTCGCCGTAAAACAGGCGAGTGCTCTCCTGCGTCATGGGTGGCTTGCTTGCACCTGCTGCGATGTCCAAAAATAAAAGGTTGTCCTTGACAAACGCTTAAAGCCGTTGTACAATATATACATACACACACAGCTGGGCATGGTCAGAGTCAATGTCTCAAGGACGATAAGCGCGCCGCAGGACAGGATGTTTGGATTGATTTCCGATTTTGAAAAGCTGCCCTTGCGCTTTCCAAACCGGTACAGGTCAGTCAGGATAGTGGAAAAATCAGGCAACACAGTCACAGTCGAGGAAGACGTGACGGTCGCAGGGAGGGAGGCGCACCAGCGCACGCGTCATACGGTAGAGCCAAACTCGCTTTTGAAAAGCGAGGTCCTTGACGGCGATGCCCGGGGAACCGTAGTCGAGGTAAGGCTTGCGCCGGACGGGGCTGGCACAAAGGTCACGGTTGACGCGGACCTAAAGCTGGGCAAGCTGGGCGCAATGCTTGGCATGTTTGCCAAGGGCAGGGTAAAGGAGGCCCTTGAGCGCATGATCGTCGAGTTTGAGGTAAAGGCTCAGTAGTGGGGTCGCATCTGCCGCACTTGTCATGGTACTGTTACTGCTAGTAGTAGAAAGCCTCTTTTCCCTCTTCAGTTCTGTTCCTGTTTTTACCTTGCGCCGAAGCATATATGCGTCCGAAACGCAATACTGTGTCCGCCCGATGAACAAGCTTGCAGCCTTTGACATGGACGGGACGCTCGTTGAGGGCAGGTTCGTCTTTGCGCTCTCTGGCAGTCTAGGCCTTGACGGCAAGGTGAGAGAGATACAGGCAGATGCCCGGCTGTCCAACTTTGAAAAGACCCGAGATATCGCTAGGCTTTTTGCCGGCGTCGCCAGAAAGGACTTTGAATCTGCGATAGAGTCAATACCGCTTGCCAAGAATTGCGAGCGTGCCCTTGCCGCCCTGCGGAAGCACGGCTTTGCGATGGGGATAATAAGCGATAGCTACACTGTTGCGGCAGGCTACCTTGCGGCGCGGCTTGACATGGGCTTTGTGGCTGCAAACGACCTGCAGTTTGAAAACGGTGTAGCGACCGGCAGGGTCGTCATGCCACTTGGGTGGGAAAAGATCGGTTGCTTTTGCAAGCTGTCCGTATGCAAACGATTTCATCTGGAGACGCACGCGCACAGGCTTGGCATAGCGATTGCAAACACGGCTGCAATAGGTGATTCCAGGGGAGACGTCTGCATGGTAAGGTGCGCCGGCGCCGGCATTGCATTCATGCCCAAGGACGCTGAAATCGAAGCAGCTACTGGGCAAATAGTGCGGGAGCCGGACATGATGCAGGTCGCAAGGCTACTACTTGGTGCTGCACCGTGAGACGGATCTGATGCTCCTTGCCAGCAGGAACGGGACTACTGCAAGGGCAGGTATGCTTGCCGCAATGAATGCCGTCTGAAATGGCGCCAGCGCGCTCGTGCTTGCCCCTGCGCCTGCCACGCCAAGGCCAAGGACTGCCGAGACCATGCTGCCGGCGCAGGTGGGGCAGCCGACAAACAGTCCTGTTGCCGCGCCAATGCCTCCAACAAGTGACGTCCTTGCCTGCATTGACTTGCGAAGCTCGTAGGCATAGACGCTGAGCGCCACGTTAAAGCCCACCATGACGGAGACGACAGAGGCGAGCATGACATTTACGGGTATTATGAGGAGCAAAAAGTGGTCAGTAAAGTACACGGTGAGCATTGGCATGTATCCGGGAGAGCCGCAGCATGGTATCAATTCTGCAGAGGGCACGGCGATGCCCTTCTCGGCAAACGACACGTCAGGCCGGAACACCAGTATTTGCGACAGAGACGCAAAAAAGACACCATAACCTATTGCAGATATCGCCATCACCTTCCAGGGCCGGCCGGTGGAAAAGGCGCCAGTGATAAACGACATGAGGCTGGAGCCACCAGAGAGGCGCTCCTGCTCTGACCTAAAGATAGAATATGCGCCGTAAAATGCCGCCGCCATGCCGGCGGCCATGATGGCAAGCATCCCATAAGCCGGGTTTGACAGCTGCGACGCCTGTACCGGGATGCCACCTGACAGCCGAGAGTAAATTATGAACGCTATTGCAAGCGAAAACACGCCTACCAGCAGGATCCGAAAGCCCGCCTCGCGCCGCGCCCTAGCATCCATCGTGTGCGTGAATAGAGCGACAGCAAATTAAATCCTATCGATCCTCTATAAACCCTTAATTTCTGGTGCCGCACATATAATAGCTTGATGCCACGGGAAGCGCCGGCACGAGAAGACGAGTATATATCTGCCAGGATAAGCTATGTCGGCTTTGTGGACCAAGTGGGCCTTGAAGGCGTCGTCATACTAAAGTCGACCGACGGCAAAGAGTTTCCCATGCGCGCCTTTTCCGGCGAAGTCGCAAGGCACATCTCTCGCTTTCAGGAAGGCGACAAGGGAACAATCCCTACCATCTACAACCTGGTGGAAGAGATAGCGGCGATGGAGGACTTGCTCCTAACGGAGGTGCGCGTCTACCAGAGCGGGACGGTACTCCGTGCAAACCTGTATTTCAGGAGCCGCAAGGGCGAGATAATCCTGCGCAACTATCGCGCATCTGACTCGATCGCACTTGCAGCGTACTATGACATACCGATAAAAGTGCGAAAAAGCCTCTTTGAAGAGGCGATAGAGCGCTAGGTTAGGTCACGACATCGCGCAACTTGCGCTGCGCAACCGCATTTTTGATCTCCATTGCGATCCTGCGCCCGACGCCCATCGTGTGGCCATAATAGTATTTGGTGTAGGGACTTGTCGTGGCCATTATGGGATTTCCCGGCACCCTGAGGGACACGTCATAAACGACAAAATCAAGGTCGGTGGTGACGATGCTCTGCAGCGATATCGGCCCAATGATGCCTGGCGGATATTCCTTTCTCGCTGCGACTGCAAACTTGTCGCCCATCTCAAACACCTTTTCCAAGAGCGACTCGCGTATGCTTGCCGGTGTGTGCCCGACTTCGATGTTCTGCGGCTGCTCTATGTCCATCTCCATCTGTTGCTTCGCCGGGATCGACACAAAGTCATGCAGGTTCGTCTGCAGCCTGCGCTCGATGCCGAGAAATTCCGTCTCGCCTGCAAGGGGAGAGTAGAAAAAGTTGAGGTTGAAATAAGTGCCAAGGACGTATTCCTCGATGGTCGCAGATTCGAGGTCTTGTTTGCTAACGACACCCTGCTCTACCTTTTGTCTGGCCTTTTTCTTGTAGTCCTCGTACGACGTGACTATGAAAAACGCCCTTTCAAGCTTGCGCTTGGCCTCCTGCACCTTGACCATCGCCGGGCCGGCGATGTCTGACGGCTTGCGGTAGATCCTGGGGTGGCGCAATCCCGCCTTTTCTATGAGGTAATACTGGTTGCGGGGCGCAGTGCGCTCCTCTGCGCGCAAAAGCGACCTGTTGCCAAACACGGGCACCTTGAAGTTATTTTCAATGTTGTCATAGCCTAGGTATGCGGTAAAGGCGCGGTGGGCCACCATAACGCAGTTGAGGTCACGCAGCCTGTCCTGGTTCTCCCGGTGTAAAATATCAGAGAACTTGTCAAGCACTATTATCTCGTCAGCAAGGCGTTTGAATCGCCTGTATGGCAGATCCCTGCCCTTCTGGCAGATGCATACTGTCTTTACGCCTTCGTCCTTGGCTCCGTCCATGACCTCAAGCGCCGAGTGGCTGCCTATCGTGCCTATAGTGACGTTCCTCAGATCATAGCGGTCGACGATGCTTGCGATCTGCTGGCCGATCATCAACGGATAAAAGAGAAAAGAGGTTGTAATAAAAAGCCTACTTTTTGGTCTTGTTCAGCTCGACTTCGATTGCGGACCGCAACTCGTCGTCGTTCTTGTTGGTGTAATCGATGCCAAGGGACTCGGCGATCTCTTCAAGCTTTTCCCGGCCGACCTTGGTGTTGCTCTGGCTCTTTAGCTGTTGTAGCTCGCGCTTGGCCTCCATCTTGGCCTTCTCGTACTCTGCGCCGGCCTTGCCAAAGGTCCTTGCGAGCTCGGGGATCTTTTTGACGCCAAAGAATATCACCACAATGATGATGATAATAAAGATCCATTCCATACCACCTAGTCCTCCCAGCTGCATCAACAGGCTCTGGAACCCTGCGGACATTTGGCTCAGCTACCCTCCATCAGGATTTAAGTGTTAGGTATTGAGCCTCGCTGCCTCTCGATGCGCCTGGCCCTGCTCTCGACTGCCACCATGCCGCCGAGATAAAGGGCTATCATGGGAAGCGCCACGAACCACATCGTGATGCCGCTGCCGTCCGGGGTGATTATTGCGCCAAATATTACCATGATGAGGATGGCGTAGCGTATATTATTTCTCCAAAAGTACGGCGACATGGCTTCAGTCAGCGAGATCCCGTACATCAATATGGGGAGCTCAAATGACACGCCAAATCCAAGAAGGAACTGCAATACAAACGAGAGAAAGTCGCTGATGTTAAACAAGGGAACGACGCCTATCGCCTCTCCGTACTGGTAGAGAAAGTCAAGCACGAATGGCACGACTACCAGGTAGGCAAAAGCTGCACCGGCGACAAAAAGCACAATTGCAGGTATGATTATCTTGGAGATGCTCTTTCTTGCCTGCGGGCTTATCGCTGGCGAGATGAACCCTGCAATCTCGGCCACGATGACAGGCATTGAGCCTATAACGCCTGCAAGCACCGACACATAGACCTGCGCAAAGAACGCCTGCCCCGGCGCAGTCTGCACCAGCGTGACGTTTGGCGGCAAAAGCGTGTGCTGCATGTAGAGCATTATTCGCGCCGACACGTTGTGGATGGGGTCGGGAAACGGGTAGGCAAGCGTTATGCCGGCGTAGGCAAACGGCCTGAGGTCAAACGCCATGCAGAAAATCGTGATGCCTGCCACGGCGATGACGATATGCATGACGCGCACCCGGAGCTCGTTGAGGTGCTCCCGAAACGTCATCTCTGAAGCCAACGCAGAGGTACCTAGGCGGGCGTAAAATATAATCTAGTCGGGTCCCGGGATAGGGAGGGCCTTTCCTGCAGGCAGCTTCCATGCCTCCTGATCGACATCCTCCTTGGAGGCCTTTTCAAACTCGATCGTCAGTTCGACGGGTGCATTGAACTTCAGGCTCAGCTCATTTGCAAGCATCCCTATCGATTTTCCGTCCGCAAATTCCTTTGACCCCTGCAAAAAGCCCCTGCTCTGCCGGTAGAGCAGCTGCCCGCCGAACTTGCTCTGCAAAAACGCAGCCAGCTCGTCTACTGTCTTTTTAGGAATGTCGTTAAAGTAGAAGCAGATGCCGTGCACAGGCTCTTTGTCAAAGGGCGTGCCGTAGCGGTACCAGAACACGCCAAAATGCTCGTACTCGCCCTGCATGCACTTGATGTCCCAGTGGTTCGCCTTTTCCTGCGGATAGTTGGAATCGAGGACGTCGGTGATGCCAAGACGCCAGTACCTTACGCGCATGTTATTGTGCGTGTATGGCGGGTCCTATAATAACGTCACGCGATAAACTAAAAGCGCCCCTTGCGCAAAAGAAGCGTGCCATGCCGCGTATCACGAAAAAATATTCCATGTCGCCTGAGCGCAACAGCCTCTTTGAAGAGATGGAGAAGCAGTTTGAGGAGAAAAACATTTCATACTTTAAGAAACTCCTCGCTCACAAGGACAGCGTGGTGCGCACTAGGGCCGTGTGCATACTCGCTGAAATAGCAGGCGAGGCCGCAGTAAACCCAATAGGCAAGGTGCTAAAGGAAGATGACAACGACCTTGTCCGCCACGAGGCCGCCTTTTCACTTGGCCAACTGGGCTTTTCCTCTGGAATCAAGTTGTTGGCAGACGCGGTCAAGAATGATTCAAGCCTATTTGTCCGCCACGAGGCCGCAGTCGCGCTTGGCGTCATAGGCTCAGAGGAAGCGAGAAAGACGCTCAATGCCGCGCTTGCCGACGAGAGCGAAGAGGTCCGTGATTCGGCAGTTGTCGCGCTTGCAAACCTTGACTATATCAAGGCGGTGAACCGCAAGAATGACTTTACGAGGTTGACAGGCGGCTAAAATTATAAGCAAGCGACTTTAGAAGTACTGGAAAATGTCCAAGAGCGAGTGGCTGCAGAACATTGGCGGCAGCTGGCGCGACGTGCGCTGCCCATGCGGTAGCTCATTCCATTTTCAGGGCAAGGTCGACGACCTCTTTGCTTGGGAAAGGATACACCTGCGCCACATGGCGTCAGACTATGACAACCACGAGATGCTTTCATTCTACCCAAAGGACATGGTGATAATCTACCACGCCGGCTCCGGCTACGTCGTCGAGAGGCGCCGGCACCGAAGCGAAGAGATGTCTGAAATACATCAGGCGCGCCTGTACGGCACGACCAAGCTTGCCGGCGTCTGATGAATTTTTTTCACCGGGTTCTTCAAGCGGGCTGTTGCCCCCCCCTCTCTCTTCACCACCCCTCCGTGTGTGTTATGTGCCCGGCCAAAGAAAGACCCCTGAATGAATATCTCTTTCTCTTTTTCAGGCGCCCTGAAACCCTCTGCCATTTTGCGCGCTTTTTGTTACAAAACCGGCGCACTGGACGCACAGATCGAGGCGGGCATGTTTATTTACGATGCCGCCTGACCTTTAGCGATGGATGGAAATGCTCTCACTGTGCGGATAAACGGCGTCCTCCCAGACATCGAGGCTGCAGGAGGGAAAGAAGAAGGAGAAGGAAGAGCAACAGCAACAACGACGACAGCAGCGCATACTTCGATGTCGGTTTTCTCTGGCGATTATCACTTGCTGGTCGATTGCGGCGGCGGGGTTGCCGACAGCGTAAGATCGTATGGGAAAGAACCCGACGCCATCCTTCTGACGCATGGCCGGCGGCAGCACACAAGCGATCTGGCGGCATTTACTACAGCCAAGGTCTACTGCACCGCAGCGACTGCAGACCGGGTGAACAAGGAGCTTGGTGTCGACAGGTCGCGCTTTGTATCCGTGACTGCGGGGCAGGCGTTTGAGGTAGGCCCGTTTTCGGTGGTGCCTGTGGCCGCAGACAACGCCGGCGACAGCCCCGGCTTTGAAGGCTCGCTGATCTACGTCATATCATTATCATCATCGTCATCATCTGCCGCCAGTGGCGGCAAGAAGGTGGTTGCAGGATGGGATTTCATAAAGCTGGCAGACACGGACCCTGGCCTCTTGTGGAACCCCGACCTTGCCGTGCTTGGGACAGAGACCTACAACGAACACCCGTCGACCGGCATGATCTCTATCTCGCAGGCATACGACCTTGTGCGGAGATGGAATGCCAAGGACTGCTACATACTGCACTACAGCGGCGAAAAGGACAGGGAGGACAAGAAGAACCAGTGGCACCGCGGTCCTGCGGGGCCGCTGTCGCCTGACGACTTGCAAAAAGCCATCGACGACCACCTGCGGGTCTCGGGGCAGGAAGGCAAGTTCAGGATCAGGGTGGCGAGGCAGGGAACGGTATGGACTCCTTCTGAAATGGTTGAGGAAAAAGGGCCGCTAGGGAGCAAGATCACGATCGAGGGGACGGAAAAATACGTGTTTGAGATGGAAAAAGCCGGCGACGGCAAGCTGATCTTTACGGTGGAGGACAGCATCAACCGGCTCACGTCAGAGTTTGTCAACCCTAAAAAAGCAGGCAAAGAAGGCTCGCTCCACGCCGACCCGGTAAAGGGCATGATGATGAAGGGGCCGGAACTGAACCTTGCGATATCTGGCACCACAGTCACGGTGGACATTGCCAAGGGCAAGAAATCCGTCTTTGCGGCAAATATACCTGTAAGCGAGCGGGACGCAAAAAAGCTGGCCGCATACATTACGGAAAACTTTGCGTGACACTGCCACAACGCCGGGGCAAAATGTATATCACACAAGTGAAATTTTTTCCATAATGTCTTGATATATCCCCGGCGCAAACGACAGATAATGTCGTTTGCTTGCCCGAAATGCGGCTCCGACCTGCAGATGAAATATTTTGACGGCGACTACTGGGTGGCAGGCAGAGAACCCGTATGGACATGCGGCCCCTGCAACACGTTTTACCGTGCTAAAGAGATAAAGAGAAGCCTGTACTGCGCCTGACCTGATACATTCTTCTGTACAACTCCTGAACAACCCTTTTTAATTGAGGCTATGGGGATAGCTCGTGCCTTTTACCGACAACTCGGATATTTACGTTGCAATTCACGATGCGGGGATAAATAGGTTTGTCAAACACGTCATGCGCAAGCGACCCTCGCTTTTTAACTATGGCACATCGTTTTTCCTCAACAATCCTCAGGCCCTGTGCGAGCAGATAGACGTCGCGCCAGAGGTCACCGCCGCCGGCAACCCGATAATCAAGGTCATGGACCCGCTCCCTGTGCCGGGCATGTCTGCCGGCCTCAACTTTTGCATCCAGCTAAGCAAGGGCGAAATAGACTTTCACCCCGGAAACGTTTTCACGCTGCCGCCGGAACTGACGCCCCTTGCGAACCAGCACCTGGCGGTGCATCTGCGCGCCTGCGCCGGCATAGGCTGCGCTTCGCGTGATTTCATCCACCATCTGCCGGGCCTGACACACATTTCAGCTACTGCCACTACGATCGCCCGCCACCAGCAGGCGACTGACATCCGGCGGCGGCCCACCCCACCATCATCCAACCGGGACATTAACGTATTTCTGCCTGACAGGCCGCAGGTCGCCCTGCCGCCGTCAAAGATAGAGTGCTTTTGCCTTGACCTCTTTGCCACCGCCGGCTGCAGGATAACGGGCGTCAAGGGGAGCCAGGTAATACGCCCGAGGGTCGATGGCATCGAGATTGTCGACCTAAAGCCAGAGGGGCTTGAAAACGCGATTGAATGCTATGCGCTCCTTGCACTCAACCAGGGAATCCTTCCTCCGATCATGCAGTCGGCGTCGACGCTTGCGTTTGGCGTCTTTAACCTTCCTGACAGCATGGGCAAGATACAGGTCTCTGCGTCTACTGCGGTGCCGAACAACCCTGCGATAGAAAATGACCAGCTCAAGGCTTTTGTGAACCTGGACAAGGTGGAGCTGAACATTGTAATCCAGCCGGGAGGAGGCGGAAGCGGGGGTGGTGGTGGAGGAGGCGGCGGGACCGTGACTAGGACGGTCAGGCCGCGTACGAGGACAGGCACGTTTGACCTGACTGCGGCGATTTCGGAAAAAGCCTTTGTCAAGGTCTTTGATGCCGTGGTAAAGGGCTTTAGATTCAAGCTGAACGGCTCTGGCAGCTTTGGGCCATTCTCTGTCACCTATGCAGTCGAGGCGCACCTGGCAGGTGGCACGATCGACCTGCGCAATAACGGCTCGATACTCATAAGCGAGCTTGACATCAAGTGGGACACGCTGTTTCTGGACATCGGCTTTGACATACCCAAGGTCTGCACGCCCGGATTCTGCCTGATCCCAATACCGTTTGACGGTTGCGCCGTATACATCGACCCGCAGTGCATCTTTGAGGCTGACCCCGATTTCCACATCCCGATAAACCTCGGTGGGCTATTGACCTCTGAAGTTACTGTCACCGCCATCCCCAAGGTGTTCTACGGCGTCGGCTCCGGCGTGCCAAACAGGTGGGAGATTGCGATGGTGCCGACCCTGCCGATAGACCTTGACATCATCGACATCGCCGACACGGCTGGCGACCTCTTCCATAACCTCATCGTAAACGCAATCGACGGCCTGATATCCGGGTTACCGCAGTGGGCCAAGGACCTGATAGACTGGGTGCTTGGCGGAGTCGAGGACATCATCCGCACCGTACTTGACATCCCGGACGACATTGGCGAATGGTTCCTCGACATGATAGGCAGCCTGGGAATATTCCAGGCGCTTATCGACGCACTGGCCCAGTACATCGCAATCACGCTCTTTGAGCTGGAAGACCCTTGCACCGTCCTGCCGGCAGACGGACCGCTGATACCGGTCAAGGTGCCAATAGAGTTCCTCGGGATCACTGTTAATACGAGCGAGATGGTAGTAGAAGGAGACCTGGGGAACTGACATGAAGGCAATAATAAACCGCCACATGTTTACGCAGGGCAACGTGGACAGCGGCACCATAACCATGATGTCAACTGTCGTGCACAGGTTTTCGGAACCCGGCGAGTACAAGGGCCGGGCCATCAGGGGCGGAAATGTCGTTGGGAACTTTACCATAATCGTGGGCAAGAGGGAGATGTCATCGTCGGGTCAGCCGACGCAGGCGCAAATTGACCTGCGGCAAGTCGAGATGCCTGCTGCGGGGCGCGCCGGCGACGGCCTGATGCCAAACCGCTTTAACATCGGAGCCGACGGATATGCGGTGTTCAGGACTTCGGCGGCCGGAGGCTACGTCGTCGAAGTATACCAGGAGGATGGCGGCCAGAAAGTGTTTGACAGCTGCGAGCTGAAAGATGGCGACCTGTTCTATGTCATGGTCCTGCGCCCCGGCACTTATTCGGTGACAAACACAATCACAAACGCCAGAGCCGAGCTGACAGTTGCCTACCCCGAAAAGGGCATGGCGAGAAACTCTGAACCTGTCAGGATAGAGTGCAGCGGCAAGGGCGGGATAATATCGCCTGACAAGATTAGCATCAAGCCGATGCAGGGCATGGTATTCAACTGCAAGGTGCCGTCTCGGCTCAAGATAGATCTGGTGAGGCCGGAGGACCGGGCGCCTGTCACTCCTGCTGCCGCTGCAAAAGAAACGGCGCAGCAACAACAGCAGATGATGCAGGCAAAGGCCAAGCCCCCTTCCGGCAAAAAGATCCGCAGGCGCATAAGGATAATGCCGCGTACTACGCTCCAAGCGTAAGAAAAAAAAAACACGTCAATTAAAATCTGCGACGCTGGATTATTATGATGATGAGGATGTTGTTGTTGCTGCTGCCGTTACAGCAGTAGAAAGCACACACACGCCTCTACTTTTGGTGCGCTGGGAGCAAAAATTGTTATTATAGTCGAGATCATGCTGTGTAGGCTGGACGTGCTGCCTTTCTCAGTGGTAGTGGATGAGTCATGGTCTTTCAAGGATGCTACTCGAACCGAGACTTTGTATATCACTCATGGATACCATAGGTATCCTGCAAAGTTCATACCACAATTAGCAGCTAGAGTCATCAAGGAAAATAGCCAAGCTGGAGATTTGATATGCGATCCGTTCATGGGCTCTGGAACGACGCTGGTCGAAGCGATTGTTAATGGACGGAAAGCCTATGGTACGGATATCAATCCCGTTGCAGTTCTTATTGCTACTGCAAAGACCACTGTAATTGAGCCTTTGAAATTAAAACATGAAACAGATTCTCTGCTAGGATACCTGGAAGCAGCGCTATTTCAAAAGGAAAAAGGACAGTCCTTGTTGGTAGATGATCTTGTGGACTTTTCCATGCCCAGTCATGAACGTATTGACTACTGGTTTCCGCAACGACAGAAACATGACCTTGCATTGATCCTGTCTACGATCCGGCAAATCCGTGATAAAGAGATCCAGACTTTCCTATTATGCTCATTTTCAAACATTTTGAAGGGTTGCTCAAGATGGATGATGAAATCCGTCAAGCCTACAAGGGATAAAGAAAAGGTCGTTGCTGACGCTCACAGGAGCTTTATTCTTCAAATGCGACGTATGATGAAAAAGAATGAAGAATTGTGGAAATTACTCGATGGAAAAAAAGTGCCAAGAGTTGTTATTGACAACTGCGATGCCCGGGAACTTGGATTAAAGGACAACGAAGCGACCCTTATCGTCACAAGTCCTCCTTACATTACCTCGTACGAATATGCTGATTTACACCAGCTGACTGCTCTGTGGCTTGGGTATACTGACAATCTGAAGGATTTCAGGCGCAAATTCATCGGTTCTATCCAAAAGGAGGATGGCGAATTGCCGCTGTACAGCCCTCTGGCAAAGGAGACAATTGGAAAACTCAGAGGAAAAGACAAGCGCGAGGCCACTGGCGCCGAGAGATACTTTTTTGAAATGCAGCAATGCTTTGAGGAAATGCATCGGGTGCTAAAGCCAAGGGGAAGGGCTGCCATAGTAATCGGGGATACAGATCTAAAGAAGGTCAAAATAAAAAATGCCGAAATCTTTATTCAAACAATGGAAAAGGTCGGCTTCAAGACGTACGACGTTATCAAGCGTCCTATACCCGGCAAGATTTTGCCATTGACACGGGATGAAAAAACAGGAAAATTTGCCCGCACTGCTGACGCAGACAGGCTGGCATATCCTACAGAATATATCGTCATAATGGAAAAGACCTGATTGGTCTTTGACAAGTTTTTATCTCTGACCTGAAAGCATTAGCCGACTCTCTAGAATAAGTAAATCTCTAAAAGCTCAAGATTCCGGCAATATTGGTTGGAGAGTACAAGATGCTGCATCATCCTTAGAAAGCTTACCAGTAAAAACAAGCGTAAAAATCCCGCTATGGGCTGGAGTGGTAAAGAAAAACCCATGGATTAGGATACTTGAAAGCGGGCCCGGAGGGATTCGAACCCTCGACCTAACGCTTAGGAGGCGTTCGCTCTGTCCATGCTGAGCTACGAGCCCGCGCTCTCAGTGCTTGACGATGGGAGCGATAATTTAATCATTAGTCTTTTGGGGCAAGTATCATTACATGCGGCAGCCTGACAAATTCCGGGTCTGACCAGTCCTTTGGGAAATACGTCTTGCCGGCGTTTCTCTGGTCAAGCACAAAGCCTGCGACTGCCGCCGCCTCTGCAAGCTCGTGGAACTTGGTTCCGTTTACGTCGACGTCTGTCAGGATCTTGATCCTGCCGCCCTGTGCCAGCTTCTTTGCAAGGACAGCAAGCACGGACTGCAGCTGCGCCCACCCTTCCGGCCCGTCAGGCATCGTCTGCTCCGGCATGACCATCAGAAAGTTGTCAATAGAGCCGGCCATTATGGAGGGCAAAAGCTTGCGCTCGTCGCCCCAGAACGCAGATGCGTTCTGCGGGTCAAGCTCGGCAAGCCTCGACTTGGCCTTGAACACCTCGCCCTGGTCCTTGCCAATGCCTATGAAATACTCGGACCAGTTGTCCGCTGCTATTGCCTGCAGCATCTCCCCCCTGCGCATCCCGAGCTCGACGTTTACCCTGGTGTACATCTTGCGCGCAGTCTCGATGGTGCGGTTTAGTGGGGTAGACGGGTTGCCCTCATGGAAGAACTGGTATATGAGGTTCCACCGGTGGCGGAAAACGTTTGGAAACGACTTTTGTGCCAGCAGTTGCTTGAACAGCTCAAGATCCGCAAAGTCGGCGAAAAATGCATCCGTCATGGACACGGCCTCCAGCTTGGGCAGGTTCAATTCGTCGTAAAGGTTTGTCACTCTGTCCCACGCCCGCACGGGGTCGGACCCCATGTATGTTACTGATAAATCGGCAAGCCACAGGACTTCTGCCAAGAGCTTTACCTTGCCGTTGTCTTTTATCTGCTCCAAGAGGGCGGAAAACCTTTCATGAGCAACCTTTGACTTTGAGAACGGGAACTCCGTCCTCCATATCAGGGCCTCCGCGACCAGGCTTTCAGTCGGCGTCCATCCAGCCTTGACGTATTCGGGGTGCGTCGTGGCAAATTCGTCCGGCGCCGCCACAGTGGAGCGGATGCTTCTGAAATAGCCTTCGAATTCTGTGAGGTTCATGGTGAAATACGCGTCGAGGATCCTCGCCCTCTGGATCTCTTTCATGGTTCTGGTAACGCTTGGTCCCATCGGCTTGCCCTGCTCTTGCGCAAGCGGCTGGCCGGGGTCATAGTCGTGCAAGAGCCCTGCCACCAGCAAGAGCTCGTAATCCTTTGGACCAAAGCCGTACCCTTGGAACACCTCCGGGAGCATCTGCATTGCCATGTACGAAACTTCGAGCGAATGGTGGAAATTGTGGTACTCGCTTGCGCCCTCGCCAAGGCCCATCTTGGTATATGCGTTTTTCAGGAACTTGATCAGAGCCTCCAGCTGCGCTATCCTTGCCGCCGGTATGCCTTTTCTTGCCGCAAGCTCGATTATTGCGGCGACAAGCTCGGCGTCGCCGACGTTTGCCAAATTGGCATTTGTCTGGTCGACCTTGCGCTCCCTGGCGCCGGGGAAGTTGCTGATGACCTGCCTGTAGACCAGCCGCAGAGGCAGGCTCTTGTTGAGATAGATTATAAACGTCATGAACCGCCACGGGTAGCGGACGCGCAGCCTCTCCCATCCTGCGACCTCATTTGTCGCCGCCACAATTTTTCTATTGACGTCTGAAATTAGTGAAGCCAGCTCGGCGCTGTCAAGGCCCATATCTGAAAAGCGCTGCCGCTCGGTGTTCATGACGAGCCACTGCGGTATCTTTACGATGTAGCGTCGCCGGGCGGCCCTCCCGTCATCGCCACGGTCGCGCTGCGTCAGCGCGACGTTTCGCATCCCCTCTGAGAATGGGAGGTCTCTGTCGCGTACCACCTGCAGCCTTATCTCGCGCTTTGGGCTCTGCAGCGACAGCAGTATGTGCCAGTACTTGCCCTTGTCCATCCACGGCGGCACGGTCGTCTCCTTGTCCCAAAAGTCGACAGGCCCTGACGGGACGAACCCCTCCTCATATTCTTTCGTTATGGGGTTGTACGACTTGTACTCGTAGTTTCCGATCATGGGGTCGAGTTTTTTTGCCGCGCTCCTCGCTTCAATGACTGCGGAGGCGGATTTCGTAAACTCGCGGTACGCCATGACGCCCCATATCGTGCCTAGGGCGCTAAAGAGCGAAAACAGCTCTGCTACGATGTCTATCTCGGGTCCTGCAAAGTATCTGGGCAAAAGGGGAATGCCAAACCAGCCAGTGGATAGCAGCCCTGCAAAAAGCAGTACTATGAAAAGCCACCTTGCTATGTCGTGGTAGTGGAGGCTGAAAGGCAAGGCTGCGCAATTTCCGCCATCCCCGCTGACCCCCGGTTTATAACTCAACGTTTTTGCCTGCCGGTCTACCAACCAAGCTCTATCCATGTATATTTGTCTTATTTCGAAATCCTGCCCACTGCGTCGCACAGGCCCTGCCACGCGCTGGAATCGTGTATGCCCCACTTTTCATAGCACACCACCTGCGCAAGGTCCATCCTCGGCAGCCACCCTGCCCTCTCAAGGTCGGGCCTTGGCGCAAATTCGTCTACGTATCCGAGGCACAGGTATGCCACCGGCTTGACGTGGTCTGGGATATCTAGCGCCTTTTGCAGGTCCCCGTTTGACAGTATGCTGACCCATCCGACGCCGACGCCTTCTGCCCTTGCCGCCAGCCATAGGTTCTGGATCGCGCAGCAGACGCTGTAGACTCCCGTGTCCTCTATCGACGTCCTGCCAAGCACAAAGGGTCCAAAGCGCGTCGGGTCGTACGTGACGCAGACGTTAAGCGCCGACTCTATTATCCCCTCCAGCTTTAACTTTACATATCGTTCCTGCCTTTCCTTGTCCTCCTTTAGCATGGCGATAGAGCGGTCTCTCTCGCGCTCAAACGACTCTTTGACCATGCGCCTAGTATCTGTATCCTTGATAAGGATAAAGTTCCACGGCTGCGAAAAGCCGACCGACGGCGCGTGGTGAGCCGCGTTCAGTATGCGCAGCAGAACGTCGTCTGATATCTCTCTTGAGATAAAATGCGACCTGACGTCGCGGCGGGAAAATATCGCCTTGTACAGTCCTTCTTTTTCAGAGTCGGACAGTGCAAAATCTGGCAATGGTCAGACCGTTCTTGGGACACGACCAGTTATTAGACTTGCTGCTGCTGCGGCGGCAGTGATGTTCTTTGTCGCCTTGGCCACATTTTCGCCGTAGAGGTCGATGCCGGTGAACCGGCGGCCAAGCGATACTGCCGCAATGCCCGTCGTGCCCCTTCCCGTAAAAGGATCGAGTACCCAGTCGCCCTCTTTCGTCGCAAACAGGATTATCTTTTTGACAAGCTCTTCCGGGAATATCGCAAAGTGCTCATTGCCATAGTGCGCTTTCGTCGCAATCTCCCAGACGTTTGAGGGGTTCTTGCCGTTTGGGTTGCAGACTGCAAAGATGGGGTAGTGGCTGTGGTCGCCTATTCTCCTGCGGGTTGCGTGCCTCTTGAACTTGCGCCAGCAAGTAGGGCAGAACTTTTCCGGGTCATAGCCGTGCGCCCTTGCTATTTCTGAAGTCGTTGGCAGGTCGGAAATTGGAGTCGATGGCGAGGAACCATGTATTATTCGCGCGATCCTCTCTATCTCGTTCTTGTCAGGGTTTTCCGGCCCGTACTGCATCATGTCGCCCGGCGGCGTCTTGTTGCGCCCTTGCACTGCCTCATTGCCCATGACTCTTACTGCGTCAAGATTTGCATATGATCTGGCGCTCTTTGAAAAGAAAAGGACATATTCATAAGCCTGCGAAAAGTTGTCCCGTGAGCTTGAGCTGATGTTGTTCTTCTTGTACCAGATAATATCCTCTCTAAACTTGTAGCCTGCCTCAACAAGCCGGTCTGCAAGCCTGTGAGGTACACGCAATTTTTCCTTCCTGCGCCGGGTGTCTCCTATCACTATCCACAGGCTGCCGTCGTCTGCCAGCAGCTGCCTGCACGCCGAAAAGACACCTGTAAGCGAGTCCAGATAATCCTCAACTGCCTGCTCCCTTCCTATCTCAACTTTGTCGCTGCCGTAGTGCCTGTGGCCATAATACGGAGGCGACGTGATTATTGCGCGGAACTTTTCGCGGGGTAGGCGTCTTACAAGCTGGCTAGAGTCACCCTGCAGCACTTCAAACTCGCCGGCCAAGCTTCGCATTACAAGCTACTGCAGGCATTCTTAACCTTATCTGAGCGATCTGTAACAATATATTTGGGCGCCAAAGGTAGTTGCGGTAGAGCCGGTTTTCCAGCTCTTGCGGGCGGGTGGTCTAGCTCGGTATGATACCTCGTTGACATCGAGGTGGCCGCGTGTTCAAATCACGCCCCGCCCACTTCTTTTTTCCACAAAGTTCTTGCTGTAGAAAAAGGTATCAAAAGCATGGTTGAAAAAAGCACGCCGCCATCGTCGTAGTCATATAATTGTGCATCTTTGTCCCGCGGCGTTGGGCTTTCAGTCAGAAACCCGGCCTAAGCCAAGTTAGTTACTTTTTCGACTTTTTCGCCTTGCCTGCCTTGGACTTGGATTTCGTAGCTTTTTTTGCCATACCTGCTAATGTGTAGGGTATTATATAAGAAAGACCCTTTTTGGTCACAGCTGCGGATCTTTTTTTGTAAACGAATTAAAATGTGTAATTAGGAGACGCGCCATTGGTTATAGGGGGAATGATGACGAGTCAAAGTTTGATAGCACACTATCATAAACAATGTCTGACCCCTCTCCTCCCTCTGCAAAAAGATACATGCACATACACGTACACGCGTCGCTAGATGCCGACCTTTTGTATCTTTTTCAGCACATCCAACAACTCGCTTATTTGCTCATCGTTTGGCTTGTCGGGGTCAAACTGACCTATCATCCTGTTTATCTCCTGCAACTCTTTTGTCGCCGACGTATCCTCTACCAGCTGGACCAAGACCTTTGGTTCAAAGGGCTTTTGGACCAACTCAACTACCTGTTCAAGGTGCTTGACGGAATCCCGGAGCGTCTCTTTGACGAAAGCCGAGGCAAAGATTATCCTCTGCTCCTTGTTTAATGAAAATATCTGCTTGGCGACTTCGAGGCCATCCATCTTGGGCATCCTGTAGTCAAGGACGACTGCATCAAACGGTTCGTACCTGGAAGGCTTTTTGCCAGATTGTTCAAGACTGCCCAGTGCCTCCTTGTAGGCGTTTAGGCACTCGATTCCATCAAAAGTGATAAGGACGCGATGGCCCTTAGACTCAAGGGCGATCCTGTAAAGGTCCGACATGCTCCTCTCGTCCTCTGCTATCAGGACGTTCATTTTCATATGCCTGCAATACTCTATGTTATTAATTATGTGAGAAAATCGCTCTCCTCGAGCGTCCAATGCACCAAAGGCGTTGCACAAACCGTTGCACAGGCGCGAATGTACAGACACTAAACTTCTACACGGGAGTTCATCAAGCAATACTAACAATTTTTCCGACTTTATTATTTGTTATATGGTATATCTATCCCCCTACCACGTCACTGTTTCTGACAGTTTTAGGTGCTACTACAAAGGAAGAGGTAGATGGTTAGTGGCTCAAGTTGTAAGAAGAAAGAGCCGCCTGCGGGTTAAGGGTCTCAAAGTCAAGGACAGGGAGAAGATCAAGGAAGCTATAGTGTTCAGCATCCAGAACGGGAATTACACTACTAGAGAAATCGGTGTTGACATTGGCAAGGACCACAGTACTGTGTCACGCTACCTAGCAGAAATGGATAGGGAGGGTAAGTGGGGAATCAAACGTGATGCCAATGGAAACATAGTAATCTCCCTGCAAAAGCAGCTTGCAAATGAATACCAGCAACTAGAAAATGAACCGTTCAACCAGCTGCCGTCAATCCAAAAGTGGATAACGTTCTTGAAGTCAGGCGGAATTCCATCCAGAAGGATTCGGTACCTTGTAAACGTGGTACATGGGATATCAGACCAGCTAAAGCTTATGCCGGAGACCATAGTAAGCTATGGCGTACCTCTTGACTCTACCAAGCGCAAGGAAATAGCCATTGAGTATTGGCGGAACTTTCTGGCATGGTTCAACATTGCTTACCCGCAAATGCAAAAAACCAACACCATAAACGCGTATCGCAGCTTTCTGGCTGCTCATAACATCAATTTTGCTCATGGTGAAGGCAGACGCTATGGGCTATCAACGACACCTGAAAGGCTTGGAGAGTACAAAGACATAATGTTGACGCCGGACCAGATAGACAGCATAAACAAACGCCTTGAGACCGAGGGCGACTGGGAAGCTTGGAGCTTCATGAATATCGACCTGCACACCGGGGCAAGGGCTTTTGCAATGGCTTCCATGAGCTGGGATAGGATAGCATTCTCCCCCTTATTTAGGGTCGAGCAATTTGAGCCAAAGGTCAAGCGCGGTGACTGGTACCTGACAAAGGAGGGCAAGTGGTGGGTCAAGTATCCAACCGAGGAATGTAAGATTGTAGCCGAGACTGCGCATGACAGGTTGCCAAAAGAAAGGAAATACCTATTCTTTGAGGATGCTAGGAGCGACAAGGCAAACGCTCTACAAGCTTCTTATTTTATGTCAAGGATGGCCGTCAGATTCAAAAGGATATTTTCAGAGCTCGACAAAGCGAGCTGGCTCAATGAAAAGACTAGGATCTATGCACTTGGTGATGAGTTGTACTTTAATGGGCATCCGCTGCATTTGTTTAGACATACAATGGCGCAATACTATCTTGCAGCTACCAACTGGTCTCTCGCTTATGTGGCAAGCCTAGGCGGGTGGGAAAACACAGAAGTATTGAACAAGTGTTATGGAGGGATTCCTGAACATATCAAAGCACAGATAGCAAAGTCAATTCATGTTAGATTTGATACCCTTGACCTAAGGGCTCAAGGACAAGCATCGCAAGCCTCCGTCTCTCAACCCATTATCCACCGTTTATAGGAAAGAGCTGATTGCAAGTTGTTTATTAGTTACTTAACAATTCTATAGCGTAATCGGTTAGGATGTCATCGCTCCCTGAACCATCAGACAAAGAGGTAGACGTGATAGAATCAGAGCATGATTATGCTCCAATAATCAAGAGGTTTTTGGAGGAGAAATTTTCGGTTAAAATCTCTAAAAAATCTCGTGCCAGTTTGGAACTGCCATCTGGGTTAATAGTTCATGCCAAAGGTTCTGCCAGAGAAAAGCCATGGTACGGACTAGACGAGACTGTCTACGATGAATTGATGGGCTATCCCGATTTCTTTCTAGCACTGGCATTGGGAGAACCTGGAACCACCTTCGTGCTTCCAAAGACTAAGGTTAGAGAAATATTCTATGGACGCCCCACGAAGAGGAGGCCTGGTCGTGACACGGAGAGATGGCTTTTCAAGATAATCGAAAAGGATGACCGGTTCTTTCTTAAACTAAACAACGTTGATACCCTCTTCGACATTACTAATTATCAAAACGAGTGGAAGCAGATTCCTGAGCTCAAGTCGGGAAATACTCAACCCAATAGTAAGAAATGGCTCTATGTCACATCTGATGAAAATTGGGTAAATTGTGTAAAGCATAATGCCCTTGGTTCCGAGGATAATCGAGCATTAAAGATGAAGATGATCAAAGCAGGTGACAAGATTCTAGTCTATTTAAAGGGAATGAAACTTGCAGGCATATACTCCGTCAATAAAGAGTATTTTCACGACACAACAAGAATCTGGGAAGATGATATTTACCCTCATAGAATAGGAATAACCCCTCACAAAGTGCCTTCGAGGCATATCGAAATCACTGATCTGTACAACAACAAAATTAAGCCTGAAAAAGGAGAGGCGAGAGGATATTTTGGTCAAACGATACGCGAGTTGCCGGAGGACGAATACAGGCTATTTGAATCCGTAATTGAAGCAACGCAAACCAAGCCAATAGCTACTGAAATAAGGCATTGGAAGATAGCCCCTGGCGAAAAAGCAGAATTTTGGCCAGAGCAGCGGCAATCAGGTGTTATAGCAATTGGCTGGAATGAAGTTGGAGATTTATCCAGGAAGAATTTTGACGAGGTCCAGAAGAAGATTGAGACATTATGGCCACAGGCAGCCAACATTATCGGCTCACAAATTAGGAATTTCCTGTCTATTAAGATAGGTGATATTATTATCGCAAACAACGGCATTTCAAGAGTAGTAGGAATAGGCAGGGTAACAGGAAATTACAAATACAGACCAGACCTCACCCATCATAACACCTTACCTGTCGATTGGTTCGACACGATGGAAAGAACCATACCAAAACAAGAAGGAGTGTGGACTAAAACCGTGGTTCCCGTTAGCAAGGAATTGTTTGACAAAATTGTGGGATCCACTCAGGATACGTTTTATCTGTTAGTTCGTCATAATCCGGAATTCAAAAGGAACAAGAACGATAGAGACTACTGGAACGATATACTAGGGAAGGAATACCATTACGGCACAACAGTTGCTAATCATACAAAAGTAATACCAGGAACAAAAACCATATGGTTCTATACAGACGATGATAGTTTGTATTTCTGGGGACACGGTGATATCGATAAAGTTACTAAAATCAAAGATAACGAATTCGTCGCTACTATGAAGTCATTTAGGAGGTTTGATCAAGCTTCTGCAATAAAAGCTACTGGATCAGTAGAAATGAAGGTGAGATCCCTAAGGGGATGGAATCCCTTTAACTCCATTATCGAAATAAACAAGGAGATATATGAAGAGATTACGGGTGGCATTACACAAAAACGCATAGCGCGAAGTTGGCTTTCAATTACTTCGACTGAATTAGAAGAGATCATTACTAGGATACTGAATGATAACGATAGAAAGCTTGCCATAGAGGAATCAGTCGTTAGAAGAATTATCAATCACCTTATCTCTGGAAAGCATGTAGTTCTAGTTGGGGCCCCCGGCACAGGGAAGACCGATCTGGCAAAACGTATCCTTAAAGAGCTTGGAAGCAGGATTAGAGGCGTTTCAGAATTTGTAGAAGCTGTTGCTTCTTATGAATGGGGCCGCTATGACGTAATTGGAGGCAATACGCTAGACAGAGACGCTGATGGGAAATATGTATTTCATTTAGGGTGTGTGACAAAAGCGATTCAAGAGGACAAATTTCTCTTAATAGATGAATTTAACAGGGCAGACATGAACAAGGCATTCGGAGAAATGTTCCTTGCAATAGATCATGGTCGTATAGATTTGCGTTCCGACGAGGATCCTCCTGGAATTATCAAGAACGGCTCTTCACGAATTTGGTTGCCCAATCATTTCCGCATGATCTGTACTATGAATGACTATGACAAGTCGCTTCTTAATGACCTATCCTACGGATTGCTTAGACGTTTTGCATTTGTGGAAGTAGACATTCCACCAAGAAATGAGATTAAGGGGGTTGTAGTTGAGCGAGCAAGAAACGAACTAGAAGGGATCGACTCAAAGCTTATTGATGTAGCTCTTGGTCAAATGGATGCACCAATCGATTGTTTCATATCATTTGTGTATGAAATAAAATCAAAACGAACGCTTGGTGTCTCTACTATTATAGATGTTGTAAAATATCTGATCACCGCGAAAACAAAAGGAAGTCCATCTTACACGGACTGGCGGATCCTAAAGGAAGCGATGATTGATTTAGTCCTCCCTCAATTTGACAGGTTGGATATAGAGACTTTGAGACATGTGAATCTTGCGATAGACAATACAATGAAGTACGATGGAATGACGGTTGGAGATATGGTCCTAGTGAAGAACAAAGTGGATGAAATGATACATAAACTAGAAGGGCTGGGCGAGCTCTTTGACAAGTAATGAAGAGGTAGTGCTTTCTGTCTGAGCCTTATGAATCCAATGTAAAGTTCACTGACGATCAGATAGAGTCAATGAGTAACGAGATTGGCGAGATCTTAATTAGATTAAAAGATAAGCAAGTAATTGACTTTGAAAAGAAAATTCCTATTGTTTTACTGGATAGAAGCGCCGCACCAGTAGAATTCAAACGCACTGATGTTATTGAGATGAAGAGGTTCATCTCATTGGTGCAACATCATCTACCTGCTCTGACATATCTTGCTAGGCACATTAGCTTCACCAATGTGACACGAGATGTCGTTAGGAGCGACAGAGTCATGGGTTCAATAGACTATGCAAAAACCATGAAGCTCAAACAGCAAATACCCAGCGGCAAAAATAGGGTGGTATGTTTGGAGATAGCCCGAAGTTACGATACTCCAGAAAATGTATTGTTGGCAATGATTCTCTTCTCCATAATGATCTATTGTGACAAATGCCTGTCCCTGGAAGCTTTGGTAGAATCCAGAGATAAGCTAAATCCGACTATTAGAGAATTGAGAACAATCAGAAGCTATGTTTCCAACCTATTGTCTGTCAAGGGAATAAAGAATCTTGTCCCCAATGCTATTGACTCTTTGGAAAATGTTGATCATCTATTTGAGGATTTGAGGAAACGAATACTACTTGGCCGGGTTCCAAGCTACTATGCGGACATTCTAAGACTATTCGAAAGGTGGAGAAATTACTTTTGGGTAGCGTTAGATGATAAGGAGGTTCTAAAACATGTCTTACGGTATCATTTCATGAGGCTAAAGGATCTTAATGACATGTACGAATGTTGGGTGTTCTGCAAGATACTATATGCTCTCTCAGTTACATTCAATCTGAAATTAACTGAGTCTTCTAGTAAGGTCGGCGCGGCGGTATTTAGGTCTGAGAAAGGAGAAATCAAGGTGATCTATCAAGCAAGTTACGAAACTGATTGGCAAAGAGGAGACAGATTCATTAGAGATGTTCCGGATATTGCAGTAGAGCTTGGTAATGGCATTCGATTCATTCTTGATGCAAAGAATAGCTATTACAAGTCTGGCGTAGAACCATATTTTCTCCAACTTCAATCGTATGTTACTTCTGCAAACGCTACTTTTGGCATAGTTATTCACTCTGCCGCAGAAGAGATCGATGTATGGGACAGAATAGAGAATCGAAAGGATAAGAGAGAGATAATCTCAACATCTATATCTCCTGGAAACGACACTCAGGTGAGCCATTCTTTGACCAAGATTTTGGATCTGATTATTAGTTACGCTAGGCAATGAGTTGTACGGTGCACTTTTTTTCCTAATTCTTGACTGAATCTCCCTATCAAAATAATCATTTAGTCATCCGCAGCCTTTCTAAGGTCGAGATTATTTCGGAGGACGAGTTAATATAACATCATGATAACAAGAAGAATGCCTCGATCGAATTTCTTAGTGCATTCTCACTGAGCTATCTCCTATCTCAGGAGATTTCGTCGAACTTAAATCTGGAATATCATCATGAATTCCAGATATAATATCATTTGATAGTCTGTATCCTGATTCTAATATAGGCATGATTCTGACGTTATACTCCCCATATATAAGCTCGAATATAAACCTGGAATAAGGCTTTATATTCCCGTTTTAGCTTCGATAATGTATGTCAGACCGCCTGTTCATTGACATCACCCCAGACAAGAGTCTCATTAAGAAGCTTGGCTTAACAGGGTATAGGACTGAACAGGCCATTGCAGAACTAGTTGACAACTCCATCGATGCAAGAATTCGGGACAAAAAGGAAACCATAAAGGTAAAACTGGATTTCGAGAAAAGAGAAATTGAAGTGTCCGATGATGGCATGGGAATGAACAAAATGGAGATTCAGGATGCCATGACTATCGCAAAAGGAGCAAAATCGGCGGAGAAGCTTGGTAGATTTGGCATAGGAATGAAAAGCGCATGTTCCACACTCGGAAAAGAGTTTACAATCGTCACTGCAAAAGCCGATTCTGACAAAGAATATGTTGCAAGATACGATGAAGAAAAATGGTTATCTGACGAATCTGTAGGATGGAGGAATTTCGAAATTATAGAACGAGAAAAGGAAGGAGATTGGCATGGTACTAGAATTAAAATCTCCGAGCTGAATGTTCCGTTGTATCCAAACCAGGTTCCCAACTTCCGTGAAAGTTTCAACATAAGATATGCGCCATATCTATTACAGAATCAGGTTGAGATTCAGATTAACACCACTTACTGTAGACCAGAGGAGCCAGAAATTGAAAAAGGTACCAAACGAGGAGTCGATATTTCGCTTCCGAGTGGCACACACATTAGAGGATGGATAGGCCTATTACGCAAAAGGTCGATCAAAGGCAACTATGGTATCCACCTTTTCAAGAATGGTAGATTGATAAAAGCTTTCGAGAAATTCGGTTTTCGTGTTCATCCAGAGCTCGCAAAAATAATTGGAAGTCTTGATCTTGATCATGTTCCAGTCAACTTTCACAAGAGCGCATTTATCGAGGATTCTGTAGAATATCAGGAGGCTGAAAAAGCATTTCAGGAAAGCGCGGTTTTGAAGGAGATTATAAAGGAGGCCATGAAACGAGCAGAAGCTATACCTACGGTAAGCGATGTACTTGCCTATGTATCAGGAAGATCCCCTGCGAGTTACTTAGAAACAAGAATAAGTGCAGATTCCGCAAGACAGCTCATAGAACGACAGGAAGAAACAGAAATTGAAATTGATAATCGTCGCATTTCCTTCCTCTTTGTTGCAGATGAGAAGAGTCCGCTTTATACAATAGAAATGAAAGGCCCACGTGAATTGGAAGTGAGAATCAACAAGAAAGATACAGCTTTCAAGTTCTTCAAGAATCCTCTGTATCTGCTTGGGATCATAGGAATTGAAGCTAGGATAATTGCTGAAAATCCAGCTATTTACGATCTATTCGTCAATAAGAGAAATGCTCAGTGGCGTGCGTTTGCAGAAGATTGGAGTAAAAAAGAGGTTGAAAAGAGGTCAAGAGAGATATCCCCCCCACATCTTCCAAATTATTCCTTAGCTAGAGATCTCGTTGCGTTACATGATGCTTTGAAAGAAGAATTTGAAGGAAGAATTCAGTTTACCGCTCTCTCCACTCTATTACCATATGTTCATAATGTTCTAGGAAAGACAATTTACACACTATATACTGAACCTGGAATGGGAGAGAGGCTAGTTCAGCTGATATCCTATCATATCGAAGATAACTTCATTGCGTTGCTAGATCCAAAACCTAGGGAATTGGAATTAGCAATGGATGTCTCTGGAAAAACTAGGTTCATAGTAGTGCGGGAATATGCGCAGATTTACGGACCGACTTTTGCTGAACCAGAGGAAGCATGGATTGATCTATTGGTAGAGATACGTAAGAACAAGATACCTGTCGCAGAAAATGAATTGAGGTATATCTTACAGGAGCTTGCTCGGAAAAACCTCGTGAATCATAACAGACTTGTGAGACTCGCCAAAAGAAGGAAACAGCTTGAAGTTGCGCTTCCGATTATAAAAGAGGTTCTATGATGTATGGACCGCAATCACATACATTTTTCAAAATACCTTAACAAGACGCATATTGATAATATCAAAAACAAGTTTGGCCTTAGTGATGTTCAGGCTATAGAGAAATTCATTATGGATTATGAAATGATGTATCATCTCAAAAGTGAAATACCTTGTATAGTCAAAGGAGGAATGGCTGTACCATTTTATACGACTGATAGAAAAGCCAGACGCCTAAGTGTAGATATTGATGTCGTGAGTAATGCCTCATCTGATGAAATAGATGCGGCACTCGAAAGGATTGGAAAGCAGATAAAGTCGTTTGCTTCGATTGAACGATATATTCCAAAGAAACCAGTCTACAAATTGCCTATGTCGACATTTCTTGTTTCCTACAAATCATGTTATTCTGGAAATGCAGATTTTGTAAAGATTGATATCTATCATGACTTCAAAGAAAACGTTTATCCTCGAAGAATACCCACAGGGTACGACCTATTCGCTCTAGAAATAGACTATGAATTCAACATATTCGGCCATGGATCGCTTGTTGGTGACAAACTCACAACACTTGCGTTTGACACTATTGGAATAGATCCGAACGGGCACAGAGCTATTGAGATTTCAAAGCACATCTATGATATTGGATGTTTGGTACGAACAACTACCTCTGAAGAAATGCAGCGTATGACGGAGGTCTTCCAAACGATTTCAAGATATGAAGCAGCTATAAGAGAATTAGCTGATATTGATGGCGTAAAGGTGGCGGATGATATCGTTGCATCTATGGACAAGTTGCTTCCTTTGACTGACAAAGGCCTTGTTCTTAGTAACGCGCAAAGTCAGAGATTTAGGATATTCAGAAATCAACTCTTCTCTGCTAGGGATTATGTAGGATTGAATCACAAAATCGACATCTTGTTGATAAGACTCATCGCATCTTACGTCAGGATAGTAACTAGTGGTCAAATGACAATTTCAGAGTTTGCGGATAGATTTGCAAACCAAGTGGCTATTTTGAAGGCTTTAGAGAGCCATTCTAGCAAGAAGTTGGCGGAGAGTACGCGAAGAGAGGCACTTGACCTGTTACGAAAGTACAAGAATGAATCATCCTTAAGAACTCTCACCACAGAAGAGCTTTATCTCGTTGGATGTGCACAGGAGAATCTATGATATTGGAACGGACTGTTGAAGACCATCGAATATGAGTTGTCGGTTGTCTGCGTATGCCTCCAAGCTAATAACTTGAATCTGGATCTAAATGCTGACTGCATGATCCCTTCCTAATTACAATTGAATCCTCTTAGGACCGCTAGCGGCACACAAATCAATGGATTTGAACCCTGTCGTTAGATGTTGCATATACTATTACTCCCGGTCTGGCTGTATCTCGATATGCAACAAAACCGAAAGATAATTATTTAAGTAATTGTTTGCCCGCTGCCCCCATAACAATCAAGCTCTGGTTTTCTTTTCGCGCTCTACAACCGCCGGCAGCTTTTCGCCCTGTGCCGGCAGCTCTATCTGGAACGTGGCGCCTCCGATATCGTTGTTGTAAGCCGAAATCCTGCCGTTATGGGCTGCAACTATTGCTTTGCTGATAAAGAGGCCGAGGCCTGTCCCATGCGACACGTTTTCGCCCACCTTTTTCGTAACAAACTTGCCAAACAATGTAGGCAATATCTCTTCCGGTATGCCGCCGGCGGTATCGCTTATCGTGACTATGAAATTTCGCGCAGGGTCGAGTCGTGTCTCTATCACTATCCTGCCCTTTTTCGTGAACTTGATCGCGTTGCCGATGATGTTCATAAAGACCTGCATCAGACGCTCTGCATCGCCCTTTACTTCAATGTCGCTGTCTGCGCCAAAGTTCGTGACTAGGCTGACGCCGGGGTCGACGTTTGGCCGCGCCGCATCGGCGCAGTGGCGTAACAGCTCGTGTATCTTGACGCTTCTCATGCTGTAAGGCAATGTCCCGCTTTCTATCCTGCTTACGTCCAGTATGTCGTTTGCCAGCTGCTTTAGCCTGAGTGCCTGCTTGTAGATCATGTCAAGCGCCTGCTCCTTTGGTACCATGCCGTCTTTTGCCATGGATGCGTACCCGAGGATAGGATGTATGGGCGTGCGCAGCTCGTGCGCGGCTATCCCGATGAACTCGTCCTTCAGCTTGTCGAGCTTTTTCAGCTCTATGTTGGCTTTCTCAAGCACCGCGTTCAAATCCTGCAGCCGCAGGTTGCTGCCTTTTAGCTCTTCCTGTGTCTGCACGAGGCTTTCCCTCATCTTCTCAAAGTTGGCCGCAAGCGCCGCTATCTCGTCAGAGCCTCCGGTGGTTATGTGCTCCTGCAGGTTCCCCTGTGCTATCACATCCGCAGTCTTTCTCAGCTGGTTCACCCTCTTTGATATCGAATAAGCAACAAGCCCGCCTATGACGCCTACCACCACCATCGCAGAAACGGTGAGGAGCACGGTTAGACTGGTTCCTCCTTCAATGTCTGCAAGCACAGCACCCTGCTTGGCCTGCATGTCAGCCACATTGGCGTCTATCTTGCTGTCTATCTCGTCTTTTACTATCATGGCCTGCTGGTCAAACTCTTCAAGCGCGCTGTGCAGGCGCGTGATGTCCGGGCCGCCGGCTGCACCGGCCGCCGCTGCCGACCCTTCTGGCTGGGCGTCCTGCAGTATCGTGACTGAACCGTCGGCGTTGTGGACATGCTGCGGCACCGCGCCTCCCTGTGCGACTTCGATCATGGTGTCGCCAAGAAGCGTCAGCGTGAAAATGTCGTCGCCCAGCTTGCCGGCCGCATCAGTGTCTTTTTCAAGCTCGGCATATCTGTCGTACGACTGGAGGAGCTGCTCCTTGGCACTGTCGACTTCCTCTTGGTGCTCATCGGAATTGTGCAGCGTATATGCCAGTATTGCAGCAACAAGCTGGTTAAAGTCTGACTTGACGTTTCCCAGCGCGATGATGGAAGGCGTCGCCTGGTTCTGGACCTCATCAAACGACTTGCCGACCTTGGATAGCTGGCCAAACAGGATGTAACCCGAGATTGCAAGAAGCGCCCCCGTTGCGATTATGCTCAAAAAGAGCTTTGTCCTTATCTCCACCTAGCCTTCCACCCATCCAGAGAGGGAGACGAAAACCGTAAACCCCAAAGTCCTGTCATTGGAAATGCCTTTTTTCTCTACATCTGAAACAAATCCTAGGATATATACCTGCTGAGGGAACGAAATGTGACCACGTGTGTGCTGCATGCAACCCCATCTAAAATCCTGCCTGGTCCATTGATTTTGTTTTAGTGATGCTTAAACCGTTCATAGGACCTTTTTTATGAAATTTCCGTATTCTTTTTGGACATGAACATTGCAGAGACAGAAGATGACTCGATAATCATCGCCCGGACCTGCGGCGGCAATTCTGGCAGGAAGAAGGTGGCGTATTCTATAACGAACCCTTCCCATGCCCTGTGCCTTGACCGAAAAGACATCATACTGGCAGAAATAGAGGCGTGCGAGCGGCTGTTCAAGTACGCGGACGAATCTGAAAAGAAGGTTATAGAGAGGGAGATAGCGGATCTCCGCATGACGCTTGACCTTTTGACGTAAGGTATATGCCTGCGGAAGAAACTATAATCCATTACAGGCCCAATGCGGGCCCTGTGGTAGCGGTTTTTGTGCTTTGCCGGCACTGCTTTTGGTGCGCGTTGCTCGTTGCCGGCGGCAGTAGCAGCGGCGGCGACTTTATGCAATCATGCCCTACCTGCAAGAGCTGCTCGCTTGACTCTCTCCCTATATCGCGGGGCGAGCGATACCGGCTAGACATCTGGCCAAACGGCAACGTGGATCTGGACTTTGCAAAGGCCTAGCGTCGCCTGCTGCTGCCCTGCCCCTGTCGCTGTGGCAGCAAATAGCTCCTCAGCTCGTTGATGTCCATGACGTAGCCGTAATAGTCCTTTACTATCTCTAGTGTGGATTCAAAGTGCTTGCGGTTGCCGGAGGCCGTGGCGTTGGAGATGAGTATCACATCGTAGCCATTGTTGAAGGCGTCTCGAAGAGAGGTCTCGACGCATATCGACGTGTCGATGCCGCAAAATATCAGAGTGTCGACGCCGAGGCTCTTGAGCCACACGCCGATCTCGGTATCGTGAAAGGCCGAGTCGCGCCTCTTGACCACGATGTGGTCCTCCGGCGCCGGCTTTATCTCGTCGACGATCTCAGCGTCCCACGTGCCCCTCACGCATATTGGCTGCCTGCGTATCCTCTCCTCACGGGACTTTGGCAGGATTTTGTGGGTCCTGGTCAGGAGGTCAATGCCTGACCTCTCCCTGACGGCCTGGGTATAAAATACCGGCACGCCTGCGCTCCTGCACAGGTTGACCAGCTCGGCAATCTTGGGTATGACTGTCTGGTAATGGGACCTCTCCATGCCAAGCCTGTCGTACGATCCGCCTTTGCTTGCAAAGCCGTTCTGCACGTCGATCACGACGAGCGCAGGGTTGACGCTGTGGCCTCGTATTGTCGCCATCATATCTCACTTATACTGGATATAGATCGCGCAGACCTGATATATATTAAAATTGAGCGCAGTAAATACACGATATGCCGCTCCGGCTAGAAAAAGCCGAACAGGCCCCTGCCTGAAAGCATCCCGCCTGCCACGTAGAGGCCAATAGATGCCGCAAAGGTCGCAACCCATACCAGCTTGTTCCATGAAAATATCTTTGATCCGTCAAGACCCATGAACGGGATCAGGTTAAAGAGCGCTATCCACGCGTTAAAGCGCGCCCCTACAGACAGGATGGTCTGCGACGGCTCGGTGGCCATGTATGCGAGCATAAAGCCCGAGCAAAGGGCGATGTTCGTCAGCGGCCCTACAAGCGATATCCTGCCGTTTTTGCTCTCGCTTATCGGGCCGCCTATAAAGACGGCGCCGGGCGCGATGAACTTGAAGGGAAAGAATGGTATTGCCGATATCGCGGTGATCACCGCGCCGTACAAAATGAGCCTGAATTCCGCCCACGCCCTGTAAAACTGGGCCAAAAACTTGTGCGCCAGCTCGTGCAGGATAAATGCGCTTACGAACACAAGCAGGAAATCCGGCCTGGAAAAATTATAGCCCCCTGCAAACGACATCCCTACAGCTGCTACAAGCAGCGTCCCAAGCGCAAGGTGGCCTATCTCTGTCTTTGAAAAGCGCAGCAATACTGCGTTTCTTACGATGCTTGCAGCCCGCTCGCCTGCGCTGCCGCTCCTGCCCTGTATGTATTCAAGGAACTCTTTGTCCTTTTCCAGCTGGCGCATATAGTCGCTCAAAAACATGCAGTTGTGGTTTGGCGGCAGCCTGTGCTCTGAGCAAAAGTATCCTCTGCAGTAGCGACACCTGAAAGGCAGCTCCTCTTCGCGCCTGCACACGCCACACTCCATATGGCGGCAGCAGATACGCAATTCAAAGATAAAAGTCAATGCTGCTCTGCGGCATTCCACCTGACGCCCCTTCCCTAGTGCGTCGTCTTTTCCCAAAAGACCGGCTTGAAGAGCTCCTGGTAAAACGCCCGCAAAGACGCAATGGGCATCATGATGTTCATGTAAAAGAACATGTGCGGGAGATACCTGATCGTCTTGAACTGGATGCCTTCCAGCTTGGCGCCTTTTATCCATATGTAATAATAGAGCGCGTTGAACCACAGCGGGATGATGCTCCAGAAGGGTACCGCGCCTGCCGTCACTTGGGGCACGATGCGCGCCTGCTCAAGCGCCCAGTAAATCGTGACCCCGTACGCTATCCAGTTCAGCACGACGATGAGCGGCTGACCAGCATTACAAGCGTCGAAAATATGCCCAAAAACCCCATCCTCTTTGCGACGGACGGCTTGAACAATAATATGCGCGAGTATTTCCAGAAGCTCTGCATCCATCCCCGGAACCACCTGCTCCTCTGTTTTATCCACGCCTTCATGGTCACCGGCGCCTCCTCCCAGTGCCGGGCGTCAATGGTGCCGACGTTCCATCTGGCTATGCGCAGCCTTATCGCAAGCTCGGCGTCCTCTGCCAGGTTCGTCGGTTCGTAGCCTCCGACGTACCTCAGGGCGGCCCTACTGAAATAGTTGCCCGTTCCTCCAAGGGGCGCAAACATCTCGCCGACCCTGCCGTTGAGCATGATGCGAAACCACCCTGCGTATTCCATGCCAAAGACCATCGATATCCATGAGTCGTTGGTGTTGCCTATTCGCAGTATGACCTGCACGGCCTGCCATCCGCCCTTTATTGCGGCGGCTGCCTTTAGGAACACGTCTCTGTCAGGGATGTCCTCGACGTCCATTATGACTACGATGTCGCCGGTGCACAGCCTCATTGCGTCGTTGAGGGCAGACGGCTTGGTCGGGAAGAGCTGCCGGCGCGCAAGCAGCTTCACTATCTCCGGGTGTTTCTGCTGGTACCAGAAGGCGATGCGCTCGCCTCCCTCGTCGTCGACGACTACGATTATCTCCTTCTTGTCCTGCGGGTAGTCGACGTGATTAAGACACGCCTCTATAGTCCTGCCGAGTATGGGTTCGTTCCTTGCCGGGATTATTGCGGATATCCTGGGATACTCGTCCAACTTTTTGACATCGGGGTTGAGCGGCGGCCTTAGCTCGTACAGCGTGATTACCCGGTGGTAGACGCCCCAGACTGTATAGATGGCAGTTATGGCGACTACCAGAGAAAAGATAAACGATGGCGGATTGAGGACTGCAAATGCCGCAAGGCCGGCCATGGCTGCTGCAAAAATCGCTATCCTTCTAGCCGACGACAATCTTGATGACCTCGCCTGCGATGGCTTCCGGGCTGTTCATGGGCCCTGAAACTGACAACACCTTGATTTTGTTTGGGTTGACGATCGCTGCAAGCCTGCCCAGCAGCCCTTCGGGCACGAACAGGAGCACTATGTGCCTGCCCAGGTCTGCGCCTCTGAGGATCTTTTGGAGGATCTTGGCGTCAAACCCCGATTCGTCGAGTATAAAGTCGACGACCACCTGCGCCTTGGCAGTCTCTACCACGAGCGGAAAGATGTGCATAACGCCGCTTGTCCCCCTTATCCTGCCCAGCACGTCTGACTTGACCCCGCTTGCCGCAAGCGATTTTTGCACGCCGATGAAAAAGTCGGCCACCTCTGCAAAGCTCTGGATCTCCTCGTTGACTTTGTAAACTGGAAATGACTTCAAGTCGATCTCGTCAATCCTCGACTCGTGGCCGCCCTGGCACGCGACATTCACGACAGGATACTGAAACACTCTGCCGCAGTCCTGGCACTTGAAGCCGATGCCGGGCTTGCCGTACTCTATCCCGACCCTTTTCATCTGCTTTGAGCACTTGGGGCAGACGTATTCTGCGTCCTTTTGCGAGACAAATTCTTCTACTGGCCCGGAATACTCGCATTCGTAGTGTATCATTATCTCCGACTTTGCCAAAGACGACTTTTTGCAGTCGGGGCAATTGAGCCTCACAGCAAGGAGCAGGCTTGAGCACCTGGGGCAGGCCGAGTATGCCTTGGTGCCCACGACTGCCAGCAGTTTTTCCTGCTCGTAGCTTTTGACCCTGTCGACTGACAGGTCAAGTCCTTCTATCTCGTAGACGACGCCGATGCCGTGCCTGAACTGGGGAGCGATGTTCTCCTTGGACTTTTTTTTGCATACGATGCAAGGAACGCAAGCATGCTGTCGTCCTTCATCTGGCTGGCGCTCTTGCCAAGGCTCATCTTCTTTATCTCGACCTCTCGCACAGGACCCGGAGCGTCCCCTCCAAGTCCGGCTTATTTGACTTGATGTCCAGCTGCCTGGATATCTCTGACAGGAGCGCGCTCTACGAGTGGTGCGCCGTTGCCAAAGATGTCGTGGATGGTCTTGACGAACCTGTCTGGTTTGTCCAGTATCTCGTCTCGCCCGACCCCGAGGCTCTCAAGGTGAAAGTAAAAGACCTCCGTCTCGGTGAACAGTAGGTCCCTGAGGGTTTTCTGGATGCCCGAGATTACCTGCTGCCTGTCAAGATCCGCCATTAGCTGTCCCTGAAATAGTGCTAGAGAAAATAGTGATAATAATAATCCTCTGCCCCGCCCTGCACAAACCTGAGTAATAGCGCGCAGATCTATTATATAAAATCCCCCTGTGGGAAAAAATAAAAAAGCCATCCGTCTCTCAGTAAGACCATATGCAACAACTCGAACCATATCACGGCGGACGCAAAAAGGTAGTAGTTTACAATACCTATGCCGACGGAGGCAGGCTGCACTTTGACGTCTTTATCCCGACTGACAAGTCAAACGCCGGCCAGGTTCCAAAGGACATGGACGAAAAGGCGGTGGAATACGCAAAGGAATTCCTGCAGCTGATCGGCAAAAAATCCGACAGCCTGATGGTGAACATGTGCGAGCGCTGCCACATCGACGATACGTCGCTCTACTCAAACGAACTGTGGCAGCTGCCGGGAAAAGAAGTGTTCATCTGGCCGATGGAAGGCTGCCCCAAACCCAACAACTAGTGGCCGGCGTAGCCGAGACCCTTGAGCTCGGCCAAAAACTCCCATTTTTCCTTGGCGTCGGCGTTTTTGCCTACCCTGTAAAGCGCCCTTGTGAGCGCACCCTTTTTGGCGGCAAACGCTGAAGGAACATGCATCGCAAGCAGCAGGCCCTTTGTAGCAAACATGTCCTTCCAGTCCTTTGGATACTGTAATTGAGCCGGCACAAAGTCAAGCGGTATCACTTCGTGAGGCGCCCTGCCGTGCGGGTCCTTGCCCTTCCACAGGTAGCCCATGTAGCCAGGGCTTGCGTCTCTGGCATTTTTCCTTGGCTTTATCGCCTGCTCTATTATCGACGGGTCGTGCGTCCTGCCAACAATTACGAATGTCGTCCCACCGTACCTTTTTGCCGCGGCCTGCCTCTTGCCCGCCTCTTCGCTCTTGCCTGCTCCCTTTTTGTTGAAAAACCCAGTAACGTGGATCTGGATTATGGTGCTGTCCGGCTTGTAGCCAAACAATTTCAGGTACTGCAAAATCTCGTCTCGCCTGTCCGGTGGCACTTCTCTACCCACTACACCTTCGGCCACAGAGATGGACTGCGCACCTGACGCTGCCATATCTATATATCCATTATACTTGCGGTCTTTTTTGTATAAACAGTTACTACCATGCTCTCACTTTTTCCTACAGTAAAAGATAATAGACACAAAAGCCGCCAGAACACGGTTGCGGCTTGCACATCGCAATAACAAAGAAACCGGAAACGACAAGCTATGACTATAGCTGGTGCTGCACCAAGCTTGCGGGCGCAAAGGAGAAGGGCATGATTCGTGTCAGCCCTGACGGCACGATAGAGCTCTACAACAAAAAGGGCGAGCTAGTCGATCCCGACATGAGCAGGTGCCCCTTCTGCAAGGCGGCCATCAGCATTTCGCAAAACTAGCCTAGCGCCGCAGCGCGACTGAATATATTTTGTATTCATTGTCTGCAAACAGCTGCGTGCCCTTTACCTCAGCAAATTCGTATTCTGGAAAATCCCTGACCTTTTGATACAATCCTTCGCCTATCACCACGTCGCCAGGCCTTGCAAGCACATTCATCTTGGAGCACAGGTTCACCGACGTGCCAAAGATGTCATTTACCGAGGACGTAGACATTTTGGCGACCATCACCGAGCCGTACTCGCAGCTTATCCTGTATCTCACCGGCGGCAGACCTTCTTTCTGCATCTGGCTGTCAAGCTCTGGCCCCGCTGCGGCCATTGCAAAGCAGCATTTCAGGACATCGCGAAACGCTCCTGCGTTTCCCTGCTCTGTGCCGGGGAAATAGTAGAGCAGGCTGTCGCCGGCGTTTTTGACCACCACTCCGCCGTGACGCGCGACCACTCCTGCCATGCCGTTTAGGAAAATGCTGTAATATCTGCTGGCCTTCTCGGAGGGCATCTTCATGGTGGTGGCAGTCGAGCCCACCATGTCGACTATGCCGACGCAATAGTTCTTGGTGGATGCAAAGAACTCTAGCAACAGTTCTATCTGCTGCTTTTCCTTTGCGTCGTGCTCCCCTGTTGCCGCCGCAGCGTGCGTGTAGTCGTTGTCGCCGCCCAACGTGTGGCATCAGTTCCTTGCGGCCGAGGCGTGTAGGCGGCCCACTTCCTCTATCTTTTCAAAAAGCGTCTCTATCCTGACCGGCTTTCTCAGCGACGAGTGCACGCCCTTTTTCACAAGCTCGGCTATCTCAGCATCGGTGATGGACGAGGCCGTAAAAAGCACTATAGGGCTGTCCCTTATCCTGCCTGACTGGACCAGCTCGTCTATCACGTCAAGGCCGGAAAAGTCGGGCATTGCAATATCAAGAAAGACGAGGTCGAACCTTTCCCTTGACATGATGTCGAGGCCCTCCCTACCGCTTTCAGCCGACATCACCTCATGGCCGACAGTGCCAAGGACCTTGACAAGGAGGTCTGTGATGTCGTGGCTGTCGTCAATTATGAGAATCCTCATTTTTGGTTTCTCTCGGCAGCGCGAAATAAAAACTAGACCCCTTCCCCTCTTCCGTATCTGCCCATATCCTTCCGCCAAGGCCTGTCACTATCCCCTTGCTGATGGCAAGCCCAAGGCCCGTGCCGCCGTGCTTGCGCTTTAGCGAAGTGTCCACCTGGTAGAATTTCTTGAACAGGAATTGCTGCTTGTCCTTTGGTATGCCCGGCCCGTTGTCCTTGACTGCAAATACCACTTCGTTTCCCTGCGCCTCCGCCGACAGCTCTATCCTGCCGCCCACCTTGGGCACAAAGTCGACCGAGTTGTACAACAACGCGTTTAGCACCTGCGCAATCCTCGCCTCATCCGACCTCAGCTTCAGTCCCGGCTGCACCTTCACTACAAACTCGGTGCCCTTCTCCTTCATCAAAAACTCCAGGTCGCGCTGGACATTTTTGATCATCCTGTCGACGTCGACTTCGCCGATGTTGAATTTCAATTCGTTCAGCTCCAGCTTTTGCGCGTCCAGCAGATCCGTTATCATCTTTTCCAGCCTGACTGCGTTCTTTTCAATGGTGTCGACGGCCGCCATCTGCTCCGGCGTCAGCCTGCCAAGTATCGTCTTTAGCGCACCGGTCCACCCTATGATAGGCGTCAGCGGCGTCTTTAGCTCGTGCGACGCCATGCTGAGGAACTCGTCTTTGAGCTTGTCCTTCCTCCTCAGCTCCTTGTTCGTGATGTTCAGCTCTTCCACCTGCTGCTTTATTATCTCGGCGTTTGCCCTGTCACGCGCAAGGGCCTCCTGCAGCCGCTCCTCGGTGTTTTTGAGGTTGGTAATGTCGTTGTGGATTGCGATATACTGCTTTGGCTCGCCGTTTTCGTCAAGGAACGGCACTATAGTAGTCTTGACCCAGTAAAAGCTCCCGTCCTTTGCCCTGTTCTTTATCTCGCCTTCAAAAATCTGGCCCGACGATATCGTCTTCCACATCTTTTCAAAGAATTCTGGCGGGTGGTAGCCTGATTTTAGGATGCGGTGGTTCTGGCCTATGAGCTCCTGCTCTGAATATTTTGAAATTTCGACAAACTTGCTGTTCACCTTTGTTATCGTGCCGTTCCTGTCAGTGACTGCAACAATCGCAGTGGCGTCAAGCGCGTTTGTCATGTCCGTCAGCTCCTTCGTGCGCTCCCGCACGAGCCGGTTCAGGTTCATGTTGGTTTCAAGGACGCTTTTCCGCATCATGTCAAACTGGCTGGCCAGCTGCCCGACCTCGTCGCCAGAATGCGACTCGACCTTGTGGCTATAGTCGCCCTTTGAAATCCTATCGGCCGCATCCTTTAGCTGGATTATCGGCCTGGATATCGTCCTTGAGACATAGACGGAAATAGTCACGACCACGCCCGTTATCACGATGGCGGCGGCAAGTATCGCATCCCTTAGCTGGGTTATCGGGTTAAATATCTCGGCCTCGTCGATCTCGGCCAGAAGCACGATCCCAAGGTCTCTGGCGCAATACGACGAGCCTATGATGGGTATGCCCCTGTAGTCGGGGTACCTTGCAAAGACCTCCTTGCCCTCGTCAAAGCAGCTGTTTACTGCAAGTGTATCTACCTGCGTGCGAAAAGCCGCGTTTTCGATGAACCTCGATTCAGAGATGAGCGTCCTGTTCTCGTTTACAAGGTATACCTCTCCCGTCTGACCAAGGCCTTTGCGGTTGAGCAGTATTTCGTCAAACCCTGCAACGTCCATTGTCGCAACGACTGCGCCGACCGGCTGCTGCTCTGGACTGCCGCGGTCATAGACTGGCGCTGCCACTATGGCCTTGCGCTGGCCGTCAACCATGTCAAACTCCAGGACGCCTGACGCAAGTCCACGCTGAAATAGCCCGTCTTTTGACAGGTCAGTGCCCTCCTCTGCCGGGTTTGAAGACAAAAGGACAGTGCCGTCTCTGCCTGCCACCATGACGCTTTCAAGCCCTGCAGACGATCCTACTACCTGGCGGAACGACTCTATCTCTGACTGAAAGTCGTGCCGGTACGCCTCCCTCTGCTCCTCTGTGGCGCCATCGCTCAGACCCTCTATTGCGTCCTGGACCATGCTGTTTGTGAACATCAACCTGACCTGCTCTATCCTCGTGTCGATAAGCGACCGGACGGCCGCGCCCCTGCCTGTGGACTCGCTCACCAGCTGGTCGCTCACCCTTTCGCGCAGCAGGTTGTCTGCAGAGATAAAGCTGATTATGGATACTGCAAAGAGCGTCGTGATTGCAAGAAACAGGCTGACAAAAGTGATCTTGGACTTGATGCTCAGAAAGACGGGCTTTTGCAACTGCACTGATGATGAGGCCGGCCGGGAAATAAAAACGATTTATCCATCTATCCATATTCCCTTTTTTAGAATTTTTACCTGCCGACTGCTTTTAAGAAGAATGACGTGGCCTTGCGCACGCCGGGGATGCCAAAGTCCCTTGCGACGATGACGGGGCACTGCAGCTGCTTTAGCATCTGCAAAAAGGGCGGGCTGTCAAATACGCTAAACCTGCCCACCGTCGCCCCCACGACTACCAAGTCGGGCCTGTACGCGTCAATCGCTCCAAACAGGGCCGCCGCAGACTCGCTAGCGCTTGGCGACAGCCGCAGCTCCTTCAGATCGATGCCAAGCTGCGTGAGGTAGTCCGGCTTCATAGCCACACTTCCCGCCTCCTCCTCTTTCTTGGAAATAGACAGTATGTCGACTTTGAACCGTCCCGATCGCTCAAGCCAGCTCGTCGTTTTCAGGACGAGGTTTGCGTGCGCGCCGCCGTCGTATATCACTACTAGGTTTTTTTTCTCGCCAGCCGGGACTGCATGGAGCTCAAGGTCCTCCTCCACCCTCTCCTTTTCCGGCTCCAATTCAAGCGAGTCGTCCTCGGCTTTTATCGCAAGCACGTCACACGTGGCAAGCGTCATCAGCTTTTTGTTGCGGCGCACCGTCTCTAGGTCTGCAATCAACAGGCCGATCTTTTGCTCCTCTATCGTTGCAAGCAACGCCTCTGTTGTGTCGTGCGAGACCCTCACCAGGTAGTGGTTGAGCACGCCCTTTTCGCTAAATATCTTTTCAAGGGGTGCAAAGCCCTTGCGCGCTCCCTCCACAAATGCGGCTCCTGCGGAAAGGGGCGTCTGGTTTGGCACCGTGATGACGCGAAGGACGTTTATCTCGCCGCCGGACTCTTTTGCCGCCCTGATGGCATACTTGGCCAGCCTGTCTGGGTTCTCCGGGCTGTAGGGGACCAGTATGCGGTAGTCGAGCCTCTCCTGCGTGCCCTCTGATGTCACGATGGGGGCATAGTGTTCGACTTCTTTTTTGAACTGGTACATGCGGTACAGGACGAACCCTATCAGTATCCACAGCACAGTTATGCCCCAGCTGAGCGGCTGCGTCACGAGCAGATAGACTGCAAGCCCAAGCTTCAAAAATATGCCAATTATCGGGATGACCGGAAAGAGCGGCGTCTTGAAGCCGTACGAGAGCTTGTCGCCATAGATGCGCCTTATCGTTATGGCCGCAATGTTGACCTGCGTAAAGAGCAGCAGGAATATGACCCCTGCTGCCAGGGCTATCTGGTTTAAGGGGAGCGCGTAGGCCATCACTGCCATTATTGCGCCAGATATCATGGCCGCAACGTGCGGCGTCTTGTTGACGGGATGGATGGAGCCCAGCGCGTGGGGCAGGTTGTAATTGCGGCCCATTGCAAGAGCCACCCTGGCAGATGAAAACGTAGTCGCGTTGAGCGCCGCCAGCGTCGACACGATGCCGCCTGCAAGCACCACGAGCGCGCCATAGGGCATGAACAGGTCGACTGCCCTGCTGATACCAAGTTCCGCATTCTCGCCTCCGATGAACTGCCACGCCGGCACCCCGTCAGGCGGGTGGATAGCAGCAATAGCGACAAAGGCCATGAGGCAGTACATGCTGACGACAAGGGCAAGCGAGATGAATATCGCCCTTGGAATGTTGCGCTTTGGGTTTTTGACTTCCTCGCCCGTCTGCACGATTACTTCATAACCTTCAAACGCGATGAACGTAAGGCCCATGGCCGCTGCAAGTCCGCCTGCGCCAAGTGGCAGAAGCTGCTCTGCAAACTTGTCCTGCCATCCGGGGTTTGACTGCATCGCCCAGAACCCAAACCCAAGTATCGCAGCTATCATGCCCAGCTGCGCAAAAGTGACTGCCGTCCCGGTCTTGCCTGTTTCAGAAGTGCCCTTGACGTTGATGTACGTAAACCCTGCAATTGCCGCAACGGCAATCAACTTGTCCACCGGCAGCAGGCCAAAGATGGGCTGCGAAGGCAGGTAGCTCTGGAGCAGGCCGTATGCAAACGCTCCAAAGCCCACCGCGTACAGGCTACCGGCGACAATGTGGGCAAACCACGCCATCCATCCGCTGATGAACGCATTAGGCCGTGGCAGGCCTTCCCTTATCCACAGGTAGCCGCCTCCTGCCTCCGGCATGGCAGAGCCCAGCTCTGCATAGACCATCGCAGTAAAGACCGTGATGACGCCATTTAGCACAAAGACGATGATGACTCCGCTCCCCGCAAGGCCGATTGCCGGACCTGTGAGCACGAAGATGGCTCCGCCTATCATGGCAGCTATTCCGACCATCACAATGTCCGTGAGACCGAGCGTGCGGACCAGATGGTGCTGCTGTTGCTGAGGAGGGCCTTCTTCGCCGTGTGGCCGCTGCTCGTGATCGGCAGGGGATGACAAGTGTATGTGTATAGCAGCTCGCCTGACCATGGAAAATAAACGTTTTTAGCGGCGAGAGAGGAAAAAACTACTTAAACATATACGCACGCCAGGGCTATATGGTCTCTGATAATAAATATGGAGCGCGGTGCAGCAGTCACGATGGTCAGGGGCCCTGCGACCGTGCGCGTTGACGGGACGTGCAGCGTGCTTGGGATGGACGTCTCTAATATGCAACTGGCAGTGAGGAGGGCAAAGGTGCTGCCGTTTGAGCCGCAGCCAGGGTGCCGGCTGGAAATAATTTCCGGCGAATCATGGCTCGCCGACCCCTTGCGTGCCGGCACCTTGATGTGGGAACGCACTGCAAGCAGGATACTGTCATACTGCCGCTCCTGCCGGCGGCGGGCTGCTGCCGTCGTTGTCGTCATGCTTGCCGGCGGCACAGACACAGGCAAGTCGACATTTTCAATCTACCTCGCAAACAAAGCGCTTCGTACAGGCATCATCCCTGTCTCTATAATAGACGGCGACATAGGTCAGGGCGACTTGGCGCCGCCGATGGCTCCCGGCGGCGCGGTGATCTCATCGCCTGCAGTCGACCTCCGGGATGTAGATGCCGACTTGGTCGAGTTTGTCGGAGTCACCACGCCTGCTGGCTCTGAGCGGCTGGTGGCAAGGAGGCTGCAGTCGATCGTAGGCAGGATGAGAAGAGGAGGAGGAGAAGGCAGCAGTCCTCGCGCGGCTCTCTGCATCGTAAACACCGACGGGTATGTTTCGGACGGGGCCTGCAATACAAGAGGATGCTTGCAAAGGTGATAAGGCCAGACGTGATAGTGGTCCTTGGCCGCGACAACAAAAAACTCGCCGCATCTTTGGTGAGGAGAGGAGGAGTAGGAGAAGGAGGGCCGTGGCTCTTGCTGCGCGCAAGGTCTGCCGACCAAGCTACTGCCGCTGCCACTGCCAAGACGAGGCAGGAAAGGGTCAGCCGCAGGGCAGAGCAGTTTGCGCGATACGTAGGAGAAGGGAAAGAGAGAGTAGAAAAAAATCTGTCCAGTTTGGCATTTGTCTACTGTGGCCGGCGGCTGCCAAAAGAGCGCGCCCTGCAATTACTCGGGGAGGGCATGTTTGTAGGCCTTGGCTCCAAAGGAGTGATAGCCGGCTTTGGGATTGTAGAGGCAGCAAGTGGCGACACCATTGTGATAAAAACAGGCGTTCAGAATTTTACAACAGTCTATCTGAGCGAGATTGGCATCAAAGGAGACGGCGCCGAGTTTCGGCTTTCTCTCACTCTCTAGCGTACAAAAAAGGCGGGGTCCTGCAGCCCAAGTGAGCCAAACGCCTCAAGCCTCTGGCGGCAGGCATAGCACTGGCCGCAGTGCGACGGGCCCTGGCGGTGGCAGCTCCATGTCAATTCTATCGGGACGCCAAGGTCCATTGCAAGCTTGATCACGCCTGCCCTGTCCTTGTCCGCAAGCGGCAGGACGACCTCGTACGCCTTGCCGTCGCACAGCAGACACCCCTCGCGGAAAAGGGCGTTCATCTTTTCGATATACGATTTTGAGGCGTCCTTGAAGAAGGAAACGTCGTGGCTGTTATGGCCGCCGATTATCCACCTGACGCCCATGTATTCGGCATAGTGCGCTGCAATAGAATAAAAGATCATGTTCCTTGCCGGCACGTACGATGCTGCCTGCATATCAGACCCTGCGCCAAACCTGTTGCTACTGCTATTGCTATTGCCGCCGTCTCTAAAAAAGTCGGATGCCTCCTTTAGGAAGGACACGTCTATTTCCACCGGGCTTGCGACGCCGGCTTTTTTGGCTATTGCCGCCGCCGCCGTTTTTTCCCGCTCCAGACGGCCAAAATAATTGAACGTGATTGCAGAAACGTCGTAGCGCTCCTTGGCCCAGTACAGGCACGTGGCGGAATCCAGGCCGCCGGAGAGCATTACCAGCGCTTTTTCCATCTAGTCTCTAGTCTCTATTCCTTTTTCTCTTCCTTGTTGATGCCTGCAATGATGTGGGCGCCCTTGTTTACTCCTTCATAGATGTAGACGCCAAGAGCCTCTACGTTTTGCGGCATGCGGGGGGCCAGGAGCCTGATTATCTCAGTCGAGAGGTTTTCTACCGTGGCCTCGCCTGACATCATATAAGTCGTCATCTTGGGCAGCTGGAGGTTGAAATAGCCCCTGGGTCCCTGGAACTCGACGAAATAATGGCTGTCGTCCTCGTTCTTCAGGTATTTCTTGTTGATAAAGAACTTGTGATCGATGATGTTTAGCGTATCTTTGATTATGCGCTTGGCCTCGCCAAAGTCCACGACGAGGTTGTTCTTCATGCTGCCTATTATCTCGACCATGACAGTCGAAGTATGGCCGTGCAGCACCGAGCACTTTTCCACCAGCGGGAGGATGTGCGCATAGTCAAACGCAAGCGACGGGTCCTCTATGAATATCGAGCCGGTAGCCATACTTTCCGACTCGTCATAAAAGAACATCGAGTCGATCTCGTCTACCTTGCTCGCATAGCGCGAGTGTCCGACTGCGATAATGTCAAGCTCTGGCAACGCCTCCTTTATTTTCTTGAACTTGTCTGCATCGGCGTCAGAGTCGACGACCTCTATGAACTTGCCACCTGCAAGGACAAAGTCTATCTTGGCTAAAGTATTGTTGTTATTATCGCCGGGCAGCGTGACTGCCGCCGCATACGTGTAGTCATGTCCTAGGAACGTGAGCATCCTGGCGACCGACAGCTCGGCCCTGGTTGCAAGAAGGTTGCCCTTGCTGTCAATGTACCGTAGATCGCTGTTTAAGACGACCCGCTCGTTGGGCAATTACCGGTGCAGACTGCTCGCGCTGAGTATATAAATGGTGTCTCGTGCGCGCTCCTACATAATTTTGCCATCAGTATTCGCCATTTGCCGAATATAACCATTTTATACCCGGCCTTGCAACTACGGACACTATTTTGTCCAATAACCAGAAGAATTCGGAGCCTATATCCAGCCCGAGGTTGCTTCTGGCGCTCCAGAGCCTCAGCAGGATCCTCGGCCGCTCCATGGTAGACATGCTGATCGCCGACTTGGAGAGGCAGGGCATAACCCTGCATGGCGACGCAAAATATCCAATGAAGCAAGTCGAGCGCGCCCTTACTGCCACCTTTGGCTCCGAAGGAGGCGTACTTTTGGCGGAAAAACTGCGCAGGTCGCTTGACCTGCAATAATAATAACAACATTCATTACTTTAGCCATGGCTCCTGTTGTGGGGCAATGCCAGCACTTGCGTCTCCGTCCCCGGCAGACCTGAAAGATGCGCTGTATGGCGCCGTGTTGCGGCATGTGCCGGAAAAGGATGTGGCAGTCGCGTTCTCTGGCGGCGTGGACAGCTGCGTGCTGGCCAAGATATGCCAGGACGTCGGAAAACAGGTTACGCTTGTCACCGTAGGCTTTGAAGGCTCTCACGACATCGACTTTTCAAAAAAGATCGCCGGGCTTGTAGGGGAGATGCGGCGGCATATAGCAGTGGTGCTAAAAGAAGAGGCGAGCTTTGCACACGACCTTGCATACGTCAGGCAAAAGATCGGCTGCAGCAACACCTCGCACATTGAAAACTGCATAGCGTACTTTTACATCGCAAGAGCCGCCGCAAAAGCCGGCCTGCAGACTGTCCTGAGCGCCAACGGCTGCGACGAGCTGTTCTGCGGCTACAATGGCTACAGGCAGGTCTACAGCGGCGGGCCGGCCGCAATTGCAGAATTCATGGAAGAAAAGATAGCAAACGAGCTGGTGCTGGTGCAAGAGATATCCGCCGTGGCCGGCGAATTTGGCGTGCAGGTAAAACAGCCGTTCCTGTCAAGAGAGCTTATCGAATTTGCCAAGACCATCCCGCTTGACCAAAAGATAAGGGGCCCTGACGACCTTGTGAGAAAACACATTTTGAGAGAAGCCGCGCTACTGATTGGGGTGCCAAAAGAGTCTGCCACAAAGCCAAAAAAGGCGCTGCAATATGGCTCGCTCATACACAAGCATTTCAAAAAGGGGTTCTCAATGCCCAAGGCTGGCTCGGGCATTTGAAAAAGATCAAGGGGCCTCTACAAAAAAGAAGAGCCTCTATGATCCTTTTACAAGAATTCCCTTGAGTTCCTGGTTGTCAAGCAGAGTGTCGATGAGCTTTTGCTGCTCTTCCTTTGGCAACTCGTTGGATATCTCAAGAGAGTCGATCGCCTTGAGCTTCCAAAAGTTGGTCAGCGCGTTTTCGACGGTCATCTGCGAGTCGTAGACCACCTTCCCAAAGGCGGTAAGGGTGTATTTGCCACTCTTTTTCCTCACCAGACTCGACTTGGTCATCCTTGAAAGCCTGGAATAGTACTGCTTGCGCGTGAGCTTGGTCTTGCCTTTGAGGCTCTCGCTGTCAATGCTACCTGAAGCAATTGTCCTGAAAAGATCCATTGACTTGTCGTCGGAAATGGTCCGGAGTACCGTGGCAGTTGTCTGAGACTTGGCCATTTTGTAGCATTAATTGGAAACTTGACTGTATTATATCTTGGGTAACTGTAGCCCGTAGCTATAGGGTATTAGTACCCAATATTGGATACAAATTGCTGATAGATGAGGTTAAAACCCAGATATCAGCATCCCGACTGCTATCGCCGATTGTAGCATCAAGTGTAAAGGATAAGAAAGCTTGTGTCTTTTGCGGATAAATTCTGTGTCGTCCAACCTCTTTAGAATCCGAGATATGTTGATAGCTGCCATCGCCGAGACAAGGCTCACCGCTATAGTTGTAGCTAGATTGACAATACCTAGGCCAAAGAACACCCATGAAGTTATTGCCATGCCTGTTGCCAAGACTATTGCCATCTTTACTGTATTTTCTTTGCCTATCACTATGGGTATGGTTCGTCTCCCAGCAGCCTTGTCCCCTGTGACATCTCCCAAATCGTTAAAGGGAGACGTTGTAAAGATCATGGTTCCCAAGATAAGTGCTATGTATGCGGGCGCAAAAGAATTAATGCTTGCCAGAGGGCTGCCAAAAGTAGAAGTCGCGCCAAGGAGCGCACATAACGCCATTGCAACAGCTATGGAGAGCGTCTTTATCACGAATCTGTCCTTGAGGGAAACCTTTGGAGCAGAATACATTATGCCTATGCAGGCAACTAGAGAGGCAATTAATGCGCTTGCCGGGTTAAGCGTGAGACAGGCAAGCAAAATGCCTCCACCATTCGTAATACATACAAAAGCCCACACCTGCCTTTTCGATACTTGGCCTGTAGGTATGGGGCGTTTTTTGCCATTGGCCTTGTCCAAGTCGGCATCAACCAAGTCATTTAGGACGTACATTCCTACTATTATGAAAAATGATACAACTGGTAGTGGCGCGATTCTCGAAATCAGGACCAGCGGATCGGTTTGCAATATTGCAGCAACTATGCTCTCTGGTATGCAAAATAGTCCTGCCACTGTAGCAATGGCATAGATTAGGCCCCATTTCTGGCGGGACCTCAAAAGTATTGTTTGGGACCGGACGAACGACGTCTGCGTGGGACGGTTATGTACTTGGTCTGGCGCAAAGGCTAGAGTCGACATTTGCATAAAAACACTGAGCAATAGATATTACCTTTTTTTTGAAATAGTTGCCGTTTTCGGACACTTAATGGGGTAGATTCTGACCTATACGCACCTATAATGCAGTTTACTCTAGAAAGCTATCTAGTGCTTGGCGTATAGATATACAATGTAGAAAGCGTCAGCCTTGTCTTACACTTGCCAGCAGGCGAGGGATGGTAGCATTCTTTGATAGCAAGTTAAAGTAGGTTATGAACCTCTGCGCCATATATGCATCATCGTAGCTGGATATAGCAACAGTGAATTGCTCGGGGCTTGAGTAGTTTATTGTCTCATAGACAATCTGAGTTCCGTCGACAACCATGAAGCTTATTGGTACGTCGTTTCTCTTTAAATCAAAGCGAGGAGATCTTATCATCTCATTTACTCTGTCGAATATCTCCTTGCTGGGAGGAGTCCTGAGTATTGCATTAAGTCTGTTTTCTACACTTATCTGCTCCGGGTTGCCATCAAGTATATGGATTTTGATCCCTTCGGAAAACTTGTCGAACAGCTTTGTAGCAACGTGAGGATCATGATACCGTGAGGCGAAATATATCTCGCTGTGTGCGTTATCCAGAATTTTTATTGCTTCGTTGATGAGCGCATTGAAGTCCTTGATGATAGTAAATCCTGACAAATGTGTTGAGTTAACAATGCCTCTTAAATTACTGCTCTGAATTATTTCCTTGATTACAGTCTCTTTTTGAGATGACGGGAAGTCATCTCTTGCCTTGAGGACATCTATCGCCTTCAGGCTCCAAAAGTTAGCAAGAATGCTATCAAGTGTTTTGATATGACCATTAACTACAAGTGAGCCAAATGTAGTAGTCCTGTAAAAGGTGTCTCTCTTCTCAACGAGTCCTGCGTTGCGGAGACGCTTCAGCCTTACATAAAATTGCTTTTTGCTCAGGCTGCCAATATAGCTAGTAGAAGACGCCTTGAAACCAGAATAAGCCATCTTTAGGATGTTCGCTGAATGTCGGTCTGCTAGCAGGGAGAATATCTCCTCCATAGTAGCCTGCTCTGACATAATCGTATAACAATACTCCATGACTATTTAAATTTTTAATTAATGTCCCTATCTTGGCAATAGCGTACTAGAAAATAACTCTTTAACCAAGTATGCTGTTACAGATCTATTGACCATAAAGGAGAATCGAGCGCTGTGGGAATTGGGCGAAAAGATTGATGGCCTGCGAAAAATCCCGCTGAAGCCAAGCGTAATCATTGCAATAAGCTTGGCCGCATTTTTCACTTATTACGACGCTGCAAACTACTCTTACATAGCTCCTGTATTGCGAAGTGCTTGGGGTGCCACGGACGCTGAGATAGCGACAGGCGCTTCCTTGACTATTATCGGCTATGTCATAGGCGCACTGGCTATTACTCAGCTTGCCGACCTCAGGGGTAGAAGGACGGCCTTTATAGTGTCTATACTGCTGTTGGGCATAGGCTCGCTCTTGGCCGCGGCCTCGCAGAATATCTCCCAGCTGGTGATCTTTAGGCTCATCACGGGTGCCGGGATAGGCTCCGAGCTGGTCGTTGCCAGCGTGTACATCGGCGAAATGTCTCCCAAGTCCAAGAGAGGGAACTACATTTCCATCTTGGGTGTTCTTGGATGGGTAGGACTGACTTCCTCGGGCCCAATTTCACTGTTCCTGATCCAAGGCCAGACCCTTGGAATCGACGGTTGGCGACTGGTCCTTGGGATAGCGGGGGCAGTAGCCCTTATTCTGCTGCCCTTCCGACTCCAGATGCCCGAATCACCAAGGTGGTTCCTCTGCAAAGGGCGGCTCGATGATGCAAATCAAGTCCTCCAATCGCTGGGTGTGTTGGCTCTGGAATCCCGAGAAGCAAGCCAAGAAAGGGCGCTGGGCTTACAATTCCTCAAAAACAAAAAAGTGATGCTAAACATCTTGTTCCTGACGGCAGTATGGCTTCTGGTTTACATACCGATCTATGCTTCGCTTTTGCTTGTCGTCGCTTACGTGCACCAAGGGTACTCTGTATCGGAATCCATTTCTATCAATACGCTGAGCGGGATAGGGTTTGTAGCCGGCGGAATTATGTCAATAGTAATAGCGGACAGGCTTGAGCGAAAATACCAGATCGCTATTGCCAGCTGCATGTTGAGCGTCGGGTTCATCCTGCGGGGATTTCTTGTGCAGGATTATGGTGGACTGGTTATGGCCGGCTTTATCGCATTTTTCTCACATGCTTGGCTCATCACTGCCCTGTTGACATATACTACTGAAAGGTTCCCAACTGGCATACGGTCCTCTGCAGCAGGCATTGTCGAAGGAAGCAGCAGAGGCCTTGCAGCAATATCGCCCTTTGTCTTTGTAATGCTGGAGCCATACGGGTTCCTAAATACCATGGTAGGACTGTCCGTGTTCTCCATTATTGCAGCAGGCATCGCGGCCGCCTTTGGCCTTTCCACCCGGGGCAGGTCCCTTGAGACGCTTGCAAGCGATTCGACATACATATAGAGTCCGCCATAGTCTATATAGGAACTGTTCTTATGCCATGCCTCCGTCTGCTGTATATATGCAGCAGGCATCAATTGGCGCAACTCACACAGGAGCAACAGCAATATTGAAAAGCTTGAACCCGATCCCCGACAGGATAAAGGAATTGGGGGTCATCTCGTGCGACCTCTGCGGGAAGGAAAAGGCGTCGTTTGACGCGTTTGTCGAGGGCATGGTCGACGGCGTGCCTCTGCTAAAGCGGTGTTGCGACGTCTGCGCAAGATCGCTCAGCCCCCGACAATAATCGCCTTTATTATCCACATGCAGGCCGCCGCCAGGCCGGCGCTTGCCGGTATCGTGATTATCCAGGCGTACACTATGCGCCTTCCAAGGCCCCACCTCACAGCCGACAGCCTCTTTGTGGCGCCGGCGCCCATGATCGCGCCAGAGATGGCGTGCGTCGTGCTGACGGGGATGCCAAGCCACGCCATCGAAGTAAGGATGACCCCTCCGCCCGTCTCGGCGCAAAAGCCCTGGTAAGGCTTTAGGTTCGTAAGCCTAAATGCCATGGTCTTGACTATCCTCCACCCTCCAAAGAAGGTGCCAAGCGCAATTGCCGCTGCGGCTCCAATTATTACAGGTACGGGCACGACAAACGCCTTTGAATCGAGCATGCCGCCGGCTATCAGTAGCGCGGTGATGACGCCCATCGTCTTTTGGCCGTCGTTTGCCCCGTGCGTGAGCGAAAAGAACGCCGACGAGACTATCTGCAGCCTGCCAAACGTCCTGTTTACCCTGGACGAGGTTTTCTTGCGCAAAAAGTACAGGATGGCAAGCGCAAATGCGGCGGCAATTGCAAAGCCTATCGCAGGCGACACCACCATGAACGTCAGCGTCTTTTCGACGCCTGCGGCGACTACGGCGTTGATGCCGCCGACAAAGATGGCAGACCCAATGAGGCCGCCGATGAGCGCGTGGCTGCTTGAGGAGGGCAGGCCAAACCACCACGTTATCAGGTTCCACGCTATTGCGCCAATCAGGCCCGCTAAAATGACGTAGATGGTCGAAAACTCGGGCTGTATTATCCCCTTGCCGACAGTGGCGGCGACTGCGGTGCCAAAGATGAACGGGCCAGAAAAGTTTGCAGCCGCTGCTATCCCTACAGCCTGGATTGGCCGCAGCACCCTCGTGCCCACCACGGTCGCAATCGAGTTTGCCGCGTCGTGAAAGCCGTTGACGAAATCAAAAAAGAGCGCGGCGCCTATTGCGCCATAAACCGTGAGCAGTGTGTTTGCGTCGACCACGGTTTTCTTCCCCCCCCTCCCTCCACCCTTCACCCGTATTTCAGCGCAATGTCCTCAAACGTATCTGCGACGTCGGCGCACCTGTCAAGCGCGCCCTCCAGTATCTCGTAGATCTCTTTGACCTTGATTATCTCTATGGGGTCCTTGCTCTCAAACAGCTCTGCAATCGCCGCCCTGTATATCGCATCTGCGTCGTGCTCGTACTTGCTGATGTTGCGGCAGTGGTCTATCAGGTCGTTTGCGCTTTTAAAGTTGCGAAGGCGCGTCATCAGGATGTGCACCTCCTGCGACGCCGACAGCAGGCTCTTGGCAAGTTCTACCATGTACGGTGTGGGCTTGTGTATCTTGAATAATACGAACCGGTCTGCAGCGCCGTCGACATAGTCCAGTATCTCGTCGACTTCGCCTGTGAGCTTGGAGATGTCCTCCCTGTCAAGCGGGGTGACAAACGTCTTGTCCATGAGGGTGTAGACGTGGTGCGTTATCCTGTCGCCTTCGTGCTCCAGGTCCTTTATCCTGTTCTTCTGCTCGGCAATGTTTTCAAAATTTGACAGCATTTCCACGAGCGCGTTTGTAGCCTTTAGCACGTTTGCGCTTTCAAACTCTAGCGCGCCGATGATCTCTTTTTCGTTAGAGCGGACCCAAGAGAGAAATCCTCCAACCAATTCGATGAACGACTACCGGATGGCAGCGTCGTATAATATCCTATGCTAGGTGATCTACATATTCTCTATACATGTTCAAAGAGAGAGAAAGGAAGAAAGAGAGGAGGAGGGACTCAGAGGGCGCCTAGACGGGTATCGTGACGTGCTCGACCATGGCGGGATGCTTTTCGTGGTAATGCTTTATCAGCTCCTTGACAGAGCCAAACGACATCCTGCACACCTCGCACGATTCTGCCGGCGTCTTTGAGACTGCAAACAGCGGCCTCTTGCTCACCCTTATCGCCCTGTCGCCGGGGAGCGATATGGCTATCATGCCCCCGTCGTTCCAGCTCTTGTAGTGCTTCTCGAACTCTTCATAGACAGATAGGTTAAAGCACGCAACGGGGTCGTTGTCAAACTGGCACGCGTTCCTCTTGCTGAGGTATTCTTGGTGCAGCTTTTGCAGCCAGCCGTCCACTATCTCGGGTTCTGCAGCCAGGATGTCCTGCGCTATCCTGAGAGTGTATACTGCTATCTTGTTCTCCAGCGCGTCGTTTGCGACCAGGAGGTATCCCTTTAGCTTTAGCCCAAGCGAGCTGTCCGAAAACGCATGTGTCGTCATAACACACTATTAATGTCGTTCAAATTATTAAGGCTTCCTCTGTAGTTAAATATTCAAATTATACAACAGAGAAAAGTATAGCGAAAATATTGAGTATAAGTAGCAAATTGTTGAAAATAATGGACCAGACGACGACATTGTCAGGCGCGCACGCAATTTCGCTACCCGTGTGTTTTTGGTGCCATTTTTCCTTTCTCTGTTTGGTCCATCATATCCTGTCTGTTCGAAATACATCAAGGAGCATGCCGGGTTAAACGGTAAAATCCCTGCTAAAGCTAGCGGTATTGAGGTACAAGGTACAAATAAGTGGAGTATACTACCATAAGAAACGCGGTTAAAAGTACCGACTGATGAGGGTGCCGCAGTACTGTTGTACTCTCAGTACCTGCACTAGCTTTATTTGATAGGAGTACCCTGAGTACTTGTCATATGGCAGCTCGAAGTACCGCAAGAAGGATGGGAGTAAGTAAAGGTACCTCTCCTAGAGGGTACGGCAAAGCGAATTACAGAAAGGGTACTGGAGCAAAGACAGATGATTTCTCTGATATCAAGGCAATGTCTGAACAGTCCTTGAAGAAACTGTGGGATAACCCCTCAGATGAAATCTGGAACGAATACCTTAAATGATGACGTTCTAACTTTTTTACAGAACATACTTGCGATTATTACGCAGAGATGTGGTTCTTGTCATGGTGCACTATTCTGATGGGTCAGACAGTAAACCCCGACCTGCTATTGTAATTACGGATACAAGCTATAATACAAAATTCTTGGACTTTATCGGCGTTCCTATGACCACGAATTTAGAGGCAAGAGACCATACAGTACTGATAACTAACAGAGATTTTGAAAGTGGATATTTGATAAAAACAAGTCTAGCAAAGGTTGACAAAATAACTAGTTTAGAACAGAGCGTCATAATTAGAAAAATTGGCGTTCTAAACAAAACAACTTATGAAAAGGTTGAGCAAGAGATCTTGAAACTCTTGAAATAGCCTCATTTTTGAGGTCACATTGACTTTGGAAAAATGAGGGCATTTGTCCTCGCCCCTCTCCCCCTCCGTTTTTCAACAATGGTTTACAACGCGCCAGAAGATTCGACAGCTCAAAAAAAGTACTGCTCTTTCCTGATGGTGTTTTTTCTATCATTTCCAAAGTGTCAGGGCGCAGTATGTCTTTGTGGGCAGGTATCGCGTCCGGCGGCTAGTTGTTGTGCAGGGCAGGCTCTTTTTCGCCCAGTTCCTGCCTGACCAGCTTGACTATCTGCGGGAGGTCGAGGGGCTTTCGCAAATAGCAGTGGCGGGGCACGATGTCATACAGTTGCTTGTACCCTTCGAGGTTATCAAAATCATACGCGGTGATGAAGCAGATCTTCATCTTGGGGTCTATTGCGTGCAGGCGCTCAAACAGCTCAAAGCCCGTCAGGCCGTTCATCCTGATGTCGAGCAACGCCATGTCATATACGCCGGGTTTAAACTTGGCAAGCGCGGATTCTGGGTTTGTGAACGGATCTGCACGAAAGCCGTGCGCCTCCATTCCCATCTTGAGCACCTGTGTAATGTCTGCCTCGTCGTCGACTATCAAGAGCCTGAAGGGTGGAGCCATGTGGGCGAGTACGCGGTTTAATCATTAAGAGTTGCTTTCGCAGGTTCTATTCGATTTGGACTTGCATATGCAGGCAAAACACGCAGGTTTCGGGTACTGCTCGCTTGGATATATTGCAGGTCGATGGTAAGAGGTATAATTAGGTGAGTTTATAGCAGAGTTGCTATAATATTATAGCATCATTACTATAATTGGTGAAGGAAATTAGACACTACTACATTCCGCATACTTGACCTGCTGGCCCAGGATCTGGGTCTAAAGACCTCGATAAGGGCGCTTGCAGAGAAGATCCGCAAAAAGCACGGCTCTGGCTACTATGCCAACATCTACAACAAACTTCGGCAGCTAGCGCAAGAAAACGCTGTGGAGATTCTAACCGTCGGCAAGACCTCCCTGGTCAGTCTTGACTTTAAAGGGTACATTACAGTCGACCTTTTGGCCGAAATAGAAATAAAAAAGAAGCAAGGGCTGCTGAAAGGCAGGCCAGAGCTTGCGAGATTGTTTCTTGGGCTTGAGGCCTCTCTCACAGACTTGGTCTTTGTCAGGTCGGTTTCTATCATAAATGCCGAAAAGAACCTCAAGCTCAGAAGGGCGGAACTTCTGGTCGTCGTCAGAGGTCGCAGGACAAGCCTCTTTCCAGATGAGGATGAAGTCAAGCTGCTGCATGCTGCAATGCACTCGCTTCAAACAATTCATAACTTGAAGCTTGACTACCTCATAATAACCGACCAAAAGCTGCTTGATTCGCTTGCGGCGACAATGTATGAAATAAATCCTGTGGGGGAAATGATATCAAAAAGGATAATAACCATTTACGGCCCGCAGAACTTTTGGAACACGATAAGGGTTGGAGTTGAAGCGGGCCTGCGACTGCAGGTGCTGGAAAGTGAAACCGTGCCTGCAAATATTTCTGAAGCCGATCTGGCGTTCAATCTGGCAAAAGCAGGTTACAGAGAGCTGAGAACAACGACTACAACGACGACAGCAGCCGTCAAAGGCAAAGACATTTGCATAGAATATATCGTGGCAGCCGTAATGGCTCAGGGCGATGCCCGGAGGATAGAGGCGATACCTGTCATTCTGGCAAAACAAGAAGGCAGGATAAACTATGACATCTTGATTTTCCTTGCGCAAAAATATAGGCTGTCTGAGGTGCTGCTCGGTCTTATGAGCGTCTACGTCGGGATAGTCTCGGACATGCGAGCTCGCCGTGCGGTGGAACTCTTGCATTTGCTAAAGGTTAAAGGAGTGCCAGCAGACAGGGCAGCTATTCTGGAAAAAATGAGGCTCTACAATGTCGTTGGACAAATCTGAATTAATGGCGCTTCTATCAGAAGTTGATCTTCTGTTAAACAGGAAGATAGTGCTAGTAGCAGCTGGCGGGACGGCGCTTACGCTTCTCAAAGTCAAGCCGTCAACAATCGACATAGATTTTACTGGACCTGCGGATGATATTGACGAATTCAGCAGGGTCGAAAAGTTAGTGCCTCATGGATTCAGGATAGACGGGTACAAGGATGGCGCAGTATTTACCCAGATCCTGCCTGGCGACTATTTGCAAAAAAGCAAACGGATCAAGACAAACCTGAGAAAAATAGACCTGCGAGCTCTCCATCCGCTTGACATAGTCGCTTCAAAAGTAGGCCGTCTTGACGAGCGCGACAAACAGGACATAGCAGCGTGCATAGAGAAATTTCGGCTGGCAAAAGATGAGGTAAGGAAGAGATCTAAAAAGGTTCAATACGCAGGTAATGAGGACATTTATTCTGGCAACCTGAAATACGTCTTGGACAACTTTTTCAGACCTCATAGAACTCGAAGAAGGAGAAGAAGAAGAGGTATGCCATAACCCCATCTTGAGCCAAGATGATAGCAGATGGCGGTTTGCATCTTCAAACGAAATCTGTTATCTTGCTGGCAGCCTTGCGCCGGGCTCTTCGCGCAATAGTGTTTTTTAGCTTCAACTGCGCTTCGTTTATCGTGCCTGCCAGTTCAAGAAACTGGAGAGCGTTCACAGGCGCGCTTGTGTGGTAGTGGTTGTTAAAGTACGCATACACGGTGCCGACCCTTGTCTCCAAGTCGTCTATCACCGTGTCCACCCATGGCTCCAGCTCTTTTTCCGAGTAGGTATAGTCAAACCACACCTTCTTTCCTCTGCCGTGCCATCTGACGTAGCTGTGCGTATCCGTGGTGACAACCGGCTTTGACAGAAATTCCATCGGCGAGTCAGTTATCGTGTTTGCGACACCGTATTCCTTCAAGATCTCGCCTGCCTCTCTCCTGTCCCACGATTCGTGTCGGAACTCGACTGCAAAATGCATGTGGCGGGGAAAGAGCTCCATGAAAGATTCCAGATCGTGCCGATCGTCAAACGTAAAGCTGGGCGGCAGCTGCACGAGCAGGCAGCCAAGCTTGCTCGTTTTCTCTAGCGGCTCTATTACCTGCAAAAACCGCAAAAACTCGTCCTCCGCATCTACCAGTCGCCTGTCGTGCGTTATCGTCTTTGGCACTTTGAGCGAGAACTTGAACGAAGGTCCTGTGGCCCTCGCCCAGCCTGCCACCATCGACTTGGACGGCATCCTGTAAAACGACGAGTCAACCTCGACAGTGTCAAACACGTTGCCGTAGAAGGGCAGCTTGGCCACCCTGTTGTTTGGGTAAAACATCCCGACCCATTCCTGGTAGCTCCAGCCGCAGGTGCCCAGAAGGAGGATTGCCACTGCCATATCTCTTGCAGTGGCACGGATATGTATTATTATATATGTGTGTGTGTCTCTAGTGCCTGGGCTTTTTCAGGAACATCTTGGCTACCTCTGGCAGCGCAAAAGCATAGTGTATGTGCATGCAGTCCTTGGACTCGCACAGCCCGCAATACAGCGCCCTGTCTTTGAGGTATATCTCGGCCGTCTTGCCAACCTTGGAGTCGCGTATGAACAGTATGTTGTCCTGGTAGGCAACCTTTGAGAGGAACGGCGCATAAGATTGCAAAAACCTGTCTCGCTCTATCGCCTCTGACAGCACCGAGTTGATGTACTCCTTTGTGTTCCATTTCATCCTCTCGGCGCTGGCCTTCATCAAGTCGTACGTTTCCTTGAATATCTCGACTGTGACGACTTCCTTTCCACCGCGCTTTACCATGTTTCTCCGACCGCGTCCATATTATTATAACATGTTATGACATGCTAGTTTAAATTGTTTTTGCAGGCGCGATTGTTCCATAACATGGGCTAACATGTCATAACATATTCTTTTAATACAAGGTCGCTACTTGGATGGTAATGTCTGCAGACAGGACGGCGCTTGAGGAATACGAATGGGCTATTCGACAGGCCCGGCTTTCGCACGGCGAGGTAAAGAAATGGATCGTCTATGCCGGCGAGCAGCTAGAGATAGCCGGCATCCCAAAGGACAAGATATCCACAAAACTGCGAAACGACCTGCCAGATTTCTCGGCCGACTACATCAGCCAGATTTGTAGCCAGATGGGGTGGACTGACAGGCGCTTTTCGCCAGAGGTTGAGCAAACTAAACCTGACGATAGTTCCATGTCTAAAGAGGAGGAGCCAGAAAAATCAGCGTGCGCAAAAGAGAACCAGCCCTACATCGACCACATACAGAAAAAGATCGACTTGCTGCAGGACGTGCAAAAAAAGCTTCGTGACAGACCGTTCCTTTCGCTCCTGGACAGGAAGCAGTACGAGGAATACATTTTCCTTGCAGACAGGGCGGAAAAGCTCGCAAGGGAGGCCTGGGACGCCCGGCAGACGATACCTGTTGCGACCAGTTTTTCCTTGCACAGACCGTCGCCACGTCGACGATAAAGCATGGCGCAAGCGAGTACGTGTCAAAGGTCAAGGAGCTCTTTGGTCTGACGAGCAAGCAGGTGACAAAGACGCTCAAAGGAGTGGTGCGCGACGTGCATTACCTGTACGAGCCGACCACCAAGGCAGAGGCTTTGATGGACGGCTTTTACGGCAGGCCGTGCGAAAAGTGCGGCAGCTGGCGCGTGAGGTGGGAAAACGGCATGTGCCACTGCTTTCGATGCGACTGCGATTACCGGGCCAGGGCCGAGCGGCTGCCTCTTGCAAGGGAGCAGGGCGAGTGGTCAAACTAACCAGGTTTAGCCGCAAAATGCCCGCACAAAAACCCAAGTCGCCTGACCCGGGGATGATGGTAATGACGATGCCGTTCTGGGTCTGGTCGGATGAGAACCACGGCGACTCGGCAGTAAAGAATTGCTGCTTTAACCACCTGGTGGGCCTGCCAGAAAAGGGCGGCAGGGCGATGCCGATGTTTGACTATGAAAAGCGGATCTTTGACGCACTTGGCAGGAAAACTGTGGAGGGGAAAAAGGACAAGCACGTCTGGGTCAAAAAAGCTACCGGCCTTGGGGTGACTGAATTTGCCCTGCGCTACCTGGCATGGCTGTGCTACACCCAAGATTACAGCGGCGCGCAGATGTGCATAGTCACAGGCCCCAACAAAGAGCTCGCCAACGGGCTGATATCGCGGCTCAAAGAGATCTGGCGGCCGATCGAGGTGCTAAAGACCAAAGAGGCCGTCGCCGTCCTGAACGGGTGCAGGGTAGAGGCGTTCCCGTCGCACCACCTTGACGCCATGCGCGCCCTCCCCAGGCCCGTCTTTATACTGCTGGACGAGGCAGACTTTTTTCCAAAGAAAGAGCAGGACAACGCCCGCACGGTGGCGGAGCGCTACATAGCAAAGAGCGACCCGTACATCCTGATGGTCAGCACACCAAACAACCCCGGCGGCCTCTTTGAAGAGATAGAGCGGGAGCCGGAGGACACGTGCATCTACAACCGGCTGGAGCTTGGCTACAGGGTGGGGCTGGGCAAGATATACACAAAGGAGGAGATAGACAAGGCAAAAAAAGCCAGGGGGTTTGAGCGAGAGTACAATCTGCAGTACGGCCACGGCTCTGGCAACCTCTTTGACTACGGGGAGGTAAACGCCTGCGTCGAGTATTACAGCTTGGGCCCGGACCCCCACGCTTCTGCCAGCGTGCTGGCTGTCGACCCCTGCTATGGCTCAAGCAAGTTTGGCATAATAGGTGCCGACCAGGTGGACGGCACGCTGTACATCCGGGTTTGCTACCAGTTCGAAAGGCCGACGTATTCTAAAATGCTCGACGGGGTGATGATGTCTGCCCGGGACTATCCCGTCGTGCTGGTGGACTCGGCGCACCCGGGGAGGCGTAATGGCGGCCAAGATGGATAGCAATGGCTTTTACAGCAAGGTCGTGGTAAAGGCAGGTGCTCCGGCGGCAGGCGATTTCTATACAAACACCGGAGGCTTTTTGCGCGACACGAGCAGCAACCAGTCATGGGTTTGCATGAACTATGGCGGTGTCCTGTACAAGGTGCAGCTGACGTGATGAGGAAGAGGAAAAGGAGAATGAGGTCAGGAGTAGCAACAGCAGCAACAGCAGAAAAAAATAGCTAGCCCTTTGCCGGGATCTGCTCCTCCTCTTTTTTTACCAGCTCGTACTTGGACGTGTATCCGCGGGGGTTTATCATCATGCCCCTGTAGTTGTACGTCGACGAGTTGCCGACGATGACTGTAGTTATCATGCCCAGCATGTCCTGGTGCTCGAGCATTTTGTCAAGGGTCGTCAGCACCACCTGCTGCGTCTCCCTGTATGCGCCCTTTATTATTGCGACCGGCGTTTCCGGCCTGCGGTGCTTCAGGAATATTTCCCGCGTATCATGGAGCTGGTGGACGCGCTTTTTGCTTGCCGGGTTGTAGATGACCGTGACATAGTCGCCAAGAGCCGCTGCTTCTACGCGCTTTACTATCATGTCCCACGGAACCAAAAGGTCGCTCATGCTGACGACTGCAAAGTCTGTCATCAGCGGCGAGCCTACAAGCGCTGCGCACGAATTTAGCGACGACACGCCCGGCACGCACTCGACGTAGATGCCCTTCTCTCTGTCCCATCCTTTCTCTGCAAGTATCTCGTAGATCAGGCCGACCATGCCGTATATCCCCGGGTCGCCTGACGACACGAGCGACACTATCCTCCCCTTCTCTGCAAACTCGATGGCCTGGTTTGCCCTGTCGACCTCCTGGGTCATGGCGTAGCGGTAGACCTCCTTGCCTCCGATCAGGTCTTCGACCAGACCGACGTACGTCTCGTAGCCGACGATGACCTGGCTTTCCTCGATGACCTGCTTTGCCCGAAAAGTCATGTGGTCGTGGTGTCCGGGTCCTACTCCGACTACGTACAGCTTGCCCTTTGCGGCAGGTCCATCATTCGTCATTTGAGAGGCAAAAGCGCCGGATTGCAATTTATCTCTTTTGCTGCAAAAAACCGCCGGCGGCCTGAAAATAGGGGGAGGAGGATATAACAGGATGAATGGATGGATGGACGGACTCGCACACACACATGTGTCTGTCTGCATAATATACATACACACACAGACAAACAGTCTGCCAGCAGCGACAGTAGTTTTTTTATAGTCCTGGCATCAATTCCTCTCTTAATGAGATTTGTAGTGCGCGTACTTATTCCGACAGAAGCCGGGAACAAGATGGTAAGCGACCCGAACTTTGTCAAGAACATCGAGGATTTTATGAAAAATACAAAATGTGAAGCGGCCTACTTTACCGAAATCAACGGGGACAGGGCCGCGGTGTTTATCCTGGACATCTCTTCAAGCGACCAGATACCTGCGATAGCAGAGCCGTTCTTTATGGCCGGCGCCAGGGTCGAGTTCCACCCTGCGATGGTCCTAGAAGACCTGAAGAGGGGGCTGAACGTGGCTCTGAAAAGGTAGCAGTAATAGTAGCGCGACGCTACACACACGCACATGCACCTTTTCTAACACAAAAAAAAACAACATTGCTATTATTATAGCAGGGAACTGCAATAATAACAGTCAATATACAATGGTAGAAACAAAGATCTTCTCCCTGAAAGCCGAGATCCTCGTACACATCCCTGCAGACATTACCCAGAACAGGCAGCGGCTTGAGGATGTCAAGGACGGCATCAAAAAGGCCGTGACTAAAGGTCTGTACGACGAAGGCATAGACTTTGAAGTAGAAAAGTTGGCGCTGGACGAGGAGAAATGACCCTGCTGGCTTTGCAGCCATATACACATACACATACGCGTGAGCCGACGGCGATGACGGGGTGATGTATATATACGAGCACGCGCGTATGTGCGCTCTTGCAATATCAGCAGCATTCTCCACTACTTCTCTCCGCCATGACATTAACCCGTAGCGGGCACGCTGACTATTCCGGCGTTTGCAAGCTCGGCTCCTATGCCGTATCCGACAAGCGCAATGCCCGTCCCAAGCCCTGCCATCTCTATGCCGCCCTTGACCCAGCTCTTTTTTGCAATCCGCCCCTTGATCGCGCCTACGACAAACGAGGAGGTGACGCTTATCGCTATTGCTATCACTATGGCCGTCAGCGACGACATAAAGCCGGCCTTGACCGCAAAGTAGGGGATTATCGGCAATATCCCGCCGAGCAGAAAAGCGCCAAACATCACAAGAGCCCCTTTAAGCGGGTTGCCAAGGATGTCCAGGTTTAGCCCAAGCTCTTCCGTGAGCATGGTCTTGAGCCACACGCCCTTGTCCGAGGTTATCTTGTTGACGACCATGTCAAGGTCCTTTCCCTGAAAGCCCTTTTCGCGGTAAATGTCCTCTATCTCCTGTCTCTCCCTGTCGGGCATGTTCTCTATTTCGTATTCCTCGCGCTTGATCTCTGACTCTAATATCTCCCTCTGCGACTTGACCGCTAGGTAGTTTTGCACGGCCATCGCCTTTGCGCCGGTGAACATGCCAATTAGAGCCGCAAGTATCACGACGTCTGCAGAGATGATGGCGCCGCCGACCCCGGCCACTATCCCAAGGGACGTGTTCACGCCGTCTCCAAACCCAAATACTAGATCCCGTATGTAGTTGCTCTCTTTGATGTGTGGTTCAACATGAGTACCGCTACCCCCACTACCACTACTACTGCTGCCAGCCATCAGGTCTCTGAAGGATCCTTCTGTGTATAACCTTTCTCACATAAAGCTGGACGTGTGTGTGTTCCGGCTGGATAGAGACAGGGCATGGCCTGACATGCAAATCTTGTCATCGAGGTAGACACACACATGTACATGCGCACACGCACACGTGACATACTCTGGTAAAATGGATGGCCAGTCGAGATCCCAATACGCTCCATAAATCCAACTAATTAATTATTATTGTATATTTACTTCAGCCATTCAATAAAGAAAATATCAGGAGAAACAAACAGAAAATACACATATTTTCTTTTTCAGTAAAAATATTGCCACGCAATTAAATATATCTATATAAATCATCTGGCAATGTCTGCGAGAAGAAAAAGAACCGCAACGCTGGGAGCGGTCAGCGTCATTGCCAGCATGCTGGCAGTGTCTGTCCTGTTCTCGGCCAACAGCAGCGCCAACAGCTTTTCTTCTCTTGTTGCGGCAATGTCCGGCCCTTTCAAAGGGAGGGACCTGACGACAGCCACAGCCAGAGAAGGTAGCGCCAACAACATTCTTCCTGCGGCAGCAGCTGTGTCAGCCATGAGACATAACATCACCATGTCGGCCGTCAAGGTCAACGAATCCAGTGAGCTCTACGCTTACAAGATGATAAGCCACAAGGTGACCGATCTTAACACTCATGCTGTGACTGACGTTACCGGTACGCACAGTCTGCAGCCGTCAATTCCGGGGCCAACAATTGTCATAAAAGAAGGGGACGAAGTGTTTCTCACGATACAGAATGGATTGAATGATCCAAGCCTGGGCATAGTGGGCGTCCACGTCCATGGCATACACTACGACATCCTGAGCGACGGAACGCTCAAAGAGTTGAACGGTGTTGCCGACGAAGGCGCTCCGCCACCTTACATGGTGCACTGGGTAGCCGGGCCTGGCACCAAGGGCACGTGGCCGTATCATGACCACACATTGATGGGGGTCAATGGCAAGGAATACCGCGGGCTGTTTGGCGCCGTGATCATAAATCCAGCCGACGGGAACCTGAAGCAGTACAGGAACGGAAACGTCGTCAACGTTGCTCTTTCTTCGATCACCAAAGAGATAGTCGCCTATGCTAGGGATGACTCGTTCTGGATCCAGGAGATTGACAACACCAGC
>JBDUUM010000042.1:0-33519 GCA_039938615.1 Nitrososphaera sp.
TTGCGATGCCGGCAAACCTTATGCCCTTGTGGAGCTTGAGTACATGGCTGCAAAAGGCAGTTACGCTGTCCAATCCACCGAACGGCACGCGCGACAATAGTTAAGTTTTTTCCCAAATGTTACGCGCTGTAGTTTCCTGAAATTATTAACGCCCTCTCTCATGTTTCTATCTGTCATACGATCACCTCAAATTACTAACTAGGAATGGCAGTCCTCTCCTTCTTTTGTCTATCTTTCTATAGAACGCCTGCATGGGCGTCTCCAGCTCATCCCAGTTCAGTGACATATGCGGCCTTTTCGTGTTGTACCAGGTCATGAATTGCTCCACAGAATCAAAGTGGTGTATCTTTGATTGGAATGTCTCGTAGAATCGCTCTATCTTGCCGTTCGTCTGCGGGTGGTGTACCCTGCCAAGTATGTGGTGAACCTTCCTATCCGCCAGGTACTGCTGGAACCTGCATACCCCGGGAGACTTGATTTCGCCGGAATTTGCGTAGAACTGGCTGCCGTGGTCTGTCAGGAGCTCAAGCGGTCTGCCGTACCTTCTGATGCAGTCGTCAAGTACCGATAGCGCGTTCTCGGTTGTAGCCTCGTCAAACACACCCCATCCCACCACAAACCGTGAAGCGTCGTCAAGGTACGCTATGAGCCATTTGTCCCTCCACCGGTCGTCCTCAATCTGGTACCAGTCAGTGTGCCACAGGCTCATGCTGTGGCGTCTCTCGTATTTGACCCACTTTCTCCTCTTCTGCTTGCCTGAGTCGTCCGAGGCCAGTCCATGGTCCTTCAATATCATGTGTATTGTGTTGTGGGGAACCTTAATACCATGTCTGTACAGGCTGTTTTCCAGCGTCACTGCATTGCATGGGTATTCTCTGTAAGCGTCAAGGACGGTGGAAATCTCTTTTTGGGTGGTAATCCTGCGCGGCCTTCCAGGGTTGGCCAGAGTTGGCACCTGACCTGATTTTCGGTACTCGCACCACAGCTGCCTGACGCGGGATTAGCTGATCCCCTGCAGCCTCGCGATATCCCGGGTAGTGAGGGCGCCTTTCTTCTTCTCCATGACGATCCATTTGACCTTCTTTTCTGTCAGTTTGGTCACAGAATTCCTATGGCGCGTTAATAATTTCGGGAAAGGAGACAAAGAAAGCAATAGTCGAATATTTAATGATGATCGGCAGCAGGCAGGTTTGAATTCTGTTCAAATTAGCCTTAATGAGGCGGCGCAAAAACATGCAGAGGATATTCCCAAGACAAGATATCTTTCACACTGGACGACTGACGGTATGAAGCCGTACATGCGCTACACAATTTACAACGGCATAGGTGCAGTCGGGCAAAATGCCGCAATTAGTGGCTACGCGGAATCATCCATCCAACAATGTCAAATCGGTTTGTCTTACTGCCCAACGCTTGATGTTGAAAAGGAAATCAAAGATGCCGAATATAGCATGATGTACGATGATGCAAGTTCAAACTGGGGACACAGAGATAACATCCTGGACAAAGACCATACTCATGTCAGCATAGGGGTTGCATCTGACGGGTACACATTTGCATTTGTACAGAATTTTGAAAACCACTTCTTTGCCGATGAGGAGAAAACAAATTCTGGCTATAATGTAAGGATTTATGGAACGTTTATCGAATCTCAGAAAAACGAAGCAAAAACGATAAACGTATACTTTGATCCTTTACCGACTCCTGCTACATACGAGCAAAACAAGTCCAGGAATTCCTATGACCAAGGCGAATTCGCCGGTTTTGTGACGCCGCCATTGAGCCCTAGATTCTATTATACAGGAGACGACCTAACAGTTAGTGCGACAAATTGGCAGGCTAATTCATACTGGGTAGACATTTCCTTTAATCTTCAGCAATTTTATCAGAAAGAAGGCCCCGGAGTCTACACAATTTATTTAATAGTTGGGGACCTGAAGGATGATAATTCATTGATCCAAGCCACATCCTATTCCGTGTTCTTGCAATAGGTCTAGAACGCTAGATCACCCGATGGTCGACAGGTAGGTTACCCCTCGCTAGTTGAACAGAACCCTCCATAGCACCATTTAAATTTCGATGACTGTTAGGCTTGCCTAATATCACATGGAGGTTTCGAGACGAATCCGGGTTGGTATAGATGTTGGCGGCACCTTTACCAAAGCCGTGGCCATTGACATGGCCAAGGGAAACATAATCGGCAAGGTCACTGTCCCAACGACTCATTCGTCAGCCGAAGGCGTTTCTACCGGCATCGTGCAGGCGCTAAAGACACTTATGCAAAAGCACTCCATCGCTCATTCAGAAATCGAGCTCATATCACACAGCACGACCCAGGCGGTAAACGCCCTGCTTGAAGGCGACACTGCAAAGGTCGGCATCGTGGGAATGGGAGTCGGACTTGAAAAGTCAAACGTGATCAAGCGCACGAACATCAAAGATGTCGAGCTTGCACCAAACAAGTTCCTCCACACGTGCTATCGGTTCTTGGACACTTCAAAGTACCTCGAAGAAAAAGAAGTCAGCCAGGTGCTATCCGAGCTGAAAGGCGAAGGCGCCGAAGTCATCGTGGTCAGTGAGGCGTATGGAGTAGACGATCCAAGCAACGAGCTTTACGTGATGAAAAAGTCGCCGATGCCTGCAACCGCAGGTCACGAGCTGACGGGCATCTATGGCCTTGAAATCCGGACGCTGACTGCTGCGATAAACGCCGGCATTTTGCCAAAGGCGACAGGCACGGCAAAATATGTCGAGTCTGCAGTCAGAAACGAAGGCATCGCAGCTCCTGTATTGATAATGAAGGGCGACGGCGGCGTTACCAACATGGATACGTTCAGAAACAAGCCTATCATCACTGTGCTTTCCGGCCCTGCGGCAAGCGTCGCAGGCGCGCTCTTGCACCTGCGCGTAGTCGACGGCGTGTTCATAGAGGTGGGAGGCACGTCCACAAACGTCTGCGTGATAAAGGACGGCAGGCCAGAGATCCGGTACGTCACGATAATGCAGCACCCTACCTGCATACGCTCACTTGACGTGAGGGTGGCAGGCGTGGCGGGAGGCTCACTTGTGCGATGGTCTGGCCGCAAGATAACCGACGTCGGACCGAGGTCTGCCCACATAGCCGGCCTGCCCTACTCTTGCTTTGCGCCGCCAGAAGAGCTGGAAGGCGGCCAGATAATCACATTTAGCCCAAAGGAGGGCGACCCAATTGACTATGTTGCAATAGAGGCCGCCGGCAAGCGATTTGCAATAACGAACACATGTGCGGCAAACGCGCTGGGACTGGTGCCTGAAGGCGACTATGCCAGGGCAAACCAGGAATCTGCCAAAATCGCATTATCGATACTTGCATCCCGGCTTGGCACCAGTATGGAGCAGGCGGCAAACATGATCCTCGACATTGCTGCAAAAAAAGTGCTGGAGATAGTTGAGCCCATGATAAAAGAATACAAACTGCGAAAAGATAGGATCGTCTTTGTCGGCGGCGGGGGCGGCGCATCGGTGCTCGTGCCCTACATTGCAAACAAGATGCAGCTGCAGAGCAAGATCGCCGAACACGCCGAAGTGATATCGTCTATAGGAGTTGCAGCAGCCATGATCCACGAAGAAGTGGAAAAGACGATCAGCAACCCGCTGCCAGAGGACATTTCTGCCCTTGCAGAAGAGGTGAAAAAGGCCGCCCTTGACAGGGGCGCGATGCCTGAATCTATAACGATACAGTCCGAATACGTCAGCGAGCGGTCAGTACTTCGCGTGACTGCGATGGGCAACGTGTCGCTTGACATTGGAACAGCTAACGCGCAAGAGATCAACGACAGTGACGCGCACGTCCTTGCATGCGAGCTGTTTGGCGTCAACGAGGGTGTGCAGAGGATATTTGACATGAAGAACTACCACGTCTTTGCATGCGAGATGAGCCGCAAAAAACTGTTCTTGAAATCTAAAAAGCAACCTGTGCTTGTGCTTGACAAGTACGGCCGGGTCCGGCTGTCTGTGGACAACGCTGCAATATTCAACGGCGCGCCTGATGACGTGGCAGACAGAGTCGATGAGCTGTTGCGGGATCATCGGGACAGCGGCAAGGACCTTGCGCCGCAGGTGCACATACTTGACGGAGTAAAGCTGATGGACTTTTCCAGCCTGACTGCGCCAGAGCACGTGTCAAAGGCGGTGCGCGACGAGCTGAAAAAGGCTGCAGCGACGGATGTCGCAGCGATAGTAAGGATAGGATAGGATAGTAAATTGCAGCTCGATTGTTCCGCCGACGGCATCCTGCAATGTGCCTTGATCGTAAAAAGCGGCGGTGTGATAGTATTTCCGACGGACACGATCTATGGCATTGGCTGTGACCCGCGCAACGACGCTGCGGTAGGCAGGATATTTGCAATCAAAGGCCGGGATGAAAAAAAGCCTCTCCCGGTGCTGGTTGGTGGCGTCGATGCGGCAGAGAAACTGGTCAACCTTGGAAGGACCGGGAGAGCGCTTGCAAAGAAATTCTGGCCCGGCGCCCTGACCATAGTTGCGCCCATAATAGACACTGAAATATCTGCCAGAGTGACTGCCGGCAGGTCAAGCCTTGCGGTGCGGATGCCTGCAAATCAATGTATTTTAGACCTGCTTGCGCAATGCGAGTGTCTGGTCGGGACAAGCGCAAACCTCTCAGGCAAAGCGTCGTCAAGGACTGTGCAGCAGGTGATCGACTCCGGCCTGCAGGGCTACGATGCCCTGTTGGCAAGCAGCGACGCGCTGATGGGAACGGAGTCGACTATTATTGACATTTCCGGATCAAAACCCACAATAGCCCGACACGGTGCAATCGATCCTGTCAAGGTAATGGAGTTCTTGGCGCATGAACGATTTTAACCTTATAGTCTCGACGCCCCGCTTCCGGGAGGAGGATGTCTGTAACGAATTCCTAGATATGCTTGACGAGTTTGGCGATCCAGATGCAGAGGCCGAGATAACGGACGTTACGGGGCTTGTTGTCGTGCGCACAAGCCTCGATCCATTTTTAGTCGTGGAAAAATTAAAGGAACTGGTCTCATCAGAGCCATGGGAAATGCGCTACACTCTGCGCGTGCTGCCAGTTGAAAGGATAGTGGTGGCGCCCCAGCTTGAGGACATTCAGGGAGCCGCAGGCGAGCTTGCGGCCAAGATCGGGCAGGACGAATCGTTTAGGATAACCGTCGAGAAGAGGCACAGTGCATTGCATTCAAGCGAGATAATCAGCTACGTCGCCGATGCAGTCAAGAGAAAGGTCGACCTTGAAAACCCTGACTGGATAGTGTTGGTAGAGATAATCGGCCGACATGCCGGTGTGTCAATAGTCAGGCCGGACCAGATTTTCAGCTCTGTCGTGGAAAAGCGCGGCGCTAGCCCCTGACCATGATGGCGGCGCGCTCTAGCAAATAGTCAAGCACTCTGTCCTGCCCCTTTGCAATGATTTTCTCTGCCTTTTCCTTGCTTGGTTCAAGGACAGAGTCGTCTAGATCAAGGCTGGACAGCTGGTCGCCAAAATTCTTTATCGCCTGTAAGTCCCTGGAAAAGCCGATAAGGCACCCTGGCCTGTCCTTTTTCAGCCCTGCCTTTTTAAGCGCGTCAGAGATCTGGTCGGTGCATGCAAGGCGCAACAGCAATTCCGTTTCAACCTTGTCTGCAATCATTACTTTGCGCGCCTGCGCTTCAAGTGCGATCTGCAGCGCCCCGATGACGTGCTCTTGCCCATACACTGATTGCGCGTCTGCCGCCTGCACAAAGACGCCTGGGTTTTTTGCGCGCATCTCGTCAAGCACCTTGCCGGGGTCGCCTTGCACCCTGCGCACGCCGGCCACAAGGACACTCCATCCCTTCAGGTCAGCCACCGTGGACCACCGTAACCACCGTAACAGAGTCTCCACTTTTCACAAGTGTGGATGGCCCCTCAAGCGCAGCCGAATCGATGCCGTTTATTGCGATTATGAGATTATCCGGCACAAGCAGCCCCTGTTCGGCAGAAACGCCCTGCAAATAGCTCAAAATGTCAGAAACGGCGGACTGCTGCCGGTCAAGCTCTACCGAGGACCTGCCGACCGCCTTTTTAGCCCCACCGAGGAGCCTGATAGTTATCATTCGAGTTCGGGAGTGCCTTCTATTTCCTCTTCTTCAACCTCTGCCATCGCAGAGGATGCTTTTTCCTGGGCTGCCTGCTTGCGGAGGTGCGATGTGATATAGCCGGCCAGCTCGTTTCTCATGACCTTGGACTTGACAATGGCAACCTCGTTGAGTGCCTTCTTGTTAGCGTCAAAATCCAGCCCGAACTTGTTCGGGTATTTTTCCAAAAGCTCGGTCGATATGCGCTTTATGCGGTTCATTAGTTCGGAAAATGCACCGTGGCGTTAATTTATAATTGTTTAGCCGAGGAATGCTTCAGTATTCTGTTGCAAAATGATTGCTGCCTCGTCATATGGCAGTCCTAGAGTTGCTGCAGCTGTCGCTACCACGCTTGCCAGAAAAGAGCAGGGAAGCGCCGGCCTGTTCTCAAAGCAGTGCGAATACCTTACAGGACCGTCGGTCTCTACCAAAAACCTGTCCTTCATAGTATTTTTCAAGAGTGCCTTCTTGTCATCTGCGTAGACCAGTGCAGGCCCATAAGAAACATAGAGGCCCATGTCCATCGATTTTGCCAGCTGCTTTTTGCTTCCGGCAAACCAGTGCAAAAGCACGTTTTTGATCTTGTATGACGGCAGAATGGCAAGTACGTCATCGAGCGCCCTGCGGGAATGTATTGACACCGGCTTGCCTTCCGACTCGGCAAGGGCAAGCATCGCCGCAAAGATCTGCTTTTGCTTTTCATAGGAAACGTCCCTTTCGGATTCGTAGGTGCCATCAAGCCCAATCTCGCCGATGCCGGCGACAGAGCCCTTATTTTGTTGATAAATTTCCAAAAAACGATCTAGGTCATCAGATGCCGCATGCTCTGGATGGATGCCAACAAACTGCCTGACTGCATCGGAGCAGTAGTCGAATAAATCAAAACTGCGCAGTGTGGTGGCAGTGTCGACCGTGACGGAGCAGGCGACCATTTTCATCGCCCTCAGCGACGTGATGATGTCGCCAATGTAATCGTTATATTCAGCGTCTGTCAGGTGCACATGCGCGTCGTACAGCAACAACCCTCTGTGAAATGCGGAAAGCAAAGATAAGTCTTGTCAATTTGCATGCATGTGCACGTCTGCAAACTCCTTTATGCAATTGTTCTACTCATCGGCTACCTGCAATGGCTACTACTACTATTACTGCAGCAGACAGCTCAGGGCTCAATGGTGAGCGAAAATATCCGTTCCTCTTTAGCGGTGTTTTTTTCCCATGCTCTGCGTAGCTGAAATACCAGCCTTGTCCTTCCTTCAGACAGTGCCTTTAGCCTGAAAATCTGGAAGTTAGGGCTTCCAGCAACCTTGTCCTGACCTTCCTCCCAGCGGACATCCTGTAATGCTATCAATCCTGGTGACTCTGAGCCCTGAGCCAGCTCCCATGCATACCCTGTTGCAGGAATTCCCGGCAGTTTGATCTCAAATATCTGGCCGGCTTTTGCCTTTATTGATTCTGTATTATTGCTCAATTGCCTCTGTCCCTTTGATGTCTCTTTATAATAGATGCGCAGAAAGGAAAAATAAGAATTTCCGCTGACAGAGGCTCTTCTGCCTCATGGGAGATACCATTTGGTTCCGCCTATGCCCCAGAAGGGGTAGGTCGAATCAATGCCGCATTGCCCGTAGGTAATGTTAAAGTATCCTCCATCTCCCCACCCGGTTCCCCAGCTATTCTTGCAGATCCAGTACCCGCCAAGTTCGTTATATCCGATAACCTCGACGCAGTGAAGACCTGCCAGGCCGCCGCTTACATGCGAGTAGACGCCACTGCTGTACGCAAAAAAGTCGTTATAGACCTCAAAAACGCACATGACTGGTCCGACCGCTCGCAAGTACTGTTTCCTTTGCGCAACGTCCCACAGTACGACATTTTTCGTTATTTTTACTGCCTCGTTGTCGCGCTGGCTGCAGGTATTGCAGGCCATGTTGTGGTCTTGATATGGAAAGCAAGTCTCATGAGATATTCCCTTGTTGTTTAGATAGTTCACTGCATTATCCGGCCACCATCCTCCGCAGCTCCCTCCTCCACAAAATAGCAGTTCTGCTTCTGAAAGGTCCAGGCCGACATTATGTTCGATGAGGACCATAGACTCTAGCGTCGCAGTAGTGCCAAATGAAACACATGAGCCGCAATAACCTTGATCCTTGACAGGAGTCACATAGTTTTTGCCTTTCCTGTTCCTCCAGTCTACCTGCCAAAAGATCGGGAAATACGGGAATGGAGATATTTTCAAATTCCTTATCGTCATCATCCTGGGATCGGCCATCATTTGGGATGTTGCAGCCGGGTCTTCATCAGAGAAGAGCAGCAGGTTAGCTATAATTTCGATGGTTTTTTCATTGAGCAAGATGCTGCCTGCATTCTCCTTTATGTTCAATCCCTTGAAATCGGCAATTATCTGGACGATATCGGGCCTTGGAAGGGCGCGTAATCTTTCTAGCATCTCGGGATGCGGGATTACGCCAAGCCTTCTCTTCAGCTCTTCAGGTGAACGATCTAGAAATTCGTGGTCCTTTGCTTGCCATCCCGCCTTGGTATTTTCGATATCCTTGCGGATCGAGTCGATGTTTATGGCATCCATAGTCGTTAGCGAAGATACTTTAATAAATACTCGCTAGAACAGGACTTCATAACAATTTGTTACACTTTGAAGCCATAAAGAACCAATTTTTCCTGCAATTTTCAGCATAATGTCACAAAGCGTGGGGTGGCAAACAGGGCGCCGCCGATGCGGTGCATCATATTATCATCAATCTGACTAGTCCGCAAGATATATAGCTTGGTTTTGCTTCATAGTGGTGATGTCAACAACATCATCAACAACAACCCCAAACCAAATATTCGAACAAATAGAGCAAGCAGCACAGGCGCAATCTAGGTTCCTGAAAATCCAGCCAGGGCAGACGTTAGTCCTAAAGTTTGACGCAAACAAGATCCAGCTTGTGGACCGGCAGATAGAGGACCGCAAGTCAAAGGCAGTCCAGTATACCGTCATCAACGTCAACGACGGCCAAGAAAAGGTACTGACGCTGTCGCTGTCGTGGGCCTTGAATCTCAACGAGCTGTTGAAGGCCGGCTACACCAACATCAAGGTCTCCCGGCGCGGAGGCGGGCTGGACACCAGCTATAACTTTGTTCCGGTGTAATTAACCGGAACTGCGCTCTACTTTTTTGCTTACCTGACAGCATGAAAACTTTTAACCGGTAGCGCATACACACCTGATTGAATGTCTTCTTCAGGTCCCGAGTTTGGCCTTGCGGCAATGCACCGCATCATGAAAAAGTCCGGCGCAGAAAGGGTGAGCGACGACGCGGCAGACGAGCTCCGCAAGGTGCTCGAAGAAGCAGCAGAGCGGGTGGCACGCCAGGCAGTCGAGCTGTCCGTCCACGCAGGCAGAAAGACGATAAAACCAGATGACATCAGGCTTGCCGCAAAAAATGTCATCAAGCTCTAGTCATTTCCTTTCTGATCCTCCTCTCGGCCACTAGCGCGGCGTCGTCCTCGCCAAAGGGCCGCAACGCCTCATCAAGCACCGCCTTTCGCTGCTGTCAGTCATGCTTGGGTCATTGTCAGGCAAACTTTCAAAATTTCCGGCAGGATGTATAAAAGTTAACCTGATGGATAGATTAGATGGACAATCTTTAAAGCCACACATGGGGCAACTAGACAGCAGAGTTGGATCTAGCGCGCTTTGTCGCAGACGTGACATCGCTTTGTGCAAAAATGTCTGCAAATGAACCTGCCGAAAACGTCGAGCGGCTGGACTTTGTCAAGAATAGGCTGGTGGATCTTTATCAAAAGAACCTTGTCAAGATAAACCACTCGGCAATGGAGCTTGTATGCGCCAAGCACCTTATCCGGGACGGCTATATCATCGACGTTGAAAAGCAACTGACAGACGTGCTAGTCTGCGACGTATATGCAACCAAGGGGGACGGCTCGGCCATCGTGGAGATAGAGACTGGCTTTATCCCGCCCGAGCATGCACTTGACCCGCTTGCGTATTATGCGGCAAGGATTGCTAGCAAGATAGCGAGGTACAGCGAGCATGCAAACAAGTTTATCCTCGCCACGCCGCCTGTGAGCATACTGCCAATACCAGTGCTCTTCCGCCGCCCGCCCCGGGACAGGCTGGAGCACGACGTAAAAGAACTGAAAGAGTTTTGTGATAGGTACTACAAGAGCCCTCCAGTGGAAAGCGAGGACATCATAAACGCTCGCCTGCACATGATATATGTAATAAACATTGACACGGGCAGGGTGATGGAGATGGATGTCGATTCGTACCTGGAAAGCGTCGGCGTCATGATATCTAGGGGAATGGCAGGCATCTAGCCGAGCGTTTTTTGACCCCGGGCAGGCCGCTTTGACCTGGGTGTGCGGATGGCGTCGCTTCCTTTTTCTACCGCTGCCTTTACCACTTTTAGCATATTATCGTCTTTAGTGCCGTTGACATAGACGATATAGACAAAGGCGTGTTCTTTGCCTTCTGTCTTTCTTACGACCCTTCCGATCCTCTGTGCGACTTGGTTGATGTTAGACGTGCTTGCGATAATGATTGCAATGCCGACCTGCGGCACGTCGTAGCCTATCTCCAGTGTATGCACGGACAGCAGCGGGAAGTAGTCGCGGCCCCATCTTGCCAAGATCTCCTCGCGCTCTTGCCTCTTGATGCCGTTGTGTATTGTGCGCGCAGGGATGCCGGCGGATTCGAGCATATCGCGCAGCTGCTGTATCGAGTCGATGGTTTCTGAAAAGATCATGATTCTCTCATTTGGGTGCCTCTTTACTATCTCGACTGCCCTGACGAGCTTTTGCGCAGTAGAGCTGAGTACCTCTTTGCGCTTTCTGACCATTGCAAACCACTGCTTGGCCATGGATGCCCTGGCGCCTCCACGGGAAAGGATCGAGGTCATCTTGATGGGGTCGTAGGCCTGCAGCTTTCTTGATATCTCTTTTATGGCGATGCTTGCCTCGTCATAGATCTTTTGCTCCTCTTGCGTGAATTTCACCTGCTCTTCAAGTACGACGGGCTTTGCGAGCCTGCCGTCGGTGACTGCGTCGCGAATCATGTATTTCTTTACAGGTGGCGCGACAGTCAGGATGGTCTGGTATTTTGGGTCGCGCTCGTCAATGGTCGCCGTGAGTCCGAGGATGGCCTTTTTCGGGTCTTCTACAATCACATCAAAGATGCGGTCGTACTCGACTGCGCTTTCGCTAATGAGGTGAACCTCATCGAGCACAACCATGTCTGCCTGTCTTATGAGGTCAAAGTTGTTGATGACGCTCTGGTAGGTGCTTATCGTTATCTCTTTTGCGTCTTTGCGCTCGCCGTAATAGACGCCAAGCGCGTTTTCATTAATGCCGTAGCTGAGAAGGCGTCTGACGTTCTGGTCGATGAGCACGATCCTAGGCACGAGGAACAATATGCGAAATGATTTTGCCTCTGACAGCTGGGCGGCGCGCCTTGCACATTCCCATGCTATTTCTGTTTTGCCAGTGCCTGTGCTGAAAATGACAGAGCCTGTGCAACCGTTCTGAACCCATGCCTCGGCCGCCTCCAGCTGGTCGCGCTTTAGCTCAAAAGGAAAGCGCAGGCTCGATATCGCAGGCACGGCGACAGCTGCAATGAACGGCACTAAAAACTTTAATGATCATCATGATGCCGGGATATGCTGTGAAGCTGCAGGTCTACATGATGCGCCAAGACGACCCGTTCAAATGCACGGCTGCAAAACTGGCCAAGTTCAAGATGGTTGAACCTGTGCGCTTTATCCGACCTGACGTCATAGTGCTAAACCCGTTTTCACCCACGATACTGACAAAGAACGACGCGCAAATAGCAGATGCCGTGTGTGCAGTCGACTGCTCATGGGAAAAGGCAGATGATGTTGCAAAACATCGCCGGGTGTTTTCTGCCGGCATCGGCCGGCGGCTGCCTGCAATGCTTGCGGCAAACCCTACCAACTATGCCAAGCTTGGCAAACTGTCATCGGCAGAGGCACTCGCCGGCGCGCTCTATATCCTTGGAGAAAAGAAACTTGCCGCAGACATCATGGACAAGTTCAAGTGGGGGCACACGTTTTTGGAACTAAACGCAAACCTGCTTGAGGATTACTCAAATGCCGGGACACAGCAGCGTATGATGCAGACGGAGCAGGAATACTTTCCGTCGCAGCAATAGGCCATCAGGGCCGGCTATAAAAGAACTATAATAACAATTGATCGCGCCTTTCCAGTGGAAACGCGCCTGAACATACACTCTTGCGCGCGCAACCTAAAATAACAAGCCGCGCCAACTTTCTTTGCGAGCCAGCGGGCGGGCGACTCGAAAGAGAGGAAACTCCTCCCTCGCTGCAGGCACCCGAATTAGCGATAATTAGCCGGAGACGGCTGGCGACGGAACAGAAAAGAGATCCAGTCGGAGCACGCGCACGCACATGCGCGCATGCACATACGGTGATGGCAAATAGCCTGAGGTTCCCGATACTGGAATGAAACTGCCGACCCGGGTGGAGCAAGGCCAAACAGAGCACAAGGGTCCTGCACCTGCTCAGGTTGGCTGCTCAGCGGAATCCCGCCTAGAACAGAAGGAGGGTTACGGCTGGCACGCATATACTTTTTTTCTTTTAGCTCCATGCGGCATGCAGAGAATGGTTTATCGGCTGGCACGCTGTATAACTAATTCCGCTGCTGCCGCTGTTATTGCTGTTGCTTCGATTAGTGGTACTCAATCAGGCCCTGACTTGACGGTTAGACATGCTGCCGCTCCAGTAACTACATTTGCATTATAAAAGCTCCCGGTACAAAGTTTATCAATCAGCTATGTGCAACTATAGCCGGTGGCTGCTGGGAAACCGACCTTTGAAAGAAAGCCGGGCAAGCCCCTTTATGATGACGAAAAACTAGAAAACATGCTACGCTACTACAATATCGAAGACAACTTTGACTCGCTCCTCAACTACATAAAGAGGCGGGGTCTTATCGATGACGAGGCACAGTGAAATTCTCCTGTAAATCTGCCTCATAACTGATTCATCTGCCACTTTTCTGTAACAGTTGTGACAACATGGTGCTCATATTTGCCCCTGCGTGCGTATTGTGCATGAACCAACGCAGCATGCCTCTCCACAAGGGCATCGACGAGTGTTCCATTGACGAGCTTTATTGTGCTCTGGACGATCTGGGACTTGACATGGACAGGATATTGCAACTCAACCTCACACTGCCGCAGGTGCGGGAGATATACCGAGGCCTCTTGCAGTGGCAGTTGAGTAGAGTAATTATGAAGGAGCAGCTGGTAACTGTCCTTCGGTGACGGCAAAAAGCTATTACGGCGGTTCCTGCACCAAATATGCCGTGCAGGTGCGCGTCGTACTCATTGGCATCATAATTGCCGGCGCGCTTGTCGCCGGCTATTTTGCATACTCGTCGCTCAACAGGCCGCGCTATGCTCTGGAGGTGGACGCGACCCGCGATACGACTGACATCTCTGGCACCCTCTACCGCATAAGGGTGGCAAACGTCGGCTCCGAGAGGCTCACAGGCATTTCCGCCGAGATGGGCGCCGGGGATGTGCAGACGCGGGAATACCTTGACCCCTGCCAGACATATTATTTCTATCCAAACCCTGATACGCTTGCGCCAACTATCCGGGTGACTGCAAACGAGGGAATCGATATGGTCACCGACTATAGGACGCCAACAAAGACGCTTGGGTTGCCGGGCACCGGAAGATAATGATATAAAATGGACTGCGCGCCACCCACTTTCATTGGCGCGCCTATTTGCCAAGACAGACAGATCGCAGGCCCTTGCAGCCAGGTACGGCTATGACGAGTGGCTCGTCAGCAGGTTCCTCCAGTACGTGCCTGACGTGGACGGATTTCTTGAAAAGATGGAAAGGCCGCCAAGGCAGTACATACGTGTAAACACACTAAAGACGACAAAGGAGACATTGAGGGCGCGCCTTGCAGCCAAAGGGTTCCAGCTTGGCGACACTGCCCTTGAGGAAGTGCTTGCAGTAGAGAGGGCGCCGCTTCTTGCGGTCGGCGCGACGAGCGAGTACATGCTGGGCCACTATTACATACAGGACCTCAGTTCATGCATGGCAGTCGATGCACTCGACGTGCAGGAGGGACAATCTGTGCTTGACATGGCGGCCGCACCTGGCGGCAAGACGACGTTTATCGCTCAGAGGATGCGCAACACCGGCTCGATCGTGGCACTTGAACCCAATGCAAAGAGGGCACGGTCCATGACGTTTAACATCGACAGGCTGGGCATCTGCAACACATGTGTCTGCAACGTCGACGGCACAAAGGCGACAGGCCTTGGGCAGTTTGACCGTGTGCTCCTTGACGCGCCTTGCAGCTGTGAAGGCGTGATAGCAAAGGACCCTTCGAGGAAGACTAGCCATTCGCCAGAGGATGTTGATTACTGCGCGGCCAGGCAGCAAGATCTGTTGCGTGTCGCCGTCCAGGCCGCTCTGCCGGGGGGCATCATAGTTTATTCCACCTGCTCGTTTGCCCCAGAAGAAAATGAGGCAATAGTCGATATGGCGGTGCGTGAGCTTGGTGTCACAGTAGAGCCGCTCATCCATGGCAGCAGCGGGATAGTATCGTTTGGCGGCGCCGAGTTTGACAAAAGTGCGGCAAACACGCGGCGCTTTTATCCACATCTGCATGACACCACCGGGTTTTTCGTGGCGAGACTGAGAAAAAAATGACATATCGTCTGCCTACAAGGAATGAAAGGACCCTGATCAACAGGGCGCTTGACAGGTGGGGGGCGTTTGATGCGCTGCAATCAAGCACATTTATGATCAAAAACGACAGGGTAGTATGCCTCATTGCGGAGGGAATTTTAAAGCGCGTTGCCGAGCTGGATCCTTTCTCGGCGGGTCTGGCGATAGGCGAGGTCGGCAAGCAGCAATTCTCTCCTGCCCTTGCAGGCGCGGATCTCTTCGCACGCGTGGGCAGCAGGAACAAATTCTACGTCTCTGTCAATGAAAACGCCGAGCAGCTTGTGCTATATGGTCGAGATGTCATGGGCGACTCGATAATAGATGTAGGTGTCTACGCAGACCTTGGCGAAAACGAGCTTGTCATAATCACAAACCGCGCCAGTGAGGCGATAGGCGTCGGCAGGACGCGCTTTTCCGGCAGGAGGCTTTTGCAAAAGGGGCGGATAACGATAACTACGCTTGTCGACGCGGGCCGCTACCTGAGAGATGAAGGAGGGAGTGGTGAAAGGCAGACCAAGATGGTTAGGTCGTCATCTCCACGCCGCCACTAGGCTGATGATTCTACTGGGACGTTCTTGAGGACGGACGCTATGTATTCGGGTGTCGTGCTCAGCTTGTCTGATATTGCCTTTATCGACAGCCCGCCGTCATACAGGTCGAAGATGCGCTCGTCAAGGTCGTATTTGGCCTCTTCCTCAGTTCTCATTATATCTATCTGCTCTGACGGCCGTTAGAATAATAGGGGTAGCGCTCTATATTCTAGATGTAGCTTGTAAAATAAATTAAAGCGGCGGGGGGAGAGATGGTATGTATGTGCGCGCGTACACGCACGGACATACATACACGCGTGCAGCTCTTAACTACTTTCTGGACTTCCACAGGATGAACACGGCAATAGCGCCCATCATGCCGCCAAGCACGAGGAGCACCTGTATTGGAAAGCCGCCTGTGGCCGTGGTCGTGCCTTCCGGCGCATCCTTGGAAACTATGGCAAACTCAGAGTTTTCCTTGCTAACATCAAGTTTGGCAAATCCTGCAATCTGGATCTGGCCTGACGGGGCGGGGACCTGCGAGTGCACGTCAACGTCCGTGCCGCCAAAGTTGCCCTTGGCGTCCTTTTCCTCTGCCTCAAACGTCCCTTCCCTGAAGCTGCTCTCGCCTAGCGAAAAGATGGATACCACCTTGGCGCCTGTCGTGTCCTTGAAGAACGAGGAAGATTCTACAATGCTTCCAGACGGGTCAAAGAGAAAGTGCCACGTGTCCATTTTCTGGTTGAACTTGGTAAAGTCCATGATCGGCTCCTCAAATACCGACGCCGCCTGAGAAGACTGGATCTGACGGGCAAGGTCCGCGTTGAGGACCTGTATGAGCCCTATGGGCTTGTTTATCTCGATGCTGCCGACTTCGGGCGCATTAAGCACAATGTCGTCTGTCACCTTGAGCCCCCTCCATTCGAGGTCCACGACATCACCTGAAGAGTCCGCGCTCTTGGTCAGTACAAACTTTTCCAGTATCGGCGCTGCCTCTATCTTGTACGAGATGAGCGTGCTGGTGGGCCCTGGCTTGACTACTCCTGTGTAGGTGAGCTTCATGCTCGTGGCCTGCACCGGGCTTCCTGCCGCCAGCATGGCCTTGTTGAATCCCACTATGGCATTTGCAATGCCGTTATCTGTGTTGTTGATGGTTCCGTTCAGAGTGAACTGGATGCGCTTGTCTGAATCACCAAATGCCTTTGCGATAGCACTTCCTTCCGGGTACGAAAGCTTCAGGTTCTTGACGCCGATAAAGTGCCCTTCTGCTTTGTTGCTCTCTGGGACCAGCACAGCGTTCATGTCATTTGCAAAAGCCTTCGGAACGACGCCAAATGCTAAAATGACAGCAAACAACGCCGCAATAACTACGGATAACGACTTCACGAGGAAATTCCGGCCAACTCCTTTTATAATCTTTATCTCGCGTCCTGCGGCAAAACTGCGAATTCCGCCATGCTAGGTATAATAAAACGCGCGTGCTAACAAGCATCGCTTGATAACCATCCTTGCAGGCGGCACGGGATCGGTAAAGCTGGTGAGGGGCCTCGCCGCAATCCGGCGCGATATCGCTGTTATCTGCAACGTCAGTGACAATGTGTGGCTCTACGGCCTGTACATCTGTCCTGACATCGATACTGTGATCTATGGCCTCGCCGGGATGCTCGACGAAAAAAGGGGATGGGGGATCAGGGGGGACACCTTTTCATTTCTTGACCAGCTTGGCAAGGCCGGCGAGCGGCCGTGGTTTGGGCTTGGTGACAGAGACCTTGCCATGCACGTGCTGCGCACGTCGATGATAAATAAGGAGGGCAAGAGCCTGTCGGAGGTCACGGCGTTTTTTGCAGGCAAGCTTGGCGTTTCTGCAAGAATAATTCCCTCCACGGACCAGCACGTCGAAACGAGGGTTGCCACTGCCAAGGGCGACTTGCACCTGCAGGAATTCTGGGTGAGAGATAGGGGCCGGCCCAAGGTGACAGGTGTGCGTTATGCCGGCATTGAAGATGCCGTCGCAAGCCCCGCAGCAATTAAAGCCATAAGAAATTCCAAACGGGTGATAATAGCTCCTGGAAACCCGATTTCTAGCATCGGCACTACGATTGCGCTTGCCGGCATCAGGGCAGAGCTTGCCAGGTCAAGGCGCAGGGTAATCGCAGTCTCGCCCATGATCGGCAACAGGGCGGTAAGCGGACCGGCGGCAAAGTACATGAAGGCGGTAGGGTTGCAAAGCACGCCTGCAGGCGTGGCAGAGTTTTACAAAGACATCGCCGGGGCGATGGTTATCTCAAAAGGCGACCGGGGCATGTCTGACAAGATAAGGCAGCTTGGCATGGACGTTTATGAAGCAGACATTACTATGAAAAACAAGCGCGACGAAGTCCGGCTTGCAAAATACCTGCTGGAGATTGAAACTTGAAGACATTTGTCATAATACCTGTCAAGAGGTTTGAAAATTCCAAGACCCGCCTCTCATCAATCCTGAGTACAGGGGAGCGGGCGCAGCTTGCGGAGCTGATGCTTCAGGATACGCTTGCCGCGCTTGGACCATTGCGGCTTGATACCGTAGTAGTTTCTTCTGACGGCAGGGCAAGGGAAATCGCCAAAAAATACGGCGCAGATTTCCTGCTGGAAGAGAGGGACAGCGGCGTCAACGCGGCAGTCCGTCTTGCCGACGAGTATTGCATCAAAGCCGGCGCGGAAGCGACAATTGTCGTGCCAGAAGACCTGCCGCTTTTGAACGCGCACGACATTGATGCCGTGCGCACGATGGCCAGCGTAGATGCTAGGTGCATAGTGATCTGCCCTTCTGCAAGGTACGACGGCACAAACGTGCTCTTGCGCAAGCCGCCGTCAGCCATTGCGACTCATTATGACAACGACAGCTACAAGATGCATCTGGAAGCAGCAAAGGACGCCGGGGTTCCGCTGCATGTAGCCAAGATTGAAAAACTGATGTTTGACATCGACACTCCGTCAGATGCCGCCCTGCTGGTCAAAATGAAGGACGTTGGCGCAAGGGCGACACTTGAATTCCTTTTACGCCGGGTTGCTTGACTGCGGGCCAAGTATCCTGACGGTGGCCGAGTACGACGACACCAGGAACTCTATCTTCTGTCCCACTTCTGCCGCCTGTACGTCACGCTCTGTCACCGGGTACTGGACGACGGTCCCTCTCTTGATATCAAAAACCCTGTCGTCGTTTTCGATAAGCACAGAAATCGTGTTCGTGAGCCGGGGCTTGCCTCCAAACTCCAGCACGCCGACGCCCTTCTCTACTATTTTTCCACGCACCACTGAAAACGTCTGCGCCGAGACTGCAAGCGCCACGGCGCCAAGGACGATGAGGGCGACTGAGAGGATGATGGTCACGTCCTTCCAGTCAGGCATTGCCCGTGTTTGCGGGCGCCGGCTTATGTCTGTTGCCGGGCTTAAATATCGGTGGCGCAATGACTGGTCGTGTTGTTGCACCCTGAGCTCCTTGTCAAGGCACTTGCCGCAATGCACGGCAGCGCGACTATCGAGGAGTTCCATGCTGCATCTGGCATTGCAAGCAGGCCGGTCGCAAGACGCGTCGTTGATTTTCTGCTTGACCACAACATTGGCAGCGTCAGGAAAGGATTGTTACAGTTTTCCAGCCATGACAGGCTGGGCGTTGCGGCAATCGCGCTGCAGGCGGGCTGCGACTTGGAGCAGGTCTCGCAGCACCTGTCGTGGAAGGATTTTGAAGGGCTGGCATCCGAAGTGCTGTCGTCGCTTGGCTATGCCACACAGACAAATGTGCGGTTCACAAAGCCGCGAATGGAGGTAGACGTGGTCGGTGTGGATTCTGGTTTTGCGTTGTGCATAGACTGCAAGCACTGGAAAAGGAGCAACCTGCCGTCGATCTCTGGATTCTGTGTAAAGCAGGCTGCAAGGACGCGGGAACTTCTCAAAAGGGACAGGTCGATATCAGAGGCGGTTCCCGCAGTCATGACCCTGCACGCCGAGCGAGTGAGGTTTATCGCAGACATACCCATCATACCTGTGCTCCAGTTCCGCTCGTTTGTGATGGATGTCAAGGGGTTTCTGGGCCACGTCCAAGTCATCGGGCGAGGATCTGCATAACGATGAACGCTGCAAACGTGACTCCGACAAAGACCTTGGTGATGTTCATCGACTTGTCAAGCGCCGCCGAGTAGTCCCCAAACTGCACGCCCATTACCTTGACGTCAGATGTCGCAGAAGCAAGGTCGAACCTGCATTCCCTTGCATCTTTGGCCGCAGATCTGCATAGCTGCAAAAATGCGTCGGCTATCCTATCAGGGTTCTCGGTGCTTCCAAGCGAAAAGTAGCCCTCCCTTGTCCTCTTGCCCGACGTAGAGTGCGTGTCTGAAGTGCACACCTCTAACATGGTCACGTCTTGCACCTTTGCGATCACCCTGTCGCGCACGCTGTTTTCCATGTTGTTCGAGTCTGCCCACCCTATTGCGTAATTGCGGCCCTGGACGTTCAGCACAATGACTGCAAGGCCTGCCTGCCCAAGTTCCGACGAGCGGGCGAGTGGGTCTGAGGGGTCAATGCTGGCGAAACCTGCGGAAAACTTGTGCTGTTCTTTGCCCCTGAGCTCGTCGAGGCATTCTGTTGCGGCAGCCAGCAAGTCCGTCCTGTCTGCGTCACCGATGTGCTTTCCCATTGCGTTGTGGCAGTCGACTACAAGCAGGCTGGCAAAGCCAAGTCTGCCTGCGTGGGCCTCAAGCTCATCCTTTACAGCCTGGGGTACGTCCTCCATGCCCCTTGGTGCAAGAGAGAGCATGAGGAGCGCGCTCTTGCCAAACGCTATGGCAGTAGCCGTTGCGTCGCCTTTTTTGCGCTGGACAGGCTCGCTGCACGTCTGGCCCGAGTCCACCGTCGCAAGGCGCCGCAGGTCGTCGGTGTACCGCTTGACCTCCTTGCCAGAAGGGATGTTTAGCGAGTGGTCAGATACGCTGTGCATTACAAGGGCGCGCCGGGAAAACTTTTCAAACAGCACATAGGGCAGATTGCTTCCGCCAATCGTGCCAAATGGGCCGGGGTGAATGTCTGGCAGGACCATCGCAATGTCCATGCCCGTTGCGGGGATGAGCCTCAGCACCTTGGTGCTTACGGACTCGATGCTGGACTTGGATTCAAGGTATTCCTCTATGCCTCCAGTCTTGTTCTCTGTCCACGCGGAAAGGAATGCCTGGAGGACCTTGAACGTGCTTGTGATGTTTGGCCTGCCAGCTCTGTCGACCATAGCCGCCCACATGGCTGCAAGGACTACAAACAGCGCGCCAAAGCCAAGCCCGACAGGATCTGCCAGTATGCCAAAGTACTGAAAAGGCACAAACGCAAAAAATAGGAGCAGTGGCTGGACCAGACACACTGCCAGCGCCCTTCCAATGCTGGCGCCAAAGACCGAGGTAAATATGCTGACCCTCATGCCGGCGGCAAGCAGCATGCCTGCTACGATATAGGACGTGGCACCCTGCTTGGCAAAGAGCACGTCTGCAAGCATACCAACAATCACGGTCAGCGCCCACAGCAGGTTTGAAAAGGAGGTGACGTGGACGATCTTTGATAACTTGTTGACCGGCGTGCCGCGCATTATGGCAAAGTCAAGAAAAGTCAGCGCGGCGACTGTGCCGACGCCAAGGGGGACGCGCAGGGCAAGCTCGGCCCAGCTGATCCCAAGGTGCGCCGCGTCAGAGACGAATACGAGGACAAAGGCGCATGAAAGCGCCATCGCATACGACGCTCTTTGGCTGCCCGGAGTTATCCGTGTAAAAGACCACCGTCTGTGGAGGTTTGATACGTCATCATCCTGTTTTGCCGCCAACATCGGCTGCTCATCCAACTGGGAAGATGAGCCTTACGGCAATAGAGATGCCTATCATGGCGCCAGCGGCGACTAGCACATATTCAGGCTTGACCTTGATACCTTTTGTCTCGTCCTCGAAAAAACGCAAAAGTCCTGCGCTTGAGGCCGGCAGCGGAGCGTTCTTTTTCTTGCTGCTCATTGTATATGCACCTAGTCATGTTCTCTTCTTTTAAATACATTCCGCTATTGTCTGCTAAGGCTCCTCATCTTTTCCAGTATGCGCAGGTATGACTCGAGCAGCTCGGCCTTTTGCTTCTGGACGGTGGTATCCTGTTCGCTTTGGATCTCTCTTGCAATTGCCGATATCTTGGCCTCAATTGCAGCGGCCGCAGAATCCATGTCAGCACTATGCTGCTGATATTGCTGCTGTTGGTTATTCGGCTTGTCCTCTTTTGCAGCGCCGGCCTGCGACTCGTTTCCGCAGTTGATGCAGGTCACCTTATTTGCAAGTTTCACTTGCACGCCTCCACACTTTTCGCACTGCTCGCTCACCAGCGTGCCGCCTTTTAGCAGGGCCGACGCGGCGCTCTTTATCCGAGAGGCGCTTTCTGAGCCGGACATGAATGTGCTATGCAACAGCCTGCAAATATCTTGATCGCCTGCTACATGAGGCGTACAACAAGGCTTAATAATAGGAGTCGTGAAAAGCGTGTTACTCGATGGCGGTTATCTGTAAAAAGTGCGGCCTCCCAGACGACCTATGTGCCTGTGGAGAACTCGACAAGGAAGATGCCCGAATCGTAGTCCGCCTTGAGACTAGGCGTTTCTCAAAAACGACAACTCTCATAGAGGGCATCAATCCCAAGCTCTCTGATATGCAAAAAATTGTAAAGGAGCTAAAGAGCACCTTTGCCTGCGGCGGGACCGCCAAGGATGGTTTTATAATGCTGCAGGGCGACCACCGAGACGATGTCAAGGGTTATCTTGTCAAGCGGGGCTTCAACGAATCCGCTATTGAGGTGCAGTAACTATCCAACCATATCATTCTACGTCTTTGCTTTGACAATAAGGCATTTAAGCCGGCCCGGGCGGAATTGACGCCAGTGCACCGAAATAACGTCAGGCGACGACGCAAGCTGGAAAGCAATGCCAGCGAGACGGTCAGGATTGCGTCCATAGCGCAAAAGGGCATGTCCACTGGAAGGTCAAGTTACGTCGAGATGCGCGCGATCGCCCGGCAGACTGGCCAGAATATACACTCAAAGGTGCACGCCATAATGGGCTCTGTAAAAGCTGCACGGGCCGATCCTGTCCTCCAGGCTCTTATTGCCGGGACTGCCGACGGCTATTCGGATGTCTTGACGCCAAACGGCACTATAAGACAGGACAAGCTTGACGGTCTGCTTGCCATTGATGCCGAGATCGCTACGTGCCTTTCGATAATCGAGTCGCAGCTTAAAGAAGGCAAAACCGACGCGATAAAGACTCTTGAAGAACTCATAAAAGAAAGGAAAAAGTTTGTCGACGACCTTAGAGCTTGAGGTGCGTCTTTAGTCCCTTGTAGCGGTTGCGTATTGTGACTTCTGTGACGCCTGCAGCTTCTGCAACATCCTTTTGCGTCTTGTTTTCGCCGTTCATCACACATGCAACGTAAAGTGCAGCCGCTGCCAGGCCCATCGGGTCCTTGCCAGCAGAGATCTTGCCCTCCTCTGCCTTTTTCAGTATGTCAAGCGCCTTGCGCTTGGTTTTTTCAGAAAGCCCTGCCTTGCTCGCTATCCTTGCGACACATTTCACCGGGTCGACCACCGGCATCTTCAAGTCCAGCTCGCGGATGAGCAGGCGGTAGCAGCGTGCCACGTCCTTTTTCTTGATGTTGCTTGCGTTGGCGATGTCCTTGAGCGTCCTCGGGGTCTCGGTATCACGGCATGCCGCATACAGCGCTGCGGCGACAAGTGCAGAAATAGAGCGTCCCCTTACGAGACCCTTTTCAAGCGCCTTGCGGTAGACATAGGCCGCTTTTTCAATCACTGCGTCGCCCACTGCCAACTTGTCCTTGAGCCTGTCGAGCTCGGAGAACGCCTGGCGGAAGTTGCGGTCGACCGGCTCGTGCACTTGGCTTCTGCTGTCCCATGTCCTGAGCCTTTCAATAGTGCTCTTCATGGATGCAGAAAGCGGCTTACCCGAAGCGTCCTTGTCCACCGGTCCGATGATCGTGGCAAGGCCCATGTCATGCATCGCAAGCGATGTCGGAATGCCTGCCCTGCTCCTGTCCTCGTGCTCTTCCTTGGAGAAGGCGCGCCATTCCGGACCAAGCTCCTCTATTCTTTCGTTTACTACGAAACCACAGTTACCGCAAAACATTTCTCCGCTAGAGTTGTCTGTTACCATAGACCCCTTGCCGCAACGTGGGCAACGGTCGCCGAACATGGATACATCTTTTACCAATTCCTATTCACCAAAACTCCTGTTCCTTTGCAGGCTTATATTTATATCTTATTCTACTATATAAACTCTACGTAAGTAGTAAGTTCCTGCATACAGGATCGGATATGCAAGAAATTGCGATCATGCCGAAAAACCATGCAGATAGTTGAAAGTGCCTCTATCTATCTTGGCTTGTGGCGCTTGCGCCTTTCAGCCTTGGCATATTTTTTGCTGCCCGCTCTCTGGGCGCTATAAGCATGAGTCTTGGTATTATCGCGTTTTGCCATCCTGCAAGCTAGCATCCGACGCACTATATATTCTATCTTGGCCAAAAGCAATAAATGGAATGCCGTTGCGCAGTATGCCAATGCAAGAAAGCAACCGCATCCCAAGGTGGCTTGTCGAAAGCGATCCGTCATGGGAGAAATCCATCGACTCTAATCTGGGGATGTTAAAGTGGTCAAAGAAAGGCACTGGCGTGCAGGCCGTTTGCCCACCAACAGGCATGTTCTGCGAAATCGTGGGTCAGGACGACGTGCAATCGGGTTTGGCAGACGTTAGCGCCGCTGCAGCTCGCATGGGCAAAAAGGGCAATCTGGCAGACGACATTGCCAAGTACCTGCCGAGCAGATACCTAAACCCCGGATTTAGCGGGTCGGCGCGGCCGGATCTACGCAAGCTGCGCAAGTTCTAACTTTTTATACCAATGGCGTACTGCCGCTACTGTGTCGCTGCAGGACGCCCTTTCAAAACTAGCGCACGACGCAGTCAAGAATTTTGTGAAACCTGGTCAGGTGGTTGGTCTTGGCAGCGGGAGCACTGCCGCAATAATCGTCAGAGAAATGTCGAGCCTTGGTTTTAAGGAGACTCTGCAATGCGTGCCTACGTCGCTCCAGATCAAGGTGGAAGCCGAGAAAAGCGGCCTGCGCTTTGCGGATGAAAGCCGTATTTCAGACATCGACGTGGTGTTTGATGGTGCTGATCAGATTGATGCCAGTCTTTACATGATAAAGGGGGGCGGCGGCGCGTTGCTTCGCGAAAAAATACTGATATCATCTGCAAAAAAGGTCATAATAGTGGCAGACGCCTCCAAGTTTGTATCCGCATTTTCCCGGTCCGTCCCGGTTGAAGTGCACCCTATGGCAAGGACTGCGGTCGCAAAAAAGCTAGAGCAGGCAGGCGGCAGGCCCTCAATGAGGATTCTTGACAAGGGTTACCCTTTCATCACTGAAAACGGCAACGTGATATTGGACACGACGTTTGCGGCAATCCCAGATCCGAGAAAAATGGAGATGGATCTAAAGAACATCGCTGGCGTCATGGAAGTCGGCCTCTTTACGAGGAAGGCAGATGTCTACTACAGGGCCAAGCCTGACGGCACGTTTGAGATTGTGAAATAAAGAACGGCGTTGCACTAACTTTATCAATGCCATAGTAATACAGCCCCGCATGGCCGAGCAGCCGGCAAAGAAGCAGTCCCTGATGGAGGAATTTATCGGATTTCTAAAGACCTTTGGCGTCATCGGGCTTGCGATCGCATTCGTTATTGGCGCTGCCGCATCAAAATTAGTCACTGCGTTTGTCACCGATATCATTACCCCAATTGTCGGACTGGCCCTGCCATCAGGTGACCTGAAGACCCTTAACTACAACGTCACAAACACTGTCACCGGAGCAACCTCTACGTTCTCGTACGGCGATTTGATTGCGAACATCATCGACTTTCTCATAATCGCCTTTATCGTGTTCCTTGCCTACAAGGTGCTGTCAAGGTACAAGATATTTGGCGTAGAGGACAAAACCAAGCCGGCAAAATAGAGGCAGCAACCCGGCGCCATGCCATCAGTACACTCGCTCAGTCCTGCAACCTGCTGCCTCTGCAATGTTCAGAGAAAAGGACGAGTTGCCTGTTTCAAAGCCTGCAGAGCTGCTGCCGCCCTCTGTAACTAAGTCTTCCAAGGCAGCAGAAAACATCCCCTTGTAATAATAGGACCACTTTTGGCCCATGTCGTGATGGATCATGACGCACAGACTGCCGGCCGGATCGGCCCGGCGTCTTGTCATAATAAGCTGAAAGCCAAGGACCTTGCACCGCAAATCTATCCATTCTAGAAAGGTCTCTAGATTGTATGCAGAATGGAACATGAGGAAATCCCTGACCGTCTGCTCCTTCTGCGCCCTGCCAATGGCCTCGGCCTCTTGCAGAGTCATCCTGTCCATCATGGCGATGATCATGCTCTTGTGCATCGGCATAAAGCCCAGCCTTTTCTGATGGCGGCCCCACAAAGTGTGGTGCCTCAGGACCGAGGCAATGATGGAATTGACACTTGATCCCTCCTTGGCTGCCTCCTCTCTCAAAGTTGCCAAAACGCTTTCAGGCAGGCGCACTAGCACTGGCTTTATTATTTTAGACGCATTTCTGGGACTTTGTACTTGGCCTTTGTATGCCATTTGCGGACAAAGTGGAGGGTCATCTTCTTTTGTTGTTTTCACACATGAGCTGTAAAGAATGTGGTGATAACATATCGGTTTACACAGCAAGCAAAGGCAATCAAGGCGGCTCCGGCGGGTCTCAGCGCTGGCGCCAGAAAAAAGAAGAAAGCAGTGCGCTCCTGCGAGCGCGTTGTGCGTGCATATGTATGTTCTTATGGCCCTCCATGCGTCTCCATTGTGTCATGATCCTTGGTCTGAATGCTCGCACCGGCATGGGGGTCCTGCTTTTGCAGGCTCTGGATCAGGTCCTGCTGCCAGTCGATCATGCTTATCGATTTTGACTTGGCAATGTCCACTCCGTCAACCGCATTAGGTCCTGCGTCTGTCACGTTAAAGTATGCCATCATTCCTTTCTCTTCGGGCAGCCCATGCAGGTGGAAGAGGTACCTGCCCTCTGAGGGCCACTTTGCCTCAAAGATGGCTCCGTTGCCCGACGCGACCTCCCATGTCTGGACGTTCACCGGATCGTTGTCCCATATGCCAGATTGATACGCTTTGAATATGGTGCCATGGATGTGGAATCCGTATGCTGGGGATGCGCCCATGTCGACATAGTATATTCTGACAGTCTCGTCTGTCCTTGCCTGCAGCGGATTGTCCCAGTACTGGTTTGTGTAGCCGTTGAAAAAGACATACTCGGGGTCATCTGTCAGCTGGTCCTTGGTATCGTATTCGCCTGCGACAAGCACGTATTCCCTTGCTGGAGTTACGCCCTCTCTTGGATCCACGATAAGTGCTCCATACAGTCCCATGCGGACATGCTCTGTCACGGGCATGACGTGGCAGTGGTACATCAGCGCCCCGGGCGGGCCTGCGATAAAGTCGTACGTGTATGACTTGCCGGGCATCACCATCTGAAATACTCCGTCGGCCTTTTCGTCATGGTCTCCGTGGAGGTGCACAGTATGTGCCATTGGCGTCTTGTTTACAAAGTGAATTACTACCCTGTCACCCTCCGTTGCCCTTATCACTGGGCCGGGCATCGTGCCGTTGTAGGTCCATGCCGGAACCCGCACTCCCGGGGCGATTTCAAGGGTAGTGTTTTCCGCTATCAGCGTATATTCTACCGTCTCGTGTTCTGGGGCATTCTCCTGCGCCCCTGCTGGCTGGTTTTCCGGGTTCATTGCAACATACCCGCCAAGCCCTGTCAGGGCTATCGATATTGTCAGCGCAGCAGCCAGAATTGTTGAAATGGTTCTCTTCTTCATGCAGGAAAAAATGAATTCATTTCGCATTTAGCAAGGACGTTTATACTGCAAGTGAAACAGACGCGCCGATTTCAGATGATATCAGCTTGATTAATTCCGCACCATATGTATGTACTTGTACGTGTGCGGAGTATGTGTATATATGTGCCCCCATCTACTTTACGATCGTCACGGAGCAGGACGCGTCTTTGACAACCTTTTCCGACACGCTTCCAAGTAGGACGCCTTTTAAGAATCCCAGACCCCTTCTGCCGACTATTACCATGTCTGCGTCGATGCTTTTGCAGCAATCGCAGATTGCATTTGCGACATCATCTGATCTGATAAACTCTGATCTAACTGCGCTCTGAAAGCTAAACAGGTTGCTACGCACGACCAGCTCTTCGTGTACAAGCTTGGCATCGTCTTCTGCCTTTAGCAGCCTGGCGTGGTCTATTCTGCCTTCGCTGTCGACGATGTCGCTGTTTTTTATGACCGTGAGAAATATTACCTCGCAGCGTGTGCTCTTTGCGAGGCTTGCCGCAAATGCGACGCATCTCTTTGCATGCTCTGAAAGATCGATTGCAACCACGACACGCCTTATTTCAAAATCTGGCACACTTGGATTATCGCCTGCCGGCTAGATTAGCGTTAGTAAATTTTTGATTGCAGTTGCTTGCACGAAAATGGAAATCAAGAAATAAGATTGCAACCCTGCGCCCCGCATGGGTGACCTGCGAAAATGTCTGCGCTAAAGGCGCTTGCCTGCCTACTTGGCCGATATGTGGTCAAGATGCGGCGGCCAGGAGATGGAAACGCGGCAATCCGGATTAGCGTGCGGGCCCAGACCTCGCAGTCGCTCGTCTCACTTTTGGGCGCATTTATCGGCATCTGTGCGATAGGTTACATCGCGCTCCACTTTTCGCTGCCGTTTCTACTGGCGCCTTTTGGCGCATCTGTCGTCCTGCTCTTTTCAGTTTACGACAGCCCGCTTGCGCAGCCTCGAAACACGATCCTTGGGCACGCACTTGCGGCACTCATTGGCGGCATCATCGCAATCGCGCACGGCGCCTACTTTGGAAGCATCATCCCCAGCTCAGAGTCGTATGTGTGGATAGCGGCGTCCGTCGCGCTGTCGATAGCGGCCATGCAATTTCTGCGCCTGACCCACCCGCCTGCGGGCGCGACTGCCTTTATAGCCGCGACATCTGTCAGCAACGCAGAATCCTTTGGGACCTTTATGGTGCCAGTCGTCGCCGGCGCGGCCATCCTCGTAGGAATAGCCGTTGCTTTCAATAATGCAATTCCTTCAAGGAAATACCCTACGTACTGGTGAGAGTCGTCGCCTGCGGCCGGGCGACAAACCTGCCATGACCCAGTGTGCTTTTGTCTACCTGCCCGTCCTCCATCACTACCCTGCCCCGAACCATGGTGAGGACCGGCCAGCCCTTCAGCTTCCATCCGTCGTATATTGTATAGTCGGAATACGACTGCAAAAGCTCTGGCGTCACGGTCTGTTCGAGATTCATGTCGACTATGACAAGGTCTGCGTCAGAGCCTTCCTGTATTGAGCCCTTGCGGGGGTACATGCCAAATATCCGGGCAGTGTTGTAGCTTGTCACTTCTGCTATTCGCTCGATGCCTATCCTGTCCTTGTTTACGCCTTCGCTCAAAAGGACGGGGAGCATCGTCGCAATGCCGGGAAAGCCTGCAAGCGCCGACCATAGGTCGCCCTTGCCCATCTTCATGTCGAGCCTGTTTGCGACGTGATCCGTGCCCACGGTATTGACAATGCCGTTTTTGAGCGCCGACCACATGCTCTGAACGTCGCTCTTTGAGCGTATCGGCGGCACTACCTTGCCTGCAAGGTTGTTGAAATCGACCGTATGCGTCAAATACTGCGGGCATGTCTCGATGTAATAGTTAGCGTTGCCCTTTTGCCGCTCGGCAAGTATTGCATCAAGCGCGGCGTTTGACCCGATGTGGACGAAATACAGGTTTGCACCGAATTTGCGCCCAAGCTCGGACACCTTGGCGACACTCTGCGCCTCTGACGATGGCGGCCTGCAGTCGGACCACGCCTTTAGCCCCGAGCGGCCCTGTTCCTTGCCTTTTCTGATCTGCTCAGAGCAGACGGCAGGGTTTTCTGCATGGACAAGTATTGTAGAGTTTGACTTGGCGCCATTTTCGACGATGCCTGACAGCAATTCATCGTTCATGTCGACCTCGCCGTCCTTGACTGCCTGCTCGCCAGGGTCAAGGTCCATGTAGATGTGGTTGAGGTCGGCGCCGAGATTCATGTATATCTTTAACGAGTTGACGCCTTTTTCTTTAAGATACGGGATGTCTTTGATCTGCGACGGCTTTAATATGGATGCATGGATAGCATAATCGATGTGGTGCGTGCCCCTGCTTGCCGCAAGCTGCTTTTCAATTGCGGCATAGCTGTCGTCATAAAGGCGTAGCATGCGCATCATTGTAGTGACGCCGCCAACTGCCGCCGAGCGCGATTCTGTTTTTGCGGCCTGCTCGATTGGAGTGTAGACGCCGTAATGCACGTGCGGGTCTATTGCACCGGGGAGGACGTAGCGGCCACGGGCGTCTATCCTCCTTGATGCCTGCATGCTTGCCGGAGGCTTGAGCGACAGTATCTTGCCGCCGTCTATTGCGATGCTGGTCTCTACTATGCCCACCGTTGGCACGACGATAGAGGCGTTGGTGATAAGCACATCGCACGAATTCTTTTTCAATGTCCGCTAACACTGCAAAGCCATGTGCTTATGATTTTATCGCTGTCGTGATGTTTTATATTCGGGCGCATTTGCATGTGGCTTGCGGGCTGGTAGTTCAGGGGTAGTAATGCTCGCTTCGCAAGCGAGAGGTCGCGGGTTCAAATCCCGCCCAGTCCATTACCTTAACGGACTCAACCACTGTAATAAACGCAACCGATTCCGGTCTACCTGAGACTGGAAGAACTCTAAGTGTCTCGGTCGACGATAACTACGACGCCGTACCACTCGCGGTAATTTTACAGTGGAGGTCCAAATAAAAAATTGCCCACGCAATTATCCACGATTGTCGCCAAGATTGACTTGGTTTTAAACCCTGAAAACGCCAATCTCTTGAAAGAATTCCATCAATATATGAAGGAGAATGGCGCATCAGAGAGGCATCAGGTCAACGAGCTTCTCGTCATGTTCTACTTTGCAAATCATTTGGGTCTTGATAACCTTTTACGAGATATCAAGACCCGACAACAGATTACATCATTTCTGGATTCTAAGAGAAAGCCAAAGAAATTGGACCCAGACGAAAAGTGGATAACCGCTTGGAACGATTACCTTGGAACCGTAAAGCACTTCGTAAGGTGGTTACACAACCAACAAGGGAGAGACAGTCAAATACTTCCATCGTCCGAGTGGGTGACGCCCAATTTTGCAAACATAAAAAAGCTCAGAACAAAGAGACTTAGCCCGTATTCAGAGACAGAAATCTGGGATCTTCCTGAACTACTATCCATAGTAAAGTATGAGCAGGAAGTTCGGAACAAAGCTGCCCTTACCCTATTCTGGGATCTCGATGCACGCAATCATGAGGTAACTTTGTTGAAAATAAAGAATATCCGGCTTCGAGGCAGATATGGAGAAGGAGAAGTTCCCTTTGAGGCCAAGACAGGAAGCGGGCCTATCCTGTTAACCATGTCTTTTCCCTATGTCAGAGATTGGCTCAACAAACACCCGGCTAAAAATAATCCCGAAGCGCACATTATTTGCAACCTGTATAATGGCGCTCCGGTAAGGCCGAATGCAATGTGGAGGATGATGAAGCAACTTCGAGCTAGGATTATCAGACTTTTGGAAAAGGGTGAGATCGTTGGAGAAGCCGAGAGGGAAAAAATGCAATTTCTGCTTAGGACAAAGAAATGGAATCCATACTGCATAAGACACTCTGCTATCTCGCACGATTCAGACTATTTGCCAGAATTTGCATTGAGAAAGAGGGTGCGCTGGTCCATGAATAGCAAACAGCCTTCGAGGTACATCAAGAGGAGCATGGGTGATTTTCTTAGAAAGAACATTCTGGCTCATAACGGGATTGTGATAGAGGGAGATTCTGAAGAGGGGAGGTTAACAAGAAGACCTTTTGCAGAATGTCCAAACTGTAGGTATATCAATTCAATGGATTGCAATCTCTGTGCCAAGTGCGCCAATCCACTGACTTTTGATGGAATGGCGGCGGTAGGTAAGTACGAAAATAATGAATTGGAGGACTTGCGCAGAGAGATCAAGCTTATGAGAGAGGAAAGCAGCACGAGACTTGTCACAGTCCTTACTTGGCTTCAACAAAACCCACTGCTTTTGAACGTAAAACCAGAAGAGCTGTTGAAGCTTCAGCCTAGGAAGGTGGAGCAATAGGATGAAAACAAGAAATGAAGGAGAGAGAGCAAACAACAGTCATAATGATGATGAGGTCCACAATGATAACAATGTCCTTGATAACCTCAACACCATACCCGACAGGGCCACAATTCGAAGCGAGTACATACACTGCGGAAGAAAAGACTGCGATAAACGACATGGTCCATACTATTACGCCTATTGGAAGCAGGAAGGCAAACTCCGAAAGGCCTATGTCGGCAGCTCGCTAGAGTTGGGAAAAGAGGCATATCGCGTAAAGAAGACGCATGGAATCGCACGATCAGTCCAAAGGAAAGTGGGGACGATAAGGGAACTTGCCGAAATGGGATATCCTTCGGCTATAGCTTACTCTATAAAACTGAGGTCGAGAAGATGCAGCATAAATTGGGCATACCGGGTTGTTATTGATTGCTTTATGAGGAATATTTACGAACCAATGCTGCAAATGGGGCTCGATCCTAAGGATTCACACCAATTGCAAAGTTTTATTGAGAATATGTCGAAGCACTACTTCCATAATCCAAGCGGAACCGAATCATCCCATAGCTCTTGTTATTCACTGGAATTTCTATTCAAAATTGTGTGCACAGCTCTGGCATACGTGAATGGTGATAACTAAATTATCCTTTAAGTCGATGTCCAACACTACTTTAGCTTTTGCGTCACATCCTATCGCCATACAATCGTGGATTGTCGACAAGTTTTCCGGATACTCTTTCTCTAGCATAAAGAAAAATTAACGCGAGCATTCTTCCTTGATTCATATACTTCACTAATTTCAATCAGAGGTGCAACTACTCAATTTGGGTGCACCCTAAGTTACATAAATCATGTGTTATGTAACCAAAACTGATAACTTGATATCCACATAACTTTCTTGTGTTTGAATTCGTTACCTGTGGTAGATATGAGCCTCTATCCGGGCTGGGACCTAACAGTTCGATGAAGTAGAGCGCGAACCTAGCGGTAATCGTGATAAGTCCTTCTTGGTTTTGGATTTTTCGAATCAAGCATTGTATCAGAAGGTATATCGAGTACTAGGCGGGTGGGATTTGAACCCTCGATGTGATCATTCATAAGCCAAAGGAGCTTCTTGCCGCGAAGTAGGCTAGCAAAGCAGTGACCAAAGAGGAACGTCTAACAGTAGACGTTGGTCTCGTCGACCCAAAAACCTAGAGGATGGCAGAATTTGCAATCCTCATCTTTGTCGTATACTCAATTTCGCCAAACATACTGTCCTTGCCAAAATTGGTCCGTTCGCAATCCTGACATAATTTTCTCTTGTCATAGTAAGCACACTTTCATACAATCAAAGGATGGTGACATATTCCTCAACTCTGACAGTAGTTCTGACCTTTGCTAATTCTATGACGATTGATTACGTAAGAGTTTGGTGCAGATCTATAGGACGGAGAGTGGCATCGTTATACTGAATTTATTAATTCAGCAGCGCGCCTTTTGTTCAATGCCTCTTGGATTTTAGCACGCAGGTCTTGTGGGCCTTCGGCCTAAAGAATAGACACTTTATTGTGAATTGTTAAGCATGCAAGAAGACACTCGGCGTGCCCGCCGAGAAACGCATTTGTTGATCCCCTGCAGGATGAAAGTTCGAAAAAGCATCGCAAGATAAGTATCAGGGGGCTAGAGAAAACACTAAGCTATCATCATTGTAACAGCTGAACCAACATTCTTGATCAAGCTAATTTCATTGCTTACCTTATGTAGCTGATCTTCTGTATCCGCCGTTACCTTGAGTATCAAGTCATAGACTCC
>JBDUUM010000043.1:0-11905 GCA_039938615.1 Nitrososphaera sp.
GAGGCCTTCCTGCGCATGGAGTCATAGAAGAATTTAGGCAGGCAGCAGACTCTATACGCAGGGATCCTTCATTAATCCCAATCTGGCAGCCCATCATTGCCAAGTATCCTCCAACTTTCATAGGGGAATGTCAGAAGGCACTGGCATGGTCAAATGAGATGGTCCAGAAATGGCTTGAAACAGGCATGTTCAACGGCGACCCAAAAGCGAAAGAGAGGGCAACTAAGATAGTTTCCGAACTAGGCGACCACGCTCTTACGAAATCGCACTCAAGACATCTTTCAGCGGACAGATGTAAGGAAATAGGGCTAGTAGTCGAAGACATGGAAAAGGATCAAACACTGCAGGATGCAATCCTCACCGTACATCATATCTGCATGCTTACATTAACCGATACTGCAGCATTTAAAATTATTGAGAACCATCGAGGAAAGGCATCCATACAAACGATCTAGGAGGCAACCCGGACGGTTCCCCCTCATCCTCCCACCTTTAAACTTCGATTGCTGAGTGTTGTCATGTTCCAGCTCAGGCGATTTTATCTAGCTTAATTATCCATGCGGCACGACTTATGCAGCTAAACATGTTTGGACAGGAACGGAGGGATAGGCGCCTTAGCCTCTTTTAGCTCCCAAATAGTCGCTATAGTTGCACCTATTGTTTCTGGTACAATTTCGAGCAATCTATCCTTTTGCTCCTTGTCTAGCGCCGCTGGCTTGACAAGAAAGCCTGCTTGAAATTCACGACATTTTGAGAGTTCAGGATTCAGTTGATTGGCAAACGGCAAGGATTGCTGCTGGATGAAGATGCAGAGTTAAACCCTTACGTCTGCATCCCAAATTCTATGTGTATGCTTATACACGCCTCTTGAAACCCATCTAATCTCCCCATTTTCCTTAAGCAGGTATATTATGCCTCTAACAGAGTGATGCAATCTGGGTTGATGATAGGTTATCTCCGTCGCGCTAGGCGGTAAATCTAAAAGACCACTTTTCAGTTCAGCATAGATCTGTTGCAAGGAAAGTAGTGCATTATTTCTAAACATCTTCCTGATTGTACGTGTTAATCCCGTCATAGTGTCATTATTGCCGCTATTGATAGCGGAAAATCGGAGGTTGGAATCATATTAGACATTGCCCCGTTTGTCGGGTCATATTCGAGTGATTTTATCAGCATATCCTAACAGGCCTCTTTTGTCCGTCAGAAAATCCCCCCAAGCTTAACTCCCGAAACGAGACATGGAAATCAAGAGCCAACCTAGCAGTGTGATTCGGTATGTTTTGACTAGGACATGATTTCTGGCAATCGCCTCTATTTGAGAGAAATCATCTATGTGAGTTTCTAAACAGAAAGGGGAGTTTCTAAACAGGCGGGGCAGCTTTCTAAACAGAAAATGTGTTTTTTAACAAGCCCGGCGTGCAGAGAAGTTATAAATCCTGTGCATCTCACTTTGATGCATCACTTTTACGTTCTTTTGGCGTTACTTGTCATATTTTCGACGTTCAAGGATGCCTCTGCCTTTACCATCAGCGCTGCAGCAGAGCTTGTGCCAAGCTTTATGGATGTTAACGGCAGCAGAGGGTGCAAACAATCAACTCTGGTCAGCAGATAGTTTTGCTGCAGTACAAATGGTCAATAATGACAATCTGGTGCGTCCGCTAGTTGCGATAGTTGAACTGCGCGATCAGGATACGGTATCACTGAATATCTTGCCTGGCAGTCGCATACCTAGTTGTCAATGAGACCTATGTTTTAGGCTCGTCATGGATCCCTCAAAAAGAGGGTTCGTATGAACTCCGGACCTTTGCAGTCACCGATCTCAAATCTCCGCAGGTCCTGTCGGCCGTAAATGTTGTCCATCTGAATGTAAAACCTAGGCAATAGGCAATAGCTAAATGTTAAAATAGCAAGCTTGTCAAGGCATGACAGCTCGGGATGCCCTCACGCGTTTTTGCAGACAGTTCTGGGATCAAGGTCAGACAGCAGGACGGCACCACAATCGCGCTTGACCCGTCGCGCCCTTCAGACTGCGACTTTACGTTTGTATCACACGCCCACGTTGACCACCTGCACAGAAAGGGCAAAAAGAGCAAGTCGCGGCTGATAGCGTCCAAGGCGACGTCGCTTCTGGCATGCGCAAGGGGTTACGATATTGAAGGCGACGAAAATTATGATGGCTTTGATCTCGTTGATACGGGTCATATACTGGGCTCGCGCGGTCTCCTCATAGGCGACGACGTGTATTACACCGGCGACATCTCTACGAGGGAGCGCGCATTTCTAAAGCCTGCAAAACTGCCCCACGCAAAGACGCTCATCATCGAATCGACGTTTGGCAGGCCGGAGTATTCGCTGCCCGCATTGAGCGATATAACGCACAGGACCAACAAGATAATCTCTGAAATGTACGACATGGGCATACCTGTCATCCTGATGGGCTACGCGCTTGGCAAGGCGCAGGTGCTGACAAAACTGTTTGGGCACTGGGATCCCGTTTTTGTCCATGACTCTGTCGCAAAAATGAACTCTGTTCACTCGGCGCTTGGCATTGATCTAAAGAACGCGACAACATTCTCAGAGGCAGAGGAAAAGGGGCTGCTGTCAAAGCACAGGCCTTGGATAATGATAGCGCCTCTGATGAGCAGCAGGAGCGCATTTTTGAAAAGGGTGAAGGAGCAATACGGCGCCGTCGCCGTCGGCTTTTCTGGCTGGGCGGCAGACCCTCGCTACCGCTACACGATGGGCGTCGACTATGCCATGCCCTTTAGCGACCACTGCGACTATGCCGAGCTTGTCGAGGCAGTCAAGCAGTGCAGCCCTGACAAGGTCTACACCTTCCACGGCTTTGCGGCGGAATTTGCAGATTCACTAAAAAAGATGGGCTTTGACGCGCAGCCCATTGAAAAAACAAAGAAGAGTCGCGACGCTGGACTCTTTTTCGTGACTACTTCTTTTGCTGGTCGCGGAAGTAGGGGATGACCTTCTTGCCAAACATCTCGATGTTCTTGAAGTAGCCGTCTCCCCAGAACCTGATGATAAAGTGATTCGTGCCAGCTTTGATGAACCGCTCAAGCATCTCTATCACATCGTCCGGCGAGCCAACGCCTATTGCAGTTCTTGCAACGCTGTCTGGGATCTGGAGCGCCGCCTTTTTCATCGCCTCCATCAATTCGGGCTTGTCCATCGTATACTCTGTAAAGTACTTGCGGAAGTCAAACTCGGATGACTGGGGGATGTTGTGGACCTTTAGCAGCTCTGGCTTGTAGAGGCTAACCTTGACTGCATTTTTCATCTTGTTCCATGCCTCTTCGCCGTCGTCAGAGAAGTAGATGTCGACATCGTTTGCAAACTGGAAATCTGACAAGTCGCGACCCATCCTCTTGGCGTGATCTTTTATCACGTTTGCATGTGCCTTGAACAATTCTGGCGTATAGCCGATGGGAATCCATCCATCGCCATAGGTGGCGCACAGCTCCAGCGTCTTTGGCGCGCCTGCCGCGATATAGACCGGCGGCCTTGGTTTTCTGATGCTCTCAGCCTGCAAACATGCGTTTATCAGCTTGTAGTATTCGCCCTGATAGTTTACTCGGTTGTCGGGGCTTGACTCAAATAACTTTTCAATGACTTCGAGCTGTTCCTTGAATTTCGTCACCGGCTTTGAAAACTCGATCCCAAAATCGACGACGTTCTGGGCTTCGCCGGCGCCGATGCCAAGCACGCCCCTGCCATTTGTTATCCTGTCAAGCGTTATAGTGGACAGCGCTATTGCGGATGGGTGCCTTCTTATTGCGTCAGTGACGCATGTGCCAAGTTCGACATTCTTTGTCACGGCGCCAAGCGCGGCAAGCATCAGCCACGCGTCATTGACCACCGCGTTTTTCCATTGCGGCACGTTGGAATGGTCCATCGCCCACACGGAATCATAGTCGAGCCTGTCCGCCATCTGCGCGGCTGTCAGGATCTGGGTCTCGTCCAGTCCAAGCCTTGCAACGTTGAGGCCCTGCGTAAAACCGAATTTTATCCGGGTCAAGCGCAAGCCTCCATAAAATTCGTCTCAATCATTTGAAGGTTAAAACAAAAAGGGCGCCTATTTAAGTATTCGAATACTTGGTTCTATTTTTCAACAGCCGGCATGATTTGGCGCAAGAATTTGCGCATTTTTCCTTGTCAAACAAATATGTGCATCCTGTCAACCTTCCTTGAATCGCCCGCTAAAATCACTACTGCGCAAGAGGTTGGCATGTTCATCGCCGACGCCGAAAACGAGCAGTTCATAAAGATAGTGGACGAGCTGGTGATGAGCGCCGAGGATGATTCAGAGCTTGCGGAAGGGCTAAAGTGGATCGACGCGCAATCCCGCGAGAAGGGCCTTACCTTCTACGAGATGGCGTTTATCGTGCTAAAAAAGCACATGGCAGAGCGCAGGGCCAAAGAGTGGCTCAAAAACAAAGTCGCTGCATGATCACTTGGCCGATTGGACGGCTCTTGTCACAGCTGGCTGGATGCGTCTGTCGCCAAGGTCTGGCAGTATATTAAATGGCGTCAGCGAATCCTTTGGAACAAGATCTGCAAGCGCGTTTGCCACTGCCACAAGCAGCTTCTGGTCTAGGGTTCTTATCCTGCTGTCAAGGAGCGCCCTCATTGTGAACGGAAATACGAGGGCATTATTGGCCCTGTTCTCAAACTTGTAGCTGCCAGTTGCAATGACTTTGGCGCCAGACTGCGCAGCCAGACGGGGATGTATCTCGGGGTCCGGATTTGTGAGTGGCAGTACAATGCTGTCTTTTGCCATCGACGCCACCATCTCACCTGTGAGAAGGTTCTTGACGCCGGACACTCCTACAAAGACGTCTTTGTCTCTGACAGCGTCTGCAAGCGTCGCCAGGCTGCCTCTGCTTCCGTCCCTGTCTGTCATCTCGGCAAGTTCCAGCTTGTACTTGTTCATGGTCGTAAGATCGCGGGACTTTGAAATTACGCCCTGCGAATCAGTGACGGTGACGTTCTGAATGCCGGCAGATTTCAATATCTTGACGATGCCGTATCCTGCCGAACCTGCGCCTGCGACAACAACACTTGTGCCTTCTGGCTCCCTCTTTGTCAGCCGCATGGCGTTGAGAAGCGCCGCAAGCGTCACGACTGCCGTACCATGCTGGTCGTCATGGAACACGGGAATGTCCAGCTCTGCGTCAAGCCTCTCGACTATTTCTAGCACCTTGGGCGTCTCGATGTCTTCGATGTTGAGGCCGCCAAACACCGGCGCGATATTTTTGATGGTCTCGATTATCTCTTCGGTGTTTGTGGTTGCAAGGCAGATCGGAAACGCGTCGACGTTGCCAAACTGCTTGTACAAAAGCGCCTTGCCCTCCATGACGGGTAAAGCGGCTTCTGGACTGAGCTTGCCGAGACCAAGCGTCCTTGTGCCGTCAGTAACGATGGCGATGTTGTTCCACTTGGACGTATACTCGTACGCCTTTTCTCTATCGGCTGCAATTGCCCTGCAAACCTCTGCAACGCCGGGCGTGTATGCAATGCTGATATCGTGAGTGGTCTTGATCGCTACTTTGCTCCTTATCTCTATCTTGCCCCTGAGCTTTTTGTGCATCTCCAGAGCTTCTTTGCCGAGGTTGGGTTTTTTTGCACCCCTGCCGACCTCTCTCAGCGTTTCCATGTGACTGTCCTGACACTAGCCTGCCGTCTGCTTATCAGCGTTTGCATATGCATTGCGCTCTGCCAAGGGGACGTACTCGCAGCCCATCGGGCCGCAATAACGCCCAATGTAGACTGCCTTTGGCCTATAGAGCGCCGGCTTGGGTGCCGCTTCTGCAAACTTTTCCTCGATGACGTGGGCAGACCAGCCCGATATCCTAGAAATCGCAAAAATCGGCGTGTTGAGGTCCATGGGGATGCCCATGCTGTAGTATATCGATGCCGAGTAGAGGTCGACGTTTGGATAGATGGCCTGCTTTTTGTTCTCTATCATCCACTTTTTTGTGGCCTTTTCAACTTTTTCAGTAATGTCGTACCACTTGTTGTTCTTTTCCTTTGAAATCGCCTTCGAGAGCGTTGATAGCACGTCAGCGCGGGGGTCAGTTGTCCTGTACACTGCATGTCCCATGCCCATTATCCGGCCGCCCGATGCAAGCCTGTTTGCAACCCACTTGTCCACATTTGTAGGATCGCCGATCTCTAACAGCATCTTCATCACTTGCACATTTGCGCCGCCATGCAGCTCGCCTGAAAGCGCGCCAACAGCGCCTGATACCGCCGCGTACATACTGGCCCTTGTTGATGAAATCTCGCGTGCGGCAAAAGTGGATGCATTAAAGCTGTGCTCTGCATGCAGTATGAGGCAAATGTCCATGACCTTTGCCTCATCTGCAGACGGCTCGACGCCCCTCAGCATGTAGAGAAAGTTGGTAGCATGAGAACCCTCCTCCATTGGGTCGACAACATGCTGGCCTGTCCTTATCCTGTTCCATGCTGCAACTATGGCCGGTATCTTGGCAATGAGTGATATTGCGCGTCTGGTGTGCGCCTCCTTTGACATGTCGTCAATGTTGAGGTCATAGTCTGCAAGCTCGGCTACGCAAGATTGCAAAACGTCCATCGGCTGCGCCCTCTTGGGCCTGTTCTTCAGGTTCTTTATCATCGGCTCCGGCAGATTGCGTGCCTCGCGAAGCCTTCTGCCAAAGTCTGCCAGCTGTTCTGGGTTTGGCAGCTCGCCAAAAAGCAAGAGATAAGACGTTTCTTCAAAAGTGGAATGCTTGACAAGGTCTAGAATGTCAAAGCCACGATAGATAAGCTTGCCATTTTCGCCATCGATGGAGCAGATGCGGGTGTCTGCAACCTCGATGTTGCGAAGGCCGATGTTGCGCGCGTCCATGATGCAGCTTGGCAAAATTTCTATATTAAACTTAGTGTTACCGGGAGTGCTGCCTGCAAAGCAGGCTATATCACGTCCGAGTCCCGCTCTGTGCTAGATGTCCCAAACTTGGCGCCATGCATTTCGCTACTCGCTTCTCCGTATTTCTTGGCGAGATACCCGATGCCCACGAGTAGGTCATGAAGCTTGGTTAGTGTTAGCTTGGATTTCCTTAAATCTTCAATCTCGACTCCCAATGCTTTCAGGCGACGATGGTAATAGTCCTCGTCTCCCTCGTATTGTTTCCTCAAGGAGGGTCACTCTAGCTATAACCAGACTCGTCATCCCGGTTCTGCCATGAAAAGAAAAATTTAGAGGGGCGTCATCGTGTCGATGAGCCTTGCGTTTGTCACCTGCCCGTCCTTCTCGTTTATCAACAGGTCTACAGTATACTGCAGCCCGTTCAAGATGAACGTGACGTTGGCGTCCCATGCCTCTCTCTTGTGCTCGTTTGGGAATGGCAATAATACCCTGATCTTTAGGTCCTTTACTTCTGAGCCGTACAGAGTCTCGATAGCTCTTTTGGCCGCGCTTTCGACTTCTTTTTGGTTCCTAACAGGATTCATATGCCACTTTATCAGTTTACTAAATATATAAATATTCACATTCGACTGTCGAACTAGAAGAGGTTATAGAGTCTCGCAAGCGGCAATTTGCTCGCCGGCTCGCTCGTCACCACATTGCCATCCACCTTGACCACATACAACTCTGGGTCGATGTCTATCTTGGGCGCCAGGTTGTTGTGCACCATGTGCTTCTTGCCTATCATGCGGCAGTTCTTTACCGGCAGCAGCTTTTTGCGCAATCCCAGCTTTTTTGCGAGGCCTTTCTTTATCGCAATCTTGGACGTAAACGTAAACGAAGTCGAATATTTTGCGCCACCCATTGCGCCAAACATCGGCTTGTAGTAAACGGGCTCTGGCGTTGGTATCGACGCGTTTGGATCGCCCATGAGCGCGTACGCGATAAAGCCCCCCTTTATCACCATCTTAGGCTTGCTTCCAAAAAACTGGGGCGTCCACACCACAATGTCTGCTATCTTGCCCTTTTCGAGCGAGCCGACGTAGCTTGAAATGCCGTGCGCGATCGCAGGATTTATCGTAAGTTTCGCAAGATATCTTTTGGCGCGCAGGTTGTCGTTGTCGCCCTTTTCCTCTGCAAGCCTGCCCGCCATCTTTTTCATCTTGTCTGCAGTCTGCCACACCCGCGTAGTTACTTCGCCAACCCTTCCCATCGCCTGGCCGTCCGACGAATACATCGACAGCGCGCCAATGTCGTGCAAAACATCTTCAGCGGCTATCGTCTCTGCACGAATTCGCGACTCTGCAAACGCGACATCCTCTGGTATGGACGGGCTGAGGTGATGGCATACCATCATCATGTCAAGGTGCTCCTCAAGCGTGTTTACCGTGAACGGCCTAGTCGGGTTCGTGGACGAGGGCAGGATGTTGCGCTCGCCAGCAATCTTCATAATGTCCGGCGCGTGCCCGCCTCCGGCGCCTTCAGTGTGGTAGGTGTGGATGGTCCTGCCGGCAATGGCCTCTATTGTGTCTTCTACAAAGCCGCATTCGTTTAGTGTGTCGGTGTGGATAGCGACCTGCGTGTCCGTCTTGTCTGCGACTTTGAGCGCCGCGTCGATAGTCGCCGGCGTCGTCCCCCAATCCTCGTGCAACTTTAGCCCGCACGCCCCTGCCTCTATCTGTTCAATGAGCGCCGGCTCTAGTGAGTCGTTGCCCTTGCCAAGCACGCCAAAGTTCAGTGGCATCTCGTCCAGCGCTTGCAGCAACCTATGGATGTTCCATGGACCCGGCGTACACGTAGTAGCGTTGGTACCATCTGCTGGCCCTGTCCCTCCGCCTATCATGGTCGTAGTGCCTGCACAAATTGCCTCTGTGGCCTGCTGCGGCGATATGAAATGAATGTGTGTGTCAATAGTGCCGGGCGTGCATATCGTGTGTTCGCCTGCTATCACCTCAGTCGCAGACGACACTACCATGTCGACTCCGTCCATGACGTCAGGGTTTCCGGCTTTTCCGATGGCTGCAATCCTGCCATTTTTTACCCCAATGTCCGCCTTGACTATGCCCATGACCGGATCCATTACGACTGCGTTTGTGATGACAAGGTCAAGCGCATCCTTGCTGGTCACGCCGCTTGCCTGGCCCATACCGTCCCGCACACTCTTACCTCCCCCAAACACCAGCTCGTCGCCGTGCATCAGCAGGTCCTTTTCAACCTCGATTATCAGGTCCGTGTCTGCAAGCCTTATCTTGTCGCCGGCTGTCGGACCATAGAGGTCAACGTACTGCCGCCGAGGGATTTCAAGCGTCAAGCGCCTGCAAACCCCCTTGCCTTTGCCCTGCGCATCGCCTGCGCCTTTTTGGTTGCAAGTTTGCCGCCAACAAGCCCGCTAAAGCCGTGGATCGTTTTTCTGCCGCCGTACTCTACCAGCTCGACCTGCCTTGTGTCGCCCGGCTCAAAGCGCAGCGATGTGCCGGCGGGGATGTTGAGATGGAACCCGTATGCCTTTGTCCTTGGGAACAAGAGCGCCTTGTTCACCTCGAAAAAGTGGGCGTGGGAGCCTACCTGCACAGGCCGGTTGCCCGTGTTGCTGACGCTCACGATGAAGGTTTTCCTGCCCTTGTTTGCCACGATCGGCTCGTCGGATATGAAATACTCGCCTGGTATCAATGCGATCACGTTATTGGGTTGTGCACCGTCACAAGCTTGGTGCCGTCTTCAAACGTCGCCTCAACCTGCACCTGCTTGACAAGCTCGGGCACGCCTGGCAGCACGTCGTCCCTTGACAGCACGTTCCTGCCGGAGCTCCTGAGCTGTGACACCGACCTGCCGTCGCGGGCGCCTTCCAGTATGTGGTCAGAGATCAGCGCGACTGCCTCTGTGTAATTGAGTTTCAATCCCCTAGCGCGCCGTCGTCGCGCGACTTCGGCTGCCATGAAAATGTACAACTTGTCGATCTCTCGTGGAGCAAGCATCATGAGGCTTGGTTACTAATTCTTGTATTTATAATTGAGTACATCTCATTGGTAAACTACGCCATTTAGTTGCCACTTATTACATGGCAGTTTCGTATTATACGCACCAAGAGGAACTGCATAAATACAAAGAATCCAAACTGTAGCCATGCCCCTTGCCGATAATGGCAGGCTGACTCAGCTCTTTGGTGACGGAGTGAAAAGGACAAACGGAGGCGAGGCCAGGCGCTACAACCTGCTTGCAGCCCGGCTCATCGCCGAGACTGTCCGGGGACTGTTGGGACCCAGGGGCATGGACAAGATGTTTATCGACATCATGGGGGAGGTGACGCTCACAAAGGATGGCGCCACGCTTTTGCGCAAGATAGATGTGGAGCATCCGGCGGCAAAGGTGCTCATAGAGGCGTCAAACGCAGTAGACAACGCCGTGGGCGACGGCACTACGTCCGTTGTGGTCCTTGCGGGCGCGCTCTTGTCCTGGGCAGAGAAGCTCTTGGAAATGGGTATCTCGCCTACGGCCATCTCCGACGGCTACCACGCGGGCCTTGAAACGGCGCTCGCCGCGCTAAGGTCAGAGGCGATAAAGTCTTTATCTTCTGACAGACAGGTGATGGAACGTCTGGCCGCTACCTGCCTTGGATCAAAGGGTGTGTCTTCGTGCGCTGATGTAAAGGAAATCGCCCGGCTTGTCGTCGACGCTGTGTTTGCAGTAGCCGACTTTACCCGGGGCAGGGCAGAGGTAGACGACGTCAAGATAGAGCAAAAGATGGGCAGCGCGTCCGATACGCAGCTCGTCCAGGGCGTCGTCATCGACAAGACTATTGATAGCTCCTCGATGCCAAAGCAGGTTGAAAACGCCAGAATCCTTTTGATAAACGAGGACCTTGACAAAAAGAGGACGAGGAGCGACGCCGAGATCGAAATTTCCCTGCCAAGCCAGGTCAGGCAGTTCCTTGACGCCCAGTCCTTTGAGCTTCGGCAGACGGTGCAAAACATAATCGATTCGGGCGCAACCGTGGTCATCTCGCGATCGGGCATAAACACTCTGGCGCAGACCATGCTCGCACAGGCCGGCATAATCTCTGTGCGCAGGGTAAAGGAGAACGACATGTGGTGGCTGGAAAAGGCGACGGGTGCTCGGATAACAAGAGATCTGGATAACATATCGCAGGAGGACCTCGGCTTTGCAGGCAAGGTATGCGAAAAGACCGTCGGCGACGACAGGATGGTGTTTGTCGAGGGGTGCAGGAACCCAAAATCTGTGACCCTGCTTCTTCGCGCCGGCTCTGGCAGACTCCTTGACGAATTCCACCGCTCTGCCCTCGATGCACTGAGCGTGCTTGCAGATTATATCTCTGCGCCGTCAATTGTGGCGGGAGGCGGCGCGGCTGAAATGATGGCTGCGAGAACAGTGCGGGAAAAGGCACGTGTGGTAGAGAGCCGCCGGCAGCTTGTGCTGATGAAATTTGCAGATGCACTTGAAGACATACCGCTGACTATAGCTGCAAACGCCGGCATGGATGCGATAAACACACAGGTGCAGCTGCACGCATCAACGGGCAGGTGGTGCGGCGTAAACGCTATTGAAAGGAAGGTGCAGGACATGCTTGCATCAAACGTCGTGGAGCCTCTGGCAGTAAAGGAGCAGGTGCTTACAACTGCGGTAGAGGCCGCCGAGCTCTTGCTGAGAGTGGACGACGTCGTAATGGCCAAGCCGTCAATGTCGACGCACACTCACGCAGATGGGACGACGCACACGCACAAGGGGGGCAATAAGTCCCACGACCATTTTGACCGGCTTGGCAAGCAGCAGCGGCCCATGCACCAGTATTACTGAAATTCTTGTCTATTCAAAAAACAAGGTAATACGTAAGGATCCTCAACCAGTTTTAACCATCATTTTAACCATCATATCAAAAAGATCCTTGTCCCTGTTATTGAACCGAAATTCTATCTCCTTCAAATACAGATGGAAGTACTGTTTCGG
>JBDUUM010000044.1:0-10946 GCA_039938615.1 Nitrososphaera sp.
CAGAGATGCATCTCTCTGGGTAGAAGACAAATGCCTTACCCCTCTTCCATCCTTCCACCGGCTTGACTCTGAGTACATCTGGACCAAGAGCGGTGCAGATTTCTACGCAGAGCGCGCAGCCGATGCATCTTTGCTCATCGACGTCTGGAAGTATAGCAATTGGCATCTATTAATTCACTGAACGGTGACAGTCCTCCAAACTATTTAAACCCTATGCATACTCCAAAACGCTGTTATAACCCGCAGAATTTTTCAGACCGCGCGGTGGATCAAAGATAGAAAATAAAAGGAAAAGAGAAAAAAGAGAACTTTTACTTGTTCATTCTCAGGACATCGACTTGGCCGCTGTGTAGCCAGTCCTTGAGCTCTTCGTGGCTCGGCTTTGCATCGTGCTTGCCTGCCAGATGAAGATGCAAAAGAACATAGTTAACCTGGTTGAGCAACGGCTTGTTAGCTTCGTCGCCCTTGCGAGCCCTATCTTTCAAGTCAGCTGGAACGGTCTTCCACCAGTCTTCAAATTTCCTAACCATAGGTCAGGTGTTACGAGCGGAACTTAATAAGCGTTATGGGATTTCATAAACGGTGTTATAGGGAGAAAATTCCGCCCATCTCGCTGCCAAGCAAAAATATAGGGAGCAGTTGATGTGCAAAGCTGCAGACAAGCCATGCCCTTTCAGCTGCCGGATCTGATGCAGGCGCGCCGAGCTTATCAACAGTTTCTTGCCGGCGGGCCGCCGACGCATCATGCGCGATACATCTTTCCGTTCTTTGCAGGATCGTATTTCGCATACCGCAAGGTCGACGTGTTAAGGGTGGCAGCAGTTGCAAAAGCCATTTCTGGCAATCCGTCATACATTGACGTCGGATGCGGCTATGGCGACTTTCTTTCAAAGGTGCGTGAATATCTCCCGCAGGCGACAGGCATCGAGAAGGAGGGCGGGATCTTTTACGCGCTGCAGATCGCCAAGCCTGACTATATCGAGGTGGCAGGCGCAGAGTCGCTCAAGCCGGTCGACGTGGCGTTTGTTGGATGGATGGAGCCAGGAGTTGACTTTCGCAGGCAAGTGGCCAAGAATGCAAAATGCGTCATAACGACGTTTGACGCAGGAGGCCAGTGCGGGATAAACGGCGGCTGCGAGTACGACGAGTTTAGGCTGGAGCGAGTGGCATGGTGGCGCACTCCTTCATGGATTGACGTAAACGCCGAGCTGATGAACAGGTATTACACTCCGACGCTTGACGAAGAAAAGAAGTTGCAATTGGCAAAGCTGCGCAGCGCGCACAATTTCTGGTACGTATATGCGAAACCTGAAATCGCGCGCATGGTAAAAGAGAGGTTGAAATTGCAGGTGGCAAAAGAGGACGCGTCTGACAGGTACGACTTTGAATCCGTATTGGATGAAATGGGTTTTGGCTACAAAGAAGAACTGCCTTCACTGACATCTGCAAAAAAACTGTGGGAAGTGATGTTTGACTAGTGCCCTTTGAAACACAGGAGCTGCGCAAGGCGGCAGAATCGCTTGCAGTTTTTCGCGCAAATGCCGTGTCGCCGCATCACGAGCGCTACAGCTTTCCATTCTTTTGCGGCACGTACTTTTCCTACCGCAAGGTCGACGTGTCAAGGGTGGCAGCAGTTGCAAAAGCCATCTCAGACGATCCATCGTACCTAGATGTCGGATGCGGCTATGGCGACTTTTTGAGACACGTCAGAGAGTTTTTGCCCAACGCGCAGGGGATAGAAAAGGACGCCGGCATATTTTACGGCCTGCAGAAAGCAAAGCCAGACTATATCACGATTGCAGACGCGCGCTGGATCGATAAAAAACATGACGTGATTTTCGTAGGATGGATGGAGCCGGGGCAGGACTTTAGGAACTCGGTTGCGAAAAACACCAATGTCGTCATAACGACGCTTGACCAGGGCATCAGCCTTGCGGCCGAGTTTGACGGCCACGGCTTTGAGAGGGTAGCCTACTGGAGGACACCTTCGTGGGAGGACGTGAACATTGAAGTCATGAACAGGTACTATACGCAAGAACTGCAGGAAGCCAAGCGCGCCGAGCTTGCCAGGATGCGCGGGGCGCATAACCTGTGGTACGTTTATGCAAAGCCGGACAAGGCTGCAATAGTCCAAAAGGCTCTGGAGCGCCAAGTCGCAGCCGAAGATCCGGGGAACAGGTACGACTTTGAATCCGTGCTTGACGATGCCGGCTTTGGCTACATGCAAAAGCTGGAAACCACTGCGGACCTGCTATGGCAAGTGCGCTTTTGAGGCGATCATGATGTAAAATTAGCAAGCTTTAAAGCGCCTACTGCGGGATTTTAATTGTAAAAAATTGAAAGTTAAGGTAATGGGGGCCGCAAAAGAAGTCGGCCGTTCCGCTTTTCTTGCAAGCTGCAACAACACCAACATCCTGATGGACTATGGCGTGCTGCTCAGAAGGGAGCCAGTCTTTCCGATGCATGTCAAGCCAAAGGAGGTTGACGCAGTGGTGATAACCCACGCGCATCTGGACCACTCTGGATTTGTGCCATCGCTGTACCTGTCTGGATCCACAGACATTCCGGCGCTTGGCACCCTGCCGACATTTGAGCTATCAGAGCTTTTGATTGAGGACATGATCAAGCTGTCGGGCTTTTACCTGCCGTTTGAATACATCGACGTCATGACCATGCTAAAGAGCTCTAAAAAGCTGCAATACCGCGAGCCGTACATGGTAAACGACGCCAAGGTGACGCTGTACGAGTCTGGCCACGTGGTCGGCGGGTCTACAGTCACGGTAGAACACGAAGGCAAAAAGCTGTTCTACACCGGCGACATCAACACCCGTGGCTCAAAGCTTTTGCGCGCAGCCGATCTGGACTTTGGGCCAATCGACATGATGATAATCGAGAGCACCTACTCGCAAAACGAGCAGACGCCAAGGACCGAATCGGAAAAACAATTGATCGAGTTCTGCTACGAAGTAATCGAGCGTGGAGGCACGATGTTCATCCCGTCGTTTTCCGTAGAGCGGGCACAGGAAATAGCGTGCGTCTTGGAAGCGTACAATTTCAAGCACAAGGTCGTGATGGATGGCATGGCTCTCAAGGCAAACGAGATAATGGGCAGGCATCCCACGTTTTTGCGCGATGCAGACATGTTCAAGCGCGCAGTGGGTGGCGCCGAGTGGATCACGGGATGGAGCAGGCGGCGAAAGGTCGTAAACGAGCCTTGCGTCATCATATCGCCGGCAGGAATGCTTGTTGGCGGCTCGGCAATATTCTACACGCAGCAGATAATGACGAGTGAAAAGAACGGCATCGCGCTCGTGTCCTACCAGGGCGAAGGAACGCCAGGCAAGATGCTCCTGGAAAAACGTGTCGCCAACTTTGACGGCAAGATGCACAAATGCTACGCCGATGTCAAGCGCTTTGAGTTCTCGGGCCATAATAGCCGAAGCGAGCTCTTTGAAATACTTGACCGCGTCAAGGGCAACCCCAAGGTGCTGTGCGTGCATGGCGACGGACCCTCATGCGAAAAATTCGCGCAAGAGATCAAGGAGAAATACGGCTACGATGCCCACGCGCCGGACCAAGGTGAAGTGGTAGAGGTTTGATCGTCAAAAATACCGATTCTTTCAAGCTGAAAAAGTGCATCTCATGCAAAAAGGACATTGCGCTCAACGAGAAATATTTCGCGTATCCGCTGTCGCTGCAGCAGATGTGCCTCGACTGCGCGCAAAAAGAGATCCCAAAAACCATAGAGACGCTGCAAAAGGACCTTGAAAAGATAAAGAAAGGCTAGACGCTCGCAGAAGCTTCCTTCTTTATATGGGCATTTTCGACGCCGCCTATCCTGCTCCCAGGGTTGACGTAGGTGTACCCGACCTTGGTTATCACCTTGCCGTGCACTGCGCCAAACACCTCAAGATCGCCCTTTTCGTTCACGGCGTTGCCCTTGACGATGCCCGTCAGGCGGCACGAGCCGCCCCTCACCAGCAGGTTGCCAAGGACGGTGCCTTTTAGCTCCAAGTAGCCGCTGTTGACGATCACGTCGCCCAGCACCTCGCCTATGAGGATGCCATCCTCACCAAAGGTGACCGTGCCTGTGCGCTTACCGTCCAGTATCTTCATCGCTACGAGTATTTTACTGGACGCTTGGACATTAGCCCTACAGTGCAACAAGATGGACAATATAGTGAAAAACTGCTACTACTGCTCGGCCCGCTCGACCTTTTTCCATACGGTCCGGCCCCTGTGGTCCATCAGCTCTACAGAGCGGCTCATCAGCTGCTTGCGCACTTCGTCGGCCTCCTTGAACTTTTTCTCTGCCCGAAGCCTATTGCGCATTGCTACCAGTTCCTCTATCTCCCTGCGCTCTTGCTCACCCACATTAACAGTCGCAAGCCCCAGTATGCCCATCATGCGTCCAAAAGCCGGCGATGCTGCCTTTGCCATGTCACCCGTCAACCTGTCAGCTGCCGCATACTGGTTTAGCCTAGTCACGAATTTTAAAAATTCTGTCAGCGCAAGCGACGTGTTCATGTCGTCGTCCATGGCCGCGTTGAAGGCTTTTTCTGACTCTTCGGATAGAGCGGATACCGAGTCGCCGCCGGTTCCGGATGCTGCCGCAAGCTCGTACGCGCATGTCTCTATCTGGCGCCACCTCTGTGCCGACTCTTTAAGCAAATCATCAGTGTAGTCAAGGGGCTTGGCGTAGTGCGCCGAGAGGCAGTAGAGCCGCAGCGTGTTTGCGCCCCACCGGGCAAGGGCCTGTTCTATTGTCACAATATTGCCAAGCGACTTGCTCATCTTTTCAGAGTTTATCGTGACCATGCCAGAGTGCATCCATACCTTGGCAAACTGTTTGCCGGTGAACGATTCGGACTGGGCGATCTCGTTTTCGTGGTGCGGGAAAACAAGGTCATGGCCGCCGCCGTGTATGTCAATGTTGCTGTCCAAATATTTCAGCGCCATCGCAGAGCATTCGATGTGCCATCCTGGCCGGCCTCTGCCCCACGGGCTGTCCCACATTGGGGGTTCGGATGAAAACTTCCAGAGCGCAAAGTCCATTGGATCCTCCTTTGACGGGTCGACTTCGATCCTGGCGCCGGCCTCAAGCTCCTCGACAGGCTTTTTTGATAGCTTGCCATACCCCTCAAACGACTTGACACGGAAATACACCCCGTTTAGGGTCAGGTAGGCGTGGCCCTTGTCGATCAGTCCTTGTATCAGCGCTATCATGTCGCTGATGTGTTCGGTGGCCTTTGGGTGCCTGTCGGCCCGAAGCACGTTTAGCGCGTCAAAGTCGCGGAAATACGCGTCGATGTACGCCGTCGATATCTCGTCAGCCTTTTTGCCCTCCTTTTTGGCGCGGTTGATTATCTTGTCGTCGACATCGGTGAAATTCTGGACAAACGTCACCTTCAGCCCCTTTGACATCAGGTAGCGGCGCAAAACGTCAAACACTATCACTGTCCTTGCATGGCCGATGTGCGAGCTGTCATACACTGTGACTCCGCAGACATACATCCTGACGTTGCCGTCGGTTGCCAGCTCCTCTACTGACCGTGAAAGTGTATTGTATAGCTTTATCACACACACGTGCGCGCAGACGCCCCTCTTACCAGAACAGCGCATTTTACCTTTTTGCTAGAGGTCTAGAAAGATGTCGCTTCCCCTTACGTCTACCTTGTAGGTCTCGAGCTTGACCCCTTCCATGTAGTCGAGAAGCTCGCCTGTCTTGATGTTATAGTGCCATGAATGCCAGGGGCATTCCACCACCTCGCCATCCACCTTGCCGGGAGCGAGGGGCTTGTCCTGGTGCCGGCAGAGCGCCTCAAGCGCGTAATAGCGGCCGTTAGAGTAAAAGAGTGCGATCCTCGTCCCGTTGATGTTGACCTCCTTGCCGCCGTTCTCCTTGATCTCGCCTGTACTGGCGACCTTTACCAGTGTCAATTCGCTATATTGCCTGCAACTTGGTTATAAAATGGCATCGGATAGATAGATGATAGATTCCCTCTCCGCCACACTAAAATACGACAAAATTGCCTCCATCCTTACTGATGGGCTCCTCTTCTTCGTCCAAGCTGCTTGCAATCGGGGTAATCTCGTTTCTGGTCTTTGGCGCCGGCATCGCGTATTACGGCTATGCCACGACCATATATCCGGTCGACAGGGCGCTTGGCAACCTCGCCAGAGGCGAGTCCTCGCAGACGCCAGAGGAACTTGCGGATTACGTGTCGGAGGCAAAGAGGGATCTGCCTAGGAGCGGCAACCCCGTGTGGTCGTTCCCCACGGCCAAGACAGACTTTGGTCTCATACAGCTAGAGCTTGACAGGATACTATCGCGGGCAAACTCGATAGCGTCGGTGGAGCCGCACAGCAGCGCCTATAACACGGGTATGGAGGACATTCACCTGTCGCTTGATTCCATCCAGCATGACATCATCGAGGCCGTACCGTACATGTACGTCAGCACTACCAACGTTGCTGTCAGTGCGGTATGGATAGCGGTAATAATGGGCCTGTTTACAATAATGAGGCGCGGAAGGGCGCGGTTCCGTGAGGAATACGAAAGCTAGTTCTTATATCATGATGACGACGATAGTGGTGGTAATAGTAATAATTACGACATACTGCGAGCGCGCGCCATGAAGATAGCAGCAGACGCCGCCCTTGCAGACAAGGGAAGGTTATCGCACCAGTGGGCGGCAGGCAGGATGGCGATCATTGAAAAGATACTCACCAAGAACGCCGGCGGCATGCCGCTTGCCGGGATAAAGCTTGGGGTCTGCCTGCACATCACAAAAGAGACGTCGGTGCTCGTGATGGCTGCAAAAAAGCTGGGCGCAAATGTCGCGCTGTGTTCTGCAAACCCTCTCTCGGCGCAAGACGACATTGCCGCATTTCTTGCGCAGCAGGGCGGCGTCAACGTGTTTGCATGGAGAGGCCAGACGCAGCGTGAATACCGCCAGTGCATTTCAGACGTGCTGGCGTTCCACCCGCAGATAATAACAGACGATGGAGGCGACCTCCACGTCGCAGCCCACAGGATGGCAGCAGGGCCAAGAGACATAGCCGGCGGAACTGAGGAAACGACATCAGGAGTAAAACGCTTGACGGCGCTAGAAAAGTCAGGCAGGTTGCGCTACCCTGTTATGGCCGTCAACAACGCCAAGACAAAATACCTGTTTGACAACCGACATGGCACTGGCCAGAGCACCCTTGACGGCATATTGCGCGCGACTACCATGTTTCTGCCCGGCTCTCGCGTTGTCGTCTGCGGCTACGGGTGGGTAGGCAAGGGAGTGGCTTTGCGGGCGCGGGGCATGGGCGCAATAGTGACCGTGACTGAGGTCGACCCTGTAAAGGCGCTAGAGGCCAAGATGGACGGCTTTGAGGTGACGACGTTGCTGAAAGCCGCGCCTTCAGGCGACCTGTTCATTACCTGTACAGGCCAGACGGGCGTGATACGAAAGGAGCATTTTGCCAGGATGAAGGATGGCGCAATCCTTGCAAACGCGGGCCACTTTGACGTGGAAATCGACGCAGCATACCTTTACCGCAGCAGCAGTGGCAGGCCTGTGCAGGTCAGGCCCGGTGTTGAGCGCTTTGTTGTCATAAACGGCAAGAAGAAATTGCACCTGCTGTCAAAGGGCAGGGTGGTCAACCTCGTCGCGGCCGAGGGCCACCCGCCGGAGGTGATGGCGCTCTCTTTTGCAAACCAGCTGCTGGCCATTTTGCATATTGCCAAGAACCATGAAAAGATGGAGGCAAAAGTGTACGACATCCCCCAAAGCATCGACGAGCAGGTCGCCCGGCATGCCCTTGCAGCAATGGGCGTCAGCATTGATTCGCCCACCAGAGAGCAAAAGAGATACCAGCAGTGATAGGTTAAAATCGGGAGCGCGAGTTTCAACCGTGATATGCCGCCGGACAGCGTCATTGTCACCAGCGCCCTGCCCTATGCAAACGGCGAGATACACCTGGGCCACATTGCATCAACCTACCTGCCGGCAGACATTTTCACCCGCTTTATGCGCCTCAGCGGCCGTCAGGTTTACCACATCTGTGCAAGCGACGACTTTGGCACGCCTATTCTCATCAAGGCCGAAAAGGAAGGCAAGACGCCGCAAGAATACGTCGCGCATTGGAACCGGCGCGACAGCGACGACTTTGCGTCGCTTGGCATCTCGTTTGACATCTTTTACCGCACAAGCTCGCCGGAGAACGTCAAGTTCGTGCAGGAAGTCTTTGGCAAATTGATGGAAAATGGCCACATCTACGAGCAGGACGTGGTGCAGTTTTACTGCGAGTTTGACAACAAGTTCCTGCCCGACAGGTACGTCGTGGGCAAGTGCCCGTTCTGCGGCGCCGAGAACCAGTATTCCGACCTGTGCGAAAAGTGCGGGCGCGTACCTGATGAAATCCTGGAACCAAAATGCGCCATCTGCGGCAGGCCGCCGGTCAAAAAGACGAGCAAGCACTATTTCTTCAAGCTGTCCAACTTTTCTGCCAGGCTGAAAGACTGGCTGTCGTCAAACGCCAACCTGCAGCCGGACGTAAAAAATTACGTCATCAACTGGATAAACGAAGGATTGCAGGATTGGGACATCACCCGCGACCTGTCCTGGGGCGTACCTATCCCGCTACCAGACGCAAAGGGCAAGGTGTTTTATGGATGGTTTGACAACCACCTCTGCTACATCTCTACCATGAACAAGGTGATAGAGGACAAGGGAGGCGACGGCAAGAAATTCTGGAACAGCTCGCAGATATATCACTATATCGGCAAGGACATCGTCTACCACCACTATTTGTTTTTGCCGGCGATGCGCCTTGGCATAAACGAGGAGTACAAACTGCCAGACTATATCCCGACGCGTGGGCACCTGATGCTCCAGAACCAGAAGATATCAAAGAGCCGCAACTGGTACATCGGGCTTCGAGATTTCACTGCGGCATTTGATCCTGACTATTTGCGCTTTTACATTGCATCCATCGTTACGTATTCGCAGGACGACCTCAACTTTGACTTTAACGGCTTTATGGACAGGATAAACAACGAGCTGATAGCCAACATCGGCAATTTCGTCAACCGCGCCCTTTCGTTCACGCAAAAGGCGTTTGCCGGCAAGGTGCCAGAGCCGGGCAAGTACGACTCGGCAGACGAGGCGCAGATTGCAGAGATGAAATCGATAGCATCAGAAGTCGGTGATCTTTTATCCAGAAACGAGACTGACAAGGCGCTCAAGGCGATCCTGCGCTACGGCAGCCACCTCAACCAGTATTTCCAAGCCAAGGCGCCATGGGCCAACAAGGATACCGCCGCAACTACGCTCTATGTCGCTGCAAATGCGGCGCGCTCGCTTGCCATTCTGCTTGAGCCATTCATACCATTTTCGTGCGAAAAGATATGGCGCCAGATCGGTCTTTTGGGCAGCGTCCATGAGCAAAGCTGGCAGTCGGCGTCAGAGCTAAAGGTGCCGCCGGGCCATGCGCTGGGCAGCAAGGTCGAGCCCCTGTTCAAAAAGATAGAGGCAAAGGAAATAGAGGAGCGCAAAAATAGGCTGGGTATAAAATAATGAAATTCAAGCGCGGACTCTTGACTGGCCGGTTCCAGCCGTTCCACAACGGCCACCTTGCACTTGCAAGGCAGGCAATGGCAGAATGTGATGAACTGGTCATAGTCATCGGCAGCGCCCAGTTCAACTTTATTGAAAAAGATCCATTTACCGCAGGCGAGCGCCTCACGATGATACATGCCGCACTCAAAGAGGCAAAAATGGATCTGGAGAGATGCTACGTCATATCCGTGCCAAACGACGAGAATAATGCCCGGTGGCTCGCCGGCCTCCGCTCTCAGGTGCCGGCATTTGACGCTATCTATTCGGGAAACGAGTTTGTTGGATATCTTGCGTCGTTTTACGACAAGTCGATTGCGATAAAAAAGCCAAAATTCGTGAGCAGAAAAGAGTACAACGGAAGCAACATCCGAAGCCTGATTGCGGCCGGCAGGAAGTGGGACCACCTCGTTCCGCCGGCCGTCGCAAGGGCCATCAGGGACTTTAAAGGCGAGGAGAGGATCAGGATGATGGCAAAGTCCGACACGGTCCCGCACAGGTGGTAAGGCATGGGCGGTAAAGGGGGGATCAGAGCATGTCCAATATGCCCTTCCTGCGGCAGCCGCAAGTTCCGCGTAATAGAAAACAATGATAAAGTGACGGTCGAGTGCCTCTCGTGCTCAAAGCGCATAGTAGTTTAACTGTTTTTCACCGGTTGTTAGAAGTTTTCAAGTCGTTGCCTTAACCCGAGTTTGCAGAAATGCCATTGATGTCCACAGATATAGGCGCATACCTCCCACAGCTGGGTATAATTTTCAGCTCCATGGGGGCATCGTTTGTATTCAAGGACTATATCGCAAACCTCATCTCGACGCTTGTGATAAAGAGGAGCAAGGACATCAAGGTCGGCAAGAGGGTCAAGATAAACGTGCCCGGCGTGCCTACTACCAAGGGCGACATCATGGACATTGGGATATTGAGGACGACGGTGATGGAGGTCGGAGACGGCGAGCGGCTCCCCTCTGTGAGGACGGGCAGGCTCATCAAGGTGCCAAATTACATGCTGATCAGCAATCCAGTCATGATATACGGCGACACGATAATAGACGAAGTGGTGTCGTACATACCCAGGCCGTACCCCGACTCTCAGCTGCTGGTTGACAGCATGAGAGAGGCGATAGTAAACAACGGCCATGGCCTGATCGAAGTCGGACTGTACCAGAAAGAAGACAGGCTCGTGATCCACGGCGTCTTTGAGGTCAAGACAAGCGAGATGGCAGACGAAAGGAGCAAGATCCTGAAGGACTTTCTGGTGAAGAGCAGGCAGATTCAGGAAGGGCCTAGGCAGGCCCAGGAAACTCCGGCGGCAGAAAAAATAGCCATCCCCCTCCAGAATGT
>JBDUUM010000045.1:0-9136 GCA_039938615.1 Nitrososphaera sp.
TGGGAGATGTCACGATAACAAACGACGGTGCAACCATCCTCAAGGAAATTGACGTGCAGCATCCAGCGGCAAAGATGATGGTGGAGATAAGCAAGGCAACTGACAATGAGGTTGGAGATGGGACTACCTCTACCGTTGTCCTAGCAGGATCTCTCTTGGAAAAGGCAGAAGAGCTCATCACAAAGAACGTCCATCCGACCGTGGTTGTGGAAGGCTTCAAGAAGGCGTCCCAGAGGGCGATCGAGGTATTGAAGGAGATCGCCATCAAGGTCGATCCGACGGACAAACAGTTCCTTGACAAGATCGCCCGCACCTCCATGGCGTCCAAAATCGTTTCGTCAAATGCACCAGAGCTGTCCGGGATAGTAGTCGAGTCCGTACTTGCAGTGGCAGAAAAATCTGGCGACCGCTATAAGGTCGATGTGGACAACATCAAGGTGGAAAAGAAAGCCGGTGGCAGCATCCAGGACACCAAATTTGTCCACGGCATCATACTGGACAAGGAGGTCGTCCATGGCGGCATGCCAAAGCGCGTCGAAAATGCCAAGATAGCGCTCGTCAATTCCGCGCTTGAAATCGAAAAGACCGAGTTTGACGCCAAGATAAACATCAACTCGCCGGACCAGATGCAGAGGTTCATAGACGAGGAGAACAGGATGCTCAAGGCGATGGTGGACAAGGTCTCTGCAGCGGGCGCAAACGTCCTCCTCTGCCAGAAGGGCATAGACGACATTGCGCAGCACTACCTTGCCAAGGCTGGAATTCTGGCCGTGCGCAGGATAAAGGAGAGCGACATGTACAAGCTGTCCAAGGCGACAGGCGCCAGGGTGGTCAGCAACCTTGACGAGCTTGCCGCAAGTGACCTTGGGTCTGCCCGGGTAGTAGAGGAGCGCAAGGTCGAGACCGACAAGTGGGTATTTGTCGAGGAATGCAAGAACCCCAAGTCCGTCTCGATTCTGGTCAGGGGCGGCTCGCAGAGGGTGGTTGACGAGGCAGAACGTTCCGTGCACGACGCAATAATGGCCGTCAAGGACGTCGTGGAGTATCCTTATGTCCTCGTAGGCGGAGGAGCCCCGGAAGCCCTTGCTTCCCTTAAACTGAGGGAATGGGCATCAACCCTATCAGGGAGGGCGCAACTGGCGGCAGAAAAATTCGCCGACGGCATGGAGACGATCCCCATAGTCTTGGCAGAGAATGCAGGAATGGATCCTCTGGACACGCAGGTCCAGCTGCGCTCCAAAAATAGCACCGGAAAAGCCAGGTACGGGATCGACGTGATAAATGGCAGAGTGGCAGACCTGGCTGCCAAGGACATCTACGAGCCGCTGGCTGTGAAGGAACAGGTCATAAATGCAGCCACAGAGGCCGCGTCGATGATCCTCAGGATCGACGATGTGATAGCGGCTTCAAAGACAAAGAGCGACATGCCAAAGCCGGGAGGCCACGGCGGGGCCGGCATGGGCGACATGGACATGTAGCCATATGCCAACTAGCTCCCCCCTATCCTCCTCTCTCTTTTTATTGTGGCACGGTGAAATGGATGCTGGCAGAGAAATGGCAGATGGATTCTGACATTATTCTGGACATCTTGGGAAACGACACGAGGCGAAAGATACTTGCCGTTCTTTCCGATGAGCCCATGTACTTTAACCAGCTTGCAAAGGAGATTGGGGTAGGGCAGCAGGCCATACTCAGGCATCTGCAGGCGCTGGAAGAAAGCGGGCTTGTCGAAGCGTACGCTGAAAAAAGCAAGCTGGGGGCTCCAGACAGAAAGTATTACCGCCTTAGCGATTCATTCATTCTTACCGTCTCGCTGTCAGAGGACCACTTTACCATGAAAAAACAAAAGATCGTCCAGTCCCGGCGCAAAGAGTCTGAGAAATACTATGAAATCCTTGATATGATTCCAGAAGAGACTGGAGAAGCGCTTTCCATCCTCCAAGAAAATTTGATCGACGTGGAAAATGAAATATCTGGCCTCGAGTCGCGCCTAAACGACCTGTATGCTCTAAAGCAGCAGATCCTTCGCAGGCTCCATCAAATTGGCACTGACAGCTTTGAAGATAATGAGAGAAAGATCCTTTACACAATAGTCGAGGAATCTCCCAACTCAATAGAGGAGCTCTCGGACATTACTGGCGAAAAAGAGTCCAGCCTGAAAAGCTTGCTGGCGACCATGAAAAACAAGGTAAACAAGGATGATGCACAACTGTTGTTCGGAAAACTAGCCTGACGCCACTTGAAATACTGTTACTCACATTTTGTGAGTAATGAATAAATACCTGTTTTGCAATTTGTTATACAGGTGGACAAACACAACATGTGGAGAGACATGGATTTCGGTTTCGGAAGACGCCTGTTTGAGGATATAGACAGGGAATTTCAGGACGCAGAAGAAATGCTGAACAGGATGTTCAGGACCGTGCGGGAAATGAACCCTGCCGATTTTGCCGGGACCTTTCCGTACTACTACGGTTACCAGATAACCGTTGGTCCTGATGGCAAGCCTCACGTAAGGGAGTTTGGAAACGTCAGGCCTACGGCGAGAGGGCTGGTCGAGCAGTCTGGAGTCAGAGAGCCGCTTGTAGACACAAAACTGGATGAAAAGGACAACACGCTGACCATTACCGCAGAGATGCCGGGCGTGACAAAGCAGGACATCAAGGTGAAAGTCTCGGAGGACTATGTCTCAATTCACGCCGAGAAGGGCGAAAAGAAGTACCATGCGGACATACCCGTTAGTGAGGAGCTGGACGACAAGTCTGCCAAGGCAACCTACTCAAACGGCATACTGGAGCTCAAGATAAAGCTGAAGGCTCCTCCAAAGCCAAAAGAAACCGAGGTTCAGATCGAATGAGAGGAGACAGACAATCAATCTCTCCCACAATTTTTGTTTGAGGTGAAAAAACATGAAAAAAAGTAATAACAACAATAATAATAACAGCATGACACTAAAGGTCGCCGAGACGAATCCAAAATTCGTCGGCCGGGGAATGGCTCTGGTGGATCCAAAAGTGATGAGGGACATGGGCCTTTCGACAGGCGACGTTATAGAGATAATCGGCAAAAGGAAAAGCAACGCTCTTCTCTGGTCAGGCCAGAGCGAAGATTACGGAAAGGGTCTGATCAGGATTGATGGATATACTAGAAATAACATTGGAGTTGGGATAGACGACAGCGTCATGATCAGAAAAGTGACCGTGATGAAAGCAGAGCAGGTTATCTTGGCTCCGACGGAAGAGCTAAACATAGTCGGCCTAGAAGACCACCTGCCTGAACTCCTTGAGGGGCGCGTCGTTTCCAAAGGCGATGTCATCCCGCTCAACATCATGGGAAGGAGAATTGGTTTTGCCGTCACCAACACTTCGCCGCCTGACGCCGCGCTTTTAATTGACAACAATACTGATTTCGTCATCGGCTCGGTGCCGAAAACCGCCGCAAAAGGAGTTCCCCGGATTTCCTATGAAGACATTGGCGGCCTGAGGAATGAAGTCCAGAAAGTCAGGGAAATGATCGAACTCCCATTGCGCCACCCGGAGATCTTTGAGCGCATCGGGATCGAAGCTCCAAAGGGCGTACTCCTTCACGGTCCGCCTGGGACGGGCAAGACGCTGCTGGCAAAGGCTGTAGCCAACGAGACCAACGCTGGCTTTTACTCGATCGGAGGCCCGGAGATAATGAGCAAGTTCTATGGCGAAAGCGAAGAGAGGCTGAGGGAAATTTTCAAAGAAGCGGAAGAGAATGCGCCTTCGATAATATTCATCGACGAAATAGATTCCATCGCGCCAAAGAGGGAAGAGGTCTCCGGGGACGTTGAGAAGAGAATCGTGTCGCAGCTCCTGACGCTCATGGACGGCATAAAGTCCCGGGGCAAGCTGGTCGTCATAGGCGCGACCAACAGGCCAAATGCGATTGACCCGGCACTCAGGCGCCCCGGCAGGTTTGACAGGGAGATCGAGATCGGGATCCCTGATGAAGCGGGGCGGCTGGACATCCTGCAGATCCACACCCGGGGCATGCCACTGACCGACGATGTCGACCTTGCATCGATAGCCCGCGTTACCCATGGCTTTGTCGGTGCCGACTTGGAAGCGCTCAGCAAAGAAGCCGCAATGCGCTCGCTTAGAAGGATACTGCCAGAAATCAATCTGGAAGAACCCAACATACCTGCAGAAATCCTGAGCAAGATCAAAGTCACGAAACAGGACTTTGACGAAGCCCTCAGGGACGTACAGCCGTCTGCGATGCGGGAGGTTATTATCCAGAAGCCAAACGTGAAATGGGAAGACATTGGCGGCCTGCAGCAGGTCAAGGAGGAGCTGGCCGAGGCCATAGAGTGGCCTCTGAAACATGCCGAGTTGTTTGCTGAAGCTGATGTTCTGCCTCCAAAGGGGATATTGCTGTATGGCCCTCCTGGAACTGGCAAGACGATCATAGCCAAGGCAGTAGCTGCAACCTCAGAAGCCAATTTCATCAGCGTCAAGGGACCCGAGCTGATAAGCAAGTGGGTAGGTGAGTCGGAAAAGGGCGTCAGGGAGGTATTCCGAAAAGCCCGCCAGGCGGCACCGTGCGTGGTGTTCTTTGACGAGCTTGATGCGATAGCTCCAAGAAGAGGCGGCTCCGAAGGCGATTCGCGCGTGACAGAGCGCGTCATCAGCCAGATGCTGACAGAGATGGACGGGCTGGAAGACCTAAAGGGGGTCGTTGTCATAGGCGCGACCAACAGGCCGGACATCATAGACGAAGCGCTATTGCGCCCCGGCAGGTTTGACAGGATACTTGAAGTCCCGGTACCCGACAAGCAGGCAAGGAAACAGATATTCCAGATCCACACCCGGAAAAAGCCACTCGATCCAGATGTCGACTTGGACCGGCTGGTGGAAATGACAGAAGGGTTTACAGGAGCAGACATTGCAGCCATGGTCAACACCGCGGCCATTACTGCGATAAAGGAACACGTAGACAAAAAGAAGGCCGCAAAATTAAGCCTCTCAATGAGACACTTTGAAACCGCTCTGGACAAGATAAAGAGGAAAAGTTTGAAAGGAGAGGCCATGGCCAGCTGGCCAAATGGAGCCGCGGCATCATGACCATGGCCGCGCTTTTTCTCAGCCGCCCTGTATTGCGAGGCTGCAGGATATATGAGCTGCAAAGGAATATGTGCCAGATACAAAGCCCCTAGGCCTCCTCCACACGCAGGAGGGCGCTACGGGTTGGGCCAGAAAAGGTGCCAGACGTGCGGCCTGTTTGTTGAATGGGACGGCCTGTGGTGCCCATGCTGCCACTTCCGGCTACGAATCAAACCTCGCAATCCTGTATCCAAGAAAAGGGTATTGTTGCTTGCATCATATGCCCAAGCTGGACGTGGCCAACCACAGCCAGCAGATATAAGAGCAGGTTTAGTGCGTAAAACAACAACAAAAATGATGACGATGGCAACAACAAGGTTTTTTTGCTGACTAGCTTCTTACCATGCAAAGAAAGAAAACAAAAAATGCGAAACGGGCCACTACCGGATGAGCAGCGGGACACCGTTTCTGATCCTCGGCGTCAGGAGTTTAACCGCGCAGACTGCAGCCAGGGCCGCAGAAATAGCGACTCCAATCCACGGAAGCATGGTCGCCGGGTCTGCGCCATACAGAACGGGCACCCCGTTTCCAAATGCTCCCGGCTGGGTGGCAGCCTGCACCTTTTGCTGGGCCAGCCCAAGCAGCTCGCCATATTCAGGTGGCAAGCTTGCGCCAGTGCTGGCTGCAAATGCCACGCGTACGGTGGATACAATCGTCGCTATTCCTGCGCCTGCAGTAGCGGCTACCATGGTTAATGCGTTTTTTATTATTGATCCGCCGATCATATGACATCTCGCTCATTAATTTGCCAAAATAGGACTAATTTTTTGCTCAACTTTCTCTCCTAACCTTCAGCAGCAAGATTGAGGACTCTAAAGCAATGGAAAATAAAAAATAAATATTTGTTAAACACTTAATGTGAGTGACACTGGTGACGCAAAATGGAATCGCTTTGCAGGGCTTGCGGATCTGAACTTGAAATTACAAGGTTATGCGAGGGATGCAAAGAACCTGTATACTGGAGGTGCAATAGCTGCCTTAGGGAGAAAGACTTGCAGCATGAGCACAAGACATCATCTGTCCAGTACGTGCTTGCTGGATAGAAACTATGTTGTGTGCTTTGGCACCTGATCAGATTTTTTTTGAGTGCGACGCGTCAGGGTGGTTGTTACGTCTACCGCTCTACATTACTTCTATGGCGTCTTCCATAAAGCCCATCGAGACCAGCATATTCTTGACGGCGTCCCTGTGATCGCCTTGGAGGATCACTTGGCCGTCCTTGAACGTCCCGCCGGTGCCTATCCTTGTCTTTAGTTTCTTGGTAATGTCCTTGACATCCTTGCGGTCCTGCAGGCCCGATATCACTGTAGCAGGCTTGTTCCACTTGCGCGTCTCCTTTGAAATGATTACGCGTGCGCGTTCCTTGTCAAGCTCGCGTACCAGCTCGTCCATTGTAAAATCGTCGTCAGACACTATCTCAACCTCTCGCACCCATTGCAGAAAAAGCTTTTGTCAGAAAAAAGAGAGTGAGCGTGAGCGAGTCTAGGGGCGCTCGTCCACCTGCACGCCCACTTGGAACTGCCGGCCATAGCGGTTGACAGTCACGCTCAACCTGTCGTCGACCTTCTTTTTCCTCACATACGCGGCTACCTGTGAGGGATCCTCGACTTTGCTTCCATCGATCTCCTCGATGATGTCGCCCCTGCGCAGGCCGGCGTCGTCTGCCGGGCTGTATGGTTCCACCCCTGCCACAAGCGCCCCTTCGGCCCGCGGGGGAAGGCCAAAGTGCCGGGCAAGCTGGGGGGTCACCCTTATCGACGCAACACCTATCCACGGCCTGCTCACCTTGCCCTTTTCCACAAGCTCATCCAGTATCTCCTTGGCAGTGTTGATGGCTATCACCTCTCCCTTTGTGTTGACGAGGGGCCCGCCCGAATTGCCCGGGTTTATGGCAGCGTCAGTCTGGATGAGCTCAAGCACCCCGGTCCTTGCCTGTATGCTCCTCTTTAGCGAGCTGACGATCCCTGCCGTGACGGCCGGCCCGCCCGTTAGCCCAAAGGGGTTGCCAATTGCAAGCACAATCTGGCCTGCCTTGAGCGTCGACGAGTCGCCAAGCTGGGCATGAGGCAATGGCTCAGCAGACTCTACCCTTATGACGGCAAGGTCGGTCGTCTCGTCGCTTCCCACAACCCTGCCCCTGAGAACCCTGCCGTCTGCCGTTGTCACTTTTAGCCTCTCCGCATCGTCAATGACGTGGTTGTTTGTCAGTATGTGTCCCTGGTCATCGATTATCACGCCGGGGCCGACGCCTTCCACTGGAAAGACCCGAAACAGCTGGTCGTGCATCATGCGCACGCTTGCAATGTTGACTACGCTCTTTCCCGCCTTTTCCACCGCGCTGATAAGCACGTTTTCGTCCACCGGTATCATGGCCTGTTATTGCACAAAAGATGCTATATCGACCGGCTGTGCAAAAATCTGGTCACGGCCGGTAGCGCGCCGCAAAAGTCTCGTCGATTTTGCTCTCAATGTCGTGCATGAACTGGCCTCTCACAAGCCGGCCGTATACGACCAGATCGCGAGACATCATCCTGATCCTCTGCTCTATTCTTGCGTTTACCATTTTGCCGCCTGCAAAGTCCTGCTCGCCGTTTATCGACACGCCGTACGGAAGGCTCCATCCGTAGCATTGCCTGACAGCTGTTCGCATCTGGTCCATCACCGTCAGCCCTTTTTCGTGCGATGCGACGATGTAGCCAAAGACCTTGCCGGCAAACTCTTCATAGTAAAAGTCAAGGAAATTTTTCAGCGCGCCGGACATTGAGCCGTGGTAGTCAGGCGACGCAAGTATGAACGCATCTGCCCATTCGACATCTTTTGTCACGGCATCAGGCGGGCTGGCGGCGGGCGAATACAGCGGAATGCCTGCCTTTGCTATCTCTAGCAGGCGCACCTGCGCGCCGTGCATCTGCGCGTTCTCAAGCGCCATCTTTAGCGCCTTTAGCCCATACGAGCCAGGCCGCGTGCTTCCTGCGACGCCCAATACATGAAGCTCAGTTGTCGTCATCGTCATCATCATTGTTGACCGCGTATCTCTCTGGGAGGTCAATGAGCATCAACTCTGCCGGCTGCTGTTCTGCTTTTATTGTTAGCGCTGCGTCCTCGTCCTCGACTCTTGCCACGTCTTTTGCCAAAAGCTCCTTGTCGTTGACAGCGATTTTGCCGTCGATCACGAACAGGTAAGCCTTGCGGCCTCTCGGCTCGTGGCTTATTGTTTTTCCCGCGCCAAGCGACGAGACATAAAAGTATGCGTCCTCGTGTATGCGCACGGCCCTCCCATCGTCAACGATTTGCGGCACGACTATTGGCAAAAGCACGTCTTGGCGCTCGTGCCTGGCAAAGCTTTGCTGCTCCCAGGACGGCTCTAACCCGCGCCTGTCGGCAAAGACCCACATCTGCAACAGCCTCACCGGCTTTTCGGCAGAATGGTTGTATTCAGAGTGTACTATGCCCTTTCCTGCAGTCATGCGCTGCACCTCGCCGGCGCGGATCACCCCGTGGTTTCCGCGGTCATCGCGGTGCTCCAGTTCACCGTCAATGACGTAGGTCACTATCTCCATGTCCCTGTGCGGATGGAAGCCAAAGCCCTTGCCGGGGCTAATGACATCGTCATTAAAGACTCTGAGGGGCCCAAAGTTCATGTTCTGCGGGTCTCTGTAAAAGTCAAAGGAAAAGTGCCAGTAGGTCGAGAGCCAGCCTTCTTCTTCTTTATGGTGGAAATGCTCGCTTGCCTTGATTACCTTGATCACAGGTCTTTATCGGCACATGGCAATTTAAAGGTGGTAGCAATCAACGACCAAGTAAGTTTGTAGAACCTTTGCTGGTAAGCTCTTGCTAACTGGCCGGCTGGCAATATGTCAATCAGTCGTCCCGTACCTCAACATTCTGGAGGGGGATGGCTATTTTTTCTGCCGCCGGAGTTTCCTGGGCCTGCCTAGGCCCTTCCTGAATCTGCCTGCTCTTCACCAGAAAGTCCTTCAGGATCTTGCTCCTTTCGTCTGCCATCT
>JBDUUM010000046.1:0-5336 GCA_039938615.1 Nitrososphaera sp.
CACGGATTATCCATGCTACCTTTACAGGGTCTAGTTTTGCAATGACCTGGTAGCGCCTTCCTCTACTCCATACCCATCTTGCTCTCAGCCTGTTGGCAAGAGGGTGAAGTAATTTCAGGACAACAGAGGCAATTGTGTATGCCATCACGCTTAAATAATAGGATCTCCAATTGAGGGCGTTGGACTTCGCGGCCTTTGAGAAGGCATGTGCTTTTGAGGTTCCTTAGCAGATGCGTTGTCACACATTTTTCGAGCTATCATGAAGCCGCAGCCAAAAACCCAAAAGCAGCCCACGCAAAAGAGCGCCAGAAAGGATTACGACTACAACAAGCCTATCGGCAAGTGCTCCGTGTGTTACACGCTATCAGGCTGGCACTGCGAGGAGTGCGGCAACGACTTTTGCCAAATGCACTTTTACGAGCACAAGGAAAAGAACCAGTGCAAGGCCGTGTAAAAGTTATATTATTACGCACATGCTGCATGTATGTTGTTGTTGTTGTATACTGACAGGTTCTGCACTGATGTCGCAGGCATCCACCCAAACATCCTGATCACCACATGGCTGAAAAACGGCAAGGGGGTGGCGTGGCACATAGCGCCGGGAGCCCTCTTACCTGCAGACGACAGGGCGGCGACTATGGGAATACAGGTAGAGCTGATAAAGTCCATAGTGCAGACCAGCGAGGACATTTTCGGCAAGACCAGGTACATCATGTCAAGCCTCGCCAAGGCCGACTGCTACAACTTTGTCTTAAAAGACCCCGACTATGTCTTTTGCATGGTGATCGCAAGGCCCTATGACCATAATGTTGTAGACAAGGTGCTCAACATGCTGCTGGCCTGAGTTATTTTCTTTTTACTGCGCTTCCATTTTCGCCTTTTTGCGGTCGTCAATGACCCACTTGGTCACTATTGCGACTCCAAAGAGTGGAAAGCTTGCGATGAAGGCGTATGGGAATATTGCTAGGAAAACCGACGGCTCAAACATCACACGATACATCAGGATGCAGACAATAAGAATGTAGAGGCGCGTGCACGTGCGCGCCTATATGCGTGTATGTGTGTGCGACCATACACATCAGTATTTATGCGCGAAGGTGTAATACAAAAGAGGACAAGTGGACGGTACGGCCGACATTCTGAACGCTGAACTTCATTGCCATAACACCTTCTCAAACCACCGAAACGGCTCTACGCGCATACCGTACGACTGCGGAGTCGAGATGCACGACCAGCTAGAGACGGCTCTGCAAAAGGGCATTAATGCCATCTTTATTACAAATCACAACACGCTTGACGGTTACAGGCAGGTTCTCTCATACCAGAGGGACCATGCACGGTTTTCAGGGTTGAGTATATACCCTGCAGAGGAGATCACGGTTGATACCGGCGGCCATGTCCTTGCATACGGCATTTACGAGACGATCAGGGCGAACATGACGCTTGAGGAGACGCTTGATGAGATCCACAGGCAGGGAGGCATTTCCTGCGCAGCCCACCCCTTTGCGGTCACGAACGGCATACGTGAGAAGGCCCTCATGTGCGACATGATAGAGTCCTTTAACAGTAACAACATCGACAGGCACTCGAACATCGTAGCAGGAAGGTTTGCGAGAGACAATAACATGGTCGAGGTAGCCGGCAGCGACTCTCACGTGCTTGCGACTATAGGCAGATGCGTCAACACGATCGACTGCGAGAATAATCTCGACTCTATCCTGCACGCCATGAGCGGTGGCAGAATAAAGGTAATGGAGAAGGACTATGCGTCGCAGTCTGACATTTACGAGCACGCGTATTACATCATCAACAGCTCACGAGACCTCTTGCTCGCTTATGCGCTGCAGAACTACCCGAGGCACTACAGGGTGTTGAAATGGGCGCTTGGATCGTACGTGAAAAACCCGCACAGCACCCTCTGGAGGTCCATAGCCTCGCTCACCCTCTACCTCACGAAAAGGGTATCTGAGAAGGTCAACATGAAAGGCCACAACCCCAAAGTCTTTGAGAACCGACAGTGGGACGAGCTCATTTCCATGGGCCTTTTCCCCTAGATTTAGCGTTTATATTACAATCATGCCAGACAAATGTTAACGCTATGTCATACGAAAGAAGAGGAGGATCGGGTGGCCGCTTCGGTGGCGGTAACTTTGGTCCAAAGCCTGTAGAAACAGGCAAGGAATACGACGTGCAAATCACCGAGATCAGCAGACAGGGTGACGGAATTGCCAGAATTCAGGGGTTCGTAATCTTCGTGAAGGGCGGCAAGCCGGGCCAGAGCGCCAAGGTAAAGGTCACCAACGTCGGCGCAAGGTTTGCAACCGCAGAACTAGTACAGCAGTAAAACAAACTAGAACCCCCAATGTGGCAACTGCCGCAAGGAAAGTACCACAGACATTTTTCTCTCTTTGCACGAAATAGGTTACATTTTTAACCCCGACCTGCCAAGTATCGACGGTTTTTAACTTAGGAAAAAGAAAAGTTCTGAATGAATCGCAGCTGAAAGAGATGGTAATGCCCGGCGAAGGTCAGCTTTTTGGCAGAGTCATCAAGCTTGTAGGCGGCGACAACATAATAGTGAAATGCACTGATGGCAAGGTCCGCACATGCAGGATCAGGGGCAAGATAAAGAGGAGGATGTGGATAAGGGACAATGATCTGGTGCTTATTGCGCCTTGGGACTTTCAATCTGACCGCGCAGACATTATCTGGCGATACATAGCTGCGCACGCAGAAAAGATCAAGCAGGACGGTCACCTCGCAGGACTTGAAGAGTAATGTCGCAACAGGGCGGGCCTGCAGAAGGGCAGGCATCTGGCACGTTTGCAGATCTTGGGCTTGACGAGCGCGTCTTGAGGGCGCTTGAGGATAACGGTTTTGATGCTCCATTTCCAATACAGCAGGCTGCAATTCCACTAATCCTGCAGGGCAAGGACGTAATCGGACAGGCGCATACGGGAACCGGCAAGACTGCGGCATACTGCCTTCCCATATTATCAAGGATAAGGACGGATTCTAGGGCCATGCAGGTCCTGATACTGGTGCCTACGAGAGAACTCGCATTGCAGGTGACTGGCGAGATCGTCAAGTTTTCTGGGCATGGCCGCGCAAGGGCAGTTGCCATCTATGGCGGCCAGGGCTTTGGGATGCAGGTAGAGCGGCTGAGGGCGGGCGCGCAGATAGTCGTGGCTACGCCGGGCAGGCTCATCGACCACATGGAGAGGGGCACCGTCAGGCTTGACAACGTAAGGACGGCGGTGCTTGACGAAGCCGACAGGATGCTTGACATGGGTTTCATAGACGACATCAGGTTCATACTGGGCAAGATGGACAGGTCCGGCGGCAACAAGAGGCAGACACTCCTCTTCTCCGCCACAATGCCCCAGGAGATCCTAAAGCTCGCCAAGGAGCACCTGCGAAAGGACCAGACCAGAGAAATAAGGTTAAACAGGCAGGAAGTGACAGTAAGCAACATTGAGCAGTCATATCTTGTGGTGAGCGAGCACGAGAAATTCAACAGGCTCGTTACGCTCATCAAGCCGCTTGGAGAACAGCAACAGGCAATAGTGTTTGCGGCGACCAAGGACAGAACGGACAGGCTTGCTCGCAACCTTAGAAATGGAGGGTTTGCGGCAAATGCAATACATGGCGACCTGCAGCAGAGGCAGCGCGACAGCGTGATGCAGAGGTTCCGAAAGGGCGCAGACAGCATACTCGTCGCCACCGACATCGCGGCAAGGGGCATCGACGTGCCGGCCGTCGGCTACGTGATAAACTATGACGTTCCACGCGACCCGGAGACGTATTTCCACAGGATAGGCAGGACCGCGCGGGCAGGAGGAGAGGGCAAGGCCATCTCGCTTGTAACACCGGACAGGTTTGCGGATTTTGAGAGGATACAGAAGAGGACAAAGCTCCCAATAAGCAGGATGAACGAGAAGATGGGAATAGCCATGCCGGCGATGATGTTGTCGTCATCGTCCCGCCATCAAAAGCGGGGGCAGTTTTTTCACGGCGGGAGAAACAGGCGGGTCTTTAAGGGAAGACGGCGCTAGGTGTGCGTGTGCGCGCCTCTACCTGTCCAGTTTGTTTTTTTAAAACACGACTTGCAATAGTACATACACATACACTCGGCCTTGTCAATAGACTCCATCTTGGAGAGGGGTCCCCTCTTGCAGTATGCCTGTAGTAGGTAGCACATTCTGCAATAGACGTTCCTTAGAAGCATTGGGAGGGGGAGGGAGCGTGTGTATATACAAGTACGGAGCCCTGTCTGCATTGATCGGCGCATCAAACTCTTTGACGGTCATGCGAAAACCTCCCCTTTTCACACCGCTATCAGGATGTACAACAGATGCAGTATCAAATGGATATATGGACCCCGCGTTTATTAGCCCGGCTGCCGCAGGTCAAGTGTGGAAGAAGAAGTAGTAGTAGAAGCAGGCAGTGACGAGCACATCATAAAATGCAGCATATGCGGCAGAGGCCTGATAGTCAAGGATACCATCAATAACGGTGTCGCCTTCCTCAGCCACCTTGAACTGGATCACGGCATCAGATACATACCGCAGCGCATGACAAAAACCAAGGTCCGGGAGCGAAATCACCAGGGCGGTACGAGACTCTCGGGCGCTGATCCGGATCGCATGCTTCTTTAATCCGTAGCACGTAGGGCTATACCATGGGAGAGGACACCGAGCAGGAGAGGATTTTTCGCGAAAAATATGCTCAGGAACTGAAAAGCAAGACTTTCAGCGAGCTGGACGACGAAAGGAAGAAGGTGAGCCACCAAGGCATGAAGACACCGGGCAGGAGAGGAGAGGCGATCAAGCACGAAGAGATCGACAGGGAGATTGTGAGGCGCTACAAGCTAAAGCAGGACAGTCCACCTGTCTAGACTCTTTTTGTCCCAATTTTGACCTGACCATAAATATATCTGGTAGTGCAAGAAAATCGCAGCCCGGCACATATACAGACACGCGGCTACGGGCCGGTAGAGAACCTATCCCGTCTGACAGAAGGCAGTTATAGTTGCTGCCTCGTCTATGGTCAGCGTCCTTGTCCTATTTGTACTTCCGTCGTCCCAGCGGTCGAATTTCCGGTCCGGATAGCCCTACGGGTACGATTCTGCGCCAGCAAACTAGCTAGAATTTTTTCATATAAATAAAACATATTGTGCGCCAAGATGGATCAATCTGGAGGCAGGTCCCTGTCTTCTCTGCCTTGCAGCATCTCTTCGTAAGACCTTTGCTTGTAATACCTTTCGTAAAACGAAACGTGACTGTTTTCCAGACCCATCAGGTATTCGTGGACCCGCTGCGCCCCTTCCCTGCCCT
>JBDUUM010000047.1:0-34241 GCA_039938615.1 Nitrososphaera sp.
ACAGATACGGTCGAGCTTGTAGCAGCGATCCGCGGATAAAGCGCCGTATTGGCTGCACCAGTAAGCACAAACTTCCCGTCGAACGTTTTGCCGCCGTCATGGCTTGCGTTAAAGGCGATCTGCGTGCCGCTTGGGCTGAGCTGTATGGTCCATATCACATATACAGAATTGCCAACTGCGGCGATCTGTGGCTCGGTGGAATCGTCAGAGTCATTGCTAATGTTCACAGGCGCAGAGAAGTGCGCGCCATTGTCGGTACTTTTAGAGAAGAAAATGTCCGAGCTGCCGTCTTCCCAGACGGCGTATACGTTATTGCCAGATACGGCGACCTGTTCTGCTTTGTGCGGAGAGAGGTTTGAGGCAATTGTACTGGTCTGGCTGAGGTTTTTCCAAGCATCAAAGGTTGCGACGGCGGGTTGCAAGGCGGCAGAAAACCCCGCAAGGATTAGCATTATCACCATGCCAAAGCCCAGCCATGCCCTCATAAGACCAGAGGAACAGTTATGTGTTATTTAAGAATAGTAGAAAGTTCTAGATATAAAATATAGTTAAAAACACTTGAGAATACGTAATAATGCAGCAGTATTACTTTGACCCGCTCTGCTGAAATTATATCGTTTTATCATCATCAGTAGCAGCTGCTGCCTGCTCGGCACCTGCCTGCATTGGGCTTGAATCTAACTTATTGTTCACTTTTGTTACGGTATGCGTCGCATTATCCTCTTTATCCGGGTGACTGTGGATCCTTTGCTGACGCTTATCGCCTCAGGAACGTATGGCTTGGCAATGTCAGGATTGAAAGAGATCCATTCACAGTTGTGACTGCATTTGCCTGCCTTGACAGCAGTTTCACTATCTAGGCCTAATGGCCCCTTTCTGCCTGACGACGCGACGACGGTTTTTAGGCGGAAACGGACTGTTGTTGATGTTGATGATGTTTTCGCTTATCCGCATTTGCATTTGGCGCAGATGAAGAAGTAGAAGCTGCTGCGGCTCCAGCACTGGCCTTTGCAGAAGTGGCAACGTCCTTGACTACTTGCGCTGTATCCTTTGCGGTCTGCATCGTTTCATTGACAGAGCGGGCAATTTCATCCGTAACTCCGCTCTCCTTTAGCTCAATTGATGTCTGCCTGATCTCTCTGGCGATGTCTCGGATGACCGACGCGATTTCCCGTGTAGCTACGGCCAGATCAGAGATCGTACCAGTTTCACGAAGCGCCCTTGACGTTTCCCGGGTTAAAATCGCATACTCTTTGATCGAAGCAGTGGTCCGCCTTATCGCTTCGACCTTTTCTGCAATAGGGTCACTGAGCGCAGCGCTCTGGCCCGTACCATACGATGCAGCAGTAGTGCTACCTTGAGCTGTGGTAGTGGTAGTTGCAGCAGCATTTTCCATGTCTTTAGTAGTAGTGGCAGTACCATATTTTTCCTGAGCTGTAGAGTCTGACATACACGATCTATTGTAATGTAAAATATTAATGATGATCTAACGCGCCTGTGGAATTTTTACTCTCACAATTTATAGGGTGATTCGCCTCTTGTAAAGGCGTTTGATTGATGCCCAGAATCTCACCAAGAAATTTGGTGACGTTACTGCAGTCGAGGACCTTACCTTTCACGTGGACGAAGGCGAAGTCTTTGGCTTTCTGGGGCCAAACGGCGCCGGCAAAACTACCACGGTCAGGATGTTATGCTGCCTCATTTCCAGGACTGCAGGAGAGGCAAGCATAGCAGGGTACAGGATCAACGATGTCAATGACTCAAATTCATTAAAGATAAGAAAGATAATCGGTTTTCTGCCGGACAGCGTGGGCCTCTACGACGAGTTGAGCGCCTACGAGAACTTGGACTTTTACGGCAAGCTGTACGAGCGGACGGAGCAGCAGCGCAAAGAAAGCATCGAGCATTTCCTGAAAATGCTTGACCTGTGGGAAAAGAGAGATCTTCCGGTTGGAAACTTTTCCAAGGGGATGAAGCAAAAGATAGCCATAGTCAGAGCGCTTATGCACGAACCAAAGATCCTGTTCCTTGACGAGCCTACAGTAAACCTAGACCCGGAAGCCGCAAGGACCCTGCGGGATTTCATATTGCAGCTCAAGAAGGAGAAAAGGACAATCCTGCTAAACACGCACAACCTTGACGAAGCCCAGAGGATATGCGACAGGATCGGGATATTGAAGAAAAGGCTGCTGACGATAGGGAATCCGGAACAGCTGAGAAGGAAAGCGCAATGGGAGAGCAAAACCATCATCCAGCTTGAGGGTATCAGCGAAACCATCGTGCAGGCCGTCAAGAAGCTGACTACAAGGGACGTCCAAGTTGACGTAAACAACAGGCTGATCATAGATGTCGCAAACGCAACAGGCAGGGCAATCTCATAGGCGTCCTGCTGTCTGTGCCGGCATCAAGATAAACGAATGTAGCAGCCCATAGCATTCCTGCAGGCCGCCACCGTCTATGGCACAATGGCGGTCAGCAGGAAACGACGAACTTTACCTCCTGCACAGGGTTATCGAATGCGGAAGAGTTACATCTGGAAAGGGGGATCCTGCCAAGATCCGGCCGGCACTGGAAAAAGAGGCCCCTCAGCAGTATGTATATGTATGTGCATATGCACGCACACACGCCCGCGCGTTACTGCTTTTGCTTGTCCTTCTTGGACGACTGCCACCAGTCGATGTATTCATCGTGCATCTGGCGCCTCTTGTCCTTGCCCTTCTCCTCGTTCCTGTCGCGGATCTCGTCCATCTTTTCCCTTGACGCAAAAAGCCCGCAACTCTTGCAGATAAAGTTCTTGCTGGAAAGGTCGAACTTGAGCTCGCCTCCACACTCGGGACAGTAGCTTACCAACGATGACCTGTCTCTGGAACGCAAATAAAAGGTTTCAGTCGGTGCGTGGACTTTGATCGTCATCCAGCTATCGCCGTCGGTTCGCCCGTCAAGCTGCCACGCACCAAAAATGCGTTGCCAGTGTAAAGATTAAACTGTTGCTATCGTGCCTGCGTCCGCATCAACTTTGACTTTGACGCCTTGCTCCACGCCTGTCTTTTTGGGCAGGTCGACGACAGGTATGTTGGCTATCGCGCACCCCGACGCAGTCGTAATGTCTGCTTTTTCACACACGATTGCGCTTGGCGCGACCCCATTCAGAACAAGCGAGTAAAAGACGTACGCGCCGACGCTGCTCCCCACCGCGTTTGGGTAAAAGAGTACCGATCCCTTGAGCGACTTGCCAAACAGCTCGTGCTTGTGGTCTGTTATCGTGCCGGTCTTGGCGTCGACCATAGCAAGAAAGTTGATCGGCTGGCTCGTCACCAGTGTAACTCCGGTGCCAGAACCACCGACTATTTTTTTGCAGCCTGAGATCTTCTTTTTCATTTTGTGTACTCCCTGACTATGGTCTTCATGTCCTTGAGGGCGACTCGTACCTTGTTAGAGTGGTTGAGGTAGTAGGCGCCCTTGATGCTGTTTGTGATCACTGAATCTACTTTGTCTTTTGAGATGTAAGGCGTAAGGCACGTACATGAGTCGCACATAAACTCGCCGCCTGCCTTCTCTATTGCGCCTGTCAACCCAATCTTTGACGCCTGGTTGTGGATAGCCCGTGAGCAAAAGATCATGCACCTTTTCTTGAATTTCTTACCCTCAACCATGCCCGCCAGACTTTCCAGCTCGCTCATGCCCAGCTGCGGGCTGCCAAATGCAATTACGTCGCCGTCGTCTGCCGTCGATAGCTCGTCCATCATGGCCTGCGCCTCCTTTTTGCCAAAGGAGACATATTCTTCTTCTGCGTCGCCAGTGGTGAACATGCCGCATGACCCAGACGTCCCTATGGCGCCTGCAAGTGCCTTTGCCTGCTGCCTCGTAGGGTTAATGCCCGGTATTGCGACGCTGCTCTCCTTTACCGTCTTGCCGGCAAAGTAGCCGACAAGACCATAATCAAGCTCGCTTTTCAGCCCTATTTCCGTCTTTATCGCGACTTTTGGTTTTCTGTACTCATCCATCCGCAGGTCGGACAGCGGCGCCTTGCCTGTGACTGCGCTTGCAAGGGCAGAAAGCGCGCTCTCTTTGTTAGTGCGAAGACCCATCAGAGAATTGGAAAATACCGCCGCGTTGCTCTCGGCAAAGCTGACTGTGGCGTTCCTCTTTGGCAGGTCAAACACCTCGTATGGCGTGCAGGTAAACGACGGTGTCACGCCCATGCGCTCGTATGCCTTTACTATTGCATCCTGCTTTTCTCTGAACTTTTCTGGTATCCCGTCCGGCTTTTCCCTGTCATAGCCCATCGGGTTTATGGTCGTCTTGACTGCGACCCTTGCGTCGCGGGTGAACCGGTCAAGGAATTCAAGCCCCGCATCGCCAATCGTGTTATAGTTTACGCCTGAAACGTGCGCCCATTTGACTGGTACGAGTTTTTTTGCGCCCGTCGCCTCGCCGATGGCTGCAAGGATGCGGTAGGCAGAAGCAAGCGCCTCACCCTTTTCGCCCCGGAGCATCTTCTCTTCTTCCCGGGTCAGTTCCACATAACAAATTGCCCTGTCAGAGTATAATAAGCATTGCAGGAGTCAGAATTATATCGCACACAGGACAAGAATTTCTGCCCTTGGCCAAGAGGAATATGGCTGCGATTTTGAAAAAGATGGAAACTGCGCTTTACCGCGAAAAGCCGCCCCGGCTTACTGCCCTTCGCGGCCTGCAGATGGAGGAGCAGGGCGACCCCTTCAAGATCCTGATAGGCACCATACTGTCAGCGCGCTCGCGCGACGAGAACACGACCAAGGTTGTGAACAAGCTGTTTGCCACGTACAGGACGCCGGCCGAGCTTGCCTCTGCCGACATTGAGGACATCAAGAAACTGATACACAGCATCGGCTTTTACAACGTCAAGGCGGCCAGGATAAAGCAAGTCGCGCAGGAAATAGTCAACAAATTTTCAGGCAGGGTGCCTTCAGACATCGACCAGTTGCTGCAGCTGCCCGGCGTCGGGCGCAAGACCGCCAACTGTGTGCTAGTCTATGCCTTTGACAAGCCAGCAATACCTGTAGACATACACGTCCACCGCATCTCAAACAGGCTTGGCATCGTCAATACGAAAACCCCGGAAGAGACAGAGGAGGAGCTTGAAAGGATGGTGGACAAAAGGCTGTGGACAAAGGTGAACGACACGTTTGTGATGTACGGCCAGAACATCTGTCTACCCATCCGGCCAAACTGCAAGGTCTGCGACCTGAAAAAAGAATGCAGGTATTATTATTACTACTACTCCGCTACTCTCTCCTCTTCTTGACAACGAGCAGGATGCCAACGACTGAGCCAACTCCGCCGGTGACCAAGGCTGGCACGAGATATGTAGGCGTGTCTGCAGGGTTGCCGTAAATGACGCTGATGTTCAGGTGGCCCGCGTTTGTGCTCGGAGGGTCTGACGGCTCGTCCCTGCCGTATACTTCGATCGATCCTAGGTCAAACGACCCCATGTCCAGCCTGTCGATGACCGTCCTCTTGCCGTCGGTGACGGTGAGGCCATTTTGCGCCGCATACGATAATCCTATGGGCTGGTCGGTCGACCACCCCTCCTTCTCGTTGAGGTAGGCGTTTGCGCGCCCCTCCTCCGTGCCTATCCATACAGAGTATTTCCGGTCTGCGTCGCCAAACATCTGCACCTCGACAAACTTTTCGCTTGATTCCTTATCGCGCAAAATCACTACGGTCTTGCTGTTATCGCCGGTGTAAGACAATGCATTATCAAGGGCGGCTATCCAGTTGTTCCCCTTTGGCAGCTCGTACGTGTAGATAAAGGGGCTCTTTCTGTCGGCGTTTGCCGACGTATATGCTATAGAAAAGCTCTCGCTGCCCTTGGTCTTGACTACGTCAAATGCGCCCTGTTGGGCAAATGCATGAGATGCCGGGACGAGCATGACGGCGGCTGCGACAAAAAGCAACAGCATGACGGCGGCGGCTGCCAAGCGCATGGCGGCATATATTTGCACAATGGCAATATATACGCAAGCTCCAGATGGAACGAGCGTTCCAGGTATTCCTGAAATATCTAATTTCTATAAAAAAATATTGATGGGGCTGCCCTTTGCAGGCGTTGCATTACTCGCCCTACTTTGTACTGCGGCCACCCTAGCGGCCACCATGCCTCTTGCGCACGCCCAATCCTTCTCGGTCGCAACCAACAAGGATGTCTACGACAGTGGCGAGAGAGTGATAGTAGCCGGGGCGCTGCCGGACGCCGCAAGGGGAGACGTGGTAGTACAGATAACAAAGGACGACCGCCAGTGCGCCCTCCAGATACTGAGGCCCAGCGGCCTCTCGTTTGTGTCACGGCCTCTGAGCGTGGGCAATTGCGGGCCGGGTGAATATATAGTGGCGGCGCGCTACCTTGGCGGCTCGGCCGAGTCCAGGTTCATAGTGGCAGGAAGCACCAGCGACTCGGGCTCTGAGGATTTCCGCCTGCATGCCATAAAAAAATACATAATGGAGGCACAGGAGCGGGCGACTGAGAAGGTGCGAGAAGTGATAGACTCGGGCATCCCACTCCCCCAGCAGGCAGCCGAGTCCTACAGGGCCGGCGTGATAGAGACGTCCCTTGCGCTCCAGGCGGCCGAGTATGGCGAGCCTGCCGACATGCAGGAGCACCAGACGGCGGCTTTTGTGCATTTCCGCAAGGCAATTGACGCGCTCTCGTCCGATCGCCTGACTGCAATATCGCAGGCCAAGCCACAATACGCAGTTGCGTCAGAAGAGTCAGACAGGCTGGCAATTCTCCAGGACCTCTACAGGCGCTTGGTCGATCTGGCAGAAAAGAACAACCTCTCGCAGCAGCATGACCTTGGCGGCATTTCCGAGCTGCTCTCGCAGGCAAGGTCCATGGCAGAGAAAGGAGACACAGAAGGCGCCAGAGGAGTGCTTGATACCGCAGGCAGGCTTCTGGAGCAGGCAAGAGTAAAGATGGTCGAAAAATCCGAGGCCGCCAGCATTCAGGCCAGGCTGACGGCATCTGCAGACAGGCTCAAGGCCAAGGCCGGCGAGCTGCTCCAGCAGGGAGACCATGACGAGAAGGCCAGACAGGCGATTTCGCTCATCGACGATGCCCGCTCTGCCATAATGCGTGGAGACTATGGTGCCGCTAGAGATATGCTGTCATCGGCTTCAAAGCTCATTCAGGATGCCCAGAACGACCACCATTAATGACAAACCTACAAGCCTTTTGGTAGGTCTTTGCAGCTGGCGCTTTACGCCCGGATCACGCTTTTAAGAGGCGGCAGAGGTTTTTTGACGCCCGAAAATAGCTGCTGCGCTCCATTTATCGGCTAGAATGCCGTTTGGAACGGGTGTTCCTTCGCAAATTCCGCCCTTCCCCTAAAATATTCTAGAAGATTCTGATAGAGTGATGTCTGAACGAAAGAACAACCGTGGCAAGATCGAGATAATGGCCGATATCCTGACGCTTTCTACAGTCGGGATAAAAAAGACCCATATCATGTACAGAGCGAATTTGTCCTACGAGCAGATCCTCTATTACCTCGGCGAGCTCTTGACAAGGGGCCTGCTTGAGCAGGACACGTTTGAGGGCACGCAGATCTACAGGACCACAGAAAAGGGCAGAGAATTCCTCCAGCACTTTGCCGGCATGGCAGAGCTGATAAAGGAATACGAGGAAAAAGTCCCTCTTCTGGCCTGACCTCTCTCTTTTCTCTTCCTTTGTTGTTGTCCGCCAAACCTCGGCGGCAAAAAGCGTGGCAACCACACAGACGTCCCCTTCCTCATTATCTGCGAGTTATCCAAAAGAGCACTGCAAGGCCGCCCGACTGCGCCGCGTTTATCGCAAACAGGTACGGAGCAGCAGAGTCGACGACGTTTTTGATGGCCGGCCCTGCCATGTAGAGGTTTGACCAGAACACGACGATGACAATGTTCTGGACTATGAAAAGCGCGGCCACTATCACCAAGCCCCATGTGAAATAGGAGCGTATGACCTTGAGGCTCTGTATGTAGAGTGCTATTATGCCTCCAAGGAGCCCGATGTTGGTCAAGGCGGCAGCGGCCGCGCCGAGCATAAAGTCCATCTATGACATTTCGCCTCCCGGGTTGCCTAATTTACTTTGTCCCAATTCTAACCAGTATCTCCCGAAATGACGCGTAATTCTTCTCCATCAGTGGCGTCAAAAAGTAGGTCGCGCCGTACGCCTCTTTGTTCTCTGTAATTACGAGACCATTTTCCGAGAGCACCTTGAGATGGTGCAGGACTGTCTTGTAGTCCAGCTTTAGCTCCGACGCTATCTGGTTTGCGTTTGCCGGCCGGGAATTTATGAGGTCGATTATTTTCGCCCTGTTGACGCCTCCCTTGCTGCTGGCTATCAGGTACCAGAGCACGCGCTTGAAGCGCGGGTCGATGTACCCTCCGCCGCCCATGCTGCTTCCTGCGTTGCTGCCTGCGGCGAGGGAAAAAAACGACTGGAGCGAAAACAGGCGCCCGAGGAACCCAAAGCCGCCGGCGATGACAAACATTTGAGAGGATTCGCCTTTTGTCGCAGATATAAAGTTGTCCGGGATCTGGGAACAATTCGGGCATGAATTGGGGAAAAATCCTTTATAGCCGGAGCAAAAGCGTCGCCAATGAACCTTCGTGACGAAAACGGAAGAGTGAAAGGAAACGTCATAATCGTGACGGTCTTTGCGGCGATGCTTGTCGCAATGGTCCCGGCGGTCATGGCGATAATAACGACGACAAGCGCAAAGGCGGCCAACCAGGCAGAGGCCGCAGATGCAATGGACAGGCCATACGTCAAGGCTTTTGCAGGCGGAAAGGCGATTTACGAGCCAAACGCAGGCAAGACCAACGTCTTTGGCCCAGGCGGCATATTCCCGTTCTTTAACGACACGTTCTCATGCGGCGACGCCATAACATGCGGCACGCAGGTCGACGCGTCGTTCAAGGGTGTGTTCAAGGAGAACGGTGAGGAAGGCGACAACAAGTTCGTGGCGACCTACGTTGCGCCGATAACGTACGGCGACCACCAGGTAAAGGACCACAAGTACAGGGTCGTGATGGTGGACACAAAGTGGAACAACGACGACCCAAAGCAGACACCGCTGCCCACAAGGACTCCGGGCTTTCTCCTGCCGGGCAACGGCGTCGCGTTTGACCAGTACCAGCACGGACATTCCATGATAGACAGGGCCGACGTCCCTCTGTTCTTCAACAAGGTCGCGCTGTACGGCCACGCCAACGTCTACGACGAGACCGACGGAGGCAAGCTGGTGGCAGAGAACATATTCATGCACCTGATGGTAGGAAAGGCAGTAGACGAAAAGGCGTTCTACAACAACGTGCAAAACGACGACGGCACACCACTCGTGGTTCTCCTGTTTCTTGTCAACATCCCAAGCGGAGTCACGCTTCCAGGCGGAATAGGCCCGCTGACTTCTGAGCAGGCCCAGAGCTTTACGCCTCTTGCAGACGACCCGTCGCTGACCAGCCCGCCGCCGTTTGACTATGCCAAGCTGGCAGAGGGAGGAGTAGACGCAAAAGAGCCGATGCCGCAGTCGACCCCGTGGTCAGTAGACAACCCGACGCAGCCCGTGTTCTTTACCTTCCTGCTCTTTACTGAAGCCAATGCGCACGCGTCTGCAAACAACAACATCCCAGGGCTAGAGTAAAGTAAGCCCGGGACCCTCTCTCCCTTTTTTTATTGCACAAACGGTTCCTTGAACGACACGATGAGTTTTGCTATTTCCGGCCGCATCAGGTGCTCTGGCGGGATCTCGCCGGAACTGACCATCTTTCTCATCTTGGTCCCGCTCAACTCGTCACGCACCTCCGGCCCGTGAGGGCAGTTGCGTTCATTGGCGAAGCTGAGACATTTCTTGCAGTAATAAAAGGCTGGAAAGAATACAGGCTGTATGCCAAGGTCTGGGTAGTCCTTGAATATCTCGTGCGCGGCAAATGGATGGTAATACGTGCCGACGCCGGCGTGGTCGCGGCCTATGATAAAGTGCGTGCAGCCAAAGTTCTTCCTCATTATGGCATGGTGTATGGCCTCCTTTGGCCCTGCGTACCTCATCTCCGTATGCAGAGTCGCAAACACTGCCCTGCTCTTTGGGTAATAGTTGTCAATTAAAGTCTCGTATGCAGACAGTATCACCTCATCCTTGAAATCGCCCGGTTTTTTCTTGCCTATCAGCGGGTTGACAAAGAGCCCGTCGTAGAGGTTAAGCGCCGCCTTTTGCAGCATCTCGTGGGCGACGTGTGGGACGTTCCTCGTCTGGAATCCGACCGTCGTGTTCCATCCCCTCTTTGCAAATTCAGCCCTTGTCTGCACCGGCGTCATGCGGTTCTTCCTCAGCGGGGTCTGTGCCATCCTCTCCACAAGCTCGATTTTGCCGCCAAGCAGGTGGCTCTTCATGTTGTTTGTCATCTTGTCGACGCCGGGGTGCTTGGTGTCATCGGTGCCATAGATAGCTTTTGCAGAAGCGAGCCTATCAAAAGTGTAAACCTCCTCCACCTTTAGTGACGCAAACCTGGTACCATCAGATGCAAGCGCGACCTCGCCGGCGTCACGGGCTTTAGCCGCAGCCTGTTCGTCGACATCGAGAACTATGGGCACGGTCCACGCAAGGCCGCTACTCTTTAGCCTGCCCGTGTTGACGATGCTTTCAAAATCCTCTTTTCCTACAAAACCTTCGAGCGGGCTGAACACGCCATCGGCTATGTTTTCAATGTCGTTTCTAAGGTCTCTTGACACTTCGATTACATACATGCCGCCCAGATCGCGCCGGGCGTGCCTGTCTACCAGTCTACCGCCGTGGGGTTGCGATGTCATTTCCATCACTTTTTTTCTTTTTGGCAGGGTCAAAGTGGAGGCCACATTCCTTTGCAGCCGCGTTTTCCCACCACCACCGGCCTGCGCGGGGGTCCTCGCCCTTTTCTACTGCCCTTGTGCATGGCTCGCAGCCGATGCTGGGGTACCCCATGTCGTGGAGCTTGTTGTAAGGCACATTGTTCTTTTTGATATAGTCCCACACCATGTCAGACGTCCAGTCAGCTATTGGGTTCAATTTTATAATGTTGCCGTGAGCCGTGTCCAGCTCGATCTTTTTCGTGTCCGACCTAGTTGCGGCCTGGTCGCGTCTAAGGCCGGTTATCCACCCATCAAGCTCTTTTAGCGCTCTGTTGAGGGGGTGGACCTTTCGTATCTCGCAGCATAGCTTGCGATTCTCGACGCTTTCGTACATGAGATTCATGCCCCTTGTTCGTATCATCTCCTCGACTTCCCTCTGGTCTGGGAAATACGCGTTTATCGGTATGCCATACCGAGTGCGCACGTCATCCATTACATCATACGTCTCTTGGTTTAGCCTGCCGGTTTCCAGAGTAAAGACGTTTGTCCTCTCCTTGTCTATCTTGGCCATCATGTCTATAATGGCAACATCCTCTGCCCCGAAACTTGAGGCAAGGGCGATTTTCCGGCCGAAATTGTCAAGAGCCCATTTCAATACCTCCTGGGCGGTCTTGTGCTCAAACTCTTGCGCAAGCCTCTCGACCTGCGCTGCGTCCAGCTTCATACGGTCTGGATCGAGATTGTTTACGCCTTATAATACTTGTTTTCAGGGCCGTAAACCTATGAGGCGTGCAAGAAATTTGTTTATTAACAAGCTATCTTCTATATATTGTGTAATTCAGCCGTTTAGAAATAGTGATTGCTAGGGGAGATTGGGTTGGCAAACAATTTTTGGGAAAACGTTGAGCAGTACAGAAGGATGGGTTTTGATCCCCTGCGATGGGTCGCTACATGCTCTTTAGAAGCCGATCAATCCGCGGTAAAGGCGGCGCTGGCCGACGTCAAGAAAACGACGATCAAAGTCTCGCCATCCTGGTTTGACGCGTACAACCACATAGAGGGCAAAGAGCCCGAGCTTACAAGGAGGGTGTATGATTTTGCAAACCCCGCCGTCGGCAAAGAGATAGTGGTCAAGAGGGCGCTTGCGCTTTTCCGCATCCACGCGCAGGCGGCAGAGTCGCAGCAGACGCTGGCCGACGGGCTGCAGAAATTCTTTGGCGCGTTCCATGCAAAAGTGGCAGTAGCTAGCGCACCTGTAGCCCTGACAGAGCACCCAGACGCGCAGTTTGGGCTGCTTGATTATGTCGAGCTTCGCAGGGGCAACAAGGACGGCTACATGCCGGCCCTCAGCTCATTTACGCAGGTGACAGACGTCACAAAGGCGCCTGACGATGACGTGCACGTAAAAATAGCGATGACTGCCGCCATAGAGCGGCTGAACCTGCTTGGCTGCGGCAACCACGCGCTCTTTAAACTTTTTCCGATCTACGACGCGCCGTCAGAGGAGATGCTTGACAGGATACGCACGAACCTTGACGCCTTTATGTCGCGCTACAACTTGGTAATGGAGGATTACAGCTCGCTCAAGCAGGGCAGGCTGTTTTACGGCACAAGCGCAGTCGCAATAACCAACAAGGAGCTGCCGACAAGATATGATCAGGTAGAGGAAGGCATGGAGATAATGATCACAAACAAGTTTGGTGGCCTTGCAGCAGTCAGTCTCCACGCGCTCACACTTGTGGATGGCGCAAACGCTGACAGGTTTGAGAGGGCGGGAGTGCCAGTGTCTGACATTACAGCAGCAAGAGACGAGGCGATCAAGAGCCTCAGCGAGCCCCACTTTGCGCTTGGCAAGATAATAGCGAAATACTGTCCCGACTTTGGCGGCCAGTACGACAGTCAGGCTCACGTTACTGCAGTCTATCCTGTCGGTCACAGGGGCATCTTGGCTCTAGGCGACCTTGCGGGGCTTGTAAACTCGCACATTGCTGTCAACGAGATCCCTGTGCTCCACGAAGAAATCGCAAGCCTTGCGACAAAAGAGAGTCTTGTGGAAAACGCCACCGCATCGCAGCACGGCTGCCACATAATAGTGGGCACAAAGGACGTACTTGACGCAGTTGCTGGAGAGTTGCGGCAGCATCATTTCGCTCCTGAAAGGATCGGCTTTGTCGCCAAGAAGGGCGCGGCATCAGTCGCCATCGAAAAGGACGCAAGTCAGTTTGTTGCTTCAAAGGCCAAGCTCGACAGGCTCCTTGCCCCTGCTCCACAGCCGGCGAGTCAGGGTTAAAATATTTGGCGCACATACACTAGTATCCGTTGCAAGATCTCAGTTGCATCTTTTGCAAGATTGCAGCAGGTCAGATACCTGCGCGGATGGTAAAGCAAAACGACGCTGCAATGGCATTCCTTGATGCTTTTCCGCTCGCAGCAGGTCACACGCTAGTGATACCCAAGTCACATTATGCCAGGGTACAGGACATGGGCGTACAGGATGCTGCGGCGGTGTTTTCACTCGTACACGAAATTGCCGGCAGAGTCGAGGCGGCCGCAGGCGCGACTGCGTCGACCATCGCCGTCCACAACGGCAAGGACGCCGGGCAGGAAGTCATGCACGTGCATGTCCACATCATCCCAAGAAAGCCGGGCGATGGCGCCGGCCCGGTGAATTCCATGTTCAAAAACAGCAGGCCCAAGCTATCTGCGCAAGAGATGGATTCGCTGGCGGCCAAGATGGCCGGCTAGCGACCTCCTGACAAGCCGGGCAAGGAGCAGCGGAGTCATTGACATTACGTTGCCCTCTATTGCATGGCCTGCGACAAACATTGCGATTGCCACCGACCACATGGCTGCACCGATAACGACGTCTGTGCCCACGCCTGCTAAATAGCCTGCTACAACCATCGCAATCCCTGCGGCATAGAGAGGCGCGCCTGCGACGTGGAGCGCCCTGTCGGCAGGGGGCCGGTGGGTATTTTTCACCATCAAGACGGCAGAACGCAACAACATATGCGCAAGTCATTGTCCCTTTTCGTTAATTATCCTTTCCACCGTTGCGGTGACGTCGGCCAGTTTTGCGACAGTGTAGTTTGGCCGTTCGCATTCTTCGATCGGCTCTTGCAGGGCAAACAGCGAGTCAGTCACCCTGACAGTCGTCATGCCAAGTCGGTTTGCAGGGCAGATGTCTGTGTCGAGCCTGTCGCCCACCATGATGCAGTCGCCGGCACTGTTCCTGCCGCCGGCTTCTTTTAGCGCCAGCTGGAAAATCCGCGGGTCGGGCTTTTTCAGCTTGGCAACCCCCGAGATCGTCTTGACCTTGAAATATTTTTCCAGGCCCGAGCTTTGCAGCAGGCCAAGTATGTCCTCTGACTGGTTTGCAATGATGCCGAGGTCGCATCTCTGCGACAGCGCCTGCAACACCTGCTCTGCGCCTTCTGCGAGCCGGAACAGCGTCTTTCGCCCTTCCCTGATCTCCGGGTCCAGTCTGCGCAATATCGGCCCGCCATAGCCTGCAGGCAGGATTGCCTTGCACACCTCAACTATCAGCTCCTTTACACTGCCGTGGCCTATCCCCCGGTTGCGGATGATGCTGTCACGGACGGCGCGGTAATTGCGCGCATCTATGCGTGCGCCATAGCCGTTCAATATTTCTAAAAACTTGACGTCAAAATGGGCGATAAAATCCCACTCGGCGACCAAGGTCTGGCCAAGGTCAAAGAAGACAAACGGCCTGCGCATATGTGTTATGAAAGACTTTATAATGATTTAAATAGCGTTTTCGGTGCTTTCGCCATTAGCAGATGCCCGGACAGCGTGATTATGACATTATTGTTGCAGGCGGCGGCCTCGCCGGCATGATCGTGGCGACGTCGGCTGCGTATTATTCAAAGCAGAGGCTAAAGATACTGGTCGTTGACAGAAACGCCTTTCCGCAGCAGGGCATGAAGACCATCTCTGGATGGGTCTGCGGCGACGCGGTGGGCAAAAACACCGTCGACTACATGACAGAGCGCATACACATCAGCTGGGGCAAACCAGAGATAGAGCACCCAGTCAAGGGCGTGGTCGCCTTCTCGCCTGACCATGAAACCAAGGTCGCCTTTGACGGCGAGGGTTATATCCTCAACCGCAAAATGCTCCCGCAGCGCCAGATGGCCGACTGCAAAAAGGCGGGAGTAGAGTTCAAGGAGCGAGTTGCGTTGCGGTCGCTCATAACCGAAAACGACACAGTCATTGGCGTCGAGGGCGAGGACCTTGCCACAAAAACGCCGTTCAAAAAGACCACCAAACTGGTCGTGGACTGCACGGGAGTCACGTCGGTCCTGCGTACCAATTTTCCGTTAAAGTCGCACATCGAGCGCAGGATAGACAGGGACGACCTGGAAGCGACGGGCCGCTATATCTACAACTTTACAGTCGATCACGAAGACAAGACGTTCTTTGACCCTGACTACTGCATCATCCACCTCGATCAAAAGCTTGCGCCTGGCGGCTACGGATGGGTGTTTCCAAAGGGCAAGGGCAAGGTAAACATCGGCCTTGGCGTGCAGCAAAAGGCATTTGAAGCGCGCAACAAAGAGATGAGAGTGCATCCCGACCTAAAGACGCTCATCGATGAATACGTGCAATACAACCCCGTAATCAAGGATCCCAAGCTTGCAGACGGCGAGATGGACGACGGCAACGCGTGGGGCACGTGGCAGGTGTCAGTCCGGCGCCAGAACGACTGCATGGTGGCAAACGGCTACATGCTAGTCGGCGACTCGGCATGGATGCCAAAGCCACTTGACGCAGGCGGCATCGGTCCTGCGATAATTGCGGCGACAATAGCAGGCAAGGACGCAGTAGAGGCGATAGAGGCAAACGACACGTCAGAGCGCAACCTGTGGAAATACAACAAGCACTTCATCAACGATTATGGCTACAAGACGGCAGGCCTCGAAGTGTTTCGCAGGATGCTGCAGGGTCTCACAAATGACCAGATAAACTATGGCATGAAGCACTTTTTGTCAAAGATGGACATTGACAAGATAACAAAGGGAGAGCACCCCGAGTTTAGCACGGTCGACAAGCTGGGCATGATGATAAGGGGCGCCATGAACAAGCAGCTTGCAGACGACCTGCGCTACTGCGCCAACATCAACAAGGTGCTGACTGCGCACTATTACGATTATCCTGAAACGCCTGAGGGGTTCCCAGAGTGGCAAAAGCGTCTCCAAGGCCACCTCCAAGAAGCGTTTGCCAGGTACAAATAATGATGACATCTAGGTATGCGGATTTTCCAGTCCAGGCGACATTTCACATAAACGAGATTTCTGACATTCGCCAGGCCGCAGACAGGATGGCTGATTCATATATGCAAAACAGCGACGAGTTCAGCTTTCGCGTCCTCCTGCCGAGGGGAGAAAAGCTGACGGGCAAGGCCAAGAAACTTGGCATGACGTTTCAGGGCGAGTTTGTGATGACCCTTCGCAAGCGAAACATCGTGCCCATAGTCCGAGACCTGCGGTACGTGCATGACGACGACCATTACGGGTGGATACTGGCAAGCGCCAAGGCTTTTGACAAGTTTGAGGGCAAAACCTAAAAAAATCATGCGCTTCAAGGGCGTAGCAGTTTCAAACGCCACACTGTCTCGTATGATTGCAATAAACGACATAGAGCAGTTCTTTTGCAAGCCACTTGCAGATTCTTCTCTTTTAGAGTCATAAGCGACATTATATAGAGATGCAGTTTTGACGTTATTGCGGCAGATTAACAGTCGGTCAATTCTACAAAGAAGATTTCCGTGGCCGATTATGTTTATAAATAGCAAGACAGCCAATAGGGAATCGGACAGAGGCCTGTCTAAGGACGCAGATTTGGGCTGGATAAAGCCTAAAAAGCAAGAAAACGGCCCTGTTAAAGTTGAAATCTCCAAGTAGTGGAGATTGAAAGGGATTCACAGCTGTGTTTGTCGCCTCGATTGTCTTCAGGTCGTTAAAGTTGAAATCTCCAAGTAGTGGAGATTGAAAGTGGAGAAGGACAATCATTGGAAGCTAGAGGAGCACATTGTTAAAGTTGAAATCTCCAAGTAGTGGAGATTGAAAGAATAGTGACAGCCGCAGTATTCCCACGCAGCTACTCGCACTTTGGGTTAAAGTTGAAATCTCCAAGTAGTGGAGATTGAAAGAACGGGTTGGTGATAGGACAGTTGCCAAGGTCTATACATGAGTTAAAGTTGAAATCTCCAAGTAGTGGAGATTGAAAGGGCAATCCTGCGCACGGCGTCTTGATGGATGATAGCAGTTAAAGTTGAAATCTCCAAGTAGTGGAGATTGAAAGCTACTATCACCGCCTCCCTAACATGACGCCTACGGCTATCGTTAAAGTTGAAATCTCCAAGTAGTGGAGATTGAAAGTTAAGCACGTTAGTGCATTATGATGTTGGGCGCGATACTTCGAGTTAAAGTTGAAATCTCCAAGTAGTGGAGATTGAAAGACTGCAGGAGGCTTCTGCTTAGCATGCAGCAGGTCATCCCTTGTTAAAGTTGAAATCTCCAAGTAGTGGAGATTGAAAGCGCGCCTTCTGCACGATTGCCGCCAATTCCACGGTCCTCTGTTAAAGTTGAAATCTCCAAGTAGTGGAGATTGAAAGCTGAACGCTTCGATAAAGTCCTCAGGCCTTCCGTTTAGTTAAAGTTGAAATCTCCAAGTAGTGGAGATTGAAAGAGAACAAGCTGAAGAGCCTTTATGTCTGTATCAATGTCGGTTAAAGTTGAAATCTCCAAGTAGTGGAGATTGAAAGCATTCCCAAAGAAGAGCAGTGACGTTAATCCAGCCTTTGCGTTAAAGTTGAAATCTCCAAGTAGTGGAGATTGAAAGTTTCCCTTTTTCTTATAGTGAATAAATGACATGCTAGTTAAAGTTGAAATCTCCAAGTAGTGGAGATTGAAAGTACAACTTCTGGATGGTTCTGGACTGCCCAGTCAATCATTTGTTAAAGTTGAAATCTCCAAGTAGTGGAGATTGAAAGAAGCCTTAATCACGAACAAGTAATGAATTTAGGGACTGCGGTTAAAGTTGAAATCTCCAAGTAGTGGAGATTGAAAGGCGCTTTGCCCGCGAAGTTTTGGTGCGTGGTAGGGCGCATAGTTAAAGTTGAAATCTCCAAGTAGTGGAGATTGAAAGTCTCTTACAAGTGCGCTATGGAAACAGATCTTTTAGAGTGGGATTTTGCTTATCAGGTGTGTGTATCCTGCCTTCTTTTTCCAATTCATATAGAATATCACTTACCTGCCATGGTACTATTTGCAACGCTTCAACGATCTCACTGTTACAGATGCCGGGGTGGTCTTTGACGTATGACAGAATCAGGCGCCTGGCCTTTCTTTTTAGCAGTTTGAATAACTCTATTACCTCGGTAGGCTCCAGATTAAGATGCGCTCTAAGATAATCACTATATGATTCATTGTCACTTTTTGCATTGTCAATTGCATCTTTTAACGAACGATCTATGCGCAGGACTGCAAGCTTGTTGCGGTTACGCTTATACAACTGCCTAGGGGTCTTCTGATGATAACAAATAATTAACTTTTTTTTCTGGTCATAGTCTTTCTTACTTGTTATTATACTTGAAAGCGGATCTCGGACATGGAGCGCCAAGTACGATGACAAGTTGCTTTGACGCAAATTCCAGCAGTACGCTAACTGCCCTTCTGCATTTTCAATAATAAATGACGAGTATTTTCAAGCCGCAGGAAAGGAACGACTGACGCACCGCTCTTACCCTGACAGTAAAATTTAACTAGATCTCAATCACTGATTGATTCTTCACCTTGGGCGTAGAAGAGGGCGGAAACTGCAATGGTAAGCCTGATAGAGAGAATTGGCAACAGAACAGTGTTGGTGGATGCCTGTGTACCTGTCCACCTAGCCCGGGCTTTGCGCAGGGCAGGCCTATCAGTCAGGCACATGAATGAAATTAACCCAAGGATGCCCGACACGCACATCGAATACCTGATAATGCTGCCATCTGACGTTCTGATAACGCACGACAGACTCTTTGCCAGGTTCCTAGGACCAAAGAGGGCAATACTTCTCCGCAGAAATGACATTGAGGGGATCAGAAACGAAGAATGGTATCTGCAGGCGGCAGACGTGCTGGCTGGTGCAAGACGCAGCGTCGTGCCGCCACTCCTGATTTTTCTTTTTCTATTTCTTTATTTAACAATGGTGACCATTCGCGGCGTCTCCTTTAGGTCAGTAGCAGAGCATACAAACATGCAATGGCTTTATACAGCAAATAATAATCTGAGCAGCACAAGAAGTAAGTGAAATTACACGATATATTATGTAGTAGAGATCTTGCAAGTTTTAAAATTAAAAAGACAAAGACAGGTTGCCAGATAAGGTATATGCAAGGAAAGGATATGCCTAGCGATGTCTGGGTGCAGCATATTCCGAGACGGCCCGGCGCCGCGGATCAGTAATGAAAATAAATAATGTCGCTAGGTAGTAGCAAAGATAATAAGAATAATTCCTAACCAGCAGAGGCAGTTTGACAAGAGCTTGCTTGGTCACGATTGGATTCAGCCAGCTCGCACAAAAAGCTGGTTCAGCTTGCAATCAGTCTCTTTACCTCCCCCGTCTGGGCATCTATCGTGAAAATGTATTCAGCCGTGTTGATGTCGCGTGCATAGTTTAGCGTGACGATCCAGAAATAGCTATCAGGTGACTTGAATTCAAAGTATGGATTAGCATCTTCATACGAGCCGTCATGTTTGTTTACCTCAAAAGCTGTGCCGTTGCTATCCACATACACGAGTTTTATGCCTCCAATCGGACCGCCGCTGTATGCTCCTTTTTTCTCGCCATTACTCTGAGCCAAGTTGTCCAAGTAGTCTCTGGCAATCTCTACTGCATCGTACCATGATTTCACCTTTACAGGAAGATTTGCGGCAAACTTGAATTGCTCGGCAGTAAGACAGGTAGCCGGCGCTTCTAGGATGTCAGTTCCAATGATCTCTACCCTGTTTGCTCCCTGCCGGACCGGGATTGTGATTATTACCTTCTCGGCATCCGTATCTCTGAGCGACCCATATACCTCAGACCTGTTCACAAATGTCACAAACCCGTTTCCTACGCAATAGTGTTCATGAGTCTCTTTTTCCAGCTGCTCTAGCATCTTCCTTGGGAGGACGAGCGTGAGGTTCGCATCATACTGGACACCTGTAATAGTAGTGACTATTGATATTTTTTGCACGTCCACCCGTATGTTGCGCACGGATCCCGCCGAAGAAAGCTCGTACCGGACTTCAAAAGTCTTGTTTCCGACAACTGCGGTGCGGCTGCCCTGCAGTGAGATAATGGATACAGAGGAGCTGCTGACGGCAGACAGTACGGCTGGAGCATCACCATTATCATAGTCAGGGTCACTTATCGCAAAAGCCCTCAGCTCATAGTCGCCTGCTCTGTCGGGGATCCATGAAATGCCTATCGTCATGGCATCCCCTTCCTTTATTGTCGCATTCTGCCAATCGAGCAGGGCCGTTATGCCCTGACTGTCTCTAACTTCGACGACGAAAAGCGCAGCCATATCCTTGCCGCCGTGGTGGTTTTCTGCAGTAGTCGTCACCACCAATTTACTCCCTATCTGCGCGTCGCGTATTGGTGTAGAATTGTCGCTCGCTATGGCAGGTCTAGAAAGGCTCAAAGGATAGTAGTCCTGCTCAGCAGACGCAGAGAGCATTTGCGTTGCGGAAATGGGAAATAATGCGAGCATGACAATTATCGTGATGTACCATCTTCTTCTTTGCAAGCGCAAAAACACCATTGCAGCCTCACAGTTTTATATAACCTGTATGCAGGCTTTTTTTGCTTGCTACGTTTGCACCAAGTGGCTATGCCTTTTGCTCGTCTTCCTTGCCCTTGAACCTAGACATCTGAAACGGCTGCCATACCTTTAGCGTGTTGCTCAGCACGACAGAGACTATCATGCCTATCAAAAATCCGCCTATCACGTCGGTCGGAAAGTGCTGCTGGACATAGACCCTGCTTACCGCGATCATTACCGGAAAAGCCCATATCGCATAGCCTGCAACCCTCGACTTTCTGTACAGGACGTAGCCTATGATGAACGCAAGCGCTGTCGCCCTAGACGCATGTCCGGAAGGAAAAGAAAAGCCTGCCGCAAATGGAGCAAGGCTGTCGCCTTCTATTCCAAAGTTCTCTGGCAGCTTTATCCCGGGAGTAAAGTCGTATGGGGGCACCGGCCTGCCAAATAGCGGCTTCATGTACATCACCAGTATGGCAAGCGCGACAATAGTTATCAGAAATATCAAACCGGCCTTTCTCGTGCGCCTGATGATCGTGATGATTATCGCAAAGAGAAAGAGCGTGCTTACGTCGCCCATCGTAGTGATGACAAGCATGATGCTGTCAAGGCCGGGGTTGTTGCCCTGTATGGAATGCGCGTACCTGTTGACAGGGTCATCAATGGCATTGAGCGCGCCAGATGCAGCAGCTACACCTAGGGCGATAAACGCTACTACGAATGCGACAAACTGGATAGAGCGAGTGCGAAATAACCACGGTGGACGGTCATCATTAGTCGCCTGCGCCAATATGTGTACAGGGCGCTCTGATTGTTGTTTAATTGTTTTGGCTAGCTATGACAGGTTCTTGGACCTGCACTGGGGGCACAGCTTGGGGTCTTCAGCCTCTGCAAACCACGACTGGGTGTTGCAGTCCTTGCACGTCCGGGCTTCGAGGTCGGTCATTATCTTGTAGTAGCGCGTGTTGAAATTCTGCGCGATTGGGCGCAAAAAGCCCGAGCCTTCCATTTCTAAAAGCACGTCCTCAAAGTCAAGCACGTCGAGGTTCATTGCCCTGTACCTGTCAATGCCGTTCAGGTTGTCCAGTATCTCGTCGTTTGAGAACCTGATGTCAGTCGCATTGAAATTGTCAAATATTATCCTGCGGATGTCCTGCCTGCTGACCTTTGGAGTTGATGACATGGCTCTAGAGTGTTCTGCTGTCTTCCTGCAGCTTTTTCGCAGAAGCAGGGTCCCTGTCGGCATAGTATTTCACCATGCCCAGCTTTAGGACTTTGAGCGAGAGCAGCGCGCACTTGATCCTCGCCGGCCCAAGGCTTGTGAGGCCAATGTTTTCCAGTATGTCGTCCTTGGTCAGGTCTTTGACTGAGGTCAGGGGCTTGCTCATCACCATTTCCGTCAGCATCGAGGCGCTTGCCTGGCTGATGGCGCACCCACGGCCTTCAAACTTGATGTCTTTTATCTTGTCGCCTTCCACTTTCAGGTGGATGTCGATCTCGTCGCCGCATAACGGGTTAGAGTCATGTATGCTGACGTCGGCGTTTGTGATCTTGCCCTTGTTCCTCGGGTTGCGATAGTGGTCCAGTATTATCTCTCGATAAATGTCATCACTCAAATCTTGAACAGCCTCCGTGCCTCAGACAGCGCATCAATGAAAGTGTCGACTTCCTCTTTCGTGTTATAGATATAAAAACTTGCCCTGCTCGTGGCTGAAACGTCAAGGCGCTCCATCAGCACCTGCGCGCAGTGGTGGCCAGAGCGTATCGCTACTCCCCGGTCGTTCATTATCGTCGCAAGGTCATGGGGATGTATATCGCCGATGTTGAACGAGACTACTCCGCCCCTGTCGTTTGCGTTTGGCGGCCCATACAGCGTGACTCCCTTTACTCCAGTCACTTTGTCCAGCGCGTATTTTGTGATGTCGATCTCGTGCTCTCGCACACGATCCATGCCGATGTTGCTCAGGTAGTCGAGCGCGGCGGAAAAGCCAATCACGTCTGCAATGTTGGGCGTGCCACCTTCAAACTTGTAGGGGAGGTCGTTGTAGCGCGTCTCGTATTTGTGGACCTCCTTTATCATGTCGCCTCCGCCCATGAACGGCGGCATTTTCTCAAGTATCTCCCTCTTGACGTAAAGCACGCCGACTCCTGTCGGGCCTAGCATCTTGTGGGCTGAAAATGCCATAAAGTCGCAGTCCATCTTTTGCACGTCGACTGGCATGTGCGGGACAGACTGGGCGCCGTCGACCAGCACGGGGATCCCGCGCTCGTGCGACATCTTTATTATTTTATCAATTGGCGTGATCGTGCCAAGCACGTTTGACATCTGCGATATAGAGACGAGTTTCACCTTCTTGCTTGCGAGGTATTTTTCGTACTCGTGCATCTTCAAGTAGCCCGAGTCGTCGACGCCGATGTATTCCAGTTTTGCGCCTTTCTCCTGCGTCAGGATCTGCCATGGCACAATGTTGCTGTGGTGCTCGATTTCCGAGATCACCACCTTGTCTCCACGCTTGACGTTGGCCCTGCCCCACGAATATGAAACCAGGTTTATTGCCTCAGTCGTGTTGCGGGTGAATATTATCTCGTCTGTATGACGGGCGTTGATGAACTTGGCTATCTTTTGCCTTGTCTCCTCGTACGCTATGGTCGCTTCTTCGGCCAGCTGGTGCACCGCCCTGTGGATATTTGAATTATAATTGGTGTAATAGTCGCTGATTGCGTTGATTACCGCAAGTGGCTTTTGGGTGGTTGCGGCATTGTCCAAATAGACCAGAGTCTTGCCGCCCATTACTTTGCGTTTGAGAATGGGAAAATCCTGACGGATCTTTTTGACGTTGAGGGCGCTTTTCTGCATCATGGCCTTGCTAGATCTGGACGTAGATCCCCTCGTCCTGTATTTTAACCTTGTAAACATGGAGGGGCACTTCTGCAGGCGGGTTCTGCGGCACGCCGTCTGACAGCTTGAAAGCAGACAGGTGCAGCGGGCACGTTACGGTGCACGCCTCCTCGTTCAGAAAGCCGGTCGCAAGGTCAGCGTAGGCGTGCGTGCATATCCTGTCCGTCGCATGGACAACGCCGGCGGCTTTTGCTATCAGCAATTGCTTGCCTGCGTAGTCAAACTCGATCATCTCGCCGTTGCCAAGCGACTTGGCGTCGCAAACTCGAACCCACTCCATGGCTGCAGATATCACTACCTGTACTTGTAGTGCTTTTCGAAAATGTCCTGCGTCTCGCGGTACCTGGACTTTTCCACCTCGAGGATCTGCTCCATCGCCTCATCGGTGCGAAGCATCAGCGAATTGCCCTGCCACTTGTTCTCGATAAGGTAGTTGACCCATGCCCGGATGGTCGGACCCATCCTCCTCGACAGCGGCTCCAAAAAGCCCGAGACTATCTCCCTCTTGGCGCCCTCCCTGCTGAGGCCCCTTGTCATAAGGTAATAGATCTGGCCCTCGTCCATCTGCGCGACAGAAGCCGAGTGGGTCGCCCTGACCTCGTTTGTCAGGATCTCAAGGCCGGGGATAGAATCAGACTTGGCGCCCCTGTCAAGCAGGATTGCATGGCCTGCCAGGTACGACTCTGTCCCCTTGCCGTCCTTGCCGATTTTTATCATGCCTTTGAATAGCGACTTTGAAGTGTCCTTGAGGACGGATTTTACCTGCACCTTGCCACGGGAGTGCTGGCCGTTGTGGATCAGGTTTGAGGTAATGTCAAACGACTGGTTGTTTATGCCAAATATCATCTCGACATCCTCTGCAGCGGCGCCGGCGCCCTTCATGATGCTGTCTGTCTTGTACCGCGACAGCAGTCCGCCAAACAGGCCGACATACCACGACATCTTGGCGTCACGCTCTACAAACGCCTTTCTGTTTGATACTGCCACCGTGTCTGCACCCATCGCCTGCAAGGTCACCGCTTCAAGGTGCGCGTTTGGCTTGACCGAAGTCTCGATCAGCTCAAAGTACCCCTGCTGGATATTGTTATTGTTGCTGCTGCCGGTTCCTCCCGGCGCGTACAGCTCTTGCACAATAGTCGCTTTTGCGCCAGAGTCTGCTATCAGCATGTTCCTTGACACGAGCGACGTGCCGTCGTCTGCGAGAGAGGTGATTATCCTTATCGGTTCTTCGACGATTACGTTTCTTGGAATGTAGACAAAGACGCCGGATTGGAACGCGGCCGCTTCAAGCGAGAGGAACTTGTCCTCCTGCATGTCAAGAGGGTTCGCCTCTATCTGTGCCTTGACCAAGTCGGCATGGCGGGAAATCGCATCTTTGATGCCGGTAACGATGACGCCCTGCCTGGCGAGGCTGTCCTTGATGAACACCCTGCTTATCTCGGCGCCGATCTGGAGGATGCCCGTCTCTTTTTCAAGCTCTTCGAGCCGTTTTTTCAGGTCGTCGCTCATGGCCTGCTTTTGCAGGCTAGTCGCTAGGTAGACTTCCTGAGGCTTGATCCTGTTTGCATCTGAATACTTGGAGTACAGCGGCGACACTTCTGACGGAAGCGACAGGTACTTGCTCAATGCATCCTTGCGCGCCTTTGAGAGCCACGATGGCTCGCCGGCCGATATGGCGTCAATGCTGTCTGCGCTTATCCCTGCAAGTGTGGTAGTAGTAGCAGCTGCTGTCATGTTGCATATCCACCGTGTCACAGGCGCGACTAGCCGACAGAGCCTTCCATCTCGAGCTTGACCAGCCTGTTGAGCTCGACTGCGTATTCCATCGGCAGCTCCTTTGTGAACGGCTCTATGAACCCGCCGACTATCATGGACAGCGCGTCTGACTCTGAATATCCGCGGCTCATCAGGTAAAATATCTGGTCCTCGCCTATCTTGCCGACCGTTGCCTCATGGGTGATCGTGGCGTCGTCCTCGTTTACTTCTATGTATGGATATGTGTCGGTCCTTGACTTTTCATCAAGCAACAGCGCGTCGCACCTGACGTTTGACTTGACGCTTGTTGCGCCCTTGGCGACGTGCAACAGGCCTCGGTAGGTTGTCCGGCCAGAGTCCTTGCTGACTGACTTGCTCGTGATTCTGGATGTCGTTTCCGGCGCCAGATGTACTGCCTTTGCGCCTGCGTCTTGATGCTGATCCTTGCCTGCAAATGCTATCGAGACTACTTCTGCGTGCGCGCCCTTGCCCAGCATATAGACGCCGGGATACTTCATGGTCAGCCTGCTACCGATGTTGCCGTCGATCCACTCGACCTTGGCGCCTTCGTATGCGTACGCCCTCTTTGTTACCAGGTTGTATACGTCCTTGCTCCAGTTCTGGATCGTCGTGTAACGTATCCTCGCTCCTTTCTTTGCGATAAGCTCCACTACGGCAGAGTGCAAAGACTCTGTCGAGTAGACAGGCGCCGTGCAGCCTTCGATGTAGTGGACGTCTGCGCCTTCGTCTGCGATTATGAGTGTCCTTTCAAACTGGCCAATGTTCTCTGCGTTTATCCTGAAATATGCTTGCAGCGGCAGGTCGACTTTGACGTTTGGCGGTATGTAGATGAACGAGCCGCCGGACCACACTGCGCTGTTGAGCGCCGCAAACTTGTTGTCCTCTGGCGGGATGACCTTGCCAAAGTGCTTTTTGACGATCTCTGGATACTCCTTGACAGCGGTATCAGTGTCTACGAAAATTACGCCCTTTTTCTGCAGGTCATCGCGCAAGTTATGGTAGACGACTTCTGACTCGTACTGCGCGCCCACGCCTGCGAGGAACTTGCGCTCCGCCTCCGGGATGCCGAGCTTTTCAAACGTGTTCCTCACGGATTCGGGGACATCTTCCCAGTTCTTGCCCTGCTTCTCTGAAGCCTTGGCGTAATAATAGATGTTCTGGAAATCGATTTTGGACAGGTCGCCTCCCCAGTCAGGCATCGGCTTGCTCATGAAAACGCCATAGGACCTCAGCCTAAAATCGCGCATCCAGTCGGGCTCGCCCTTCATCTTGCTTATCTCCTCGACCGTGCCCCGGGAAAGACCCTTCTTGCTCAGGTAGACGTAAAGCTCGGTAGAATCTTTAAAGTCATATTTGCTGTAATCCATGTTAAGGTCTTCTGCGGTCATGTCTGTGCTGCTATAACGCTGTTATTTTATATATATTTTGCACCCTGTCCCGGGGGTTTTGGTAATTTGTACAGCCTAATTCTGCAGAATTTGTACAGCCTAAGTAAAAATGGGTCCGGCAGCAGGCAGGGGTGCGGATGCAGATGCGCCAAAATCCGTCATTGCCAGCGCCGGTTTTGCCATTTGGACAAATCCTTAATACAATATTCGTGCAAAAATTTCCTGTACAGCCCATTGCCCTGCGACAGCTTCTTCTTCCCAACTAGCGTCTTTTCGCCGCAAGGTGAGGACAGTTGCAGCAGCTGATGCCCGCAGTCGCGCTGACAATTGGTGTCGCACTTGTCGCATCCATTCTGGTCGTTGTGCCCTACCTGTCGCTGGACGCACCTACTCCCAACATGCCAAGGAGGGTGTTTGCACTCGATCCGCACAAGTATTACGGAAGGTCCACTTCTGACGAGCCGGTGACCATGAAGGCGCTCAAGCCTGCAGATCTGCGGCCAAACTCATTTGTCTGGTTTTTGGACCCTTATGGCAAGACGATGCAAAAGCTGGGCGACAACAAGACAGAGATCACGTTAAACAAGCAGACAGAGGAGCTGTTCCAAAACCGCGACGCGTACGAAAATTACATGCTCATCAGGCTTCCAGAATGGATGGGCGGCGAAAAGGGCGACACCTCTGCGCTGCGAGCATATCATGCAATATCGCTGTCTGACATGTGCATCTCCAGGTACTTTGGAGATGACGGCAGGTGGAGGATAGAGAACCCATGCGCCGGCGACATGTACCGCCCGTGGGACGGGTGCGCCTTTGCAGGCCCTGCCTCTGCCGGCACGATTGGCTTTGTGCCCTCAAAGGGGTTCTATCCCGCGCTCCAAAAGATGAGGCTTGCAACAGATAATGAGGGATACGTGGTCGCCTTTAGGCCAGACACCAGTCCGCAGGCTGACGGGTCACAGGGCGAAGGAAGAAAGATGTCCCCGGCAGACCTTGAAGAGAGCAACAGGGCGCTGATTGCAGAGGAAGGCAGGTACCTGGGCTATGCGCTTCCCTTCCCCCCAAGCGTCCAGGGCTACCGCCTTGCAGAGCTTGGCCCGGCAGGAGCAGGAGCAGGACAGTGGCAGGTCGCGCTGGGCGGCGGGCATAACGGACCCAGGGAAGCCGTCTACAGTTCAGACAACAACAATTACTACTACAGGTCAGTCACGATGGACGTGTTTTCCCTCCGGCAGTTTCCGGACATGGCACTTGGAGGACCGATGGCCAGGGCCAGCGGGTCAGGATACACGATCAACAGCACGCTTGCCAGCTCGCTTCTCTATCTTGATTACGGCCAGGCAGGGAGCGGGCCGCCACTACAGATGAAAAATTGGACAGATGTCGCAGGCGACTATGCCCTGCTGGTCGCCAATGAGGATAGAGCCGGCGCGCTCGTATGGGGCAGGAGCGCCGACGGCAGAACAGACATACTTGTGTCGATAAACGCCCGCGACGCGACCATCGATGACCTCGTCCAGTTCGTCAAGGCCCTTAACATCAGCCACAAAAGCCAGTAGCGAATGTGGAGTAACTTTGTTGCACATTGGTTATAATCAAAACAGTCGCACTCCTGAGCTATGAACCGTTGTTGTTTTTCTTCTGCGGCCTTGGCCGTGCAGGGAAGAAGGATCTGATTGGACCGGGGCTTGGACGTACGGACGGCGGCCCCCGGGCAGGTCTCGGATGTCGCCCTTGAGGCTAAAAACCTAGAGAAGGTTTTCGACTCCGCCGCAGGGCGGATAGTTGCCCTGAAAAATGTGAGCTTTGTGGTCAAAAAGGGCGAGTTTGTGTCGATCGTCGGGCCTTCGGGAAGCGGCAAGTCGACGCTCCTCAACCTCATAGGCGCCCTTGACAGGCCGACGTCCGGCAGCGTGGCCATAAACGGCGTCGATGTCTTTACGCTTGGCGACCAGGAGAGGGCAGGGATGCGCAACAGGCTCATCGGGTTCATTTTCCAGTCGTACAACCTGATAAACAGGACGACAGTACTCAGAAACGTCGAGCTCCCGGCCATCGTCATGGGCATAGACAGGGCAGAGCGCAGGTACAGGGCGCTAAAGGTGCTCGAAGTGCTCGGGATAAAGGACAAGGCAAACTTCAAGCCGGCAAGCCTGTCAGGCGGCCAGCAGCAGAGGGTCGCAATAGCGAGGTCGCTGATGAACAACCCCGCAATCATACTTGCAGACGAGCCCACCGGCAACCTTGATACGAAAACAGGTAACGAGGTGTTTGCATTGCTGATGATGCTGTCAAGGAAATACCGCAGGACCATTGTCATGGTGACTCACAACCCCGAGCTTGCAGAAGCGACTGACAGGGCGATATACGTCCGCGACGGCGCAATTGAAAAGGAGGTAGTCAACTAGTGTCAGCAAAGTTTCTGCCTTTAGCAATGATCGCGGTTTTGCTCATGTCGCTTTCAAGCGCCGCAATGGCCAGCGCGCAGACCAATCCCAATCAGGCGTCTGAGAAGCAGATAATTGACGCAAATGCGAGTGGCCCTGCGTTCTTGAACGCGTACTGGATAAACCCTAGCGCGGCGACTGGAACGGCTGGTGCCGGTGCTGTTGCTGCGGCCAAAAAAGAGGTGGCGCCCGGCGACGGCGCCTCGACTCTGGCAGTGGTGTTAGTCAATAGAGGATTTTCCGACATTACAGGAGTCAGAGGTACGCTGGTCCTGCCGCAGGGTTTCTCGGCAAACGGCATGTCTGACGGTAGCAGCAATGCCGTGGCGACGTTTGATAACGTGGTTGAGGCGGGGCAGACGTTCACTCTGTATTTCGACCTTGACGTGTCTGACAAAACCCACGTCGGCACATACGGCACGAGCCTCGATGTAGAGTTTTCAAACGTATTGGAAATTGGCGCGCCCCGCCACGCGACCCTGTCAGTTACCCTCAGGCTGACTGGCAAGGTGGTACTGGACCCTGTTGCAGTTACCCGTAACCTGGTGCCAGGCGTTTCAAACGATGTTGACATCGCCATCCGCAACACTGGAAGCGCGCCGGCCACAGGAGTCATCGTGACGCTGTCAGGCATCACCATAAACTCGGGCGCCGGAGCCGGGCCCTCCACAGACAGCAACGGCTCGATAGCACTCAGACCCCAGATAACCAGCTTTGGGACCAACACGTTTACCGTGGGCACGATTGCAGCAAACTCGACTGCCATGCTCACGACGAGCCTCTTTCCAAATATCGCCGCAGGCGGCAATACCGCAGGCATCCAGCTGCAGGTCACGTATAACGACGCGACAGGCAACACCAAGACGCTGACCCCGACCATAGGCGTCATAGTACTTCAGAACGCCCCATCCATTATAGGCGTGAGCGCGTCGTCCGGCGGAAACGAGACGGACAACCGCATCATCGCAGGCAGGACCGATGACTTTGCCCTGCGCATCGCAAACAAGGGAGGAGAAAAGATAACCAGCGCTGTGGTGACAATGGAGTCAACGTCAAGCTCGATAAACATACTTGGCGACTCCAAGTGGGCAGTCGACGAGATAGCTGCCGGCTCTCAGGCTAGGCTTGGCACCAAGGTATTTGCCGCAACATCTCTGATAGGCAACCCCGCCACGTTTGATGTCACTATTGATTACCTCCTTGATGGCTCGCCCAAGATCGAGAAATACGTGATTGGCACGTACGTTGACGGCGACATCTCGCTCCGGATCTACGACCTGGCGGTAAATTTTGTAGGGGGCACGCCCACGCTGGTCGGCAACATATTGAATGAGGGCAACACGGCGGCCCTCTTTACGACCATAGAGCTGGTGCCCCAGGCCGGCCAGAGGGGCAACTTTACGCGGACAGGCACGCAGGAAAACCCGCAGCAGCAAGGTAACGTGCAGGAGCAGGGCAACGCAGGGCAGTTCCAGAGGAACAACGGCACCCGCGCGTTTGCGCCGCCTGCACCGCAGTACCTGGGAGACCTGACGGCAAACTCGCCCCTGCCTTTCAGTATCCCACTTTCCTTTGTGCGCACGCAGGGCGAAGGCGCAGTTCCGGTGACATTAAAGATAACCTATAAAGACAGCCTGCGAAACTCGCACGAGTTCGTTTCGTCAGAGATGGCGGCGGTGTCGCAGCAGCAGGCGACGCCGGCGCAGGCGGCAAGGAATCAGCAGGGCAGAGGGATGATGACAGACATAATAATCATAATCATCGTCGGAGCAATAGCCGGCGCGGCTATTGCGGTGTTTGTCGTCAGGAAAAAGCGGCGCAAGTCACAAAAAGCTATCCAGAAAGGGGAGAACATCGAAGACATTCTGGAAAAACCATCCGAGGAGCCAAGAGTGCCCAGAGACAGGCATGGAGGAGCATGATGAAGATAGACGAGATCTATTACCTGTCCTTTGAGGCGCTCAGGGACAGGAAGGCCCGCTCCATCCTGACGATTTTGATGGTAGTCGTCGGAAGCAGTCTGATGGTTGCACTAAACGGCCTAACAGCAGGGTTTGGCGTTTTCATCGAGCGCCAGTTCAACAACCTGGCTGCAAACGTGCTAACGTTGACCAACTCGCTGGGAGGAGGCAACAACTTTGGAGGAGGTGGAGGTGGAGTAATAATAGGAGGGGGAGGGGCGCCGTCCGGCACGACGATCACGTTCAACTCGGCAGTCGCCACCAAGATAAAGTCGCTTCCGCTTGTCGACGACGTAATACCGGTATACCAAGGCCGCATCAGCCTCGAATCACAGGGCATGACGAGGAGCGTCTCTGTCTTTTCTGTTGACCCCGACAAGCTATTGACCGTGGCGCCGACGCTAGAGATGGCAGACGGATCAGGATTGAAACAGAATGACCCGACGGGCATAGTAGTCGCAGACTTTGTAGCAAACCCTGAAGGGACTGCTACTCCCTTCCTCACGGTAGGCCAGACCGTCAAGGCGTCCTACTCGTTTGTTGATCCGTATACGGGCGACGACAAGGCCGAGTCGCGGCCCTTCATCGTCAGAGGCGTGATGGCGCAGACGGGCAACCCCAGCATCGACAGGGCGATCATCTTAAGCCCCGAGATAGCAAACGCGCTCTTGCACAAGAACGGCAGGTACGATTCGCTGATGGTAGTCGTTCCCACGCCCGACGACGTGGCCGCTGTGCAGGACGAGATCAAGGCAATCTATGGAAACGGTATAGGCGTCAGCACCCCGCAGGCGGCGCTACAGGCCCGGCAGCAGTTTACAAGCGGCTTTAGCTCGTTTATACTGGCGATTGCGCTTGTAGCGTTGGTCGTCGGCGCAGTAGGCATCGTGACTACGCTTTATACTTCGGTGACAGAAAGGATACGCGAGATAGGGACCATAAAGGCGATAGGCGCGCTCAACAGGGACATAATGCTCATCTTTGTAGCAGAAGCTTCGATAATCGGCATAGTCGGGGCGAGCCTTGGTCTTGCGTTTGGGATGGTTGCCGGCTCATTCCTCACCGGCCCCTTTGGGTTTCGGGGAGGCGGGGGAGGAGGAGCAGCGGCGCCGGACATTATGCCTGTCTACCTGCCGTCGGACCTGCTGTACGTGTGGGGGCTGTCAGTCGGCCTGAGCCTGCTGGCCGGCTTGTACCCCGCATGGAAGGCGTCGCGTCTTGAGCCTATACTGGCGCTCAGAAGGGAATAATAGTAATAGCAACAATAGTAGCATGATTTAAATTGAATTTTGGGTGCCTTTTCCCCGTTGCCAATAGACCCTGCCTTTCAGGCGCACAGACACGCAGAACAGCAGCAACATGGCGACCTGAAGGTATGGAAAAGCAGTGACAGCAACCTTGGAATATACGGCTCAAGCGTCGCAGTCGACTTTGACCTCTGCATAGGTGACGGGGCTTGCATAGAGGTCTGCCCTGCCGATGTATTTGAGTGGCATGGCAGTGAGGGTGCAGATAGAAAGGCGATGCCCGTGCACGAGGGCGACTGCACCTACTGCTTTGGCTGCGAGGCGGTATGCCCCAGGTTTGCGATAAGGGTTACACCGGTGGGAAAATGATCAAGATAGATGAAAACAAGATCTTTGAAGTAATAGAAATGCGCAGCCCGCACTCGGTCGCGCTCAACGGCGCCGAGGCGCTTATCCCCAAATTGCAGGATGTGGCAGACCACATCACCGAGCGGTTTGGCATAGAAGCTTATGTCATTGGCGACACGTGCTGGGGTTCTTGCGACCTCAATACGCACGCGGCAGACATGCTTGGCGCCGACATCCTCTTTAGCGTCGGCCACACGGTGGCGATGGAGACCTTTGGAGAAAAGGTCGTGATGATAAACGCGTACGACGATGTCAGCTTTGAAGCGGTGACCAGAAAATTTGCGCAGGAAATGCAAGGCAGATACAAGGCAGTATCGCTTTTGACAGACAGCCAGCATCTGGAGCAGATCGACGGCGCAAGGAGAGTGCTTGAGGAACACGGCTACAAGGTGATAATAGGCCGCGGTAAAGGCCAGCTGCGCGACGCGCAGGTGTTTGGCTGCGAGTTCTATCCTGCATGGAACGTACAAAAGCAAGTCGACTGCTACCTGTTCCTTGGCCAGAGCCAGTTCCACTCGGCAAGCGTGGCCATGTCCACTGAAAAGCCGACGTTCATGCTTGACCCATATTTTGAAGAATACACGCAGGTAAACGAGTTTGCGCAGGGGCTGCAAAAGCGTGCAATCCTTTCGATATACAAGGCGCTTGACGCGCAGCGGATAGGCATCATCATCGGGCTAAAGGAGGGTCAGTTTGCGCACGTCAGGGCGCTGGAGCTAAAAAAAGAGCTGGAGAAGCTAGGCAAAAAAGCGCAATTAATCGCATTGACAGAGATAACTGACGACAGGGTGCAGATATTCAAAGGCATAGACGCATTCATACAGGTCGCCTGCCCAAGGATTGCGACTGACAACCATTTTCAAAAACCGATGCTGTCGGTGCCCCAGGCCCTTGCCCTCATCAAGCTTTTGAAAAAAGAACCTATTGACGACTTTTTAAAGATGCAACACTGGCTCTAGAAGCTGTCATCAGTTGCGGTGGCGCACACATTATTACATCTCATGCAAACGTATAAATATAACATTTAAAACTTGGCAAAATCGCTCCTTTTTCAGGGATTTTATATAACTATTAAAAAGAAAATGCTACAGTCATACAATCATGCCAGCGTTATTGCATGAAATCTAGAGCATATTACTGCCATCTTTCTGATTTTATTTGGAACATTTGCAATGTATTCATATTGATGATTACATAAATTTTGGCAAATCAAGGCATTTGATGTTAGAATATTTGTATAAATCTTAAATAGATATTGTGCGTAATGGATGCTACGGAATAACCTAAGACCGACAACTGTCGTGAATTGGACTTCCGGTGATAAAAAATGACTTGCAAGGGTATATGCATCCGTCACAAGGCTCAAAAGCCAGTCGGCTCTGGCCGGTACGCTTCTGGACAAAAGAGGTGCCAGATCTGCGAGATATTCATCAAGTGGGACGGCCTCTGGTGTC
>JBDUUM010000048.1:0-68086 GCA_039938615.1 Nitrososphaera sp.
CAAGGCAACTGGCGCCAGAATTGTCAACAACCTTGACGACCTGACAGCAAAGGACTTGGGTTCTGCCGAGCTTGTAGAGGAGCGCAAGGTCGAGACTGACAAATGGGTCTTTATTGAAGGGTGCAAGAACCCCAAATCTGTCACCATACTCATCCGCGGAGGATCGCAGAGGGTGGTTGATGAAGCGGACAGGTCGCTGCATGATGCCCTCATGGTCATGAAGGACGTGCTTGAAAAGCCAGCCATAGTGGCAGGCGGCGGGGCGCCGGAGGCATACATCGCAAACGAGCTGCGCCAGTGGTCATCAAGCCAGGAAGGCAGGGCCCAGCTTGCGGTGCAAAAATTCGCGGACGCCCTAGACACGATCCCGCTCAATCTCGCAGAAAACGCAGGCATGGACCCGATAGACACTATGACAGAGCTTCGAGCCAAGCAGAGCAAGGGCAGCAAGTGGACCGGCGTAGACGCAAGGAACACGCAGGTCACTGACATGTACAAGCAAAACGTGCTAGAGCCAGTGGTGATCAAGCAGCAGATAATCAAGTCTGCGACTGAAGTAGCGTCAATGCTCCTCAGGATCGATGACGTGATCGCCTCAAGCAAGTCCAAGATGCCGGCCGGCCCGCCAGGCGGAGGAGGTATGGGCATGGGTGGCGGTGGCATGGGCGGCATGGGAATGGAGTAAAAAAATCCCCTCTTTCCCCCTTTCCTTCTTTTTAACAAAACAACAAATACCGCGCCATTCTACACGCTTTTTGTTTGATAATTGAGAAGTTAAAGCAGCTGTACATCGCCGGCTCGATAGTGGTGATGCCGGACTTTTTTGTCGACCGCATAATCCGCTTGGAATCAAAAGAGGTTTTATCTAACGCCCTTGCAGAAAAGGCCAGGTCCGGCGGCGGAAGCGTCAGGGGCGTGCCGACGAGTGACATCAAGGGCGGCAACGCCGTCAACGTCGCCTATGCGCTTGCCAAGCTTGGCGCCAAAGTGACGCTGTTCACGGTCGCAACCGACGTGGGATCGGCGATGCTGAAGCAAGCGTTCTCGCAATTTGGCGCCAAAGTGACGCTTCGGATAGCAGATGGCAGGCATGGCTATACCACTGCGTTTGAGTTTCCCTATGAAGGGAGCAGGGTGAACGTGATGGTAAGCGACATTGGCGACAACGAGGCTTTTGGTCCTGACAGGTTAAGTTCGCAGGACGATCTGGCGATCTTGAAAAAGGCTGACGCCGTAATGGTAGTCAACTGGGCCAGCAACAAAAAGGGGACCGAGCTTGCTGACCACGCGTTCAAAAGCTCGCCTTCTGCCCTCCATTTCATAGACCCTGCCGACATTTCAGAGAGAAAGGAGGAGTTCAGAGACGCGCTATTCAAGCTCGCAGGCGTCACCGACTATCTCAGCATAAACGAAAATGAGTGCAACCCCCTTGCGCAGGCTCTAGGGTTTGACGCCAAGCTTGGCCCAGCATATTCGGCAGACGAGGTGAAAACGATGGCCAAAAAAGTGGCGGAAGGAACCGGCATAACCATCGACCTGCACACCCGCATAGGCGCCGCGTGGTCAAATGGCAAGGACGTTGAATTTGCCCATGCGATAAAGGTCGACCCCAAGATACTCACAGGCGCCGGCGACGTGTGGGACGCAGCCGACATTTTGGGGTACATCGCCGGCCTTGAGCCAAGAGAGCGCCTGCTCTTTGCCAATGCCGCTGCTTCGCTATTTATCAGGGAGCCTTCAGGCGAGCCACCAGTGATGAACAAGGTGTTCGAGCTGGTCGACCGGATCAAGTAGGACATACACACAAACACACAGGTTTAAATCGCAACGCTGTAAAATGCAGAGACAATGATTGAAGCCACAGACGCGGCCAACGTTGCAGAGGCACTGGCCAAGAACCTCGCAGGCGTGGCCATGAACAAGTCAAATTTTGAGAAACTCCCGGATTCCTTCTGGGGCTATTATGCCAGAGGCCACGACAGCAAGGGCGCCTTTGCGGTGATCGTCACTTACTCGGAAAAGACAGAAGACGTTGACGAGCTTTTGAAAATGTACAACCAGTGGGTCAGCAAGTCTAAGTCACCTGCTCGATGATCCATTCCCGGAACTTGGCGATCGCAAACTCTTCCGACTGGCGGACAAACGCAGGATCCTTGACGCGCCAGTGGTCCTGCGGTATGCCGTCAAAGAATTCCTGCATGCACAAAATGAAACTAAAGCGCAGGTTGCGAGGGTTGGTGTCGTCGATGCCGTGCCTGTGCAGTATGCTGGCGATGCGGGCAAGCGTCATATCATAGTTACGCTTGAAAGGCTCCATCGCAAACGTCTGGCGCAATATATCAGATATCGCGTCAAGGTCTGACTTGAGCGTGATCATTTGAGCTGGACCAGCTTCTTCCTCTTCTTTTTCGTGTAGACGGCCTCTGCATGTTTTCATTGACGTCTTCAAAGCAGTACTCTTTTGATGCGGGACAGTGCAAGAGCGCGACGGACCCGGTTATCCCCTCTAGCTTGGCATGCTCGGCGTTGTTTTTCTCCATCGCAAAGGCGATCTCGCCTATCTCTCTTACGGGACGTATGAACGCTGCATGGGCGCCGTCGTCGTTGCCAGATTTCTTGTCATAATGATAATAATGATACTCTACTACCGCTGCTGCTGCGATTGACATATATGCACACATACACACACTCTCACATGATGTTTGCGCCGTAGATATTTAATTTCGACGCATGAACCGGATAGTATATAGCGAGTTTTCGCCAGATAATAATATAGCTGTGAAAAAGGACCTACTCGCACTTGTGGCAGTCGTGGCGGCGTTTGTCGCCGGTGGGACGATACTGTTGCAGTCCAAGATTTTGCCGGAAGACAGGGCGCAGGATTTCCGCACGTTTCAAAACATAACACTACAATCGCAGGTACAAGTCATCAGGCAGCCGGCGCCCGGCGACAACACGTACGTATATGCCATAAACGACGTCGCCAGGCAGTCGTGGGACTTTGCACAGGCCGACAGCAGGGTAAAAGAGATCCTCGCCGGCTCAAAGGACCGCGCCATTACGGCCGCGGCTGTGCAGCCTACCGCGTTTGTCAACCCCGACGGATCGATTTCGCATAGCAGCGCTGGGCAGGTTATAATCACGTCAAACCTGCAGCTGGTGGACGGCAGGCCGTATACGGGGGCAGGATTTGACGCGCTTGAGGGCAAGCAGGGTCAGTCGCGCCAGCAGATATGGAACGTGTTTGTCGACCTTGACCAGAAGAAGGTGACTGGCATCCAGAGCGAGCAGGAGCGCGTTATGTCAGAGACTTTGCACAAGGACATCATCTACGGCGGCATGAACATGTACATGCCAAACGTCGTGCAGGCCAAGGCCGGCGATACGATCAGGTGGGTAAACGACTCAAGCGTGCCTCACAATGTCGTAGGCACGTACAAGACGGCGTCCGGCGAGCAAAAAATAGACAGCGGCTTTTTCGAGGCAAATGAGGACTGGCAGCACGCGTTTCCGGAAAAGGGCTCGTTTGAATATCACTGCACCATCCACGCAGAGGAAGGCATGAAAGGCACGATCCTGATCTCCTAGCTAGCTCTTTTCGCCGCCCCCGCCTTCTCCTGCTCCCTCTTTGTCCTTTTCAAAATCCAGCTTTTCGTCTATCTTTTTCTGCAGCTCCTTGTAGGCCTCGCATTTGGCAGTCCACTTGTTCAGTATCAGCCACTGCCGCAGCCCGACTGCAAGCCACACCACTACAAGCACTATTGGCACGAGGCGCGCGATGCCAAACGCTGGGCCGCCGGGTATGTGGTTAGGGCCAGGCCCGGGGCCGTGCCACCACCTGTCCTCGTACGGCGGGCCGAAAAACGCAAACGTGACCGCAAACGATAGTGGGACAATTATCATGGCGGAGAGTATCATCAGTATGAACATCCTCTTGGTCTTGTTCAGCTGGTCGATGATCCCGTCTATTATCTGGAACAGGTTCTCGTCCCGGTACCCACCCTTCTTTGGCGACGGCTCTGTCACTGGATACCCTTCCCTCCGTCAGTTATAAAAAATGTAGTAACTATGTTACGTGTCATCCCGCTCGCTCCTTGGGAACAGCGCCTCGTACGGCTCCAGTATTTCTTGCAGTATGCCCCTGCCCTTTTCTGACACTTTGTATTTTATTATCATCTTGTTTCCCCACGCCTCCTCAAAGCGCGTGATGAGCCCCTTTTCCACCATGTCGTCTATTATCTCCTTGTGCTTGACGTTGTTGAGCCCGCAATAGCTCATGAGCTTGCTCTGGTTCAGCTCGCCGTACTCGGACAGCTTGAGCATGATATCCTTTCGGATGTAGATCCTGTCGCGGTATTCGTGGACCAAGCTAACCAGTCTTTATTGTTGGGCGCCTGTATGCGTCGATAACGGGCTGTTTGCTATCACGATGGAGCGGCATGATTTTATTACTACTGGTAGCATCGGGTCTTCCTCTTAAAGGGCTTTTTGCCCGGCCCAGATTAAGGGTGCGGGAACAAAGTTACCTATCAAGGGTGGACAACCGTTAAAATCGATCAGGAGGGCTTTTTTCCCATGGCAAATACAAAACTGATGGTCGCGCAGCTCCTGGCGGCAGCCGCCTTTGGGCTTGCGCTGACAAACTTGGTTGCATTGGCAGAGCTGCTGCGGGCAGGCATAATAGCGGCAGCCGGCATCAGCATGATCGCGCTCAGCGTGGCGGCATTTGTGCTGTCGCTGAGGAAAAAGTCGTACATCGTGGCAGGGCTTATGGTCGCGACAGGCGTCACGTTCATGGTGCCTGCGGTAATTGCGATGGGCGACTTTTCCGCAATCGCAATCCCCGGTCCCATACTTGGCGTGCTGTTTGGAGCGGCGATAATCGGCCTTGGGGTGGCAAAGGGAGCCGCAAGCGCAGGGGCGGAAAAAGCGATCGCAGCATAGCCTCCCCCTATTTTTATTCAGACAGGGCAAGTAACAAAGTTACGTGACTTTGGTGAACAATCGTTAATATAAAAAATTAATCTATACTCCTCATGACAAACAACCTAGTCAGCAAGAAGGTGCTTGTGCCTGCCGCAATCGCGGTGGCTGTCGCCCTTGTGGTGCTGGCCGTCCCACCTGCCATAGCTGCTGCCTCTTCAGGGCAGGGCATGGCGATGGGCCAGATGCCCAAGATAAACGGCACGGTTAATGCAGGGCAGGCAATGAAGGACTATATCAACGAAAACGTCAAGGTGACCCTCTCGCAAGCTTCTGACACGGCCGCAAAGCAGGTGTCAAACGGCAGGGCGGTGGCAGGCCACCTCGGCGTCGTGCAGGGGTACCTAGTCTACACGGTCTTTGTAGTCGACGGCAGCAGCAGTAGCTCCAGCCAGCAGGGCAGCATGGTCATAGTCGACGCAGGAAACGGCTCTGTGCTGTACAAGTCAGAGGCCATGGCGCCGCTTGGCCCATTTGGAGGGCCGATGTTTGGACACGGCGGATGGCACGCTGGCGGACCCGGCAAATGGCACGGCTTTGGCCCCGGGATGTGGCACGACGCGCCAAGGCAGTGACCTGAATGGCGATCGCGCCGGCTGCGTTTTGTAGCCGGCCCCATTTTTTTCTTGGCACCAGTATATTTTGTAATTATTATTGTACCATTTGGTATATGAGCAGAGAAAGGCTATGCAATGAACATCATCCTGCAGCTGAGAAATATCTCCTCTCTGATCACTTAAATACCATGGAGCCGCATTTTACTTACTTTACGCTTTGGACAGTCCTCATGCTGGAGACGGCGAAGACGATGCCGCCCTACCAGCCAAAAAAATCGCATCGGTTGTGCAAGACAGCGACAGTGCATTGCAGGAGGGGTTTACCGCTGGCCAGAGGATAGCCAAGATCTCTGTCATCACGCTTGTCGCAATAGGCATTGCCGAGCTCATAATCGGGCAGATAAGCGGCAGCATCGTCGCGACTGCCGACGGCATCGACTCGATGTCAGATGCCATGATATCTTTTATCGTGTTCCTCGGCCTGCGTCTGGCGCGGCGACCTGCTGACAGAAAATTCCAGTTTGGCTACCACAAGGTCGAAAGCTTTGCCGCCCTGATTGCGGCAATAGGCATGGTCGGCATCGGCATCCTGATAATAAACCAGTCATACCATGCGCTTGTAAACCCGGAGCAGATACGGCAGCCGGTGCTGACGATGATAGTGCTTGGTGCCGCAGGCGCCGTGTCGCTTCACAGGGCGTTTCAGATGCGCAGGATAGCGCACAGGTACAATCTGCTGTCGCTAAAGACGGACGCCAAGAACTCGATAAAGGACGGCTCGGCATCGATAATCGGTTTTGTAAGCGTGTTCATCGCCACGCAGTTTGGCTTTTTGCAGATGGACGCAATAGGCGGCATGATAATCGCAGGATACATCTTTTCAGTCGCGTACCTGTCTCTCAGGCAGTCGTCGCTCATACTCGTTGACTCGTGGCGCAATCCAGGCGTGGCAGAGAAGATCAAAAAGACGGTGGAGGAGCGTGTCAGGGCAGACGAGCCGTCGTTTTCCGTCCGGTCGGTCCTGCTACGGCCTACGGGCGTCATGGCGCATGTAGAGATACACACAGAGATAGACGGCAACAAAAGGCTTACAGATGTGGAATTGCTGTCGGTCAAGATACAGATGCTCGTCAGGTCGCGGTTTCCGATAATCCAGCGCGTGACTGTCATCCCGCACTCTGCCAGGAAAAAGGGGTATGGCTCAGAGAGGCGTAGCGAGGCGCAGAGCGCCTAGGACATCTCGGCGCTTTCATGTGCGTGACGGTTTCGCAGTATCTCGTGCACCTGGTCGCGAAATATCGTCAGCCCTATCCTCTTTGCGTGCGGCTGGCCCTTGGCAAACGACTCAGCCATGTTGCTTACAAAGTCCAGGTCCACCTTTGGAGGCATCGGTGGCTCAAACGGGTCGACCACTGCCTCTATTATCGCAGGCCCCTTGTATGACAAAGCAGCTTGTACCTGCGACCTTGCCTGCCGAGGGTCGGAGATCGAGTATCCCCGCCCGCCGCAAGCTTCTGCGAATTTTGCAAAATCGATGGGCGAAAACTCGACTCCGTATTCGGGGTTGCCAAGAAATGCCAGCTGCTCCCACCTTATCATGCCTAGCGAGTTGTTTTTTATTATTACCACCTTGATGGGCAGGTTGTATTTCACCGCAGTAGCAAACTCGCCCATCAGCATCGTAAAGCCGCCGTCGCCCACAAAGGCGATGCACTGCCTGTCAGGGTAGGCGATTTGCGCCGCTATGGCGTAGGGCAGTCCGCAGGCCATCGTCGCAAGCGTGCCAGAAAGGGTGAACTTCATCTCTCGTTTTACGTCGATGTATTGAGCCGCCCATATCGTGTTGGTGCCGCTGTCGACAGAGATTATGGCGTCCGGCTCTAATTGCTCTGCAATCACGCGGGTAATGAACTGGGGCTTCATGGGCGTGTCGAGCCTGCTGCTGCGCTCGTGCAACAGCCTGTTCCAGTCCTTCATTGCGTCCTGCTTTGATTCTAGGAATTGCTGGTTTATCTTGCGCTGCAACAACGGGAGCAGCGCTGCAAGGGCCAGTTTTGCGTCGCCCACCAGGCCCACCTCCACAGGATAGCGCAGGCCAATCCTCTCTGCAAAGAGGTCTATCTGAACGCCCCTTGCCTGCCCCGGCTTGGGCAGATAATCGATGTAGGGAAACGATGTGCCCACCATCAAGAGGGTATCGGCCTCGGCCATGGCGTCGCTTGAGGGCGAGGTGCCAAGCAGCCCGATCCCGCCCATGCACAGCGGGTGGTCGTCGGGCACCACGGCCTTGCCAAGGAGCGCCTTGACTATCGGTGCGCCAAGCTTGTCTGCAACTGCAATCACCTCGTCAGTGGCACCAAGGGCGCCCTGCCCAACCAGCATGACCACCCTGCTGCCGGCGTTCAAGATGTCGGCGGCTCTGGCAACCAGCTGCGGGTCTGGCATCGTAGACGCGACGAGCGCGTCTGACGTGTGTCCGGGGACCTTGTGGCGCGAATAGTCGCCATGCAATTCTCGCTCCTGCACGTCTATTGGAATGGTAAGATGGCTGACGCCCTTTTGCGCAATCGCTGCGCGGCAGGCAATGTCGACTGCCATCTCGGCGTGCTCGGGGCTGTTTATCATGTTGTTGTAGACTGCCACGTCTGAAAAGAGCTGGCGCAGGTCGACGTCCTGCTGGTATTTCGATCCCATCATGTCAGAGTAGGTGCTCCCGGTTATCGCTATCACGGGCGCGCCGTCGGCCTTGGCGTCATACAGCCCTGCCAGCAGGTGCACGGCGCCGGGTCCCGACGTTGCGACGCAGGCGCCAAGCTTGCCGGTGTATTTTGCATAGGCACACGCCATGAACGCGGCAGACTCTTCGTGTCTCACCAACACGAACCGTATTTTGCGGCTCCTCCGGCGCAAGGCCTCGATAAAGCCGTTGATGCCGTCGCCCGGCAGTCCAAAGATGACCTCGACTCCCCAGTCAATCAGCGCTTCCGCAACAATGTCGGCAGTCTTCATGCAGTAATGCCGCACATCCTGCCAATAAGGTTATACTTGTCCATCCTGCGCTGGCCCGCGCATTACTGGCCTATGGAGCTACCTAAAAAGACATGCCAAGGATTAAGACACCAAGGCCAAAAATGCAAGTGGAAAATCAAAGATTAATTAGAAGCAAAAAGGTTCTGCGTCAATGTGGATTCTGTGGCAGTCCCGGTTGCGGCAGGTCTTGCTGCAGGCATCACCTTTGTCGCGCTCTTTTCTCTCTTCTCCATACCCCAAGGTTCATGGACGCTATTGAACAAAAACGAATTCATTGCAATAGAAATCAAGGGCCTCAAGGACACGTATAGGCTTAACGAGCCGATTTCGTTCTCTATCTACGTGAAAGGGGCATCAAGAGGTCTTTGTAACAATCCTCAGGCTACTGCCGTAATTGTCAGCCTAGCTACAGGCAAACCGGTCTGGTCTACTCCTCTTCCTACCTTCCAGACTGCAATGCTCTGCAACGTTCAAGAGATTGACAGGGAATGGCGATTTGGCTATGAAGGCGAGGAGCTTCCGTACCAGAGCGCGTTGACGTACGACGAAAAGAAGTACGACAATCTTATAGCAGTGGATAAAGCCGGCCAGTACAGGCTGATTGCCAGCTTTGACGGCCAAACTGCCGAAAAAGAGTTTTTTGGAGTGATTGGTGCTACCAGCGGTAAAACCATCACCACAGCTCAAGCGCCTGACGGAGCGATTCAGTTACAGATAGAGGATAAAGATTGATGTTGATGAATCGGCATCGGCAGCCACATGAATATATGACCATCCCGGAATGAAAAGCATGTATGAAAGCGGCCGTATACAGGGAGCATAGCAAGGATCCTAGGCAGGTAGTAAAAATTGAAGATATTGACACTCCAAAGCCAAAAGCTAACGAGGTCCTGATCAAAGTCGAGGCGGCGGCGTACAACTACAACGATCTCTGGGGGATATGGGGCGAGCCCATCAAGATCCCGATGCCGCACATTTCCGGGAGCGACGTAGCTGGCACAGTAGTGGAGGTAGGCGAAAACGTCACTGCAAACGTCAAGGTCGGCGACAGGGTAGTGTCGTACCCGAACCTGACGTGCAGGGTATGCTACCAGTGTACTTCAGGGAGGGAATACGACTGTGCCAGCCGGCAGGTATGGGGCTTCCAGACAGGCCCGCTGTGGGGCGGCTATGCGCAATATACGCACCTGCCGGAGGTAAACGTCGTCAAGATTGCAGACGACGTATCGTTTGTCGACGCCGCAGCGATGTCGATGGTCGGCATGACTTCGTGGCACATGCTTGTCGGCAGGGCCAACATAAAGCCGGGCCAGACTGTATTAATAATGGGTGGCGGAAGCGGCATGGGGATAGCAGGCATCCAGATTGCCAAGTTGTTCAACTGCACAGTCATCGCTACCGCAGGCAACAAAGACAAGATGGACAAGTGCATCCAGCTGGGCGCCGACTATGCCGTAAACCACCGTGAGCCGGACTGGTACAAAAAGGTGCGCGAAATTACCAACAGGCAGGGCGTGGATATCGTTTACGAACACATCGGCAAGTCCGTCTTCCCGCAGGAAGTCAGCCTGCTAAAGATGGGAGGTACGCTTGTTGCAACAGGCGCCACGACAGGCTACGACTCGACCATCGATCTGAGATATTTGTTTTTCAGGGGAACTAACCTGCTTGGCGCGACGCAGGGGACAAGGGGCGGGCTTGAAGAGGTAATGCGATGGGTAAGCAAGGGCAAGATAAAGCCCGTAATCGATACAGTATTGCCGTTTAGCAACATGGTTGAAGGACACGTCAAGATGGCTGACTCGCAGCTGTTTGGCAAGATAGTAACGACCCCGCAGAGGCTCTAAAATAAAGTAGAAGAGTTTCAAAAACAGTGAAGTGATCAGGCCGGATTGATAATTACGTTTTAATATTCTGCTATGCGTTTTCAACGCATGGCTTTATTTGGAATATTTGCGAAACACAGCCCGGAATCATGCCCCCTCAACAACAAGCAAAGCAAAGAGACGACGATAATGATCGACAACAAGATCAAGTCGATCACGGAAAAATTCCACGTCAAAAAGATCCACGGGTTCTACATGTCCGTGCTGGAGCATGAATGGGTAATCATTGTAGAAGCCAACAACCCTCACGAGATAGAAGCGATGTGCATAGAAGCAGGCATCTCTGCCTTTAACACCGTGAAAATAGTGCCGCTTAGCAACTTTGACGAGGTAGTGAAAAGGGTCAAGGGCGTCTAGAGCCCAATATTTTTCATTTTAGGCTTGTTATGAAACATTGTGCGTTTCATTACCCATATAGTTGACGTTTTCTATAGTCAAAAGGACGCTATGCTCTCCGCAAGCGGTTTTGCAGATTGCAAATATGACGGCCGGATTTTCAGGGTTTTAGACGGGTTTTAAAGCTTATATATATACAACTATGTATACATAGTTGGTGACAGAGCTGGCCTCCAAAACGATAATGATCTCTGAAAAAGCCTACGAAGTGTTGAAAAGGAGAAAAAGGAAGAACGAATCTTTCACAGATGTGATACTAAGGCTGGGTTCTGAGAAGGGAAGCATTGCAAAACTGCTCGACCTTGTGCGGGCAGAGGATTTTGAGCCGATCAGCGCAGAGACCGCAAGACAGATGAAAGAAGCCAGCAGCGAGTTCAAGAAGAACTTCAAGTTGCGCGATGCGAAGCTCTGATCCACAAGATGGTCTGCTTTGATACAGACTTTTTAATAGCCTATCTGCAGAAAGATCCTGACGCGATAAAAAAGCTCGAAGACCTGCAGGCAGGAGACAATATTGAAGCCGTCACAACGACTGTAAATGCAGCAGAACTATGGAAGGGCGCGTACAGGTCTAAAGATGGACAGAAAGAAGCCGCCAAAGTAAGGCGGCTGCTGGATTCGCTGGAGTTGATCACTCTTGACCGTGAATCTGCAAGGATGGTGGGCGAGCTGGACGCGGCCATAAAATCAAACCCAATCGAAGAGTCTGACCTTCTCATTGCAAGCATTGCCCTTGCCAACAAGCAGGCTCTCATTACAAAGAACAGGAAACACTTTGAGCGCATCCCAGGTCTGCAGGTAGAAGGCTGGTAGTGTGTGTATGCATGTTTTGGTGAGAAAAGCAGCAGCATTAATCGAGGCATGCGCAGTCCCCGGCGAGTCCTGACTTCTGCCGGCGCGATCAATCTGTTTAACAGGACAGGCAAAAACGAGAACAAAGCAAGACCGAGAACCGGCAGCATTCGCTGGTGCAGATGCTGCCAATCAACTATCCAAAAATGCTACAAGCAACTAAAAAAAGCATAGTGTGAGGGCTACATTACATCAACTGTTGAGTCAGAATGCTATAAAAGAACTAACAGTTACAGCGTTTTGGCCATTTTACTAAAAACGCGCATATGCCACTCTGCCTGCCGCATTTTACCGCTCACGCATCAAGGGGGATATAAAAGAACTATTATTTTTTGATAGTTTTCCACTGGAAACGCGCACACACTTTTTGGCAGTAAAGAATGGTGCGGGATTATAGTTTAGCACTCTTATTCACACCTGACACTATTGCTACATCACTATAAAATTTTCTTTGTCAAACAATAACCAATTAATCAGTTCGACTTTGATGCATGATGGGAGATAGTTGGAGTGATTGTATACGCAACAGTACTGTCATTGTCTGCTACTTTATCAAATATAGAAGAGTCGACACATAAGCTCCAGCACGGAAAATGCTAAATAGAACATCCTGCTCTAATCAAGTAGTAATGTCTTTTAACTTTTGGAGTAGCTCAAGTCTGCTCATTTTCTTGATCATTATTGCTACTGCTTCTTTAATCCCAATAAGTAATATTTCCGCAGCTGCTCAAACAAGCAATTCGCGCGATTTGGAAGATGAGTGCAGCCGTTTGGGTATTAGCCCAGAAAATTGTTCTGAGGAAGAAGTGCTGAAAAATCGGGCAAGTCACCCTCCGGGGACAGGGATCGTCGATAACAAAACTAAAATCATGAATTGGTGGATCGTGATAGCAATAATAGCGGCAATCCTAGGCGGCGCTGCATCCGTTTTTCTGCTAAGATCGAACATTCTAAAAAGAGAAACACATTAGACCATGCGCGGATAACAAATAGGAATAAAGACTTGGGACCAAAAAACATTTTTCGTACGAAATTTTCGTCTAACATTGTTGATCATTTAAGATTAGAGAATCACAAAAAGTGAGGAGGGAGGATTAGCATGGAGCAGCAGGGTAGTTTGTTGCCATTCTGACCGTATTAAAAGTAGCCGAAGTTCCGCCGGCCAAGTTCCCGCTAATTACCTCTTTTGTTGAATCGTACGGATAGATATGATCAACACCGTTACAATTTTGGTCATTGCGTTTGCCACTTTCCCAATTAAACCAAGTGCTACCAGAATTGGTACTTATAGTTGAGGTTGCGCTAGGATATGTAATGAATTGACTGCCGTCTAAAGTATGTGACTGGGACTCTAGAAATACTGAGGTATTGTATGCACTAGTTTTCAGAAAACTGCTAGTTACTCCACCACGTGGCTGTGTCATAACTTCACCTGTGTAGAGATTCTTTATGTATATGTACCATTGAGTAGGCGATCCAGCTGAGAATATTTTCATATCATAACTTTTACCAGGGCTATAGGTTATGGCAGGGTACTGTGGAAAACAGCTAGTAATAGTGTCAGCCCAAGCGACTTTTGATAAAGTAGTTCCCCATTGAAAACCTGCTTGTGCAAAGTAGGTTGATCCGCCTTGCGTAGATCCACTGCAATCTTGAGAAGTATTGGAAGTTACTACTTCGCCATTTAGCATAAAGGCCATTCCTTTATTGGCAGTTGTCAGAACAGATGGAGCAGTAGTACTCATTCTGATACCGCTTATCGTGCTAGTTCCAGTGTAATAGTTAATGGCATGTCCATTTCCAGAACCAGTTCCAGTGGCTTGTACGGGTCCATCTTGATCAAATAGCTTAACGTATTTTACAGCATATTCTGAAGGATTTGTACCTCTATCTGTTACTACTGTTAGTTGTTTTGTTCCATTATTGATGCTTATGTGCAGTTCCGGGTGCCATACAAAAGGTGAGTCGTTTGTGTTTCCTATGAAATCATATGACATCACTTTGAACTGTGTTCCGTTTGTATACTCTTGTACTGATTTATCATTTAATACGGCTTGTACAAGCGCCTGATATTCTGTTTCAGGCAGTTCATTTGGAAGTTTTTCAGATTCGACATTCTGGCTTGATGCAGAGGAAGAGGCTATTGCTGGAAGCACCAAACCCAGAGCCAAAACAAGGATGGATGCCAGTGCCAAGCTTATGGTAGAACGTTTGTTTGTTACCATTGGAAGAAAACTACAGTATACTTTTCTAATAAAATTTTCGACCATATTAGGCTATTCGGTAATTGTCGATATTAGATAAACAGTAGTTTGTTGTATGATGACATACAGTTAGTATAGAGATAATTGTATGAGCGTTATAATGAGGTTAACAATCGGTATCATAAACAAAAAGGAATTTGAGGCAAGTGCCTCTATTACTGTTTTGCCTTTTGTTTTTGTACGGCTTGCTGTACTTCTTGCTCTACGTCTACAAGCTCCTTTGCTGGCTCGCCTCTATCTTCAGAGTATTTGTTTTGAACTTTACCGTCACTTGTTATTTTGTATGTCGATACGTACCCTGCCGAACTGAGATCGCCATCCACATTTGCAAGCATGACCAGTACTTTCGGAGCTAAGCCGGAAAATTGTGTATGACAAGAAGAAAATAAGGAGTGAATCGATATGGAAGAAAAAGAAGATGATATGAAGAAAGAACGTCAAGAGTCGAATCCACAGTACCGTAACAGGGCTGACATACTGGAAAAGTACGCAAGGCGCCTCAGAAACGGCGAGCAGGTAGGCATGCCGGAGCTCCTGGAATCGATAGTATCCGACATCATGAAGCTACTTCCTGTTCCCTTCCCCTGTCTATTATTTGGTAGCAGCCACGGTCGTTGTGGCAGCTGCTATTCAACGCCGCTTGCTTGAAAACGTCCCAGTCTTTTATGATGTAGACCATCTGTCTTCAAGCAGTACTATATACCTGCAAAAGCGGTTAAACTTTTATTGCATCACGTGCAAATTTCGTGCGTAACTAACTTTTTCTGGTTGACAAAATGACCGTGCTGGTGCGGGAGAGCGAATAAAGCAGCGGAAACCTCCTTTTGTTCAAAGTCCATAACCTGCTGCGTTGGTCCTTTGAAGCAAAACCGTGCTGTTCCAGTCTTTCTAGCGACCGGTGGGCAGTGCTGACGTTTATGCCAAATGCATCTGCAACTTCTTTTGCCCTAGCGTCTTTTTCAAGCAGGTACGTCGCAACCTTCATGATGGTTTCTCCTTTGCCGCCAAGAGTACAGAGTGCCTTTACTTCTTGTACAATGTCTGCAGAATGTGCGACCGGCATGAGGAGCCTTTCCATGCTGCCCTCAAGCTTGTGTTCTACCATCTGCACAAGCCTTTCAGAGTAGACGGCGAGGTATGCCGCCCCATCATCACCAGCCGCAGACAACGATGCTCAAGACTGTGGGCAAGGGACGAGGTTTTAAGCACTGTAGTATATCCAGCCCCTCCCCCTACCCAGCTGCAGAATTTTCATGAAATATGCAAATGTTATGGTTCTTTTACATATCAAAATCGTACATAAGCGTCATACAGAAACGCTAACCAAATGAATGCGAGAGCTACAAAATTCTGTAATTTACGTGCGCTGATGCAAAAAATAAACTGCTAGGTTAGGAGATGCTACGCCGGAGAAATTCGGCAAAAAGTAACGCGGGTCCACTTTCGTTAAACGAGTACAAGGTAACTCCGCCGCCAACAGCTCTCACAAGTTTAGCCTCCACAAGTATTTTCATGTGCTTTGAGACTTCCTTGGCAGAGATGTTGGTTGCAGATGATATCTTGTATTTGCTAAAGCCGGTACCATGATTAACTGCCAGAAAAACAAGTATTCTTATCCTGACTCTGGACGACAGAGTTTGTTCTATCCAATTGGACTTTGCATTATCATCGTTTATTGCCAAGTCACCCGTTCCGACTTTAATCAGAATGCTCTTTTGCCACCATGGGTTCCAGCACTTCTAACAGGATTACGATAGGGACGTCATGGATGCTTGCTTCTAGCTTGGATTTTGCATGTTTGATGTCCAAGAATCCTATCCTCGACAGGTCAAGCAGGTGTTCCTTAACAGTCTGACTGTCGACAGGTTCGCATTTGTAAGTCTCGCACAGGACGTGGTATTCATCGATTATCTCTGACAGGCTCACATAGATGTTGGATTCTTTTCTCAAAAGGTTCGCCACAGCCTGAAGGACGACTTTCTCATCCCTTGGCAGTGACAGCAGGTCATCGCTTCTGACTTTAGGGTCAGTCATGGATTTGGCCATCCTGACATGCTCTGGGATGACCCTGTTCATCCCAAAGTTATCGGCACATTTGCCTGCCTTCCAGAGTATCTGTATCGCATAGTAAGCGTCGCCTACCGAACACGTCATATCTGCAATAAAGTCAATTATGTCATCGGGAACCGCTGCGTTCGTTCTAAATGCCATCTGTACCCTCTGGCTGATGATGTCTACAAGCTGCTCTTTGGTGTAAGGTTGCAACTTGAGCATTCTTGCGCCAAAGGTCCTGTGGAGCTTGCCACGCTCAAGCTCTGCCATGCTGCCTATGTTACAGTCCCTTATAACGAAGATTATTGCCAGCCGCTTTGGTTTTGAAAGCTCTTCTCTGTATCTGGTCAGCTGCTCGATGAGGTCTTCACCAGTCCTCTTGATGAACCAGTCGACTTCGTCCAGAGTAAGTAAAAGGTACTTGTCGTTGGTATCCAGCTGCATGTACATCTCCCTAAACATCAGGTCAGGGCTTAAGCCCTTGACATCCGCACCGGTAGTCGAACGGACTATCTGCTGCATTAGTGCATGCATGTTTGTGACAAACTTGCAGTTGACGTGCACGTATTTCAGGTCGATACCTTTTGATTTGAGCAAGTCTGCGGCGATGCCGCCAAAAAGTCTTTGTTATGGATGTCTTTCCGGTTCCTGACCTGCTGTAGATCAGGGCAACAGGCGAGGCTTTGCCTGGTGTTTCTAACAAGGGTCTGAAAAACAATGCTAGCGACCCTAACTCGCGGTCTCTGTGCATCAGGCTGTCGGGAGTATACTCTACATCCAGCACCGATTCGTCGCTGAATATGGTGTGTTTTTGAAGTATATCTTGGACAATATTGTTAGCCATAGTGGTGCTCTCGACTCCTATTCCAAGGTCATGCCGCAACTGGCACGCGACGCCTTTCTATTATCGGATGACAGGTAAAGCACAGGTCACACCTGATGCAGGTGAGGGATTTTCGCTTGCCACAAAGCTTGCACTCATGATAGGACGGCTTGATGGGACCGAGAAACTCGTGCATGGCTGCCAGATCGCCTGTTAACAGATAAAGCTGGGGACGACCAGAGGATTAGTAACGGATCTTAGAGCATCCGTTGAAAACTAGCCATAGTAGTCTATGTGAAAGTTATTCAATATCAGTAACATACTTCCTGCCAAGAGTAAAAATGCAATAAGCACAAACAGAATTTCAATTGCAACTTTCATTCGATTGCGCGAATTAAAGCCCACTGCTTTTGCCGACATCAAATACAGAAAGGATCCCAAGACAATTGATATTACTGAACTAACGACATATCCAGCATACATTTGAGGGTCGCCGCACCAGCCAATAATTACTGATTGCCTGAATTGAGGGCAGATCTGATAACCAAAGCTTCCAGATACAATTGCATAGGTACAATAGCCCAAAAGAGTAAGTCCTGCTATAACGATGGCTTTGCCTGCAATTGTTCCAAAATTAATGGCAGATCCCGTTAACTTTTGAATTAACGGCAAGTTAGAAATCAAAAGACCTTCACAATAAATAAACATCTCTAACATACAAGTAACTAAAAGCTCAAAAGAAGGATGGCAGACGCTGCTGATCACTTGTGCGTGACAGATTTGGCGCTGTTGGACTTCCCGTATTTGCAGGTTTGCTTGGCGGAATTGCCTTCATATTCTTAATCTAGTTATGGCGAATTACCTGTTTTGCCAAAAAGATTCCGGACTGTTTACTACGACCAGAACTATGAATGTCAACCCTTTTCTCGGTTTTTGTTTACTATCTTGTGCATAAGGTCTGGAATAGATTTTCTTGTTCGTTGCAGGCATGATCGAAAACAACCATGAAGAAAAAAGATAGAAAGAGGGATGGAAGATTTATTTTTGCAGTTTTTGTACTATCTCCTGTATTTCCGATTGGAATTTCGCTAGATCCTCTGGCGTTCTACCTGATTTCTCCCAGTATGTGCTTTGGACTGCTCCGTCATTCTTTATGACGAACTTGTAGATCGCTCCCTGTGATTGCAGGTTTCCGTCTACTCTCTCTATAAAGAAGAGCGCTCTTTCTCCTGTCGGATAACCTGTCTGATCTTCCGATTCAATGAACATCTTCTTGCCTTCCACGAATGCAACTCCGCTACCGAAATCTCTGAACGTGATCTGTTTTGGATAGGAGCCGGTATCATCTTTCAGATATTTCTCGACCTGTATTGTTATGAACTGATAGGGCGTCTTTATGTCATTATAAAGTGGTTCTCCTGTGTAGGTGTTGGTCGAAGTGAAAGATTCGTCTACTATTTTTGTTTCCACTGAGAGTACTTTACCAATTACGATCTTTTCAGAATGGGAAGTTGCCCACGTAGCATTCCATGGTTGGTACTGGTACCCTCTACTCTGTATTACCTCTGCTCCAAATGGCGTGTACGCGTATAGTACAGCCACTATTGCTATCACAGCAAACCCTACGCCGGCAATTGCTGCCCAAGCTTTCTTGTTCTTTATTATTTTGTTGTTCATCATTTTACCTCACTCCCGCAGGGTACTTTGCCTGTACAGCAGCTGTGTCATGTGCTGTAGGCGTGTTTCCCGTTGTGCAAGTATATCCGTTGTAATACACGAGGCTGTTTATGTCACCACTGTGGTCAAATGAAAGCATGTGGTAGAATTCGTGCTTGAACACTTTTTCAAGGTCCCATTTTGTTGGAGTATAATTGATTCCTTGGCAAACCTCAGCCGTGTCAAAGTAGAATGCCGAGTTGGTGTTTACAGTTATCCCCCACTTGATGTCATGTGTATCCTTTCCGAAGCAGAATATGTCAGTGCAATGTCGATCATAAGTGTATTGTGCCGTTGAGCCTGTTCCCAGATTGCCGCCAATAACTTTGTTGTCCCAGTATGATGAGAGTGGTTGAGAAAGTACACCCATGTATGGTGTCATGCTATTGATTGTATTTGCTGCATTTATCGCTTCATTTTGAATCTGCAAGAGGGTTAATGGTCCAGGAATATTGTCAAGGCTCGAATCCATGTAGTATGGAATCTTGCATCTATCATCATTTGGCGCACTCTGGCAGGTTAGCTCAACCCTGTGTCCGTCAGAACTGAGTCTGCTCCAGAGGTATATGTACTTGGCGGGGAAGTGTGATCAGCATTGGCAGGGGTTATTACCATAGGCAGCACGGTCAGCGATGCCATTATTATGGCAGCCATTGCTAAAATTGCTTTTGTTGGGTTCCTCCATACAGCCAACTGTAGGCAGTATTTTCTGTTAGGTGATTTTTCTAATATACTATTTCACCATTTTGACATAGAATATACTTCTATTTAAGGGGATCCGCTTTAGATACTAGAGGCATATTATGCCCACTATTGGGCAGAAGATTCGATAAGTATCTACTTGGTCCTTGGAGTCAACAATTACCGCTAGAATAATGATCAAACAAACGCCCCTACCAAATAATTGCATTGTATGTTTCCTTTAAAATGTTGAATACGTAGGTTTTTCCAGAACCGCCGCGGGCTGTTTGGGGGTAGTCTACTGAGCCTGATTCTTTCCCTTCTTTGAAAGAAGGAAATAGTGCAGCGTATAGACTTTGCTTATTTGATAGAACAGCACGTAGGCGATAATAATGTGTTAGCAAACATGGATAGAAAAGATAGAGCAGCAATTTTAGCAGTTTTTGTATCTTTTATACAAGAACTGGATTTGAAACGCATGATAAAAAGATATGAAAACTAAAAGTTGGCAGGATCAGATAGTTACAATAAAGACGAATAGTAGCTTAGCAAAAATACTGAGCAGAAAGTAGTAGCCAGATCAGTACAAAGGGTTATCATCACTAGGCACACAGGTCTACAACCTGCAGCCAGGTAAAGAAAAAAAATGATACCAGTGGTACCAGCAAAAAACATAGTGCGGGGGAGAATTTCTGGTACCAGCGGCAACATCGCTGTCGTATGGCAGCAAAACGAGAGCATGAATTTTACAGCGTTGGCACCACTGGTGCCATTTTTTGATACCAGTGGTACCAAAACAGGCTGTAAAAAGCACCATTTTTTGGCACCAGAGCCATGATCTGGTACCAGTGGTACCACTTTTGGCACCACTGGTGCCACAGCTTGAGTCTGGTGCCAAGAGCAGTTTTTTGGACTTGTGCAAAGTCAACACAATTTTCCTGCCTTAAATTCCTACAGTGCTGCAATATAGGGAGGTGAATGATGCAACCACAGAGGAAACTGTAAACGATGGTCCTAGCAAGCAGACAAGAGTCAGGATCAACACCGAGATAGAAGGCGAGCCGGCAAAGATTCTGCTTGAGCTAAAGAAAAGGGGCCTTGTTTCAGACAACACCGATGCTGTCAACCAAGGCCTGCTTGTGCTGTATGATAGAACGCTGAGGCGGGACCTGGCTAGACTTCAGCTGCAGCGGTTGAAAGAGATTCGGTAGGTGCCATACCTTCTCCTTTTTCTTTCCCCTTGCCTTCTTCTTTGTTGTCGCCTGCTAATTCTTCTTCAAATTTGAATACGCTGCTGTTGGTCTTTATGGCATCGTTCAAGACACCTTTCCCATCTTCTGGTTTATCCCAGACAGCATCTAGAATTCTTCTAACGTCTCGCTCGTCCCTTGCCGCCTTGCATATCTTTTGTACTGTGATGTCTTTTGGCACTTCTCTGTCGCGCAGTTTTTCATTGAAATCAGACGCCCTCAGAAGCTGGACATTCAACCTCTGAGCATATTGAGCCAGCGTGATGGCGCTAGCGCCATTGTTGTTGCCACTTGTCATCTTTACATGGATATCCTCAAATGCTCCGCCGGCAAACACTCCTACAACGCCGTTCTTTACCTGCCTTCCTTCCGGAGTGTCAACGCCAAAGTCAGTGCTCCATTTCAGCACGTTGAAAAAGTCGTCAAGGTCTCTTCTGCTTACAATTCCCCACTTGCATTCCAGCACATATGTGACAGGCTTGGCAAATACAGACGGTGTTACAGTCCATACCCTGTCAACTTCGGCACTCTGCCTCCTGTCTCCCACACTTTTTATCAGATGCAGAGTGATTCGCCTTGGGTCCATTCTGGCGTTACCTTTACCGTTCTGTCTATGGTTCTGCGTCCGAAATTCAGCTCCTACAGTGAATTTGTCAATGAACCATTCAACGCAGGCCTCCCAGTTGTGGCCTATGCGGTTTGCCCTCCCCTTGCTTATCCTGATGTAGTTCTTTGCCATTTCCAAAGAAGCGTTTAGAACCTCGGGATTCATCGATTCGTGATAGTAGTAGCGGTAGGCGTCAAAGAGCTTTACTTCTTTGATAGATGGATATAGCTGCATAGCTCGCATGATGGCTGATTCGGCTTCTGTGTCTGTCGCCGCTTTGAGCATGTCTTTAATTTGATTCACGCTTGTGACTCTGCCAAGCTCTGTTTCGCTTACAACTAAATTTCTTATTGCTAGTACTCTTTGAACCAGAGGGTTTGTTGATGCATTATCTTTTAGCGCTTCGTTTGTACGCAGGACAGCTTGCTTTAACGCGTCAAGGTCGCTGCCATCTTGCTCAATCCATGTTATCAAATAGCCTTCCTGAAATGGTGAATGTGAGTCATGAGTTTGGTATCCTCTCACATAAAGCAACCCTTTCCTCTCGTACCTTCTTGCAGTTGTCATGATGTCTGGCATTGTTACCCCTTTCTCTTTTAGTGCATTGAAAATTTCTGTAGAATAGAACGCCCTGTCAGAATTTTCTTTGAGGAAGTTCAAGACAAGCTGAGCCTTGCTTTTGTTGCCCCTGTTGCCGCGCTTGTCAGAGTATTCAGGGCGGAATTGTACAAATCTGTGGCCGTCAATGACTATGGTAGTTTCTGCACCTGTCCATTCTTCCCCTTGCACTGTCGGATGATCGTTGATAACATACAGATGGTACATCCTAGTATTGCTCTTGAAACCAGCTCTGCCCTTGAATTGTTTGCTGTACTCAAACAGCGGTTTGTCTGTCCTTAGAATGAAATATTTCCTCCACAGGTTTGATATTAGATGAGATATTGTCTTTTCGTCAATGCCGGTAGCGTTGATGATGTCCCTGGCTGATTTTGGCTTGCCGTCTGCTAGTGCTGTCAGTACTGCTTTTACAGAATATTCTCTGCCACCACGTATAGCCATCATATACTGCACTCTCCTGCAAATTTAAGGTGGAAAACGGGGTTCGAACGTCTGTCCGTAATGTGCAGCGCCGCAAAAAATCGATCTCGGTTATTCGTGCTTGTTTGCCAAAACAGAGCAATATTCTTGCTCCTTTGGGCAAAGTAAGATGGTGCGGGGGGTGGGATTTGAACCCACGAACCCCTAAGGGATGAGGTATCCCAGTTGGTCGTGATACATCTGAGCGTCGTGCCAGATAAACCCGGTCTCACGCCTTTGACCAGGCTGGGCGACCCCCGCTTGGAGGGTGCTATCTAGCGACTAGAATAATATCGTTTTGCACTACTGTTACTACTACTCGATCTTGATCGACACGCCGCCGTCGCTCTTTTTGCGCAACTTGAACGACACTTCCAGTATGCCGTTTTTGTAGGTCGACTTGGCAGTCTTGGGGTCCACTGCCTCTGGGAGATCGATGCGCTTGTGGTAGCGGGGCTCGCCGGTCACCGACTCTATCGTGACTGCGTTATCGTCGGCAGTCAGCCGCAGGTCGTCCTTGTTGACGCCGGGAACCTCTGCCACTATCCGTACTTCGTCGTTTCCTTTTATTATGTCGACTAGAGGCTCGCGCTCCTCCTTTACTGCAAGGCCGCCGCCAAGGACGTTTGGAAATGCGTCAATGTTACCAAACTTGCGGATCTCAGGCTTGCCATCAGGCCCTATCTTGACCGAATATCCGTATACAATAGGCCCCATTTCCCTCACCGTCGAGCCGTCGTCTAGCTTGCGCTCCTTGACCAGATTCTTTGGCACCTGCTGCTCGAAATTCTTGAATGCCTCCTGCATCATCTTGTCCATCTCTCGCATCATCTCGTCTACGTCTGGAAACCACGAGCGTCTCTTTCTGCCAAACCACTCATCAAACGGTGAAGACATGGCGTTAAGTTGGCAAAAATCTATTAAAATCTTTACGCTCTGTCCAGCAGCTCGTCCAGTTCTTTCAGTAGTGACTTTTGTCTGTCGCTCAGCTTCGACGGCACCTTGACGTGCAGTTTCACGAGCAAGTCGCCCCTGCCGGATGCGCCATAGCGCGGTAATCCCTTGCCCTTTAGTCGCATCAAAGCGTCGGGCTGCGTGCCCTGCGGTATTTTCAGCTTTTCCGACCCTTCAACCGTCGGGATCCGCAGCTCGGTGCCAAGCGCCAGCTCGGTGAACCGGACATCCTGATTGTAGAGCAGGTGACCGTCTTCGAGCCTCTCAAACTTCGGATCGGGCCTGACGTGGATCCGTACGATAAAGTCTCCCGGCACGCCAAGCTCCGACGTCTCGCCTTCGCCTCTCAGCTGCATCGCCATTCCATCTTCGACTCCCGGTGGTATCTCTATGCGCAATTTCTTCATCTTTTGCGCCTTGCCAGAGCCTTTGCAGTTGCCGCACGGCCTGTCTATAATCTGGCCCCTGCCCTGGCAGGTCCTGCATGGCTCTACAGATACAAACGTGGAAAATCTGTTCTGGGTGTAGACGCGCTGCGTCTGACCCCTTCCGTCGCAGACTGTGCATTTCCTTGGTTTTGTGCCTTCGGCTGCGCCGGAGCCGTTGCACACGCCGCATTTTTCAAGGCGTGGTACCTCGACCTCCTCCTTTTTGCCCTTGACGACGTCCTCAAGCGTCAGTTCCATGTCGTAGACGATATCTCGGCCCTTGCGCCTGCTGCCAAAGCCAAAAAAGTCGCCGCCAAAACCACCGCCGGCGCCACCTCTCGATCCAAAGAACTGCTCAAAGATGTCGCGAAAGCCGCCAAAGCCCATGTCCCTGAATACTTCTTCAAAGTTGGCTTCGGAGCCTCGGAAAGCTTCGTCAGGCCCGACGTGGCCGTACATGTCATATCTCTTGCGCTTGTCGTCGTCTGACAGCACTGCATAGGCTTCAGAGATCTCTTTGAACCTTGCCTCGGCGCCGGGGTCCTTGTTGCGGTCGGGGTGGTACTGCAGGGCCAGCTTGCGATATGCGCCCTTGATGTCATCCTTGCTGGCGCCTTTTTGCACCCCGAGGACCTCGTAATAGTCCCTTTTATTGCTCATCTATTCATTCTCTCTCACGTCAGGGCTGCTGTTGTTGCTGCTGTTGTTGCGTGCCTGCCGGTCCTGCGCCGGCTGCCTGTTGCTCTGCCGAGGGGCCGCCACCTGCTGCTGCGCCGCCAGCGCTCCTGTACGCCTCGGCGCTCACATCGGCAAGGATGTTCTTTAGTTCCTGCACCTTGGCCTTGATGCTTTCCATGTTATTGCTTGAAATCGCGTCGCGCAGCTCTTGGGTAGCCTTGTTGACCTTTTCAGCCTGCTCCGGCTTTATCTTGTCCTTGAGGTCCTGCTTGACCAGCTTGTCCGCAGCGTAGACCAGGTTGTCGGCCTCGTTTCTAGCCTCGGCCTCCTCCTTTTTCTTTCTGTCTGCGTCGGCAAACTGTTCTGAGTCCCTCTTTAGCTTCTCTATTTCGTCCTTTGAGAGCTTGTTGTTTGCAGTGATGGTGATTTTCGCTTCTTTCTGCGTTGCGAGGTCCTTGGCGGCGACGTTGAGGATGCCGTTTGCGTCGATGTCAAACGTCACCTCTATCTGAGGTACGCCCCTTGGCGCCGGCGGAATGCCGGCGAGGTTAAAGTTGCCAAGCGAGACGCAGTCAGATGCCATCGGGCGCTCGCCCTGCACAACGTGTATGGTTACTGCAGTCTGGTAGTCGGCGGCTGTCGTGAACACCTTGCTCTTTTTGGTCGGAATCGTCGTGTTGCGCTCTATCAGCGGCTCCTTTAGTCCGCCAAGCACTTCGACTCCAAGCGTCAGTGGAGTCACGTCTACAAGCAGGATGTCGGTGGCCACGTCGCCGGCTATGATGGCGCCCTGCACCGCTGCGCCCATCGCCACGGCCTCCATCGGGTCGATGCCCCTTTCAGGCTCTTTGCCCATGACGTTGCTGACAAACTGGCGCACCATCGGCATCCTGGTCGGGCCGCCAATGAGGATTATCTTGTCCACTTCCTGCGGCGTCATCTTGGCATCCTGCAGCGCCTGGAGCATCGGCTGGCGGCAGCGCTCTACTATCGGCCTCATGAGCTCCTCAAGCTTGGCCCTTGTTAACTGGATCAGGAGGTTCTTTGGACCCGACGACTGGTCGTATGCGAGGAACGGCAGGTTGACCTCTGTCGTGACGACGTTTGACAATTCTATCTTGGCCTTTTCGGCTGCTTCCCGTATCCTCATCATGGCGGCCTTGTCGTTATGGATGTCAATGCCCGACTGTTTGCGGAACTCTGAGACGAGAAATTCGACCAGTATGTTGTCCATGTCGGTGCCGCCAAGCTGCGTGTCGCCAGACGTACTCTTTACCTGAAATACGCCGCCGCCCATCTCCATTATGGTGACGTCAAGCGTCCCGCCGCCGAGGTCAAAGACCATTATTTTCAGGTCCTTGTTGGCCTTGTCAAGGCCGTACGCAAGTGATGCGGCAGTAGGCTCGTTGATTATCCTGACTACCTGCAGGCCGGCAATCTCGCCGGCGTCCTTGGTCGCCTGGCGCTGGTTGTCGTTAAAGTAAGCAGGGACCGTGATGACGGCCCTGTCGACAGGCTCGCCAAGGAACGCCTCGGCGTCCCTCTTGATCTTTTGCAGGATGAAGGACGATATTTGCTGCGGTGTGTATTCCTTTCCAAAGACGCGGAACTTAAAGTCGGTGCCCATCTTGCGCTTTGCGGCAATTACCGTCCCCTCCGGGTTTGAGATCATCTGCCTCCTCGCCGGCTCGCCCACGATAAGCTGGCCTTCCTTTGTAAAGGCGACGACTGAGGGGAAAGCCTTGCCCCCGACAGACGTGCCCTCGGCCGCCTGGATGATGGTCGGCTTGCCCCCTATCATAGCGGCCGCCGCCGAGTTGCTCGTTCCAAGATCTATACCAATAATTTTTCCCATTGTTTTTCAGCCTCTGATATCATGCGGTATTGTCAGTATCCGTATTTTTAACTATCTTCTTTGCCACCTCTACCATGCTGGGCCGGAGCACCTTGTCATGGAGCATGTAGCCTCGCCGTATCTCAGCAGTCACGCTGTTCTCCGGCACGTCGTCTCTTGGCGCAAACGCTATAGCGTCGTGCACGCTCGGATCAAAGGGAGTGCCGACTGCCTCAATCGGCCTTATGCCCTCCGACGAGAGGAGCGAGTCGATGTTTTTCAGTATCCCCTCAAGCCCTGCCACGACCACAGTAGGGCTTGCCCCCTTGGCCGCAGTCTCCAGAGCCCGCTGGTAGTCGTCCCGTATGTTGAGGAATTTTAACAGCAATTCGGCCTTGGCAGTCTCGATTTTCGAGGCAGCCTGCTTCTCCATCTGCTTGCGGTAGTTGTCAAAGTCGGCCATGAGGTACTTTAGCTTGTTAAGGTTGGCCTCCGACGACTCTTTTGCAGCCTGCAGCTCTTTTCTGAGAGACTCTATCTCGCTGTCTGTCTCGTCTGCCTCAATCTTTACCTCGTCTTCGCCCATGGCAGCTAAACACCGGAGGACATCTGGAATAATTACATATCGGCAAAGGAATAATAGCGCATTTTCCACACATGGGAGCGTTGTCTGACAACGACGATGAGCTTGAGGCGATAAAGCAGAAAAAGATGGCCGAGCTTCAAAAGGCGGCCGCCGCCAAAGAGGCGCTGATGCAGATAACGCAACCCGTGCACCTCACCGACGCCAACTTTTCATCAGAGGTGGTAAAATACCAGATCATGCTGGTGGATTTCTGGGCGCCGTGGTGCGGCCCCTGCAGGATGGTCGGGCCGATAATAGACCAGCTGGCCAAGGAATATTCGGGCAAGGTAGTGTTTGGCAAGCTCAACGTGGATGAGAGCCCGAGGGTAGCAGGCGCGTTTGGCGTGCAGAGCATTCCCACCATGATAATATTCAAAAACGGCAAGGCAGTCGACATCATGATAGGCGCAATGCCAAAAGGTGCTATTGAGGCAAAGCTGAAACAACAGATGTCGGGAAGTTCATCAATATACGGATAGAAAAAAGGTAAAAGCCCGCGCCTAGTTGATTCCTAGGTGCGGGAAGGATGCAACGCTTACGCCCAGTTCGCCCTGGATCTTGCGGATCTTGCCTGCATATTCCCTCATGCGTGCAGCATCGCCCTGTACCTTTGCGATCCTGTACCCCTTCCATGCCTTCCTCAGTGCGCCCCAGCTCTGGCCGGTTGTAAAGTTGCTGTTGGTTGCTTCGTGGTGAAGCGACATTATGGCTGTCATGATGAGATAGTTCTGCATTGGTACTTAGAACCAATAGTCAACTTTTGCCGATACAAAAGTGAAATAGGTTGACATGATGGTAACGTTTGAGGTGCTTTTTTGGAAATTTTATTGATTGAGAACACTCATCTCACATATTTTGCAATGTTTCTTGGCGCCTCATCGGCGCGATTTCGCTCAATTTTTTAATCCGCCGCAGCTATGCACTGAGTAGTGGGCATTTTAAAAAAGGAGGACAAGCAGGAGCGGCAAAGGGCAGTAGAGCGATTTTACGCGCTTCTCAAGGCCCTGATGGATGAACTTTTCGAACACGCGCAAAAGAACAAGCATGTAAAGATGCCCCGCAACGTCTCATTTGGACTCGTATACGACGAGCGCGACGCAGTGTTGTTTACCGGCGTTGAAAAAGGCACTGGAAAAAAGATGTACCTCTATAACGTGCGCGTGATCGGAAAGACGTTTGAAGAAAAGCGTCAGCGGATGCTTGAAGACCAGACGACAGAGACGCTTTTCAGCTGGATTGCAGATGTGTGCTCGATATACATCAGCCCGTTTGTCTACGAGCACGTCGTCAACGTGCAGCACAGGGGCGAGGGCACGGCAGAGCGCACGACGCGGCAGATCGTGCGCAGCTTTTTAGATAGGCTGGCAAGCGAGCCGGAACTAAAGCATGTGCTTGACCCGCTGCACGAGCCTACCACGGATCAAAAATAGCTGACGTGCGGAGCAAACCTGCTCGATACTGCAGCAAATAACCTGCAGCTGATGTTTGAAGCTATGAACAGCGCCATGCTTCTTCGGTGCAACATCTGCGACGAAAATATAGTGGGCATAGAGGTAGCGCAGCACGTTGCCGGCAGGAACCACGGGGTCAAGAAAAAGGTGGCGGAATTTCAAGAGATGAATGCGCTTGTGCGCCGCCAGTACGACGGCGACCTGTCGATAGTGAGCGCATGGATAAGGAACCTGCACGAGCGGGACTTTTTGTCGTCCGGCAGGGTCTAGGCATAGTTGCCCTTTATCGACGACTTGGCTCCGCACGCCTCGCAGATCAAAAAGCCCAGTTTCTTGTTCTTCTCGGTGCGCGTGTCGGGGCTTCCGCACACGGGGCACTGGACATAGTCCTTGACGTACCTGTCAATGAGCGCGTTGAAAGAAGACGGAGTCTTGCGGCCAAGGAATATGACTCGCTCGCCCTGGATGTAGCCGGCAGACGCCAGCTCTTTGTTCAGGTAGAGCAATATCTTTTCAGGGTCGCGCCTGAGCGCCTTTGGAAAGTCCATAAAGTTGCGGAAAATCGTATTTTTGCCAACCCAGATTATCTGCGGCTGCGGTATCTCCAGTCTCGACGTCGCCTTTCTGGCGTCGGTCCCGAGCTTGTCCTGCAGGCGCTTTAGCAATGCTTCATAGTTGGCGGGCTTTTGGGCGCTCACGACAGCAAGAGAGCGCGCCTGTTTAATGTATGTTGTGTCCTTTTGAAGCACAAAGAAAGACAGGACGGGCACTCTTGTTGTTATATCGCCGCCGCGTACCGCCCTTTCCCTCTCTTGCAAGGCTCCATGCCGACTTGGCCTGTTCCACCGGCTCGTCATGGCCGTGGACCATGTGACCCACAAACTGCTCTCTGCCTTCAAGCAGGATTTCGCAACGGCTGCACCAGACACACGGTGCAGAGTCGTCGCATGGGGCGCCGTCGCTCATCTGGTGAGCCACCTGTTTTCCCTGAACCTGTACAGCGCCGGGAATAGCACCCACGAAAGGACGAAATTTGTGACTGCGACGGTAAGCGGGTAGTATTTCCAGTTCTTTGCGGCAGGGTCGCGGTACCTGTAGTCCAGCCCTATTGCAACTCCCTTCATGAGGAGGGCGGCGATGAACGAAAGTGAGTAGTAGTACTGGTGCTGCAGCAGTGGAGCATACAGGAACACGGCAAGCACGATGAGTGGTGCCGAAAAGGTCGCCATGAATTCCGTGTAAAACACAAAGGTCATGAGCGGATTTCTCTTGTGCCAGAAGAAAGAGCTGACAAAAAAGTTGGTCCTGACATATCCCTTCTTCCACCTTTCCTGCTGGCGCAAAAACCCACGGAACTTTTCAGGAACGTCCGTATAGACTATGGCGGTAGAGACGTATACGGTCTTCCATTTTTCAAGGGTGGATGCAGTCATCACGCGGTCCTCGGCGTCGTCATAACTTGCAGCTGCCTGGAATAGCTTTTCAGACACTGGCGTGCTTTCTGTTGTCATCATCATCTCCTTCATCTTTTCCTTGCCCCACTTTGAGGTGGCGACGTAGGAAGTGAGCTCCCGGTCGTCGCTGCTGTGCACCTTGGAGTCGGCCCAGTGCCGGATGAAATGCAGCACCACGTCGCGCCTGTACGCGGCCAGGCAGCCAGAGCAGCAGGTCACGCTCCCAAAGGTGCTTTCGCACGCCTTGCCAACGTTAAAGGAAAAGTCGTACCACGAGTCCTGAAAGCGCGTGAGGAAATTCTTGTCTGCGTTCCACACCTTCACGTGGCCTACCGCTCCTCCAATCATCGGATCGGCCTTGAATGCCTTTATCATCTCGGCTATCGCATCAGGGTCCACCACGCTGTCAGAATCCAGGAGGAGCAGATACTTGCCCCTGGCGGCGTATATGCCTGCGGCCACAGCTTTTCGCTTGCCGGCATTTTTCTTGTGGATCACCTTGAGGCCGGGCTCTTTTTTTGCAAGCGCGTCGAGGATCTCTTTTGAGCCGTCGCTGCTGCCGTCGTTTATGGCAATAACCTCGATGTTACGGTAAGTCGACCGAAATATGGCCGCAACGACAGTCTCTATCATCTCTCTCTGGTTGTAAACGGGGATTATCACCGAGACGAGATCGTTTCCCAGCTTGCCTCTTGCAGGGTTCCTGTAATGGAACCACCCGACGTACAGGGCCAGTATAGAGTGGAGCGGCATTATGTTTGAAAAAATAAGCAATGGGTCGCCGGTAGAAATGCCGGTGTTTATTGTCATTGCGAAAATTGCAGTCATGCCGGCTATGGTAGCCACCCGCAAAGCCCACCCCTTTTTGCCGGTGACTATCCTGCCTTCTGCGGAAACCTTTTGCGAGCAGGTGCCTCCAAACCGCATGTCGGAAGGTTTCTGCGGGCCGGCGACTGTCATGGCGACTCTTTCCTTGCAGTAAGGGTTGTGCCAGCCAGATCGGAGGCGTTTACAAACTGAAAGTCATAATTGTCCGGTCTTGCGGACTGGAGCTCGCCCAGAAACTTGTCGATTTGTGGCACCGGCACAGAGCTGTCAAATGTGATCACTATTGGCGACGACAGCGACGACTGATGGTGGCCCGCGCTGCCAAGCCCGGAGAAAAAGCTCGCAGGATGCTCTGAGCCGTCATAGCGTGAAATGTTGTACCTGATGAATTCGCCGTCGTAGTACTTGTTATAGTGATCGGCGTATGAAAAATCCGCCGATATCCCCGATCTTGACAGCATTGAATAGATGTTCTCCTCGTCAACCGAGCCGTAAGGCGCCTGAAACAGATGAGAATCGATGTTCCCGGCCATGTCGACTGCCTGCTTGCCTTTCCTCACTTCGTCAAGCGCCAGCGAGTAGTCAGCTACCAAAGCAAGATCGATGTAACTGTACGTCTGGCTGCCGACATCAATGTCGCCGTTGCGCGAAAAAATGCTGACGCATTGTGGATGCTCGTCTGCAACACGGCCGGCCACAAACACGGCCGCCTTGACACCGTGCTTTTCCAGCACCTCTGCCAGATCCTGACACCAGGCCGGTAGGCCGTCGCCGGCTGCATTCTCTGCCACGCTAAAGAGGAGCATGGTGGCAAGTTGCGGCGGCGCGTTTTTCTGTGTGAACGCGGGAACCACTACGATAACCCCGAGCAAGACTACCATGCCGGTAGATATTGCTCCAAGATGCATGACTTTCAATTCAGCAGCCACCGCGCCTCTGTATGTGTATCCGGGGCAGAGATGCCCGGCGTCAGTGCGCGCCGCCGGCTGGCGCGATCCGGGGCGCATATGCAATGTGTGAGCGATACTCTGCGTCCACCTTTTTTGCGGCATCGATGATCGAGGATTCAAGCAGCCCTCTTGAGAGGTTCAGCAGCATCTGGCTGTCCTTTGGAAGGCAGTGGCCGCCTATTCCCTCCCTTGCTTCCAAGATCCGGATGTTCCATTTCGTATTGACGGCTTTTCGCAGCTCTGTAAAGTCCATTCCCGAGCGGTCGCAAAACATCCGCAGCTCCTCGGCAAACGCGATCTCTACAAAGCGATAGCTATTTTCAACTATCTTGCAGAGCTCTGCTATCTCGATTTGATCGACGATATGGAGAGGGATGCCAAGCATGTCGCCATAAAACTGCCGGGCCTTTTCTGTGCAGCATGGCCCGCAGCCTCCGGCGACGCGGGTCTGGCGCACGCCGTGCTCCACCTTTTCATGGACGTAGAAGCGGTGCGGAACGTGGACGACGTGGAGGCGGTGTCCTAGAATCTCCTCCACCTTTTTGGACGTTCCCCGCGTCACGGTGCTGTCGATTCCTACCAGCGCGCCGCTTCTGCCCTCATATGACAGCCTTTTTGCAATGTCGTAAAGCCCGTCGAGCTGCGGCATAAACATGTCGTCGGGCCTGTGGGTAGAGATGCAGATGATATAGTAATCATAGCCTGCAAAGCTGAGCGCCTTTTTGCGGATCACCTGATCCTCAAGGGCACGCTGGACTGCCTTCTCGTTAATGTCATAGCCGTCCACTGCCAAGCCCTTCATCGTCATGTATTCTGCGTTGCTGTATCCTATCTGCCCCAGACCTATAACCAGAACTTTTTTACTGACCATTTCCATAGATGTTGCCAGAAAATTAAAAGCCATTCTGCAATGTGCTTTTATTGGAATATTATAGAGATGTTGATTTATGTTAGACAATATTACATACAGTTACCTATATTGGAGACAGCACTTTTTCACCTGACGCTTCCCCAGACGTTTTCTGGCGCGATGTGGACAGAAACGTACAACAGTCTGCTTTTATTACAGCAGGCGCAGCAAAGTCCTGCTAGATGATCCCTATCAACAAACCATGGCTTGGAGAAGAGGAAAAGCGCGAAGTGATGAGTGTGCTTGACGAAAACGCGCTTACAAGCGCCGCGCGGGAAGGCGGCAAGCGCGTGAGGGATTTTGAATCCTCGTTGAGGAGCTATCTTGGAGCAAAATATGCAATAGCAGTCAACTCTGGCACGGCGGCACTCCAGGCAGCCCTCATGGCGGCAGGCGTGGGGCAGGGAGATGAGGTTTTGCTGCCCTCATTTACTTTTGTCGCCACGGCAAACTCGGTCGTAGCGACAGGAGCCAAGCCCGTGTTTGTAGACATCAACAAGACTGATTTTACCATCGATGTTTCAGATGCAAAGAAAAAGATGACAAAGAAGACAAAGGCCGTGATACCGGTGCACCTGTACGGCCACCCCTGCGATATGGACGAGCTTTTGGAGCTCGCAGATAGACGTTCAATCCCGGTAATCGAAGACGCGTGCCAGTCGCTTGGCTCCACTTACAAGAAAAGGCAGACGGGCACCTTTGGTGCCATGGGCTGCTTTAGCATGTACGCAAGCAAGGTGCTCACGGCAGGCGAGGGCGGCGCCATAGTCACCGACGATAAAAAGCTGGCAGACAGGCTGCTAATGATAAGAAACCATGGCATGGTGGAAGGCTATGACACGCGCATATTGGGGCTGAACCTGCGGCTGCCGGAGCTGAGCGCGGCAATAGCCAAGGTGCAGATGCAAAAGCTGGGCGTGATGCTTGACGCAAGGAAGCGCAACGCAGAGCGGCTGTCGCAGTTGCTCGCCAGCGCTAAAGGGTTTTCAATCCCCGAAGAAACCGGCGACAAGAAATTCAACTGGTACCTATACACAATCCTGTTTTCAAAAAGTAGCGCAAGAGAAGCCGCCAAAAAAGCATTGCACGAAAGCGAAATAGGATATGCCGTATACTATGACCCGCCGGTACACAGGACGCCCTTTTATCGGGACAAAGCAGTACCGCTGCCGGCGACAGAATGGTGCGCCAAGCGAGTATTGTCTCTGCCGGTGCACCCCGGCGTCAGCGAGCAAGACGTGGAGCGCATTGCCACGTCTCTCATAGCGTAGAACCGGCAAACATTTCTATGCGGCCGCAGCAATTATCGCAAGTTGTTATATCATATCATAAAAATCATATATTATGATAATATCGTGATTGCGATGCATTTTTATAGTAACTACCTTAAAAACTGAATGGAAATGCCGATCGATACGGGAGATACTACGTGGATGCTTATCTCTACCGGCCTTGTCATGCTCATGACGCCGGCTCTGGGGTTTTTTGAAGCGGGCCTGATAAGGAGCAAGAATTCTCTCTCCGTCCTGATGCAGACCTTCTCGGGTCTTGCGATACTTTCGACTCTGTGGTTCGTCATTGGCTTTACGCTCGTGTTTGCGCCCTCGCAAAACGGCATCATCGGCGGCCTTGACTGGCTGTTCTTCCACAATGTGCCGTTTAACGACAGCCTCGATTATGCGCCGACTATTCCCGGCGTCACTTTTGGCTCGTACCAGATGATGTTTGCAGTCATCACGCCGTTGCTCATGACGGGAGCCTTTGCAGAACGACTGAAATGGAGCTCGTTTTTCATATTTATAATAGCATGGAGCCTGCTGGTCTATTACCCGCTTGCCCACTGGATATGGGGAAGGGGATGGCTTGCCGACCTTGGCGTCTTTGACTTTGCAGGCGGCATCGTGATTCATACAAGCGCAGGACTGGGATCTCTTGCAGCTGCTCTTGTACTTGGCAGGAGAAAGAACTTTGGGCCGGACATCATGGTTCCCCACAACATACCTCTTGCCGTCATCGGCGCGGCCATGCTGTGGATAGGCTGGTTTGGCTTTAACGCGGGAAGCGCCCTTGCGTCAGGTGCTCTTGCCGCAAACACGCTGCTAGTTACGCACATCGGTTCGGCGACATCGGCGATGGTGTGGATATTTCTGTCTTGGAAGAGGTCAGGCAAGCCGTCGACGACTGCGGTCATTAACGGTGCCATCGCCGGCCTTGCAGGAGTCACGCCGGCAGCCGGTTTTATCGACGCGCAGAGCTCCTTCTTCCTGGGCATCGTACTTGGCTTTGCCTCATACTATGCCATCCTGCTCCTCAAGGAGCACTGGAAGATAGACGACGCGCTCGACGTAAGCTCGGTGCATGGCGTCACAGGCATCATAGGCTCGCTTGCGATAGGCATACTTGCGACGCAAATAGTCAATCCCGCAGGTCCAAACGGCCTGCTGTTTGGAAACCCCATGCAGTTTGCGATACAGGCAATGGGGGTAGCAGTCGCCGCAGTTATGGGCTTTGCAGGCACTGTAGTCATCATGAAACTCATAGACAGGACTATTGGCCTCAAGGTCAAGGAAGAGGAGGAGGACATTGGCCTGGACATCACGCAGCACGCAGAGCGGGCGTACGTGTCCTAGCTATATAGCCCTCCATACTCTTTTTATTTTCATCTTGCACACTCGTAGCGTTGTTGCGGCTCATCATTTACACGGGCAAGGGAGGCACGGGCAAGACAGTCACTTCCTGCGCCACTGCGATGAAACTGGCAGAGCACGGCCACAGGACGCTTGTGCTGTCTGCAGACCCTGCGCACACGCTCAGCGACGCATTCATGATGAAAGACATAGGCAACGAGCCGGCGCAGGTGGCGCAAAATCTGCAGGCGCAGCAGATAGATCCCGTGACAGAGATGAGCAAGCAGTACAGCACTATTTTGTCGTACATGGCGTCGCTCTTTTCTTCAAAGGGCATAGATGAGACGCTTGCATACGAGATTGCTATGCTGCCGGGCATGACGCAGCTCTTTTCGTTATTGAAAATAGAAGAGGTGTCGCACACAAACGAGTACGATGCAGTGGTGCTTGACATGCCGGCGTCAGGCGAGGCGTTGAGATATCTCTACTTCCCAAAGCTGGTGGGAAGCATCGGGCGAAAGCTGAGCGGTCTTGCCGGCCTCTTTTCAGGCTTTGCCAAGGTATTCCAGCCCCTTGCCAAGATACCGGCGCCCTCCAAAGATGTCATACAGAGCGAGATGGATCTGCTTGACAGGCTCGATTCGCTTGCAGACATTATCAAAGACGGCGACAGCACAAGCCTGCGCCTTGTGGCAAACCCCGACACGTTCAGCATCGAAAACGCCAAGAGGGCGTTGATGTCGGCGTCACTTTACGGCATAAACGTCGACATGGCAGTAGTGAACAAGATAATGGCCGGCTCGACGGACGAATACTATGAGCGGTGGGCGGCCTTCCAGAGGGGCAAGGTAGAGGAAGCCAAGGCAAACTTTTACCCGCTGCCCGTCAGGGAAGCCGAGCTGTACGCAACGGAACTTCGCGGAGTTGAAATGCTGTCAAAACATGGCGAAAAGCTGTTTGGCAATAATGATCCGGCAATGGTGTTCTATCGCGGACAGCCGTACCAGTTCGAGAACGAGGGAACGGCGATCCGCATGACGGTGCAGGTCCCGTTTTCGGCAAAAGACGACTTTACCATAGAGCGCTATGGCGATCGCCTCACCGTTGGCGTCAGGACGGTCGCCGGCAGGATGGTCAACATCGTGCCTCTGCCTGTTGCCACCGCAGGCATGAAGCTCGCAAAAGCCAAGCTAGAAGACCGCAGGCTAAACGTACTATTTGAAAAATAATCAGACTGCAATGCGCAAACAGTTTATATAATATTTGCATCCCTCTCTTGTCAGAGTAAAAATGCCAATAGATCCAGACTTTCCGAGGAATCATCAGCCGATTGGAAGGATCAATCACACCGACGGTGAGCACTTCCACTTCTTCTGGGGCCCAGGCAAGGTAGCAGAAGCTGCCGAGAATGAAGAAGTCAAGCACGCCTATGAGGCGCACGGCGAGGAGCTGGTCCCGCTGGGCGTCAGTGGCACGATGGTGGCTATCGACTGGGACTCTTGTGTAGCAGACGGCGCGTGCATCGAGGCATGCCCTGTGCAGGTATACCAGTGGTACAGGACAGAGAAGGACATTCCCGCAAAGCAGGCGATAAATGAGACATTTGCAGGCACCGGCAGCTCGGTGAAGGAAGAGCGCAAGGACTACACCGACAAGGCAGACCCGATAAGGGAGCATGACTGCATCTGGTGCATGGCATGCGTTTCAGTATGCCCGCCGCAGGCAGTCAAGGTAGACCAGAGCAATCTGGAATTCCATGAAAAGGCCGCAGGAACCTTTAACGAAGCGCTGTCAAAGGGTAGTGCTCCACCGCCACACGCGCACTAACTTTCTCTTTTTTCCTTTTCTTTTAATTTATTAATGCAACGTCCATCTTTGATTATGGATATTATATGCCGGTCGTCGCCGACTCGTACATGGGACTTTTCATGCCGGCAGACATCTCTGCGAGAATAACGAAATTCATTTTGGGCCAGGTCTCGTTTCCATATATTGAAAAAGAAGAGGTCATTGGCGCGTTCTTTATCTTTGGCAAAGAGTACCGCGTGCCAGAATCAGAAGTAAGGGAGGCAAAGGATCTTGCCCGGCGCACGGTCGAGCAATTCGCAAAGGACGTGCGCATGTACGCGTCGATGCCCGGGAGGCTCGATCCTGCGTTTACGCGTGAAAATTACACGAAAAGGATGCTGCAGATAGCTGTTGATATGAGGGGCGCAAACCAAGATGAGGCAAGTAGGCGCATCGCCGGCGATCCTACCATATTGTCAGACTGCTTTGCGCAACACGTAGCGCACTACAGGCACGAATTTTTCTTTGAGATCTTTGGTCCCTTCCACAAGCGGCAGTTGCCGTTCCCATTGCGGAAAAAGATGGAAGGCAGGATGCTGCTTCTGGGCTACAGCGCCAAAGTACCGGCGCCGCTGGAGCCGTTCTTTTCATGGCTGTCAAAAGTTTGATGTATGGTCGATAACCCGTACCATGTGCTTGACATCAAGCACGACTACGCCCTTGGGCAGATTTATCGACAACACCTGCTCTTTTGGCGGGTTGAAGCGCAGGACATGCACGAGTGCGCCCTTGCCAAGGCGCCTGCCGCTCCTTTCTTCTATCACTATCTCGGGGTCAAATAGCGCGTCAAATGCAAAAAAGTACGTGCCGCCCCACACGTTTACAGAATATTCGATCCTGTAATACGGCACCGACACCCTTGGGAACATCAATGCAGTTGCAGCGTGCAGGTTCTCCTCTGCGTCGTGCATGCGGTTATTGTGGTATGCGTCGACAAAGGGCACCTTTGCGTATACAGTCGAGTTGACGGATTTTCTGGCGCACAGCGTTTCGTAACGCTTGAACTCTTCGTCCGGCAACGTAGCAGGACCGTACTTGGCGTCGTCGTGCATGGTAATCCGACGGTTCACGACAAACTTGTCGCCAGACTCTAAAAGCCGGCGTATGTTTTCGACAAACTGGTGCTCGTTGCACTCGTACAGTGGCACTAGCCGCCTACTCCCCTGATCACGTGCGTTATCGTGCTCTTTGATCCGCAGATTGTGATTATCGGGTCCTTTGGGTAGACATCGCCTATCTCCTCTGACACGCTTATCGTCTCGCCGCCTCTTGCATAAAGCAGGCGCTTCCAGAACTTGCCATCTGCGACTATAGTGGCGCTATCTTGCAGCATAAAGCCGATTTCAGAGAGGCTCGCCTCTACCTGTTCCAAGGGTACGAGTACGGAAATCGACTTTAATTGCTGCTGGTTTTTCTCCACAATATATCCTGTTTGCCTTTCGAGTATAAAAATCGGTCGAAGCAGGCGGAATTTGCTTTGACCGGATGAATCTACTAAATAACTTTATCAGAAACATCCATTGTAAGTCGTCTGTTGAGCCTGATCTCGAATCTTTCGCTCATACATGCCAACTTTTTCTTTGTTGACATTGTGGGGCTGTCCGACCCCGCCATGTCGACCAAGACCCAGATCAAAAAGATAGAGACTCTCAACAGGAGCGTGATGGAATGCGTGGCGTTCAAGGCGACACCAAAGGAGATGATGCTGGTCCTGCCGACGGGCGACGGCATGGCCATCGGGTTCTTGCAGGGGCCTGAGCTCCCATTGAATTTGGCGATAGAGCTGCACAAAAAGCTGGAGCAATACAACCACGACAAGATCCCTTCAGAAACCGTGCGCATAAGGGTCGGCATACATGCCGGCAATGTCTTTGTGGTTAACGACGTGCTTGGCAACAAGAATGTGTGGGGCCCAGGCATCATAATAGCGAGGAGGGTCATGGACCTTGGCGATGATGGCCACATTCTGGTCAGCACAAGGATGGCCGAGGACCTGCGCGAGTTGTCAGACGAATACAAGCGCATAATCAAGCCGGTGCACGACTACTCAATAAAGCACGGTCAGGCGCTGTTGCTATATTCTGTCTATGGCAAGGGCTTTGGAAATCCAAAGCCGCCGGTAAAGGGGTCGTTCCAGAGGAGCAAGATGGGCAGAGAAGTCGAGAGGATGCGCAAGACTACTCTCTACCCGCGGCTGGAAATTACCATGACGCTGAAGGACGAAGAAAAGCAGACGGTGCACTACAAGAGGACGTACGAGATAGAAAACATCTCAGACGAGCCGATATATCACGTCCTGCACGGCATAACCTCGGATGTCGACAAGGAGTTTGACGACCTCAATATCAAGGTCTACGACGAAGATGGCAGGGCACTGAGGGTGTCAAGCATCAGCATCGACAGGCCGAGGCAAAAAGAGTTCACGACGTTTTTCAACAAGCCCATAGAAAAGGGCGAGAAGGCCAGGGAATACACGCTTGAATACGAAGTGGAAGAGCCGGAACGGTATTTCGAAAACGCGTTTCTGGTCAACTGCGACAGGTTCACGATAAACATCGACTTTCCCGCAACAGCCAAGGTGCCCACAATTTCAGAGGTGAACTTGGAGACCGAAGAGGTGAAAAAATCCAAATCCCAATTCGCCGCGACCAAGTCTGGCGGCAGGATGGTTGCCAGATGGACAAGGAAGAACGTTACGCCGGGCCAGTCTTTCAGGCTGCAATGGTAAAAAATTCTGTTAATAAATCAAGAGCTTTCTTCTTTTTATAAAAAAAGACATCCATATCATCGGTTGTTGAGGTTGGCCGGTCGGTTAGCACAGGTTTTAGGTGGATCCTTGCCATCTCTCCTTCTGGTCTTTTCCAGCGTCAAGCACCTGCCGCAGTCTTTTTGCACAGGTAGAGAGACACCGCGCCGCTGCTGCCACGTCAAGCTTGCAATATATAGAATCGGCCACAGGGTGCAGATTTTTGTCTGAGACGGTGTGTACCGGCAAGAGCCACATCCCCTTCCGCCCTCTCTTTCTGTCACCTTTACGTAAAGGCTGTGACGTGCGCGTGTTATAACGTATAATAGTAGGGCGGCAGGAAAAATGAGCTGCGCAGACGTGGCAGAGTGGTCTCTCACGTTGGACACAATAATGCGTCGGCCTTGAGTCGGAACGGCCGGACAGCCGATTCGCCTTCGGGCGATCAGGAGTTCAAATCTCCTCGTCTGCGCCTACATCTTTCTTGCAGACTCGCGGTGCTGTCTGCCCTTGACCTTTTCCGAGTGCTCGGACTTGATCTGCCTGTCAAGGCGCGCAATCAGTTCCTTTGCAGCGCTTGTAGGATCATATCCTACCGCCTTGGCATTTATGACGCCCCTTGCAGTGATGAGCCTGCACCGGACCGAATATTTTCGCGTCTTGTGCTTGTCCGCATAAACGACTACAGACTGAATGTCGCCAAGCTTGCCCTGGATCTTTTTCAAGAATTTTGATAACTGCTCTTCAATTTCCATGCGCTCCTGTGCATCTTCAAGGTGCGCCATATGTATGGCCGGCTCGCCCTTCTTGGGCAGTATCAGCTCAAGGGCGTCTTTAGGAGTCACGATGCCCATTGGCCGACCGTCGCCAACGACTACTACCTCCTCGCTCTTTTTGAAATGCTCGGCAATGTCGTTCATGGACGTGCCCCTCTCGACAGAGACGGCTCTGCGCATGATGTCCTTTACCATCACGTCTCCCTTTGGCTTGGCTTTTCCGCCAGAGATGGCTGCAGAGCGGCTGGTGCGCTCAGTCGGCGCGGCAGCTATCGATGCAGCGTCGATGATATTCATGACCCCGCGGAGCACGCCCGACTTGTTGATGACAGGCAGCCGGGAGATATTGTAGCGCCTCATTTTTGACACAGCGTCAGCAAGGGGCGTGTCCTCCTCTATTACTATGGCGCCAGACATCACCGAGTCGACTGTAGCGTTGCCAAAGTCGGCTGTCTGGGCGATGTCAGTCTCGCTCACGATTCCCACCAGCTTGCCTCCACTATTTACTACAGGCAGGGCGCGGTTCCCGCTGCCAATGACCAGCCGGGCTGCCTTTTCAACATCGTCGTCCGGGCCAACCGTCGCGGTGTTGATTGCGAAGCTCTTTAATTTCGATGTGGGCTGGGCGCTTGACGCCAGCAATTGCTTGGCAAAGATCATGCCTATATATCTGCCATCCTCCTCTACGACCGGCACCTGGTGTATCGACCTGTCGGCCATCAGGTTGTATGCTTTGGCGACGGTGTCCTCCGGGGCAAGGGCGGCGACATCTTGGACCATGATCTCTGATATCCTCATAAGATGCATATGACAGTGGGATTACATTTTAAGCCTTCCATTGCCAACCCACCACCAATGGACAAGGAACGCAGGCTTACCCTCGTAGCGGTGGCTGCGGTGATAGCGGCGGCAGCTGCGACGTATTTCTGGACGCCTTCTGGCACGACGACTACCGTCCCGCTTCCAGAGCCAAATGTCAGGAACAACGGCACCGGAACATCGTCCGGCGTCCAAGTCGTGGCGTCCAACCTAGAGGTCCCCTGGGCGGCAGACGTTTCGCAGGACGGCAGGCTGTTCCTGACGGAGAGGCCGGGGAGGATAAGGATCATTGAAAATGGCACGCTCCTCGACCCGATATTCATCAACGTGGCGCAGCAGGGCGAGTCGGGCCTGCTTGGGCTCGCACTCCACCCCGATTTTGCCTCAAACCACTTGCTCTACATCTATCAGACCTACTCTAATGGCACTGAGGTCTTTAACAAGGTCGTTATGCTTACTGAGCGTGACAACAAGGTAATCGACTCTAAAACGATACTGGACGGGATACCTGCGGCCGACCGAAACGACGGCGGCAGGATCAAGTTTGGCCCTGACGGCAAGCTTTACGTGGCGACAGGCGACGCCAAGCAGCCGCAGCTTGCGCAGGATGCCGGCTCGCTTGCCGGCAAGATATTGCGGATAAACCCCGACGGCTCTATCCCCGACGACAACCCGTTCCCCGGCTCGCCCGTCTACTCGTTTGGCCACCGCAACGTCCAGGGGCTTGCGTGGGACGGCGACGGCAGGATGTACGCAAGCGAGCACGGCGAATCTGGAAATGACGAGGTGAACCTGATAAAGGCAGGCGAGAATTACGGCTGGCCCATTGAGGAATGCGACGCGACACGGTTTGAGAAACCCGTCTACTGCTTTAACCCCGCGATCGCGCCTGCAGACATCACCATTCCCTCGTCTGACAAGTTGGGATACAAAGGAGACATATTGCTTGCCGCGCTAAAAGCCAAGCAGCTGCGCGACGTCAACCTTGGCACGGGCGAGAGCAACAACATACTGACAGGATACGGCCGTATCCGCGACATAGTCGAGGCACCCGACGGCTCGCTCTACGTTCTGACCAGCAACCGCGACGGCAGGGCCATTGCCGAGCCGGGCGACGACAGGGTCCTCCACCTCCTGCCGCCAGGCTAGGCGCCACTGGTGTGCTGCTGCCGGTCCATCACATGGCCACATTCAAGCGTCCTGAAAACCGTAGACGGAGCGTCTGACGTCGAAAAGCCCTGACCAACCTCCCTGACCACTTTTGCCTCGACCACGTCCCCTATGTGGACGTACATCTTGCAGTCTCTGCACCAGAAAATCGCCAAGGCAAACTCGCCGGGTTCGCCGCAGAGGTTGCAGTACAGGTTGTCCCTGATGGGCTTGACGCTCCTGTCAAACAGCTTCATCCATGCTTCACCTACCCTGTACAGCCTGACGGCTCTGCGACGTCAAGCCAGATGAAAACGCCATATGTACTACTGCGTGCATGGTTCATTCTACCATTGACGAACTATAAAAGAGTAGGCGCAAGATACAAGATTTAAAGAACATGCGGGTAGTAGGTGTAGTTTGGGATGAAAAAAAAGTTCTATGAGATGGGCAGAGAAGAGAGGCTTGCCTACCTGAAAGAGACGGCGCGCCTGTCAGACGACGAGGTCAACGCATTTGCCACGCCCCTTGCGTTTGACGACGCAAACAGGATGGTGGAAAACGCGGTAGGCATAATGTCCATCCCCCTTGGCATTGCGACCAACTTTGTGATAAACGGCGTAGAGAGGATAATCCCGATGGCGATAGAGGAGCCATCCGTCATTGCGGCCGCAAGCAAGGCGGCCAAGATTGCAAGGAAAAAGGGCGGCTTTAAGGCTTCTGCAGGCAAGTCGCTGATGATCGGGCAGGTGCAGGCAGTTTCGGTCAAGGGCATCGCGCCTGCGATGCGCCGGCTGCTTGCGAAAAAGAAAGAGATCCTTGCGATTGCAAATTCAAAGAGCAGATCAGTCGCCGCCGTCGACTTGAAGGTGCGGATGGTGCGCGACGGCAGCAGGAACAGGATGGGGCAGATGCTGCTGGCAGAGCTTGTAATCGATGCCGGGGACGCGATGGGCGCAAATGCAGTCAACACGATGTGCGAGGCCATCGCGCCAAGGGTCGCTGAAATAACGGGAGGCGAGGTGGTGCTAAAGATACTGTCAAACTATGCGACTGGCAGGATGGTGAAATGTAGCGCCGTCTTTGACAGAGAAGAGCTTGGTGGGAGCGAGACAGTAAGGCGCATCCTATATGCGTACGCGCTTGCGCATTCTGATGTCTACAGGGCGGTTACGCATAACAAGGGCATCATGAATGGAGTCGACGCAGTGGCGCTTGCCACGGGCCAAGACTTTAGGGCAATAGAGGCCGGCGCGCATGCCTATGCGGCGAGGAGTGGAAGCTATAGATCATTGACGCGCTGGTGGAAGACCAAAAGCGGTGACCTGGCCGGCGAGATAGAGCTTCCGCTTGCCGTCGGCATCGTCGGCGGCGTGGTAAAGGTCCATCCTACAGCCAAGACAGCACTAAAGATAATGGGAGTTAAAAGCGCGCAAGAACTTGCGATGGCAATGGCGGCAGCCGGTCTGGCGCAAAACCTCGCAGCGATTCGCGCCCTTGCGTCTGAGGGGATCCAAAAGGGCCACATGCGCCTGCACGCCAGAAATGTCGCAGTGGCTGCCGGCGCAAAGGGGAGCGAGATAGACGCAGTCGCCAAAAAGATTGCTGACGCCGGCGCGGTAAACGTCGAGGCCGCAAAAAAGGCTCTCTCAGAGGTCAGGCAGACGCCTTCTCTATGAATTTCAGGTAGGCGCCTCTTCTTCTTCTTTTGGCGCGGCGCAGCCGTGCCCGACAACACACCTCTTTTCCATCTCTGAACAGTACAATCGACGGCATCGAAAATGCGTACGTACGTCGTGTACCTGGCTGCAATGTCGGGTTTTCCTTCTCCGTCCACGTTCAGCTTGGCTACATTTATGCTGCTTTCAAGTGTCCTGTGGCGGACCTGCATGGGCCACACACACGCCGTTCCGCCCAGAAATCGACAAATACGTATATACACAGACAATTCTGACTGCAAAATACGACGCTTTCCCAAGTCTTGCTAGTTGTGTTGTTGCGCGCACACACACGTGTGCTTGTACCATCGCCCTATGTTCGCAATATCTTTTCATAATAACCAGCAGGTTTTGAAAAACCCGGTCGTACCTCCTATAAGATATATATGCAAAGCAGCTTCTTGCAGACCCATGCCCACCGTCAAATTTGCAGTCCCAAAGGGTAGCATAGAGGAAGTTACGTTCAAGCTCCTGGAGCAGGCGTACCAGTCAGTAAGCGGCCGGGGCAGGACGTACAGGGTAAGGCTGTCTGACCCCGAGATCGAGGTCAAGATCCTGAGGCCGCAAGAGATCCCAACCTACGTGCAGGAGGGCTTTTACGACGTGGGCATCACCGGCAGGGACTGGATAAAGGAGGCAAAAGCGGATGTCGAGGTTCTGCTGGATTTAGAGATAGGCAAGGTAAAGCAGGTCATTGCAGTTCCTACCAGCTTTGCATATAACGACCTTGAGGGCATGATCGAGGACTTTGCGAAAAAGGGCAAGACGCTCAGGTTCTCTGCTGAATACCTGACGACAACAGCGGCGTACATCAAGGCGACCAAGGCCTACAAAAAGCATTATGGCGACAGGGATCCTATGATAATCACGCCATGGCTGAGGGTCGGCGAGAACAACAAGGTCGAGATATTCCTCTCGTTTGGCGCGACCGAGGCCAAGCCGCCAGAGGACGTAGATGCGATATTTGACATCACCGAGACGGGCACGACTCTTGTGCAGAACAACCTGAAAATAATCGATACCGTGGCGACTTCGACCGCGGTGTTTGTGGCCAACAAAAAGGCGTTAAAGGACGAGAAAAAGCGGGAAAAAATAGCCGACATGGTGGCGCTTTTGAGGGGAGTGGTAGAGGGCCGCAAGAAATTGCACATATTTGTCAATGTCAAGAAGGAGAACCTCGACAAATTGCTTAAGGCGCTGCCGGCGCTAAAGCGCCCGACCATCAGTCCGCTTTCGGAAGACGGGTGGTATGGCGTCAACACGGTAATCGACAAGGAGGAGTTCATCAGGATAGTGCCCAAGATGAGAAAGTTGGCGCAGGGGCTGGTTGTATTGGAACCACGGCAGATACTGCCTCTTGAGGAAGTAAACCTGGACGGATATTCCTAGCATGAAGGTCGTAAACGTCGCCGATCCGGCTCAAGATGCGGCACGATTGCGCAAGTCCACGGCGATACCGGATTTGCTGATGGAGCAGGCAAGAACAATAATCCGCGACGTGGCGTCGTCAGGCGACAGGGCGTTGCTCGATTATACTGCAAAATTTGATGGCGTAAGGCTGGCAGACGCCAGAGTATCAGGGCAGGAGGTAAAGGACGCGTATGGCAGGGTGACAAAAGAGCAGGTAAGGGCGCTAAAGCTGATGAAGGCGCGCCTTGAGAAAAGCGAGCTTGCATTAGTAAGGCGTCTACGCAACATCGCAGTCAGGTCGGAAGGCGTCACCATAGAGCGCGCGGTGCAGCCGGTCGCAAGCGTCGGCTGCTACATACCGGGAGGCAAGGCAAGATATCCAAGCACGGTGATAATGTGCGCCGTGCCGGCCAAGGTCGCCGGCGTCAGGCGCATCGTTGCGGTTTCTCCCCCTACAAGGGACGGCACAGCCGACCCGCTGACGCTTGTCGCAGCGGACATCTGCGGCGTGGACGAGTTTTACAAGGCAGGCGGCGCGCAGGGGATAGCCGCTCTTGCATACGGCACGGAGACGATCAGGCCGGTGAGCAAGATAGTAGGGCCAGGGGGCATGTTTGTGACTGCGGCCAAGCTTGCAGTCTCTGGCGCCGTGTCGGTGGACATGGTGGCAGGGCCGACAGAGCTTCTCGTTTATGCCGACTCTACTGCCGACCCCGCCCTTGTGGCCGCAGACCTCATATCGCAGGCAGAGCACAGCCCCGACACGGTCTGCGGGCTTGTGACTGCGTCTGAAAAGCTTGCCTTGGAGGTCCAGTCAGAGGTTGACAGCACTATTACAAGGGGAATAGCGAGGGCAGACATTGTAACGGCGAGCCTGCGGGAAAACGGCTTTGCGGCAATTTGCAGAGACGAAAAGTCGTGCACCGAGTTTGTAAACGAGTTTGCGCCAGAGCATCTGGAGATAATCGCCAAAAAAGCAACTCAGGTCGCAAAAAAGATCGAGTCGGCGGGATTGGTGCTGATCGGCCCTGATACGCCGTCGTCTGCAAGCGACTATGCGCTTGGCTCCAACCACGTGCTCCCCACGATGGGCTTTGGCAAGTCCCGCGCGTCGCTGTCGGTGCTCGACTTTGTCAAGGTGACAAACAGGGTGCAGGTGTCAAAAGCAGGTCTGAAAAGGATTGACGCGGCGGTCAAAGAGGTGACAACTGCAGAGGGCCTGCCAAACCACTATGAGGCGGTAAAGGCGAGGAAAAAGAAATGAAAAAGCTTGCAAAAGAGGTCGACAGGATTGCCAGGCTTGACAGGTACGTCAGGCCGGAAAAGATCAAGGGTGCAATCAAGCTTGACTCTAACGAGAATTTCGCGCTGGACAGGGAATTCATATCAGAGGTCACGGCAGACGCGGCAAGGAGGGTCGACCTGCGCGAGTACCCGCTTGACGAGCTTGACTATTTGTATGAACGGCTGTCAAAATACACAGGAATTAATGAAAAATACATCGGAGTTGGCTCTGGCTCTGACCAGATAATAGAGCTCTTGCTGACGACGCTTGCAGGCAGGGGCAGCAGGGCGATAACGTTTGTTCCGACGTTTTCCTATTTTATAAACAGGTGCGAGCTGCACGGCATCACGACTGACGAGATGCCGCTGGACAGAAATTTCCAGCTTGATGCCAAAAAGTTCGTCAGGCGCGCCAAGGACGCAGACCTCGCCTACCTGTGCTCGCCAAACAACCCCACGGGCGGCCAGCTAGACAAAGAAACGGCGCTGGAGATTATCGACTCTTTATGCAACAAGCTGGTGCTTGTGGACGAAGCGTATGCCGATTTTGCCGGCTACTCGCTTGCAGAAGAAGCGACCCGCCGGGATAATGTCATCGTGCTTCGCACCCTCTCCAAGGCCTTTGGGCTTGCAGGCGCACGTGTAGGCTACATGATAACCAATGAAAAAACAGCCGACGTGTTCAAGTCAACCATCCAGTCGCCGTACCCCGTAAGCACGCTCTCGCTTGCCATAGCGACCAGCGTCCTTGAAAGGGCCACCCACGTCAAAAAGACCATAGTGCAGATAAGAAGCGAACGCAAGAGGGTGTCTGCGCGCCTTGCCAAGATTGAAGCGATAAAGACGTACGGATCTGACGCCAATTTCCTCTTTATCGAGACGGACAAGAAATACGGCGCCATAACGCGCGAGCTTGGAAAAAGCGGAATTGCAGTCAAGCTGCTGGGCGACAGCATTGCCGGCCATAAAGGCTGCATGCGCGTCACCATCGGCACAAGAGAGATGAATGACAGGTTCATCTCCTGCATCGAAAGGGCTGTAGCCTGATGCTCGATTGTGCCCTGTTTGACATTGACGGCGTGCTCGTCGACGTGCGCGCTTCGTACAACGAGGCAATAAAAAAAACAGTCGAGTTTATAGTAAAGCGCAGGGGCCTCGTCACTGACGAGATAATCCTGCGCTTTAGGCAGTCGGGCGGCTTTAACAACGACACAGACACTAGCTATGCGATCGCGCTTGCGACGATGGCAAACCCGCAGCCGACCGTCTCAAAGGCGCGCAGGTTTCTCCTAAAAGTTGCGCAAAACGCAGACGAAACTGGAATAGAGTCCGTTGAAAAATTCCTTGCGCCATACGGCATCGAAAAGCACAAAAGCATTTTGATATATCCTGCGCCAGTCAGGGACAGCTACATAGGCAGAGTGTTTGACGAGTTGTTTTACGGCCCGGAGCTTTTCAAAAAACAGAATGGCGTTTCGCCCAGATACTGCAATCCATCAAGACCGCTGATAAAAAACGATAGGCTTGTCGTGAGCAGGCAGACGATGAAACTGCTGCGCAAGGAATTTGCAGGCAACCTTGGCATCGTCTCTGGCAGGAGCAAGCTTGCGGCCAAGTACTCGCTTGCGCCGATAATTAGATACTTTAATGCAGACGCCTGCGTGTTTCTGGAGGACGAAAAGAGGGAATACGCCAAGCCAAACCCTTATGCGGTCAAGAGGGCCATGTCTGAGATGAATGCCAAAAGCGCCCTGTACGCCGGCGACTCTGCGGAGGACATGATGATGGCGCGCAGAGCGCAAAAGGAGGCAGGCTATGCGATAGCGTTTGTTGGCATCTATGGCTTTTCTTCGCGGCCGGCCGTGACAATCCAGCAGTTCAAGGAGCAGGGTGCCGACGCAACAGCAAGGACGGCCAACCATCTTCCAAAGCTATTAAATAAAGTAAAGCCAGCCTAACAATTGTTGTTGGCCGCTGCAAGAAAAGCCAGAATAGAGCGCGCGACCAAAGAGACGTCGGTCACCGTAGAGGTAAACATTGACGGCAGCGGGACCACAAAGATCAAGACGGGCCTTGCGTTCATTGATCACCTTATAACGTCGATCGGCAAGCATGCGATGATCGACATTACACTCACAGGCAAGTCAAACGATGGCATCGTGCATCATCTGGCAGAGGATGTCGCAATAGCACTGTCACAGACAATCGACAAGGCGCTTGGCGACAGGGCCAAGATAGTGAGGTTTGGCAGCGCGATGGTTCCCATGGACGAGGCGCTGGCCTACGTCGCAATAGACTTGGTAAAGCGCCAGTACCAGAAAGTAGAGTTAAAGTTGGAACGCGCAAGTATCGAGGACATCCCGAGGGAAGACCTTGAGCACTTTGTCAGGTCGCTTTTGCAAAACCTCAACGCGTGCACGCACATGATAGTTGAATACGGTGACAATGACCACCACAAGATAGAGGCCGCGCTGAAGGCGTTTGCTCTGGCCCTGCGGGAATCGGCGGGCATCGATGTCAAGAGAAAGGGAGTCCCCAGCACCAAGGGCGCGATGTGATGAAGATAGCGATATTTGACTATGGGGCCGGCAACATCTTTAGCTTAAAGGAGGCGCTAAAGAGAAACGGCGCGGGACAGGTCACGGTGATCCATGACATGGGCGGCCTTGACAGGTACGACGGCTTGGTGCTGCCAGGCGTCGGCAACTTTGATCCTGCCATCCAATCTATAGAGAAGGACAGGAAAAACCTCAACGCGGCGATAGAACAGGGCATGCCGGTAATGGGCATCTGCCTTGGCATGGAAATGCTGTTTGACAAAAGCGAGGAGGGTAAGCTGGAGGGGCTGAAAATATTGAGTGGCGACGTGGTGATGCTACCAAAGGGCAAGGTAAAGGTGCCCCACATGGGATGGAACAATTTAAAGATAAAGAGCAAGAAGAGCAGGTTCCTCAATGGCATAAAGGACAACTCATGGGTCTATTTCGTCCACTCGTACAGGGCCGCGCCTTCTGACAAAAAAATAGTGGTGGCAACGTCTGACTATGGTACAAGCGTTCCGGCCGTGGTCGAGAAGGGCAATCTGGTGGGCGTCCAGTTCCACCCCGAAAAGTCCGGAGAGGTAGGCTCGACCATGATAAAGAACTTTATCGGAATGTGCAAGGAAGCCAAGGACAGGAAATGAAGGTAATACCGGCGATTGACATCATGGGAGGATCGGTAGTCAGGCTTGTGAAAGGCGACGCCGCAAACAAAATAGTGTATGGAAACGACCCTGCCGAGATGGCAAAAAAGTGGGAGGCGGCGGGCGCAGACATGCTCCATGTCGTCGACCTTGACGCGGCTTTTGGCACGGGCAACAACGCCGAGGCGATAGCCAAGCTGGTGTCGTCCGTAAAGGTGCCGGTCCAGGTCGCAGGCGGCATCAGGACTGCAGAGGCGGCCAAAGACGCGCTTGAAAATGCGGCACGGGTCGTCATTGGGACCATGGCATACAGCGACCAGGAGGCGGTGCGCAAGCTAGCCAAGAAATACAAAGGAAGAATAGTCATTTCCATAGACCAGTCATCAGGCGGCATGGTCATGGTCAAAGGCTGGAAAGAACCCGCAGGCGTCAAAGTGGAAGACGCCATGTCGCGATTTCTGGCGATGGGCATCGAGGACTTTTTGCTCACGAGTATAGAGAGAGACGGCACTCTGGAAGGGCCAGACGTTGCGACGCTTGCGCGGGCCGTGGCGTTCAACGACAGGGCGAGGATAATAGCCAGCGGGGGCATTGCAAGCATTGAGGACGTGATAAGGGTGAAAAGCGTCGGCTGTGCGGCAGTGATACTTGGCAAGGCAATGTATGACGGAAAGGTGAGCGTAGAGAGGGCGAAGGCAGTAGCATGACGCTGGCAAAGCGCATTATCCCGTGTCTCGATGTCGACAACGGTAGGGTAGTCAAGGGCGTGCATTTTGCAGATGTCAAGGATGCCGGCGACCCTGTTGAACTGGCAAAGAAATACACTGAACAGGGGGCAGACGAGCTGGTGTTTCTCGACATCACTGCGTCGCAGCAAGGAAGGGACACAATGAAGAACGTGGTAAAAAAAGTGGCAAGCGTGATCGACATACCGTTTACGGTGGGCGGCGGCATAAAAAAGCTCGAAGACGCCCGTGACATTTTGCTTTCAGGGGCTGATAAAGTGTCGATTAACACGGCCGCGGTCAAGAGTCCCGAGCTGGTGACCCAGCTCATGGACATTTTTGGCAGGCAGTGCGTGGTAGTCGCAATCGACGCCAAGCGCGTCTATGGCAATAATACGGAAGGCAAGACTATATTCAAGGACAAAAAGGGCCGCCACTGGTTTGAAGTGATGATATACGGCGGCAAGCAGAGAACAGGCCTTGACGCGGTCAGGTGGGCAAGGGAAGTTGAGAGCAGAGGTGCAGGAGAGATCCTGCTCACCAGCATCGACGCTGACGGTACCGAGAACGGCTATGACATTGAGCTGACAAAAGCAATATGCAAGGCAGTCAGCATACCAGTAATAGCCTCCGGCGGCTGTGGCAGCGCAAAACACATGCTGGATGTGTTTGAGGAAGCAGATGTCGACGCGGCTCTTGCAGCATCGATATTTCACTACGAAAAGTCGACTGTGGACAAGGTCAAGAAATATCTCAAGAAAGGCGGCGTCAAGATCAGGATATAGGCGCACGCGCGCCTGCCAATCAGAGGTTAAAGGATATATTAATTACGATAGATACAGAGATATATTTCCATGAGCAGGTTCGGATTTGTTTCCAGCGGCCCGCCCTTTGAGGCGCACATAGAAAGACTGGATGAACCTGCAAGAGCGACGATGATCGAATTGCGCAAGTTTGTCATGTCACTTGGCGCAAACGTAATCGAGGAGGTGAGGCCGCACAGGGTTGTGTATGCAAAGACGCTCACGTTTCGGACGTTCCTCGATGTCGAGCCGGCAGTCGACAACCTGATCGTGGAGGTGCGATCAAGCAGGCAGGGGCCGCCGGAGCGGTTTAGCATAAAGACACAGGAGGATCTCGACGGCCTGAAAAACTCGATAGCGCAGGCGTACGAAAAGATACGCTAGACTATGGCAAAACTTGAAAACTCGCCGGTGTATTTTTCATTTTTTACGTCGAGGCTGTCGACTCTTGCGGCAGACGGACCCGCACGGCACCACTCGACTACCTTGTTGACAGCCTCTTCCTCACCCTCAAAGATAGCCTCCACACGGCCGTCCGGAAGATTTCGCACCCATCCAAATACACCGTAGCTGTTTGCAGTCTGCAATGTATTTTGGCGGAAATAAACGCCCTGCACCTTACCAGAGACAAAAACGTGGGCGCGGGTCTTCAATGTGTCACAACCTCAAGAAAAAAGGGGCGCCTGAAAAAACTAGGCGATGTCTCCGCCCTCTTCGACAAAGAGCTGCTCGTACGTCGTCCCCTTCCTCACCAGCCGGTACTTGCCGTCGCTGTCCTTCATCACTATCGGCGGCTTGGTCTGGCAATGGAATGGCATATTGAACACGACAGAGTAGGCGCCGACGTTGTAGAACGATACGAGGCTGTCCACGTTTGCGCCCGACATGTCCGATACCTTGGAGAGTGGAAACACGTCATACGTGTCGCACAGCCTTCCTGCGAGGTGGGTATTCTTCGGAGCCGCCAGGCTTGTCGTGACGCCCTTGCTGTCGACCACAGGTATCACTTCCTGCGGATACTCCTGCTTGAGCAACGCTGCGTCGAGAAGGATGTGGTATCCTGCATCGACGATGACAATCTTGTGCTCGTTGTACTCTTTGGTGTTCACTATCCTCGACACCAGTATCGAGGATTCGGCGACCAGAAAACGACCCGACTCTATCATCAGCGTGAATATGCCGTGCGTCTCGGCAAGCTGGTTGAGCCTTCCTACGTGGTTCTGCGCCATCTCTGCAGGCGTCGGCACAGGGTCATTGTAGAACACGGGCGTGCCGCCTCCGATGTCAAATGTATTTACCGTAAAGTTCGGGTGCTCCTTTTTCATCTTGGTCATGAATGCGTCCATCTTGTCCAGTGCATGAGTGTAGCAGGAAAAGTCGGTGATCTGCGATCCCAAGTGGAAATGGAACCCCTCGAATTTCAAAAGGTCGCTTTCCATCATGTACTTGACCATCCTAGCTGCGCTATCAATTGTGCCACCGTTGAACGGGACTCCGAACTTGCCGTTCTTGTACGACGCGCGCACCTTGGCGTCTGTAGCGACTTCGGGGTTGACGCGTATCATGGCAAGCGGCCTTACTCCTGCCTTGCTCGCCGCCTTGGCCAGATTTATCATGCCGTTGTGCGAGCTGACGACCACCCTGCGTACTCCGCTTTTCAGCACCTCGAGGTACTCATCCGCCTCTTCGGTCACAGAGGTGTAGATGACATTTTCCGGGTCTGCCTTGCACTGCTTGATAAAGTGGAGCTCGCCTAGTGAAGTGAGGTCAAATGTGAGTCCATCCTTCATGAAAGCCTTCACTACCGCCGGGGTAAAGTTGGCCTTGATAGAATACGCCACTTTGACTGGACCCTTGAACTTGGAATACGCCCTCTGGAGCTCTCTTGCTTTTGCGTGCAACGTGTCTTCGTCTACAAGGTAGAGCGGCGTGCCGTATTGCGCGACTAGGTCTTTGATGTCTAGCGATGTTGCAAAACGGTTCAGCGCTGCGGTGGTTGGTTTTGTTACGAGTTGGACTTGGGAATTTTCAACCAATTTTTTCGGATGCTGTTATCAATAAAGTATTGCTTTAAAAACATTACCCCGAAATTTTTGTTACGAAAGCTCGCTGGAAAAAATTTGTGTACAAAAAAGTTTTTTCGCGCTGGCGCCATGGCTGCGCGCAACACACAAAAAATAAAAAATAAAAAAGGAAAAAGAGGGAGCGGGCCGCGCCTAGCGGTAGTACGGCACGGTTACCTTTTCGCCGGGCTTGCCGTCGCGCTGCGTCTTGATCTTCTTGACGGCCTCTTCAAAGTGGCGCATCATGACATGCGCTTCTGCTGCGTGTTTGGCTGCCTCTTCCGGCGTTGGGTATTTCGCAAGGTATTCATGCAGCACGAGTGAGACTGCAGTATTGACGACAGAGCTCGTATCTGCACCGCTAAAGCCGTCCGTCAGCTCGGCAACTTTGTTCAAGTCGACCTCCGGGCTTATCGGCTTGCTTTTGGCATGAATTTCCAGTATCTTTAACCTCGTCGCCTTATCCGGCATTGGCACGAACACTATCTTGTCAAACCTTCCGGGCCTGAGCAGCGCAGGATCGATAATGTCAGCCCTGTTCGTTGCCGCTATCACCACTACGCCTGAAAGCGCCTGGATGCCGTCAAGCTCTGTCAGCAATTGCGACACGACGCGCTCTGTGACCATACTGTCGCCTCCCATTCCCCTGGTCGGGGCGATAGAGTCGATCTCGTCAAAGAACACGACGCACGGAGCAGCCTGCCTTGCGCGCCTAAAGATCTCGCGGATGCCGCGCTCTGACTCGCCGACCCACTTGCTCAGCAATTCCGGCCCGCGCACGCTGATAAAGTTCGCCTCCGACTCGGTGGCGACTGCCTTTGCCAGCATGGTCTTGCCGGTGCCTGACGGGCCATGCATCAGTATGCCCTTTGGCATCGTGTGTCCAAGCTTTGTGTAAAGGTCGGGATAGCGCAGCGGCCATTCCACTGCCTCCTGAAGCTCCCGCTTGACTTCGTCGAGGCCGCCTATCGAGGACCACGGGATGTCCGGCGACTCGAGGTAGACTTCCCTCATGGCAGAGGGCATAACTTCCTTGACCGCGTTTTCAAAGTCGCCCATCGTCACAATGAGCTTGTTAAGCACATCTGGCGACAGCTTTTCGTCTTCAAGGTTGAGCTCTGGAAGCAGCCTGCGAAGGCACTTCATCGCAGCCTCCTTGCACAGGTATTCCAGGTCTGCACCCACAAAGCCATGCGTCACTGCAGCAATCTTGTCTTGGTCTACGTCAGTGTCAAGCGGCATGTTGCGGGTGTGTATCTGCAGTATCTCTAGCCTGCCGCGCTTGTCTGGAACCTTGATCTCGATCTCCCTGTCAAACCTGCCGGGGCGCCTGAGTGCTGGATCAATTGCGTTTGGCCGGTTCGTCGCGGCGATTACTATCACCTTGCCCCTTGCTTCAAGGCCGTCCATAAGCGACAGCAGCTGCGACACGACGCGCCTTTCTACCTCGCCTGTTACCTCTTCTCTCTTGGGCGCAATAGAGTCTATTTCGTCTATGAATATGATTGACGGAGCCTTCTCCTTTGCCTCCTTGAATATTTCTCGAAGGCGCGCCTCAGATTCGCCGTAGAACTTGCTCATGATCTCCGGTCCGGATATTGAAATGAAATGCGCGTTGCTCTCATTTGCTACCGCTTTGGCAAGCAGCGTCTTGCCTGTTCCAGGCGGACCGTACAGCAATACGCCCTTTGGAGCCTCGATTCCAAGCTTTTCAAATATTTCTGGGTGCCTGAGAGGAAGTTCGATCATCTCGCGGACCTTCTGGATTTCTTCCTTCAGGCCGCCAATGTCCTCATAGGTGACCTGTGGAACGCCCCTCATGGTCTCGCCCTTTTCTGCGATGTGGAATATCGTCTTTTGAGTGACCAGCACCGCGTCTGCAGCCGGCGTGACTCCAATCACCTGGAAGGTGAGCCTGCCGCCAAAGTACGGTACCATGACATTGTCGCCTTTTATCAGTGGCACGCTTTCAAGCGCGTCTGCAAGGTAGCGCTCATCGATTGGTGGTATCGCCTCAAGCGGCGCCACTACCACTTTCTCTGCAGGTACTGCTTTTATCTTTTTGACAGTGACCGTGTCGCCAATCGCGATGCCGGCGTTATTCCTCACGAGGCCGTCGACGCGGATTATCCCCTTGCCCTCGTCTGATGGGTAAAGCGGTAAACACTTGGCAACTGTCCGGCGCTTGCCTCTTATCTCAATAACATCGCCAGTTGACGCGCCCAGAGAGTCCATCGAGTCATAATCAATCCTCGCTACTCCCCTTCCGACGTCTCGCGTATATGCTTCAAGAACCTTTAGGGATAGAGTATTCTGGCTCACATTAACACCTTTGGCTATCCTTGTCTTTATACCTTTATTATCCTTCGCCCATATTGCCAGCTACAAACACGCATATTTTTCAAGGGTGTTCTTCAATATTTTCAAGATTAATAGGCCAACTCTTGCTATTTTTTACATCCCGCAATTCCGGAAGGCGTATGTCAAGCGTTCTACGCAGCGGCGCTTAAACTATTACGCGTACACACATTACTTTGTATGGAAAGGTGCCGCATGGTTGAATTGTGGTCAAACGAGGAGGAGACCGAGTTTGGGATCAAGGTTGCCGGCGAGCTAGGCTTTAGAGCCATCACCTGCAGTCACGTCAACATGATGTTTGAGAGGATAGTCGACTGCTCGACCCTTGGCACGGATCACAACTGGAGTGCCATTTTAGACAAGTGGGTCAGCAAGAGGTACGACCGCAAAGTCTACTCAAATGCCACGGACCAGGTGGCCGCCAAGACTCACACCACCAGGCTGCTTTTGAACTAGAGAGTGAGATCCTGCCGGCAGAGAATCTTATAATAATAACAATTAGGTAACCTAACTATCTGTCTGTGCGTGTATGTATACCTGCAATAAAAATAAGAAGCGTGGCAGGCAGTTGCGGCATCTAATAATCTCGCACTCCTCCTAACCGCCCAAGGAGGCTCCCACAATTGAGGGATAGACGCTGCGTGTGTGCGCGCATCCATCCCTTATTTTCCAGTACGAGGAATTCGCAAAGTAAGTCTTCTATATGGCTCCTGCGAACTATTCTTGATTGCAACTTTACGAGCTGTTCTCGCTGCAGGGCACTGTATGGTTCAAAAAAGGTAGCTATTACTATACGCTTGAGCAGGTGCAGATGATAATGAGAGAAGTCATCCGTGTCCAGCCGCAGAACGCCGAGAGCATCTTTCAAGAGTTTCGGCAGTGTTCCAAACCTCCTAATTATAGACAATGAGAAAGGCCGCATGGCTATTAATTTGCGAACAGCCCATCTAGCCTTGCTATAATCGTCTGGGGCCGGGATAAAAGAGTGCGATTGTTGTGCGCTCTACCCCGGCCTCTAAAATTGACAAGGCAACAAGAGTTATAACTTGCCACGCGCAAGCTGCTGTGAATTGGAAAAAACAGACATCCAGCCCATTTTGCCGGGCGAACATCTTGCTTCGATAGAAGAGTTTGAGGGAGGCAAAAATACCTACATGACCGCTGACGGAACCATCAGGTCCGCAGCCGTCGGCATAAAAGTCCTTGATCTGAAAAGGCGCGTGATAAAGATAGATCAGAAAAAGGCACCGATGCTGCCCAAGATAGGTGACATCGTGATCGGCTATGTGGAAATGATCTTTGCCAGCATGATATCGGTCAAGATACTCTACATCAACGACAAAAAATTCACTGCAGGGTATTCCGCCATTGCGTCAATGAGAGTTGGCAGGGACAGGCGCGACCGGCCGGTGTTCCGGGTCGGCGACATCATCAGGGGCAGGGTCATGAGCCTGCTCAACTCCACCGTGCACCTGACGATAGCCGAAAAAGAGTTTGGAGTGCTTTACACCCTGTGCTTTATGTGCGGCGGCGACACTGTCAGGGTAAACGACACGGTCAAGTGCATCGAATGCGGAGCATGGGAGCCCCGTAAGCTGACGCACGACTATGGCAAGGAAACCTTTCGGCAGATCCTAAGGTCGGGCAAGTGATCTTTGGCTACAAGGGTTGCTTTTCAGGGAGAGCGGGGCGCGTACAGCGAGATGGCGGCGCTCCAGTATTTCTCTGGCGCAACACTGGTTCCGCAAAAATCGTTTGCAGACGTTTTTGATGTAGCGCAAAAAAAGAAAACAGTCGACTATGCCGTAGTCCCTGTAGAAAACTCTATTGAGGGGAGCATCGGCGAGGTCTATGACCTTTTGCTAAACAGCAAGCTTATGGCGGTCGGAGAGATATACCAGAGGGTCCGGCATTGCCTCATCGCCAATAAAGGCGTACAACTAAAAGACATAAAGATCGCTTATTCGCACCCGCAGGCGCTGGGCCAGTGCAGGACATACCTGCAAAAGAAAAAGCTGGAGGCAAGGCCCGCATATGACACCGCTGGCTCTGTCAAGATGGTAAAGGAGCAGGCGTTAAAGGATGCAGCCGCAATAGCAAGCAGGCATGCGGCAGAGCTGTATGGAATGCAAATACTTGACGAAGGCATAGAGGACCGCAAGAACAACTATACCCGCTTTCTTGTCATGTCGACAAAGAAAGGGATGCAAACAGGTGGTGGTGGCGTTTACAAGACATCGATAATATTTTCAGTCAAGCACGTGCCGGGCGCCCTTTTTGGCATCCTCGGCGAGTTTGCCATTCGCAGGCTCAACCTGACCAAGATCGAGTCGCGGCCGACAAAAGAGACTCCTTTTGAGTACAACTTTTACGTTGATTTTGAAGGCCACGCAAGCGACAAGGCGGTAAAGCAGGTGCTCGCCGCCATGAAATCAAAGACGTCGTTTCTCAAAGTGGTCGGCTCGTACAAAAGGGCCGAGCTTGTCTAGCGATTGCGAAAGCGCAGGCTCAACCCCACGACCAATATACCGGTGACTATGAGCAACAGTGGCGCACTGAGCCCAAGTGGACTTGCCTTCGTCTGCGCGTGGCCGGTTATTGCTAATTCTTTGTCGCCGGTGTTCTCTACCATAAAGTGGTACTCGCCGGCCCTGTCTGCGGTCAGTTGGTAATCAAAGCTCGTCTGGTTGGACTGCGATACGATGAGTTTGCCGGACGGGTCCTTGACCTCGACATCAAACATCGAGCCCCTGATTGCAATAGAGGCAGTGTTGCCGACATCCATGTCAGGCGAAAGGTCGTCGGTCAGGCCGGGCGCAAGCTTGCCGTCCAGCGGCACGTCAACTGCCACCTCTGAATAGACGCTGGCCGCTATGCCGATTGCGATGAACGCCGCGCCGGCAGCAATCATGGCGTAAAACGTCGTGCGGGCCACGACGCAGGAGGCGTCGCAGCCATAGATAAACCTACATTACGTCTACGTCGTGTGGCTGGCTCTCGATAAAGCCGGCGCCGGTTATCCGGACAAACTCGGCGTTCTTTTGCATTTCAGGTATAGTCTTGGCCCCGCAATATGACAGCCCCGACCTCAGCCCGCCGGCCAGCTGGCGCACGATCTCGACTACGCTTCCCTTGTACGGGACCATCGCCTCGACGCCCTCCGGTACATAGTCGTTGAGGTCGTCTGAGTCGACTACCTGCGGGCCTTCCTCGCGGTACTTGCGCCCAAGTGACGCCATGTACGACGCCATACCCCGGTACATCTTGTATTTCTTGCCATTTTTGACAAGCGTCTTGCCGGGGCTCTCATCAGTGCCGCCAAACATGCTGCCCACCATCACCGATGATGCGCCCGCCGCAAGCGCCTTTGTGAGGTCGCCGGAAGTGCGTATGCCGCCGTCAGAGATGACTGGCACGTCATATTCCTTTGCTGCCTTTACTGCGTCAATGACTGCGGTCAGCTGCGGCACTCCCGAGCCTGTAACGACCCTTGTGATGCAGATAGAGCCGGACCCGACGCCCACCTTGACTGCGTCAACGCCGGCCTTTATCAGGTCTCTGGCGCCCTCGCCAGTCGCCACGTTGCCTGCTATCAGGTCGCAGGCAGGGAACGCTTTTTTTATCATCTTGACAGTGTTGATGGCATTTTCGCTGTGGCCGTGCGCGATGTCGACTACGATAGTGTCGGCGCCAGCTTCGAGCAATGCCTCCGTGCGCTCAAGGTAGTCGCCCTTGACTCCAACTGCGCCGCCCACCAGCAGCCTGCCCTTTTTGTCCTTGGCAGCATGCGGATACTCGTCCATCTTTAGGATGTCCTTGCCTGTGATGAGGCCGGAGATTCGCCCCTTGCTGTCGATTAATGGCAATTTCTCGATGCGATGCTTGTGGAGGATCTCTTTGGCCTGCTCAATAGTCGTGCCGGCCTTGGCCGTGATGACGTCCTTGGTCATCAGGTCTGCCACTTTACGCTTGCCGTTTTTCTCAAACATGACATCCCGGCGGGTGATGATACCTGCAAGCTTGTTGTCGTTGTTTTTGTCCTCTACTAAAAGCCCAGAAACACCATACTCGGCCATCAGCCTGTGCATGTCTGCAAGAGTCATGTCCGGCTTGACCGTATACGGCTGCTCTATTATGACAGACTCGGATCTCTTTACCCTCAGCACTTGGTCCACGTGATCCTCGATTGTCATGAAGCGATGTATGATGCCGATGCCGCCCTCCCTTGCGAGGGCTATTGCCATCTGCGACTCAGTCACTGTGTCCATGTTGGCGCTGATGAGCGGAATATTCAGGTTTATGTTGCGCGAAAGCCTTGTCCTGAGATCGGTCTGCGACCGCGATACTATAGGCGACCTTTTCGGGACAAGAAGCACATCGTCAAACGTCAGACCCTCTTTAAAGTCCAACTAATCCCTTGCTGCTTACACCGCTTGTAGGATTATAAGCGTTTGCCAGACCCTGACAACAACTGCAGCATCGTCAGCGCCTGCACGGTCTCTTTGACGCTGTGTGTTCTGATCAGGCTTGCGCCGTTTATCGCCGCCACAACTTCGCACACGACTGATGGCACCAGCCTCTCCTCCACCTTTATGTTCAACAGATGCCCCAGAAACGACTTTCTTGATGCCGAGACGCAGACAGGACCAAGGCTTGCCAGCTTGTCAATATTTGCGAGTACTTGCAGGTCCCGGACGTACCACGGCACGTCGGTCATCTTTGTGAAAAAGGGGTTCCTGCCTTCCTCTCTGAAAAAGCCTATGGAAGGATCGACTATGATTTCTTTTACGCCAGCTTTTTTTGCAATCTTGATGCTTTCCTTCAATGCCCTGACCGTGCCTGCAATTCTGCCCGAGGCAGGCGTCGTGCTATAGGCTCCTGCGATCACGGGCGCGCCGGCGTCGGCTGCGACTTGAGCCATCTTGGAATCATATTTCAGGCCCGTCACATCATTTATCGCCGCCGCCCCGGCTCCAAGCGCAGCGCACGCAACTTCTGCCCGGGGCGTGTCGGCAGATATTGGCAAGTCGCTGCCTGACCTGGCTGCGCCTATAGCCATCACCAGTCTCTTTTTTTCCTCTTCCACCGGGATGATGGTGTCAAGATAGGGCGCAGTAGACATGGCTCCAATGTCGATGATGTGCGCACCTGCCTTCTGCATCTGCCTTGCAGCGGCTGCTATCTCTTGCGCGCCGGTCCGGACAGAGCCCTTGAAGAACGATTCCGGGCTGGCGTTTATGATACCCATTACCTTGACTTCGTGCTTTTTCCCAACAGCCACGCCGCCAATGACTGCCACAGAGGCTTGCTCAGTCGCCGTCCTATATTAACTGGCGAACAAAAGCTCAATAGATAGCGTGAGGCAGCAAGACCATGGATTTTGGCAAGCTGTGCAAAAAGGTCTTTGCCCTTGACGATGACATCAGGTACGCTGCAGTGATAGATGACACAGGCGCAGTGGTTGCAGGCGGCATGCGCAAGGGCATTGACTCCATAACAGACGAGTCAAACGACGAGCTCTACCTCGCCCAGACGGCACTCCGCAAGTCGATGAGGGAGCGGTTCAACAAGACAATGGGCAAGGCCAGGTTTGCATATGCCGAGCGGGAAAAGATATCAATATTGACCTTTTTCCTTGACGGCCACACGCTCGTATTGACGCTGGAGCCGAACCTCGACTCGCACACGGCGATGGACATTGCAGAGGACACACTTGAGATCCTAAACGGCAAGTCCTAGCGGCAGGCAAGCAGCATCTTGCCGGCGTGCAGGCCCTGTTCCATGCGCTCCTGTGCGCTCCGGGCTTCTGAAAGCGGCACTACAGAGTCGATGACCGGCCTTATCTTTTTCAGGGCGACGAATTTTATCAGCTCTATCAGCTGCTTTTTTGACCCCATCAGGGCGCCTGTCATCGTCACCTGCTTGCTGTAAAACATCCTGACAGGCACTACGGCGTCGTCGCCGGACGTCATGCCGCATACGGCCATCCTGCCGCCGATTTTCAGCGACGCTATGCTGGTCTGCCAGGTTGCTGCGCCGACGTGATCGATAACGATGTCGACCCCATCCGGCGTCGTCATCATTATCTTCTTTGTCACTTCGCCGGCGATGTCTTTTGTTTGCAGCCTGTCAATGACGTGGGTTGCACCCAGCTTTTTTGCAAAGTCGACCTTCTTCTTGCCGGCGGCAGTCGTGATTATTGTGGAGACGCCCATCGCCCTTGCAAGCTGTATCGTTGCCATCCCGACGCCTGATGCAGCGCCGTAGACCAGAAGCGATTTGCCCTTGCCGGCGCCGTTTGACGAGAGCATGTTCCACGCGACCAGGTACGACACTGATAATGTTGCGGCAGTCTTTGGATCCATGGTGCCAAGCCGGATGACGTTTTGGGCGGGCACGGCTACTGCCTCCGCGTAGCCTCCGTTGTAGTCGCTCATGCCCCCGATTATTGCAAACTGGCTGCACTTGTTTTCGTCGCCCTGACGGCAGTGCACACATTTCCCGCAACTGATCCCGGGATATACCATTACCCGCTCGCCTTCATCAAATCCCGCTCCCTTTCGGGCAGTGCCAGCAATGTCACATCCACAAATGTGCGGCAGGCGGATCTTCTTTTTGCCTGCGATCCCCATCCTCGTCCATATGTCGAGGTGGTTTACTCCGCAATACCTGACGTCGATCACGACCTCGCCTTTTGCCGGCGCAGGGTCGGGAAAATCTCTGTACCTCAATACATCAGGAGGGCCGTGCTCGTAAAACGCGACTGCCTTCATTTCTGGATCAGGTTGTGCATCGCTGTCAAGTCTTCCGCAAAGGGTGCCAGTTCTGCCGGCACGTCGATGGCGATTGGTTCCTTTAGCGACATAGGCTTGCCCGTCTCTTTTGATATCGTCTCTTTCTTTTTGTTCCAGACAGAGGAGTTAAAGTCAGTTATCGCCTTGGTCAGCCTAGCAGACTCTTCGTTTTTACCCCGCGCAGAAGGCAAAAGCTGGTGGTGTATGCTCTTGTCGTCAGAGTACATCTTGGTCCACAGCTCTTCGGCGATGAAAGGCGTCATTGGCGCCAGCAGCAACAGCAGCGTGGAGAAACATTTGTGCAACGTATAGAGCGCAGAATCATGGCCAGCCTTGCTGTCGTACGCCCTGCCCTTTACCATCTCTATATAATGCGCGGCAAAGACGTTCCAGGTAAAGTCGCGGATCGCATTTGCAGGAACGAAAAAGTTGTACTCTTCATACCCCTTTTTACACTGGAGCACGAGGTTGTCAAGCTCGCCCAGTATCCACTCGTCTGACGGCTCCAGCTTGGACGGCTTTTCCTTCACAATGTCAAATGATGACAGGAACCTGCCCACGTTCCACAGCTTGGAGAGGAACTTTTGCGCCCCGGCTATCCTCTGCTCGGAGCAGCGAAAGTCGTAGCCGAGGTTTGCCTCGCTTGCGGACCAGAACCGGAAGGTGTCGGCACCGTACTGTTGTATTATCGGAAATGGGTCGATGATGTTGCCCTTGCTCTTGCTCATCTTTTCGCCCTTTTCATCGACGCCATAGCCCATTATCCACGCGTCCGTCCACGGCGCCTTGCCAGTGAGCTGCACGCACCGAAGCATCGTATAGTGGAGCCACGTGCGGATGATGTCCTTGGCCTGCGGCCTAAGCGCGGTCGGATACGCATAATCAAACAGCTTTTGATCCTTGCCGAATTTCGTGACATAGAGCGGGCTGATGCTTGAATCCATCCAGGTGTCAAACGTCCTGTCCTCGCCGGTGAATTCTGTCGCTCCGCACTTTTCGCACTTTTCAAAGGGTGGCTTCTCCTTCCAAGGTCTGTAGTACCTGCCCGGCTCTGGCAAGAGGGGAGCCTTGCACGAGTTGCAGTACCATATCGGGATCTCGGTTCCGTAAAACCGCCTGCGGGAGACTGGCCAGTCGATTGCGACAGAGTCGAGCCAGTTGAGCAGGATCTGACGGTGCATTTCTGGGTGGAAATTCAACTTCATGGCAAGGTCGCGCAGCTGCGGCACGTATTCCAGCTGCTTGACGTAATAATCGTGCAGCGGGATGATCTCTATCGGGGTCTTGCTTCGCTCGCAAAGCGGGGTTCGGTGCATGATGTTTTCCTCCTTTTCGACCAGGTTTGCCGCTTTTAGGTCCTCGATGACCTTGGTGCGGGCCTGGTTCACCCGCAGGCCGGCGTAGGGCCCTGCAGCTTCAGTCGTGATGCCGTTTTCGTTGAGCGCGACTATCTCTTTTAGCCCAAGCTCGCGGAACACCTGCACGTCGTTCTGGTCGCCATAGCTGCATACCATCACGGCGCCAGAGCCAAACTCGGGCCGGGCAGAGTGGTGCGTCCTCACCTGCACTTCTCTCCCAAAGAGCGGCAGGACGACTTTTTTATTTTGATAATCAAGATAGCGCTCGTCGTCGGGGTTTACGATCACCGCCTGGCACGCAAAGAGGAGCTCAGGGCGCGTTGATGCAATCGTGATGCTGTCGGCTCCACCTACAACCTTGAACTTCATGTGGACTAGTTTTGTCGGCAACTCGTCGTGGATTATCTCGGCGTCGGCAATTGTGGTGCCGCAGTCTGGGCAATAGTTGTTTGGCCGATTTGCCAAGTAAACAAGACCGCGTCTCCAAAGCTCGATGAAGGTGGCCTGCGTCAATGCCCGGTATTCGTCAGAGTCGGTGCGGTAGTAATGAGCGAAATCCCCGGACAGCCCCATGTTCTTCATTATCTGAAGCATCTCTGCCTCCAAGTCGTCAAGGGCACCCTTGCACAGGTCGAGGAACTTTTGCCGGTCCATCTGGCGCATCCGCACCTTGTATTTTTTCTCCGTGTATATCTCTACAGGCAGGCCGTTTCGGTCGATGCCTATTGGAAAAAGCACGTTTTTGCCCGACATGCGGGCAGTCCGGGCAATCATGTCAATCTGGGCATAGTGCGCTGCAGCGCCAATGTGCCACGGTTTGCCGGAAGGGTAGGGGGGCGGCGTGTCTATTACAAACGCCGGCTTTTCATTTATCTCAAACCGGTAAGTGTCATCCTGTTCCCATTTGCGCAGGATCGCGCTCTCTATTTCGTGGTTCCATGACTTGGTCTCTATCTTGGGTTCCATCTGCGTTTGTCCTAGTGGCGGCCGCTACCGTTATTAACGTTAAGACTCGGAGCCAGAAAAAGCTATTAATACTAACCCTGACTCAACCCATTTCGTGAAGTTCGTCGACTGGTTCCCATATTATCAGGCTATACGCTCAGAGTTTGGCTACAGCACGGAAAAGGACCAGGAGGCGGCAAACGTCCTTTCGAGCATGATCAAGAAAAAATCTCTTGACACCAAGGTGCTCGCAAAGAAGCTAAAGGGCAAGAACGTCTTTGTAGTGGGCGCCGGCCCAAGCCTTGACGGAAGCATCAAGACGCTGAAAAAGAACAGTAGCGCTGTCAAGATAGCGGCCGACGGCGCGGTGCAGGCACTCTTGGAGAACAAGATAAAGCCAGACATCGTCGTGACGGACCTTGACGGAAGCCCCGCCGCATTGCAGGCAGCAGCAAAAAAGGGTGCCATAATGGTCGTCCATGCACACGGCGACAACATGGACATGTTAAAGAAGCTAGTCCCGAAATTCAAAAAGTTGATCGGAACGACGCAGGTCATGCCGCTTGAAAACGTGCACAACTTTGGCGGCTTTACCGACGGCGACAGGTGCGTATTTTTGGCAGAAGAGTTTGGCGCCAAGAAAATAGTGCTGGTCGGCATGGACTTTGCAGGCTCTAGCAGCTACAAGGAAGCCAAGGACCCGGAGCTGAAAAAGCGCAAGATGCAGGAAGGCAGGAAGTTGCTTGAAATGCTTGCCAAGCAGTCCCGCTCGCAGCTGTTTGACACCAACAAAAAAAAGCCAGTCAGGGGCTTTGCGCCCTACTAGGCATGGTCAGCCAGAAAAAGGCCATCGGCATAATAGGCATGTTTTTCGCCGTGGCGGGTGGCGCCGTGTGGTTTTTAGGCCAGCACATCCCGGCGGCAATACTGTGGGGCGTGGCGGTCATCATTTTGCTAAAGCTGAACAAGCGCCAGCAAAAGAGGCGGTAAGGCTATTATACCAATTATGATCAAGTGGTGATGCAACCACATATGTCTGGCTATTCCGATGACGACGTAAGGCGCGCGGCGGATATCCGCGAGTGGCTTGTCAAGCAAATAGCCGACAAGTCAGAGGAGCTGGAAAGGCTCCGGACGATGTTATCGTTAGTGGACAGCCTGCTAAAGCAGGGCAGCTTTAGGCCAGCGGCTGCAACAATGTCAGAAAAGCAGATAGCGCCGGCGCGGCAGGCCATGACGGCGTCGCCACCACCGCCAGCCAAGCAGTCAAGCCTCGAAGTCGGCAAGGATGTCAGGCCGCTGAAAAGGGCCAAGGATGAGTTTGTGCTCGCAAATGCAGAGGTGGCTGCAAATTCAGTCACCATAGTGCCGGCGCCAGGCGTGCAGCTGAGCGCCAATACGCCGCCTTTTCAGTCGTTCTTTCTCAACCGCATACTGGAAGGCATGAAGAGCAAGGATGCAGAAAAGGTCAGCCAGGGCGCGATTAAAGAGTCAGACGCCCTCAGCTATAGAGTCGACGAGGAAGGCGGCGGCAACATCAAGAGGATTGTGATCAACAATTACCGCGACAAGGAGCGGTTGCAGGAAATTTTCAATACTTCCTCATGGGTCTTTACTAGGATGCTGGAAAAGGCGGGAACTGGTTGAGCAGCAAGGAAAAGCAGCTGGACAAGATAGTGGTCCTCGACTTTGGCTCCCAGTACAGCCACCTCATCTGCAGGAGGATCCGCGAGACAAACGTCTACTGCGAATTATTGCCTTACAACACACCTGCCAAGACGATAAAAGAGATGGACCCAAAGGGCATCATATTTTCCGGCGGCCCCGCAAGTGTGTACGCAAAGGGGGCGCCAAAGCCGGATAAGCAGATCTTTAACATGGACAAGCCCATTTTGGGCATATGCTACGGCCACCAGGTGCTGGTCGACAGCTTTGGCGGCAAGGTCAAAAGGGCTGCAAGCCGTGAGTATGGCAGGGCCGGGTTAAAGATAGACGACAATTCCGACCTTTTCAAGAACCTCGACGGCGGCATCAACTGCTGGATGAGCCACGGTGACAAGGCAGACGAGCTGCCGAAAGGATTCTCTGTCTTGGCGCATACTGAAAACTCGGAATCTGCAGCAATCGGCAACAAAGACAGAAAGATCTACGGCATCCAGTTCCACCCCGAAGTGGTCCATACCGAGCGAGGCGTGCAGATATTGAAGAATTTTGCGCAAGAGATCAGCGCCGCAAAGCCCGAGTGGGACATGCGGAGCTTTATCGATACAACCATCGAAGATGTTCGCAAACAAGTTGGCAAGGACAGGGTGCTTGCAGCAGTCAGCGGCGGCATCGACTCTACAACTGTCGCCGCGCTTTTGAACAAGGCTATTGGAAAACAATTATCATGCGTCTTTATCAACCACGGGCTTTTGCGACAGGACGAAGAGAACGAAGTGGTAAGGCTGTTCAAACAGCACCTTGGAATAAACCTCATCTACGTCAACGCTGAAAAGCGCTTCTTGAGTAGGCTCAGAGGCGTGACTGACCCGGAGAAAAAGCGCAAGATAATCGGCGACCAGTTTGCAAAAGAGTTCATGGCAGTCGCCAAAAAGCACGGACCGTTCCAGTGGCTTGCACAGGGCACTCTGTATCCCGATGTCATTGAAAGTGGCGTGTCAAAAGGTCCTGCCGCGGTAATAAAGACGCACCACAACGTGGGCGGGTTGCCAAAATGGCTGAAGCTAAAGGTAATCGAGCCCCTGCGATTTCTCTACAAAGATGAAGTGAGAAAGGTCGCCAAGATTCTGGGTGTGCCCGATGAATTGCTAAAGAGACACCCGTTCCCCGGTCCGGGGCTTGCTGTCAGGATAATTGGCTCAATCACGCCTGAAAAGACAAGGATTGCCAAGCACGCAAGCAAGATAGTGGAAGATGAGCTAAAGGCTGCCGGCTATTATGACAAGGTGTGGCAGGCTTATGCAGCTGTAGGCGACGACAGGGCTGTCGGCGTTTTAGGAGACGAGCGCGTTTATGGCCATGTAGTCATGGTACGCGTCGTTGAATCGATAGACGCCATGACCGCGGATTGGACACGGCTGCCGTATGATGTTATTGAGCGGATCAGCAACAGGATAACAAACGAAGTAGAGGGCGCGACATGGGTTACATATGCAGTGTCGAGCAAGCCGCCGGCGACGATAGAGCCGCA
>JBDUUM010000049.1:0-40092 GCA_039938615.1 Nitrososphaera sp.
CCGCTCAGGCCTCTGTGGTACCACAGGCTGTAGCTTGCCATGAACTTGTTTGCATGGAACGCATAGAACCCGACTGAAAAGTTGTCGTTTGCGCACCCCTGTATGAACTGGCACTCCTCAGTTGATGGCGAACCGTTCTTGCGCAGATCCACGATGTCGCCATAGCACGACACGTTGTTCACGTGGAACAGGTGAGTGAGGGCGGCAAAGTTCACTGCGTCTGTAGTCGTCTCGGTGCTCCAGCGTCTGAACGTAAATGGCTTGTCTGTCCCCGCACCTGTCGCGCCGTTTGGCCTTAACCTGCTGCCGGCGGCGTCAAACACCTCTACGATGACCAGATAGTTGTCGTCGACTATTGATACAGGGTCTTGCAGGGTGTTCCACGACTGGTGGAACTGGAACCACAGCCATCCCCCGTCAGGAGCGTCGGATTCGTAGGGGATGAGGTACAGGCCTGCGTTTGCGCCTACAGTATTTGGCCCAAGGCCCACCGTCTCTGTCTGAAGCTGGGACCCGACCCACTTCCACCTGCTCCATGCCACCGGGTTTGTGAGCACGAGTGGTGCTCCGGCCGCATCGCCGTTAGAGTTGGCCTTGACGACGCTTACCCTGTAGTATTTTGCGCCCAGCCCCTTCATTCCTTCGGTGAATTTCAGCCTGAAGCTCAGGGTCTGCGCCCAGGGCTGGCCGGCATAGTTGTAGTTGACCAAGCCATCGGCTGCAGCGGGAGTGTTTACGCCAAACTCGGCATCCTGGACCGGGCTGGCAAGACGCCAGCTTGGAATGACTCCAATGTTTTCCAGCATGACAAACTGGGTGCCGGGGTCTGGCACGCCATCTCCCGGATCGCACGCCCTTCCTTTCCATGTCTTTAGGTGTGCATCGTCGGACTGGCCGAAATAGTCGTGAGTAGTTGAGCCGTCATAGATGTACACCCACTGGTTGCCCTGCCACTGCCTGACTTTGTAGTAGTATGTTATCCGGCACCCAAAGGGCACGACTGGCCTGCGGTAGCAAAAGCTGAACTCTCCATTCTGATCCACGGTCGTTTCGCCCACCTTTCTTGTGCTGCAGGTGCAAAAGATCGGGTAGAGATAATAGTGGTCATCCAGGTATGCCTGCCTTTCAGATATGGTTGTCATGGCTGAAAGCGCATAGAAATCCTGGCCCAGCTTTTCTGGAGGGTTTCCCAGCGGGATTGGCTGGCCTGTTGCCCTCATTAGTTTGGCCATCTTTATGGCCCTTATCGGCGCTGGATCGGGGCCCGGTATTGGACCCACTTCGGGCCAAGGTCCCAGGGGTCCTGGATCCGGATCTGGGATTGGAGGCAGAGTTTCCAGAATTTCCTTTAGTCTATCAAGCAGGTCGTCAAATGGAGGTCTGAAATGGCAGCAGCACGTCTTTTCATAAACCTCTACAACTGCATTGCATATCGGCGCACAGATTTGGGGAATCTCGATTGGCGGATGGAGGATGCCGATGTCCAGCCTTGGCCGGAGCGCCGACGCTGCTTTGGTTACAGCAGCTGAGGCAATTGTCATCGAGCTGCTGGCTGCTGCAGTAGCGGCCTGCAAGACAGAGGGCGAGGCTGCAATGTCTGCCCACCAGTATATCGGCCGGCACCTGTGGACGTCACCGTGGACGCAAATGAACGGAACCAGCCAGTCGCGCCACCTTGGATTTATCTCTATTACGCCGGTGCTGGCCCATTCGGAAATCTTTTGGCCCGGCCGAAATGTCGCCAGCATTTTCTTTGTGACATCCTTTTCGTCAATGTCAGGACCAAAGCCGTAGCTTGCCCCTTCTTTCGTGCTCCCCGAAAGGTCAGAGAGGTTTATCTTGCCACCTTCAATGGACTTTATTTTACGAATTCTGCCCCCCTGTTCGATGGCATAGAGAGCCACTGCGGGTCTCTGGTCTTTTTCTGTGCTTCCCAGGAACTTTATTTCAAGCGTCCTGTCTTTCATGGCATTAGAACCTGCATGTTCCATGGCGGGAACGCAGGTTCCCTAAATAAAACACTTGTAGAGACCTATTCTCTTAGATGATATAATATACAATCTTACCATGGTTTGGTGATATTATCCCGTAACTAACAAGGATGGAGATTTTTAATGAGCTATCCCGGGGATGTTGTCAAGCTATAGTAGAGACTACTCTGTTTTGGCAAGGGCATCTCTGAGCTTCTCCCTTGACGTCTTGAGCTCATCCTCTGCTTGTTTGTGACCCTTTTCTTCGTCTTCAATCTCGCCCAGTATAACCCGGACGTATTCTTCCAGTTTCTTTACATTCTCTTCATATTCTTTCACCTTCTCCTCGTCCGAGGGTGATGACGACGACGGTTTGCTTCCTAAAACCCGTTCTGGATTGGATTTAAGGTCGGATAGCTGGCTCTTGGCAGTATCAAAATACCCACGCAACTTTGCGCGGGCTTCTGCAAGCTTGTCGAGAGCTTCTAGGCCCTTTGCCATTTTTTCATTGATATCCTTTATCTTGGCGTTATTGTCTTCAATCTCTTTGCGCCATTTTTCAATGTCGTCTTTGCGACGCAAAGTTTCTTCTACCTTTTCTTCATTTGCAATTTTTTCCTTGAGCTGCTTTATGTCATATAGCTTGCTCTCTTTCTGATTCTTTAGCGTATTAGTGTCAATTTCAGCTTCGCTCTTCCAACGTCTGACCTCATCGGCGGCGGAACTGGCATCTGCACGGAGACTGGCAAAGGGTATCAGGGCTACACCCAAGGTGCTGCCACCAGCAGAGGATCTAAGATCATCGAGTGTACATGACAATGGCGCTCTTGCTGGAATGGAAAATATAAAAATAAAGGAATCTTTCTTCGTAAGAAAGCCTGATAAAAGAGTTCACCGGCCAGTTTATGAGTTTATTGACCAAAGAAGATCTGCTTCATTGATTAGTACCCGTCGAATAAACTCGCACATAAAAGATTATTATAATTCCAATCGGCCTGTCATAACCGGTCAATGCTCCACATCCATACAATGCATATGATGCACAAAATGTAATGTCAGAGTGGGCCCGGGGAGCAGAAGAAGCGATTAGGGAAAAGAAGATGCCTGCAAGCAAGATGGCAGTTAGGGAGCAAGTCTACGAGGAGGATAATGAGAGGTCTAGGAAGAGAAACAGGTCATGGTGCTGATCAGAGAATGTTATACCCGGGACAACCTTAAAGCTCTTTGGTGAAGATGCCGCGGCAAGGATCGTTGTCTCCTTTGAGATAAAGACGGATGGCAAAACCTCCTCAACTTACCAAGGACTTTTACAAAGATAATGGACAATACCGACATCAAGATAAAGGATTTTGTCATTTTGCCGCTGACCAGACTCGATAGGCGAAAGAAAACGGCCGGCCTGCCAGATGGGCAGAGATGCATACTGCGGGTTGTTGTTATTATTGTAGCAGCTAGGATGCAGGTGTTGGCGATTGCCCTGCCTTTCTCCCCTTCACGTATTTTACTGCACCAATTATCAATAGCACTATGCCGGCGACGATTATGACTATTCCAACGAGGATGCCGACACCATACGCCACCAAGTTCTGAAGCGAACTGTTGTCCTGTACGCTGACACCGCCGGCCTCCGGGCCCACAGGAGTGCTTATCAGTCCGCCGCTTATGACTATGGCGCGGGATCCCATGTTCTTTACTTCCAGCGTCGTGTCACCAGATTCTCTCGTGCTTGCTGTACCGGTGAAGGGCAATTTCTGAATGTCGTACGATGCCAGTGCTTCTCCATCCGGCCCGATAATAGTCGCATTCAGAGGCACGTCAACGGGATCTCCTGTGAGCGACAAAAAGAGCTGGTGCCCGGCCGGCAGGCCCTTTATGACCGAAACGGTTGAAAGACCTGGCTCAAGTGTAGTCTTGTCGATTATGGCAGAGGCTTGCATTACCTGCTTTGTAACAGAAAAGGTAGAGAAGGCGCCGATACCTAGGCCGGCAGCAAGTAGCACACCTCCAATAATGAGATACAAAATCCCGGGTTTCATGTCAGGCGACTATATAAGGATGAATACCCTCCCTGCTATTTTAAAGAATGCCATTATCATACATTGTGTTGTGCATGCGAGCGACATTATGAAGACGCGTAATGTTGTTGTTACCAACTTCTTTTCAAATATCGGGTCTCCAGCGCATTTAATCTGCGCGTGGCCAGCGTAAAGCGATGGACAATTCATCAAACATCTTTTTGTTTGCAGTAGCGACCAATGAGAGGCGCGTATCAATCCCGAAATCTTCCTCACCCATCTCCCTGCCATCATCCCCGCAATGAATTTGTCCTCCGGCCTCCTTTACGATCAAAAAAGCAGCTGCAATGTCTGTCGGCCGGACCTTGCCCCGCAGGTCGATTGAGGCGTCCAGCCGGCCTGCCGCAACAAGGCACAGCTCCAGCGCGATCGCGCCCAGCTGCCGGGCGTGCCCGACCCTTGACATGACAGGCGACAGCTTGGCGACAATGTCAGGGCCTATGCCAGAGACGTTCATCCCTGCTACTACCACCATCTCATCGCTGGCCTCCTTTTTCGTTCTTATCCTCTTACCGTTAAGGTACGCCCCCTTGCCCTTTGAGGCGTGGTAGAGGTCGCCCGTCACCAGATCCATGACAGCGGCATGGGTTACAGAAGATAGCCGAAATTCGGTAGCGTATGCAAGCGAGCAGCAGTAGAACGGTATCCCCCAGGTTGCGTTTGCGGTGCCGTCGATGCCATCCATTATGATAAAGCCTTCCTTGCCTTCTATTCTGCCGCACTCTTCTCCAATTATTGTGGCGTTTACTTTGCGTCTCTTCAGCACCGCGATAACCGTTTTCTCGGCCACCAGATCTATTTTTCTTGAAATGTCGCCGCCTGCTCCCCTGCCCATCTGCCTGTTGCCTTGGGCAGTTCCGGCCATGCCCCGGGTGCGGGCGTGGACCTCGCGGCAGGACTCTATGAGCGCATCTATCAACACAGCAACGTTGAGTGCATCAGCATCTTCTTATATATAATCATGCCGCGACATCTTGCTTGGCGACTTCAAGCTGCTGGTCTACTATGCGCAGCACGGCCGTCCCGGCAAGCTCGCCAAGGACACCACGGAACGCCCTCTCAAACAGCTCCGGCCTTTCCTGCAAAACCCGCTTGACATCCTTTTCGTTCCCAAAAAAATCATCTTCAAGCGTGAGCGACAGGATCTGGTAGACACTTGGACCAAGGAGGTCCCTTAGCCGCGACAAAAATGCATCTGCCTGCTCTTCCTGCATCACATTCTGGCAAACTTTGCATACCGCGGTGTAAGCCAATACAGAGACATCGTCCCCTATTGTCGATATAAAGTCAGTGTGTGCAGTGTAAGACAATGCAATGCTAGACGGCAGAAGATGTGGCCGGTCCTGCCTCCCGCTGCGTGTCGCGGTATTTTTTCATCACCAGCCGGAGCGCCCTGAGCAATTCCCTGGCCTCGCTTGCGGACAGCTCTTCTATCAGCGACCTGTTTACGCCCAGCTTTTCAAGCTCTGAAACATCCTTTTTGCTGCTGGGCCGCCGTTTCTTGGCCATACCCGTGTGTGCAGCAACTGGGCAGTATTTGCTTTAATGACTTTGGCGGTAAGATTAGGTAGTGCGCCTCTGGAACGGTAGCTAGAATCATTATATCAGTGGAACCCATAAATGTGAGTACCATGGCGCAGGCTCTCCATTCTCCTAGCTACGATTCCCACCTCATGGAGAGGCTGCTCTTCCGGGTGGCGAAAAAGTGGGTAGCAGGCTATAGCATCGACGATGCCATTTCGGCAGGCGTTGACGCAAATGGCAGGGGCATGGATGCCATACTCAATTTTCTCGGGGAGGACGCAAATGATGCAGGGCAGATCAAAACTGCCACCAATGAGTACCTCTCGCTCATGGACGCGATCCAGAGCAAGAGGATCAGGGGCTGCGTGTCGGCCAAGCCCACGCAGCTGGGGCTTGGCATCAGCTATAAGACGTGCTTGCAGAATTTCAAGAGGCTCGCAGCAAGGGCAAGGGAGCTGGGTCAGTTTCTGTGGATAGACATGGAGTCGGTGAAATTCACAGAGGACACCATCACTATCTACCTTGACATCCTGCGAGATTACAGCAAAACGGGCGTCGCCGTGCAGGCATACCTGAAGCGCAGCGGGGCCGACCTTTTGCACATATTAGAGCACGGCGGAAAGGTCAGGCTTGTCAAGGGCGCGTACCACGAGCTTGAGGAACATGCGTTTTCGTCAAGGGAGCAGGTCGACGCCAACTATATCCACCTGCTGGAGATGCTATCAAAGAGCGGCAACTTTTTTGCGGTTGCGACTCATGACAGCAAGATGATCGAGGAGGCGACAAGGCTGGGCGGCAGGCCGCAATTCCAGTTGCTAATGGGCATCCGCGACGAGCTAAAGGCGCAGCTCGTTTCAAGGGGCCTACCAATCGCAGAATACATACCCTACGGGAATCAGTGGCTGCCATATTCAGTTCGCAGGATAAGGGAGCGCAAGCGCAACCTCCTGCTCTTGGCAAGGTCACTCATCCAGCGCTAACAAGTCTGTCCAGAGACGCTTCAACAGGTAAAAACAGATTAACTAGAATAATATACTGTTCTACTTGGCACTTGAAGATAAGCCAGAAGATGGTCATCCTGTTCATCATCCTGATAGTCTCGTCGGGAGGGATCATTTCTTTTGCCGTCTTCCAGTATGCTGAAAACTCGATAATCGCAAACAAGATGACAGAGATGGACTATATCCTGTCTCTGCGGGCTGGCGAGGCGGAGAGCCTGCACGCAAGGGCAAGCGAGGACATCAAGTTTGCCGTGCAGAACAGGGCCTTTGCAGAGTATTTCTCGCTGCCCGAGACCAGAGAGGGCGACAAGTACGTTTCCGGAACGCACCAGTTCACTCCCGCCCAGAGAGAGCTGAAAAACGAGCTTGACCGGTGGATCTTTGACTTTCAGGGCAAGTTCACAGTGGACGAGACGTGCCTCATAGACAGGACTGGGCAGGAACACACCAGGCTGGTGCAGCGCAAGATTGCTTCTGATTACGAGCTGTCGGCTACGGAGGAGGACAGGCCATTTTTCACGCCGTCATTTCAGACTGCCGCAGGCCAAGTCTACATCCAGTACCCCTATGTGTCGCCTGACACGAACAGGTAGGTCTTTGCGTACACGACGCCCATAGTGCTCGCTGACGGCAGCAAGCCGGCATTCTACCATTTCGAGATGCCGCTATCCATCTTTCAGGACCTGATCAAGACAGACAGCGGTAGGATGTACGTCATTGACCCGAGGGGCTACCTGGTAGCAGACTCTGGCTATGACTTTGCAAGCAAGGAGGTCGTGGACAGCGAGAGCCTCTATTTCCCAAAAGCTTCTTCGTCCGTCTCCGACTCTGCAGAATTTGCAACCCTTGAGCAAAAGATGATCGAAGGCGGAGATGGTGCAGGCACGTACATGGAGGGAAGCGAAGTGCATTATGTCGTGTACAAACACCTCCCGACGTTTGGGTGGGCTATTGTATACGATCTCCCTCATTCCCAGATACTACAGGGCAACACCTCAGTCGACGATCTCAGGAACCTTGTAATCGGTGTCACTGTCGGCGTAGCTGCGCTTGGCAGCATGCTTGTCGTAATCGTCTCGCGCAAGATAACTGAGCCCATCAACAGGGTGGCGCAGGCTTGCAGGGACCAGAACATCGGACGGCTGGAAAAGATAGACATCAAGACAAATGACGAGGTGGCCGAGGTTGTCCACTCGCTAAATTCACTCATTGAAAAAGTGTCGGATAACGACAGGCGTAACAAAGAGATTTTGCAGGAGCTTTCCATAAAGGAGGCCGAGCTTGAAAAAGCGTACAGCGACCTGAAGCGGGTAGACAGGTCAAAAGACGAGTTCATCGCGATGGTAAGCCACGAGCTAAAGACGCCGCTTACGCCCATGAAGATTTATCTTGACATGTTTTGCGACTCCCAGAGTCTCGGCGGCATGAACACGGACCAGGCCAAGGCAGTTAGCGTAATATCCAAGAACCTCGACAGCCTGGAGAGCCGGATAGGCGACATACTGGACGTATACAAGCTTGACATGGGCAAAATGAAGTTCGACATGCGCGAGTTTGACATCAAGGCGTTGCTCGACGAGATCGGAACGTCGCTAAAGCCATTTACGCTGGCCAAAGGAATCGACTTTGCAATAGATGTCAAGGCTAAAGGAACAGTCAGGTGCGACCCAAAGAGGATAAGCCAGGTGCTGTCAAACTTGGTGAAAAACTCGGTGGATTTCGTCCCTGCTGCAAAAGGCGCAATAACAATAAGGGTCGAGGAGCAGGGAGAAAAAATGGTGCTGTTTTCAGTGCAGGACAACGGGCAGGGAATACCTGCCGACAGGGCAGACGACCTGTTCAAAAAGTTCTACCAGATAGACACCAGCGCGACTCGAAAGCACGGCGGTTCCGGCCTTGGGCTGTCTATATGCAAGGGCATCGTGGAGGTGCACGGCGGGACCATCTGGATTGACAAGGCACATACAAAAGGCCTTATAGTCAAGTTCACGCTGCCAAGGAGAGACCTACAACAGTGAAGATACTCGTGATTGACGACAATGTCGACATCACAGACGCAATAGGCATAGTGATGAGGGAGATGCAAATAGAGTACAGGGCGATAAACGACGGCAGAGTGGGCCTACAAGAGATCAAGGACGGCAAATACGACCTGATCATCTTGGACATCGCCATCCCCGAGTTCAGCGGCTTTGACATCCTGAATGACCTGAAACAAAATGGATTGGTGGATTCGCTCAACGTTGTAATTTCGACGGCTTCGTCGGTCTCTGATTCTGAAAAGCAGGCTATGATGTCCCTCGGCGCCAAGGACTTGCTGCCCAAGCCCTTCCGCATAAAGGAGCTAAAAGCAGTGATTGAGCGTTTTGCGCCCTAGGCTGTTATTATTATCGTCTGGCTCTGCTCCCGCAGAAACTGCGTGAGGTAGTGCGGCCCGCCTGTTCCCCTGCCGGTAGTGCCGGAGCCCTTCCAGCCGCCAAAAGGCTGGCAGCCGACCATCGCGCCCGTAGTCGCGCTCGCCTGGCGGTTGACATAGACCACGCCGGCCTCAATGTGGTCGAGGAACTTTTTCACTTCTTCCTCCTTGCCGCTGAAGATGCCGGCAGTCAGGCCGTAATCAGAGTCGTTGCACATCTTTATTGCGTCATCAAATTTCTCATAATCAGCGACGCACAGTATCGGCACGAACAGCTCTTCTCTGAACAGCCGGTGATTGCGGGGAAGCCCGCTCACTATAGTCGGCTCGACGTAATAGCCGTGCTTCAGCTCGCCATCCTTTCTGACGTACCCGCCGACTAGCACCTTGCCATCCCTGTCTGCAAGGCGGGCGTACTGCTGGTATTTTTTGTATGCCTGCTCGTTTATCACGGGGCCGACAAAAGTGTTTGGCTCAAGAGGGTTGCCGACGGGCAGGTTTCTGACCTTCTCGGACAGCCGGCGCAAAAACTCGTCGCGCACCTTTTTGTGGACAAATACCCTAGAACACGCGCTACACTTTTGCCCGGAGTAGCCAAACGCCGCCTTTATCACGCCGTCGACTGCCTTGTCAAGGTCGGCAGTCTCTGTCACGAGCGCAGGGTTCTTGCCTCCAAGCTCGGCTATCATCGGCCTTGGCCTGTTGCGGCTAAAATCGCGTGACATGTTGTAGCCCACTTCTTTGGAGCCGGTGAACACTATGCCAGAGACGTCCTTGCTCTGCACTATCTCGTTGCCGACTGTGCCTCCCGATCCAAAGACAACGTTCAGGGCGCCGCCAGGCACCCCGGCCTCTGCAAATATCCTTGCTATCTGAAACGCCGTTATTGGCGCGTCGCTTGACGGCTTGACCACCACAGTGTTGCCTGTGATGAGCGCCGCAGTCGTCATGCCGGTGAGTATCGCGGCGGGAAAGTTAAAGGGTGCAATGACTCCCCAGACGCCGTATGGCTTCATCACACTCTTGCTCTTTTCGTTTGGCTGAGCGCTTTTCATCTGCACTTCAAAGCCGTTGTTGACCTCAAGCTGATCCGCATAATAGCGCACAAAGTCTATCGCCTCGTCCACGTCACCTATCGCCTCGTAGCGGTTCTTGCCGTTCTCGTACGAGATCCACGCTGCCAGGTCGAATTTTTTCTCGCTCATCATGCCTGCGGCCTTTTTGAATATCTTGACCCTCTCTTGCCAATCGCTTCTGCTCCATTCTTCAAAAGCCTTTTTTGCAGACGCAATTGCGAGCCTTGCATGCCGGGCAGTCCCGGCAGGCGTGTAGCCAAGCACCATCCGGGTGTCTATCGGCGAGGTGTGTGCAGAATACGATGACGCCTTGACTTCCTTGCCCCCGATCATCATCGGGTATTTCCGGCCAAACTCTGCCCTGATGCGCTCTAGCGCCCGCTCGTACCTATCGTGGAACTGGCCCTCTGCCTTTTCCGCCATAAAATGGCTGACGGTATGCTCGTTTTCAAACATCCACTCACACTTGCGGCAAGGAACCTTAAAAACGATTTACAGAAAAGAATACTAACTGCTTTTGCCTACTGGATACCATGAGCGCCACGAGCAACAAGTCGCGCCTGTTGCTTTTCCTGATGATAGCCATATCGCTCGTGTTCTTTGTGGCAAGCTTTCTTGCCGCCGCGCTCGCAGGCAGCGGGAGCGCCCCGGCGGCGACACCTGACACTACCACCGCCGGTGTTGGTAGTGGTAGTAGTAGCAGCCAGGTTGCGCCTGAGCTTGCACACTGCATGGTGGTGCGCACGGGCGAGCGCACGATGGCCGACTGCTCGCTACCCTGAGCAGGAACGGCATACCAGCTCTCTTTTTATGAGGATACCTTTCTTTTGCGAGCAGTTGCTGCATACCTTGCGGCTGCATACGCTACACGTGCCGCCGTGGCCGCTGCACGCGACCGACCCGCACAGCTCGCACCTGATGCTGTGCCGGGCGCAAAACGTGGAATTGCAGATGTAGCACAGGCTGCGGTGGTCCTTGCACACAGGCTCCAGGCACGCCTTGCAATAGGCAAGATGGTGGTTGCACATCAGGTTGCCACACGCGCAGGCCGAGCCGGCTTCCAGTGCAGTCGAGCAGGTGGAGCAGCGGCCCCATGTGCCCTCACCCGTATAGGCGCTCCACCTCACGTCGCCGTAATGCTCCTTGCCGTTGATCGTTATCCTTGCGCGGTAGACAGTCTCCACAAGCCATCCTTCTATCGAATGTGATGACCTGCTCTTTACTGCGGCAAGGGCATTGTGGAACCTCTCTTTTTCAAGGCGCTCTATTTCGCGCAGCTTTTCTTCAAGGGCTTTTCTGTCGACGTGCAGCTGTTCTATCTTGCGCCGGGTCGTGACGACCTTTTGCTTTTTTGCCTTTATCCTGCTTTCCGTCGTTATGAGCCGGGATTTTTTCGCCTTTTCCTTTTTTAGCTCTTTGTAGAGTTTCTCAAGGTCCCCGACGGCATCGATGTCAGAGTTGAGCGCTTCCTGCAGCCTGGCGACATCGGCATTGATGCCTGCCATCTTGGCGCGTGGCTTCTCCGACTTTGAATCGACGTATTCTCTTCTCTTTTCCTCCATGATCACGTCGAATTTCAGCTGCAGCTCTTTTTTCAGCTCGGCCGCCCTCCTTTCCATCTCGCCCTTCCATTTTTCTGCCTCCTTGCGGGCCTCGGCCGGGACGTGGCGCTGCGGGACAAGCGTATGCGGCGGCTGATGCTGCGGCAACTCTACCAGCCGACCGCCAAACGCCGCAAGCTCTTCGACCCTTTCAAGCGATTGCCCGGCATACGATTTTTCAAACACCGACGCGCTCAGCTCAAACGCAGGGTGGAACCTTTCCTCCTGTTCTACCGACAGTACCTGCAGGGACTTGACATTGTTCCCAAGCCTGATGAAAGAAGAGAGATCCTTTGGCTCGTACCTCTTTTCAAGAAGCATGAACAGCGTGTGATGCCGGTCATCATCACTATCGGCTGCAACTGCAGGATCTCTGTCGGCAGGCCGCTGCAGCGGCTGTGGCGGTGGTGGCGATGGTGACAGCAGCAACAGCTCCTCGTCTGCACGCTCTGCTGCCTCTTCAAATGCCGCCGCCGGCGCTGCTGTTATTGTCGTTGCTGCCTCTCCTTCAACAGGTTCTTTTGGCGGCGCAGCAAGCTCCTCCTGGTTCTTGAAGCCGGCCATTAGCTCGGCTATCTCGCTGTTCTCAAGGGGTCCCCGGTGGTACGTCAGCGTCCAGCGGGATTTTATCACTCCGCGGAACCGTGGCTCAAATATGTTGCAGAAAAATTCCCCTGCTTTTAGCCTCGCTATCTCTTTTTCCGCCTGTGTTCCAAGCTCCAGCCCGACGCTTACGCGCTGGATGTCGCGCTGCGCGCCAAGCCTGCCTATGAACCTGACGTTGGCGTTGGAGATCACCTTGTAGTCAAGGTCTACTGCGTTCTGGCTTGCAAGGAGCAACCCAAGGCCAAAGGCCCGGGCCTGCTTTATCAAGAGTAACAGGAGCTTTTTGGACGGAGGCTCCCTTACCGGCGGGCAATAGCCGGCTATTTCGTCAAAATACAGGAGGTAGCGCAGGGTCTGGGCGCTTCCCTGCTTTATGAGCCACTGGTAAAGCTGCTGCAGCACCATTTCGACAAACAGGTGCTTTTCCTGCTCTGACTGGATGTTACGCAGGTCAAGCACGCTGATGGAGGGCTTGCTGAAAATCTCGGCAAAGTCAAGGGGCCGCGCAGCCGACCACGAACGCAATTTCGGATCGGAAATGAGCAGGTTTATCCGGGTAGCCAGCTTGCGCCGGTCCTTCTCTTCCACCACGTCAGAGACATGGAGAGTACCTATCGTGCCCATTGGCGGGTCTTCTATCCTGCGTATAAGATCCTTTACCGTCAGGCTCTGGCCCGTTTTCCATGCGTCTTCCAGCAGCGCAGATACAAAGGTTATCTCTTTTCGGTCGTCCTGACCATAGCCGGCGAGGCGCAGGAGATTGTGAGACGTCAGGTCCAGAAGGTCCGCCGCAGACGACACGTCTTGCTGTAAAAGGCGCGCAAAGTCGGCAGGCGCAGACAGGTCAGGCGATATGCCCACTGGCAGGCCGGCAGGCGACTTGGGAGTAAATATCCGCACCGGCACCTGCGCAAACCGGTCTGCGGCATCAGGGCTGACAGAGAACTCCATCGCCCTGTCGGCATATTCCTTTTGCAGGTTTTTCGCGTGGATGCTTCTGTCAGTTTTTAGCGCGTCTGCCTCTCTTGCAGACCATTTTGTAAAGTCAAAGTCAGGCGACTGAAAGGCCAGATTGCCGATGTCGCCCTTTGGGTCGATTGCAAACGTGGTGATGCCCGCAAGTGCCGCCTCCTCTACTATCGCCTTTGAGAGCATGGTCTTGCCAGAGCCGGTGGCTCCAAGTATTATGGCGTGGCGGGTCAGCGATTGCAGGTCGACTTCAAATTTCTTGCCGTCGGCCTGCCCTATGTGCAGCCTGGACATCCTCGCCTCCTTTTGCGTCGGCGCATCCTAAAAAGCTGTGCGGATTTTGTAATAAAGCACAAGCTCGCCCGTTTTCTTCTTGCGCTCTGCCTTTGACAGTTTCAGCTGCATGCCGTCAGCCATCCTGTCAAAGCCATCGCCCTCTACAAGCGTGGTCGCAAGGCGCCCGCCTGCTATCTTGGGCGCAACGGTCACGGTCAGCTCGTCGGCAAGGCCGGCGCGAATGACCGACCAGTTCAGCTCGCCTCCTCCTTCCACCAGCACCTTTTTGAATTTCATCCTTGCCAGCTTTGCAAAGAGCAGCTTTATGTCGACTGAGGTCTTGCCTGCTACGACCACCTCGGCGCCTGCTTTCTTTATCATCTCGACGTTTTGGGCCGGCGCCTGTTCTGACACGGCCACGATGGTGCGGATCCTGCCCGCGGTTTTCAGCAAATTAGACCCTGCCGGCGTCCTGCCCTTGCTGTCTACCACTATACGCGCCGGGTTTTTGCCCTTTACCAGCCTGACTGTCAATTTTGGATCGTCTGCAAGCACGGTTGCGATGCCCACCATCACCGCATCAGAGCCGGCGCGGAGTTTGTGGAGGCGCTTTAGGTCCTGTTTTGAAGAAATCATGGAATCGCCGCATGCGGTCGATATCTTGCCATCCACGGTCATCGCCGCGCATATCGTGACCTTCATGCGATCACGACGCTAGGGGCTATGAACCTGCCGCTTATCATTACTGCGTCTGGCTTGCTTACCCTGTGGACGACTGCGGCATAAGGGTCGTGCACGGGATAGAGGTCGACGTGCCGGGTGTTTATGAACAAAAGGTCTGCCTCCTTGCCGGCTTCAATCGAGCCGCAGCAGTTGTTGAGCCCGAGCATCTTGGCAGCGTTTACGGTCGCCATCTTGACGATCTCTCTGGGTTCTATGAACTGGCCAGCCGCATGCGACACCTTCCACAGGTGGTCCATTTCCCGGAACATGTCAGGCGAGTTGAGCATCACGTTGTCGGTGCCAAGGGCGATTGTGCATCCCCTCTTCATCATCTCGGCTACCCGGGGCGCCCCTGCCCCCAGTATGCCGTTTGCCCGGGGGCAGACCACCACTCCGGCCCTGCCGGCCACAAGCGACATCTCCTCGTCGGTAGCGTGGGTCATGTGGACGACGATATCCGGTTTCAAGTGCTCCATTATCCTCTCAATTTCGCTCCTGCCGGTGTTTTTGAGCGAAAAGTCGACCGTCTCTTTTGACTCGGCCGCGTGTATCGCCAAGAGCTTGGCAGCATCAATCTCGCCGTATTGCGCAAGAGCTGCGTCCGTGTTTTCGTTGGCTCCGCTTATCCCAAGCCCATCTGACATTTTCAGCACTTCGTTTACCTTTTCCACGGCGTCCTGCGGCAGGCCCTCGCTGCCTGATGGGCTGCTGCTGTAGTGGTCGACCCGGCCAAGGGCCACGCATTTTATCGGCAATCCTGCCAGCGCATCCTTCAACAACCGGATGCCTTCCGGCCCGCCCTCGCGGAAATCAGCAAACGCGGTTATCCCCTTTTGCAGCATCGATATCGCCGTGTTTCGGATTATAGCCCGCAGCTGGCCCGGCGGGCTTTTTTCCAGGATCTTTTTCTTGGCTCCAAAGGCGGGATGCACCCGCTCGTTGAGCCGGGCGCCGGCGGCAATGTCCTTGCCTATCGAGTCTGCGATATGGGTATGCGCGTTGATGAGGCCGGGGATTACCAAAAAGCCGCCTGCGTCAAGCGCTGTCCTGCTGCCGCTGCTGCCGGAGCGGCCCTCGCCGGCCCTTATGATGATCCCGTTTTCAATTTCGATGTAGCCCTGCTCGACGTGTCGTAATTCCGGCCCAATGAGTATGCTTGCGTTTTCTATGGTCGTCAGCATCTTATTTCATAGATTGTCTGTATCTTGCCCTCGTCCCGAAGGTCGCGTATGGTATCAAGGGCCTGCGTCGCCGCCTCGGCGGCCTTTTTGCCGGTCCTGCCGATGCCTATCCCGCAGTTTAGTTTGATGTCGATCCCGGCAGTCGCGCTTCTGATCGCCGCGTCTGCCTGTTCTTTTGTCACGCCATTTGATATCACCATGAAATTGTCGCCGCCGAGGAAAAAGGTGAGTGAGTCGCGTTTTAGGAACTCGTCTGCAAGGCGGCTGTATATTTTCATCACTAGCGCCGTTATCTCGTAGGGCGACACCCTGCCGCTTAGCTTGGTCGAGCTGTCGACGTCGATGTGCATTATCTGCGCGACGTCTGCCGGGCCGGCCGTGCCAAATATCTGCTGCTCGTCAGCAGCAGGCTTGCCTCTTTTCCTTGCACCATATGCCTCCATGCTCGCCTCAAGAGCCGTCCTGCCGGACCCTATTGCCATCGACATTTTCAGGTCTTTGTAAAGGCGGCCAAGCTCCCACTGGATTTCTACGTGGTCCTGCGCCGACAGGCCGTTTGTTATGGCGAAATATTCGTCAAAGCGGTTAAAATACACTAGACAACCTTTTGCGTCGAACAGGCGCTGGACGTCGTGGTAGATTTTTGCCTGCAGCATCTGCAGCTGCGCCTCCCTGTCATAGCCGAGCGTCAGGGTCCACGGCCCGTAACCTTCTATCCTAATTATTGTCAGCTGTATCATCAATAATCACCACAGTTCCCTTTGCCACCGATTTTTCTAGCTTTCTCAACCGCGTTACCATGTTTGCCGCCGCGTTGACCGCCCGCGCAGGCACCACTTCCTGACGCTCCTGCGCCTGCTCTACAGTCATGCCGGGGCCGGTTATGCCAAGGGCCACCGGCTTGTTATATTTTAATGACAGGTCCGCTATCAACCGCGCCGCGTTTTCGGCGACGATGTCATCATGGCGGGTGTCTCCCTTGATGACTGCGCCAAGCGTGACCACGGCGTCGACGTCGCGCCTTTTCAACAGTCTCTCCACAGCGAGGGGCATGTCAAAGGCGCCCGGCACGTAAAACACGCACGCCACCCTGGCGTTTACCCTGGCCGCCTGCTCCTTTGCCTTTTGCAGCATCCGGGACGTTATCTTGCGGTTAAACTCGGAAACGACTATTGCCAGCCGGATGACCATCGTCATCATCTATGATGCCACTTTGGCCTTCTGGTGAGCTTCCTTAAGTTCGCTTGCCTCTACAAATGGTATGCCGGCTAAAGCCGCATATTTTTGCGCCCTGTCGACAGAGAGCGCCCGGTGAGTCTCGGCATCCATCATCTCGCATATCGCCACCGCCGGCACCATGTTTGCAAGCTTTAGCAAATATACGCACAGCTCGGTGTGGCCACCCCGCTCTGAGAGAAGGCCTTTTGCAGCTATCAGTATCGGCACGTGCCCGGGGGCTCTAAAATCGCGGGCAAAGTCGTCAATGCCCCTGCTGGAAATGTTCCTGCAGACTTCGGCCATCTTGGAAATAGTGAGCGCCCTGTCGGCGTCGGTAATGCCCGTAAAAGTCGAGCGGTGGTTTACTGCTATGGAGAAGGATGGTTTATCGCCGTACGCCGCCCTGCCCTCCGTCAGTTTTGCAAATACCGGGTTGACCTTGCCCATGCCTGCAATCATGTCGTGCATGTAAACTAGGCCCAGCTTGCTCGTGATTTCATTGGCGATCGCAAGGCAGAGCAGGCCGCCGGCGTCCCTCCTCATCGTGGCCACATGCCCCGGCGTTATCCGCTCGGCCGCTATTACCATGTCTATTTCGTCTTCCCTGCCCTTGTCGTCGTGGACCAGCACAAACCTGCCGGCCTGAAGGGCGGATATTGCATCAGCTAGCATGGTGATAATGCGTTGGCGCAATTGCTATTAATACATTACTAAAAAATTGGTTCCTACTGGTTTTGTGGTAGGCTCTTTGCGACATACTTGCTGAGGACGTCCGTCTCGATGTTTACTTGATCACCTTTTTTCTTTGTTCCAAGAGTCGTTATCTCTAGTGTATGGGGTATCAGCGAAACTGAAAACCTGTCGCCCTTGACGCCGACGACGGTAAGGCTGATGCCGTCTATTGCGACCGAGCCCTTTTCCACTATTGCCCTTGACAGGTTTTTTTCTTCTTTGCTCGCAAGCTGGAACCACATCGTGGTTTCTGACTGCGTCTCTCTTTTGTCGATTATCGTGGCTATGCCGTCGACGTGGCCCAGCACAAAGTGGCCCTCCAGCCTGTCACCCACCTTCATGCTGCGCTCAATGTTCACCATGTCGCCTGTCTTTATGGATCCAAGCGACGTGCGCCTTATCGTCTCGGCGACCATCTCAAACTGCGCCTCGCCCTTCTTTGACAGCGCAGTCACGGTCAGGCAGGCGCCGCTGACGCAGACGCTATCGCCAACCTTTAGCCCTTTTGCCATGCTGCCTAGTTTCACCCGCATCACCGTATCGGCGCCCTTCTTTTTTGCCTTTGTCACAGAGCGGACTTCTGCAAGGCCCTCTATGATGCCGGTGAACATGTATGCATACACACCACCCCTGTCCCGCAGGAGAGGAACATGTAGAGAGAGAATAAAAAGATTGATTTGCCGTTTCTGCGGATGATGATCCGCTGCTATATACATATGTGCAATACCGCCGTCTTTTACGGAAACGAGCTTGCCCGCTACGGCTTTGGAGGGTCGCATCCCTGGAGCACGGAACGCATCCATGCGTTCTGGTCGCGCTTTTGGAGTGAGGGGCTGCCAAATGTGGTGATGGTGGAAGAGCCCGAGCTGGCGACTGAGGAAGCGGTGCTGTCGTTCCACGATAAAGAATATGTCGAGCTGGTCAAGATGGCGTCAAAGCAGTGCAGGAGCATCCCCCTTGATAGGGGCGATACGCCTTCTTTCCGGGGAGTGTTTGAGGCGACGCTGTATGTTGTTGGATCGACGCTTGCAGCCCTTGACATGGTAATGTCCGGAAGGGACAGGGTGGGTAGAAAGGTAGAGCACGCCTTCAACCCCATTGCCGGCCTGCACCATGCCCGGCGCGACTCTGCAGGAGGCTTTTGCGTCTTTAACGACATCGGAATTGCGATCATGCAGGCGCGCCAAAAGTACGGGATAAAGAGGATAGCGTACGTGGACATTGACGCGCACCACGGCGACGGCGTCTTTTACGAATTTGACGACGATCCATTATTATTTTTTGCAGACGTGCACCAGCAGGGCATCTTCCCCGGCACAGGATTTTCAGCCGAGACAGGCAGCGGAAAAGCAAGGGGGACCAAGATGAACATACCGCTGCATGCTGGCGCCGGCGACTCTGAATTTCTGGCAGCGTTTGCAAAGATAGAGCAATTCGTCGACGACAGCAGGCCGGAGCTGATAATCCTGCAGTGCGGAGCAGACGGCCTTGCAGGCGACCCGATAACCGATTTGCGGTATACTGCAAGCGCGCATGCGCACGCGGCGTCAGTGTTGCACAGGCTTGCGCACAGGCACTGCGCAGGCAGGATGATTGCGCTTGGAGGTGGCGGCTATAACCTCCACAACATCGGCATGGCATGGACCGAAGTGGTCAGGGCGATGGCGCAAGCGATATACTATTAAGTACTAGGGCCTGAATTTGAGGCGATAGTATGACGAGTGCGAGAGAGGCGTACGGCAACGTCCTGAGGCTTATGAAGGAACATCACGAGTGGTTCAACAGATCTATCCCGCTCATTGCAAGCGAGAACGTGCCGAGTCCCGCAGTGAGGGAGGCCGTCATGTCTGACTTTGGCAACCGCTACGCGGAGGGGTGGCCCGGCGAGCGCGTTTATGCGGGCTGCATATACATTGACCAAGTCGAATTAATTTGCAATGAACTGGCAAGGAAGGTGTTCAGGTCCGAGTTTGCCGACTGCCGCGCGACGTCTGGAGTCGTTGCAAACCTTGCCATTTATGCCGCGTTTTCAAATCCGGGGGACTGGATGATGGCAGCGTCCATCCCATCTGGCGGCCACATTTCGCACGGCAAAAAAGAGCACGCAGGGACCGCCGGCTTTGTGCATGGCCTCAATATCGAGCATTATCCGTTTGCAAAGGAAGAGATGACGATTGATGTCGACGCGACCAAGAAAAAGATAGAGGACATGGCAAGGGAAGGCAGGGCACCCAAAATGGGCATGTTTGGAGGGTCGCTTTTCCTGTTCCCGCATCCAGTCAAAGAGCTGGCAGGTTTCATGCACGACCACGGCATGTACGTCAACTATGACGGAGCGCACGTCGCAGGGTTGATTGCAGGCGGCGAATTCCAAGACCCGCTGCGCGAAGGTGCTGACTCGATCACGATGAGCTCGCACAAGACGCTGTGGGGGCCGCAGGGCGGGATCATAGTATCGTATGAAAAGCACGCAGAGGCAATAAAGAAAGGCATTTTCCCCGGCAACACGTCAAGCCACCATCTCCACCACGTGGCCGGCAAGGCCATTGCGCTTGCAGAATCTCTGGAATTTGGCAAAGAGTATGCGAAACAGGTCATCAAGAATGCAAAAGCTCTGGCTGAGGCCCTTGCAGGATACGGGTTTGGAGTGCTCGGCGAGAAGAGAGGCTATACAATGTCGCACCAGATCGCAGTTGATGTCACAAAGTTTGGCGACGGCGGCACCATTGAAAAAGAACTGGAAAAGGCAGGCATCATACTCAACCGGCAGCTTTTGCCCGGCGATATCAAGGCAGGCAGGCACTACATGCACCCTGGAGGCGTCAGGATTGGCGTGCCAGAGATAACGCGCCTTGGTATGAAAGAAAGCGAGATGAAGGAAGTCGCCAATTTCATCAAGAGGGTCGTAGTAGACAAGCAGGACGCAGCAGGAGTAGCAAAGGATGTCGAAGATTTCCGCAAGCAGTTCCAGAAGGTGCAGTACGCCTTTGACAACGCGGTGGGCGCGTACGAGTACATCAGTCTGGTGAGCAGGTAGTAGCCAGCCTGCACATATGCGAAAAAAAATCGTCTGTAATAACTCGACGGCCGAAGGAAAAGACTAGAAAAAATCTGCAGCAGAGCCAGGTTAATGGCGTCTTTCGGATAAATCTATACGCTATGCTGAACAGATAATGCAAAAAATATTCTCAGAGATAATTACACAACAATAACTATGTGGGTCCGTACTGCTCTCTTCTTTTTTCCTCATTTAGCACCTTCATCAATCCTCTGTATGCCTCGAGATACTCTCTGCCTTTGTCTGTAATAAACCACCTTCCATCTGCGGTCCTTGCTATCAATTCTCTTGATTTTGCCATTTGGGCGTATTGTTTGAATTGAAAATAGCTTATGGCCGCCCTGTAAATGATAAACGTCGATCTTGTCGGAGGTCCAGAGACTACCTGCAGTATTGCAGCTATGATTTCTTCTCGGGACCTATTTGTTAGGGGCATGGCATACTCCGTTTTCCATCAGATTAGCCCGAACGGAAACACTCCTCTAAGCAGAATGATCAACACGAGTATTCCTAATGCGGTAGAATTGATAGCCCGGATCATGTACACTATACTTAACTTATTTTATGCTTCAAAACACATTAAAGACAAGCTTGTACAGTCTATAGTAGCGGGCTCTTTTGTGACGCTCTATTAGAAAATATACCGAGAGTTCATTGTGATGCAATAATCAGGATGGGGTCGGCTTTATCTAGCAAAAAATATGTGAGTAGCACTAACCGAGATGGGGAGGGAAAGAGATAACCGAACCGGATTTTAGAACTCCATTACTTCTTGTATATCAATGAGGATAAATCAAAAACCTCCTGGAGGCAGGTGGGCCGTTTGTCTTCATACATGGTGGCCGAACCCGTAGTCCCAATGCATGGTGGTTCATACATGGGAAAGCCTGCCTGTCCTCCACTAAATGGCCCTCATCTCATATGCGTGGGACTACTGTATCTCGTTCTGCTTTCTCGCCTTATTTGAGAGACGCCTTGAAACAGGATTGCATATAACCTGTGTCTCGAATTGAAGCGCATGTAAATAATGCAGAACCCAAATAGGCGATACGGGATTTATCCTGCGGATCAGCTTGTCTACCGGCAAGAATAAAAATAAACAAGGTAGAGGTCAGGGGCACCGGTCATTATTTGGCTGGACGAGGGATTGGTCTGGAGTTTGGACGCTGGCCATTATTCGACCTGCTTTGCCTGACCCCGCTCTTGTGAGTATTGGCATTGGAGTAGTATATCAAAGAATAGAACCAAATCCTATAATTAAGTGACAGAACATTCTGGTTAAAAGCCAATTTTCTGGCTAGTTTAGTCGCTTGTAACCAACTCTATTTTCAGAGGTTAGTACCAACATAGGGCTCTTTCTCTCGCCTCAACAAACCCGGATCTCTTTTTTCCTCCCATCAAGCGATACCCGGTAATTATCTAGAATGTCCCGTCCCAAGAGTGCCCTTGCAGGAGTGCCTTCCGGCAAGTCAAGGCAACCTACATGGACGCTTTCGTGCAATACCCCAAAGACCTCGATTGATACCTCATAGTATGGAATATGGATTATCCCGGCTCCAGTTACTGTCTCGTCGCTGCCTGCAAAAGAGAGGTTCATCTCGTTTGCAATGTAGGTGGGTATTATCGTCTTTGAGGAGGCAAAATCAAGATGAGCATCGACGACGACTTTTTTGTTAGATCCTGCATCGATGATGCCCATGCTGACTAGAGGCAGGTTATTCTTGTACTGGATTGTCAGCGCTTTTGATACCACAATAATCGGCTCATGTACAATACCGCCGTCCCATCTAAAAGAGTTAGATTTTGCAAATCGAATGCACTTCTTCTTTGCCATGTCCTCCCTATTGTGAAAGGTTAAGTATCATGACGACGCTACGAGATGCACCATGGTGCGCAAATTTGAGGAATGGTGGAACAGCGTTCCGGCAGACCTTCGACAAAAGGCCCGCGCCGGCGACGAAGCAAACAAGCCGCTGCTCAACCAAGTCAACTATGTCCTGCTGCATCTTCACTTGGCAGGCAAACATGACCTGAAACCATCTCATGAAGAGCTCAAGGACTGGCTACATAGCGGCCAAGTAGACGTCCTGAGAGCAGCTCAGAAATAACGGCAAACTAGGAGCCTAAGCTTGCGGTAAATAGGTAATATCTAGATCAAATGCCTATATCTCGCTAGAAATGTTATTATTGCCATTACCTGGCCTACGACTTTCGAGCTACCATTTCAGAATCAAAAGAACGTTTTCGAAATATTGCAGGTCGGAATTCGCCACGGGGTACATGGGACATTATGGCCAACATACTTGCCATTTGCAGCAATGAACAACATCCAACCAAATGTCAGCTAATGATAAATGCCAGCCTGAACACGATGACAGTGGAAAAGTATCTGGACATCCTGATTCCATCAGGCATGCTCGTCCAGCCCGGTGCAAACTATTTCCAAACTTCAGAGAAGGGGCGGCTGTTTCTTGAACACTACAAAAGGGTCAAGTCGCTGCTAAGCGAGATAAACGCCATCCAAGAACTGTCGGTAGTCGCAAGCAGGCATCACGGTGGCGACCATTACTACTCACCTAAATAGGCCGTTATGTGTATCATTATCTCATAGCATATGGGGTACAGGCTGATTTGCGAGCGTCATAACCTGCGGGAATATTATGGTACTATCGCAGAGGCAAAAGCAGCGAAAATCCAACACCAACGGGAAGGGTGCCTAGAGGCTGAAATCAAAAAGCCGGGCCAGAGATAGAGTGTGTATATATGTTGCAAACAATCCTCGGTTCTTTTTTGCGAACTATGGCACACTAAAGCCAGAAATCTGGATTTCCACATCCCTAAAAAAATAACGTGCGCATACAACACTAGATGTTGAAAGAAGTCCTGCGATCTTCTTGCAGGTTTCAGATTAACCTAAAGAGGACTATGAGCAAAATTATCAGCACAATGACGCCGGCTACGGCAGAGACTGCACCCCAAACTGACATGGTTTTATTCCAAAGATATTTCATTAAAGATAATCTCATCCATTCTCTATGCGATGCCTCTCAAGAGATGGATCAAGAAATATCATCCTCGCCTTGCAGAGCTGTGCCTCCAGTTACACAGTCAGTCCCCTGCTCCAGCCATGAATTGGAACAGGGGCATGAACTGCAAAGGCGGTTAACGCCGCCTTCATAATTCCTCTGTTCCTGTTTATTTATAGAGATAGGGTAACTTTGTTACTGCCTCGCAGTAGTAGCATCTCGTTTGTTTCACGTATATACAATTATCAGAGTAGTTTTGAACTGTATTATCGTATTCTCAAGCCCAAACAGCGCCTGCGTGGCGGTATCGCCAAAGCAGACTGCTGCAAATATGTACACACATGACGGATGATGGTGACGATAATTATTGTAGTAGCTATCAAGGTGTACAACTCACTCCTCTGAAAATCTGCGCCACATCGTACACACGCGCGCTCACACACGTAGTTTGACCTCCATCCAAAAAATAAAGGACTGCACAAGTCCAAGGGCTAATCGTTGAACCTTCTAGTCAGGTCGCATTCCAACTGATACACAACCATCTTCTTTCTTTGGAAAAAGTCCCGGACCCCGCCAGCCCGGGTGCGAGGGCTCTGGCAGGACCAGGAAAATGAACTTGGCCTCATCGCTGCGTTAGTTCTAACTCCAAATCATGATTTAAGTCAGTTTTTGACTATGGTTCTAGCCTTTTCTAATATGTTAATCCGTCGTCTGGCTAGGATGATGATGTAGTAACAAATCCCGCTAAAGGACTGGGTACGGCCTTGTCATGACACACAGTTTATTCAATCATCAGTGTTTGTGTACACTTTAGCCATGCAAATGCATAAGGGTGGGAGAGAGACCCCTGCAGATGTGTAAGAGGGTTTTTGCCGACCAAACTGCAGGGGTCCAAGTGTTACCCAACTTTTGACTTGCATGATTACAATATTTGTCGCGATATAAAGGACTGGCTTAACAAGGTTAATTGAGAGTACTATCTTTCTTTTTCAATACAGTAAGTCAGACCCTGACTGCCATCATAATGTCCGTCTTCTGCACTAATGCTGTAACGGGATTGCCGCAGTTTCTGCAGCTTCCTTGCCTGTGTTCATCAGCCGGCCTATCACAAATAAAGCAATAGTATTTACAATAAGTCATCTGCAAGTGCCAATGACTTGCGCTATTAATGAATAAGGTTTGCACTATATTGCAATGCACAAGTACGTATTTGCACACATATACATATACACATGCGCGCTAGGTATCAAAAAGTTATTGCGGGATAGTCCAAAGAGCTAGGGAGACTGCCCATGGCGAAGATGTAGTAGGAAGGTAAGATAGAAGGAATAGGGGAACCTGACGCTATTTCTAGTCAATTCTCTGCGCGTCAACCGTCAATTTTTTCCTCTGGTTGATGCAGGGGCAACAGGGGCATTTGATAATTATTTCTGGCCCATGGTAATAATATTCGGAATTGCACATCATGCAGCGGACGGCCTGCTCTTCACGTTTAAAATTGATGTCGCCAATTAGGCCGTGCAGTATTTCGTTAAACTGCCCACGCCAGCGCTCTTTAACATTGGCAGGCGGCAGGGTATTTGAATATGAATAATAGTGCGTCACATACGGTATCGGTATTCGAATGCTGCTTGCCTGAATTGCAATAACGGGTTTTGGCGGGTTGCAGCCTGCTGCCATGCCGATTTCGCAGGCTACCCAGTTTTGCGTATATTCACGTTCTGTTACTCCGTCTGAAATTACAAGCATTACTGCATCTGAACGCTCGATCTCTTTTTTGATTTGAAGTCAGTATGGCTCATGGCTGGATTTTAGTTTATCCTGTGTCATTATTGTATATGGGCGCTTTTTTGTTGCTGTCTCGTTGTTGTTGTAAAAATCAAAGGCTTCAATTACGCCATCCAGCATTGCTCGGTCTTTGCCACTATGGGAAATAAAAATCGGCGATAAAACCTCCTTGGCCATCAGAAGGCTTTAGCGACACGCAAATTAATCAATTACGTCTGAAGGGCGGGGCCAATAATATTGCTCACTTGGACATTGGCTATTGCATGCCAGATTCTTGATTCTCCCTCTTTTTTTACGAGTTTTGTATTATACACTCCTGATCTGAACACCCGGGAATTGTCGCCGGTTCTAATCTTGTCTCTCGCCCACTCACTCCCTCTCCCCTGCTCCACCTTGCCATAAATAGTCGTGTTTCAAAGTCTGCCCGCATGAAAAAAAATGGAATTACAAGGAGAAAAACAGCAGATCAAATTTGTGTCCGCACTGGATCTCCTCCTAGAGAATATCAATAGCAGTAGTAGCGATAAAGTGCCAAGTATTGCAGATGTCGCTAATGCAAACAGTAGTGCAGCAGATAAAAGCAAACACATTGAAAAAACGAGTTCATTTTCTTCTACATATGACCATAATGCAATAAGCAAATTGCGTTTTCCTTTTACTCTAAAACCAGATCAGTGCAAGGCAGTGGAAGCATGGCTTGCGAACAAATGCAGAGGCTCCGTAATATATGGAAGCGGCACTGGCAAGACAGAAATTGCGTTTGAATGCGCCAGAAGACTTGCAGAACAAAGCGGCCAGGCATCATTTTCCATCGTCTTTTTAGTTCCCAGAATTGTACTGGTTGATCAAAATTACGGCAGGTTGGTCAGGTATGGAATATCGCCCGAGAGGATCGGCAAGTTTTTTGGCGAAGAGAAACAAATTCGCGAGATAACGATCTGCACATATCATAGCGCTCTGGCCAATCTTGAGATCATAAATAAGGCAGACATGGTCATATTTGATGAAGTACATCTCGTCAGGGGTGCTTTTAGCAGGATATTTGATGTAGCAGCAGTAGCAAGTAAAGGCAAACAAAAAAGAGCGCTTCTTGGGCTAACCGCAACAATAGACGAAGATGACCCCAAGAATTCCTCAATTGTCAATCTCCTCCCGCCTGTTAAAAGATACCTCATAAAAGATGCAGTGGTGGACAAAAGATTGGCAAAGCCAATCGTATTTCCTATCAGGGTAACGCTGACAGATGGAGAGCAATTACTCTATGAACAATATAGCACCAAGATCCGAAACATCTCAAGACGTCTTCACAGATACGATGCAAGAGAAATGATGGCGTTGATGACGACCCAAGGGTTTCTGCGCTGGCAGGCAAGGGCATGGTTTCTAAATGTCAAAAAAAGAAAGCAACTGTTGGCATCGTCGGAAAATAAAATGCGGGCAGCTTTGGATCTGATTGTAAAGAAACACCCTGACGAAAGGATCATGGTTTTTAGCGAAACGTTAGAATCGATTAGAAAACTAAGAGGGATACTAACGGCTAACGGCATACGCTGTGCTTTGATAGAGAGCAGCACCCCCCTCTTTCAGACGACAAAAGATTTTGTCTGAATGGGGCAAGAAATTCCATGTATTACTTTCAGTCCATACGTTAGAGATAGGATATGATGTGCCAGAGGCAAGGATAGAGATAATTCTTGCAACAACATCAAATATGAACCAGATAGTACAGAGGATAGGCAGAGTGCTACGAAAGGCGGAAGGCAAGGACTCTGCCTTTGTGTATTTAATTTACATACCTGAAACAAAAGACAACGGCATATTGGCAAAGGTAAAGGAGGCAATAGAAACAAGTGGCGGAAACGACGATGGATTTAGCAATTGAAAAGATGATGATGACAACTCAAGCCCTTGGCATCAATACACTGCGTGTATATGATCATTGCAATCGATCAGCAAATTGGTAATGAGATATTCTATAGCCGCAGGAACCTAGCATGACTAGCCTCTATTCTTTTACCATCCAGATGATTCTCTAGAATGCACAGAAAAAGAAGGAGAGCTACTGCTCTGTCCTTCTTTTTGTTATTTGTGTTCTAAAAACTGCGCCATATCGGCAATTGGCACGTTCAGCCGTACCTCTGCGCCATCAAATCCTGCAACCTCGGTTTTTGGAACATCATATCCTGCTTTTGACCCTTCTGTCTCAATATGGATCGAGTCAGGATACAATGCCATCACGTTGCCGACTGGCTCTCCTTCTTTTGATCGGATGCCCTTGTGCAAAGTGCTTTCCCAATTCACTACAGGAGGCTCTGTGCGTCTAGCGGCATCAGACTCGACAATGACCCTTTCTTCTACCACAACATCCGGCTCTGTCATCACCGGCACCTCTATGACATTTACTTTGTTTTCTATCTGCTCTGGCATCTTGTCACGCCTGTACCGGGTATATTCTTCATAAGTCGGCGGGCTATCTCGAACTCTAGCTTTTGTGCTTCGGACACGTCAAAATACAGCTTTTTCCCATCGTATCCTCTGGCCAAGTATTTTGGTATAAAGAATTTCTCTTTGTTTGCAATGCCTTTCTGAGTTATCACATAGTTCCTGCCAATACCGTGGACTTCGCCTAGGTCAACTTTACCGCCTATTCCGCGTGCTTCTTTGCCTTTTAACTCATTCCAGTCCACAAAGTCGATTGCATGCTCCATAGTAATTACTAGCAATGATAATTTTAATGAGATCAAGTTTGCAATCCCGGAACAATTCCTAGAGGCATTTTTTCGCAATACTTTGCTATTGTAAATGTATATATGCTGCAAGCCAAAAGGAGGAGTGATACAACAATATATCTGGCGATACCATTCAGCGCGTTATGGATCATATTCCTTGCCTTTACTGTAACAGCGATATCCCAAACAATAACTTTTTCTACACCTTGGCAAAGAATGGCCGCATGTTTGGTTTTTTCTGCTGCGCAGATTGCGCGCAGTCAAGCCAGCACAACCAATACCTAAAGGCGTTTGTGCTGCGGGTTTCAAAGGCCCCAGACACCCATAAGATCTGGTTCTTCTTCCAGACGTAAAGATGTTAAAGCAATACTCTGAGGAGCTCAAAAAACGCAAGATAAGGGAGCGATACCTTTAGACAGATACCCTCAAGGGGTCAGCACTAGAAAAGTAATCTAAAGTCTTCCAGCATTAGATATATGAGTTGCAGTATCACTCTCATATTAGACATGCCACAACCTTAAATCATAGTCGCCGGTATGGTTGTGTAGCATCTGTGTGTGCTGCCAGACGCAGTATCTTTACGCACTTGCCACTGAGGCATTCGATAATCTACCGGTATTCCCTTCTTAAATTTAAATATAGATTTAAATAATAGGGTGAGCTATAGGGGAGCATGGTAAATACGAACCGGGGCATCATGATGGCAGCTCCGGCTGCAATGGCCGTCCTTTTGCTGGGCGTCCTTGCTCCGGGTACTGCTCTTTTTGGTGCTCAAAAGGCAACAACTGACAGTGTCGGCCCGCATGGCTATGTGGTGATTTCCGCCAAGCATGCAGACGGCACGGAATTCTACCACCACGAAGACCACAACATCATAACCACCGTAGGGAAGGACTTTATCTCTGCACAGCTGGGCTCCACCAGTGCAGCTGCAAACGGCGCAAACTGGATTGCGCTGACAAACACCGCAATTACTCCGGCAGCAGGCGACACGGCGCTGTCTGGCGAGATTACCGCCAACGGCCTATCGAGGGCGCAAGGAACATACGCACACACAAACGGCCAGAGCACGTTTACCGTGAGCAAGACATTCACTGCTTCTGGTGCGCAATCAGCTCAGGCTGCAGGCCTCTTTACCGCAGCAGTCACTGGAACTCCGGGTGCGGGAGGCGACGACGGCACGATGATGGCAGAGAATACCTTTACTGCTGTCTCTCTTGCGACCAACGACCAGTTGACTGTTACGTGGACCATCACACTGTCCTAAACGGACAGTGTTTCCCTCTTTTTCCAGATATTTTTCTTCTCTGAAAAATTAATAACATCTATAATCATATTCTATCGGCATGGAGACCACGCTTGACTATAGCAACAAAGTTTGTTTGTTGCAAATGCCCTTGATATGATGAACTGGAGATCATCCTAACACGCGAATACCTAAAACAACTGCGAAATAATCAACGCAAGCAAGCATTCTGTAGTACCAAATATGGAAGATTAGGAGTGAAACATAAAAATGAAGTGAAGAGGCAAATTGCGGAAAAGCAAAACGGAGCATCAGTTCCTGCCCGAGGTAGGAAAGGGCATGTTATCAGTGAAGAGGTCGGAGCAAGAATCCCGCCTTCAAAAACTGGGAAACCCAGCAAGAAAGATTTTTCTAAAAAATACCTATTTTCTAAAATATAGCGTCCTTTTGCCTACCTGCTTTTTGGCAACGTTGTTCTGGCCTTCAACCATCTTTCTTATCATCGGCAGATAGTTTGGGACATAGGAAACGCCGTCAAGCAGCGAAGATAACGTCCTTGGCGTCGCAGACAGCTTCTTGTTTACGTGAGCCATTATCTCTTTTCTTTTAGCATCGCTCATGTGAACCGCCTTTGGCGCAAAAGTTTCGCCACCAGTCTTGGCAGTTTCGCGCTTGCTTTGCAACTTTGCCCGAAATTCTCTACCTCTTTCTCTTATCGCCGCATCAAGCTGCCTCTTTATCTCTTCGAGTTCATCAGGGGTAATTGTTATGCTTTTGCCATCCTTCTCAATTTCTATAGTGACAGATTTTGTTACCTTGACCACGACAGATTGAGACAATGTATATTATATAAAATAAACCGAACGCAACTCTATATCGTAGTGGATGAATATACCAAATCTGTTCATTATATGGACCATCAGACGCCATATATGATATGAAACGTGGTCAGCTGATATAGCAGATTTTTGCTAGGCGCCGCTTGTGGGCACTCTTGTTTATCATTTCCTGAACCCGCTCTACTGTTTCTATAGAAATGCCCAGCTCTCTGGCCACGTCAATAGCCGCTACCACTTTTTTGTCGACAAGCAAATGTAAAATCGGATCCAGCGTTTCATAGTCAATGCCAAGTTCTTTTTCTGCGAGATGTCCCTTCCACAGTTGCGGGCTGCTCTTTTTTTTCAGGATGCTTGGTGGGACGTCAAGAAACTTGCCTAGAGCACGCACCTGTGTCTTGTATAGATCTGCAATTGGTGCGAGGTCAGAGCCGCCGTCGCCAAACTTGGAAAAATATCCTATATAGAATTCACTCTTATCGCTTGTCCCCACCACCAGATGTTGTTTGATGAATGCATGATGGTATAGTATACTCATACGCACCCGCGCAGCCAAGTTGCCTTGAGCCTTCTTGTCAGCCGGCGGTAGTGATCGCATGAATTTGTCTATTATAGGCTGGATATCTATTGTTCCATATTTTATTCCCAGTCTTTTAGCAAGCGCGATTGCGTCTTTCAAATCCTTATCAGGCGTAGCTTTGGCCGGCATCACCAAGCCGAATACCCCGTCTTTCCCAAGCGCCAAGACACATAGTTTTGCTGCTACGGAAGAGTCCAAGCCGCCACTGAGGCCAAGAACGACGCCCTTGGCTGACGCGCTTGAAACATAACTAGAGATAAAATCCTGAATTACTCTGCTTATTCTCCCATAATCGCAACCAGTCAGTCTGGAAAGAGCGGCAGCGGCAGCCACGCCTCCTATCTGCAGAGGTAGCGTATTAAATTGTTATTAGTTGCTTCCCTGCAACCCAAAGAAGGCGGTTATCGCGTTCTGGCCGGCCGGCACTGCTACTACTACTATCCTGGTACTGTTTGTACTGCCATTTTCCCAATGGCTAAAGGTATAGCCCCGATAGTTGTGAATTGTAACGACATACGATCCGGCGGCCTCAGGGTTCATTAAACTCCACATGCCAAGCGGTTTGCCGTCAAGCGATGCGGCATTTACAGTGACCAAGCTGGGCGGACCCTGCGGCTCGGCGAACGTTATAGGCGTAAGCCCTCTTTGGGTACCGGCTGTCTTGTAATATGCAACCATTTCGGTATTGCCAGCAGACAGCATCACGTTTCTTGTCCTGCTAGTCAATCCGTCCTGCCAGTGGTCAAACGTCATGCCCCGATAATCCGACGCGCCGATGGTATAGACGCCGCCGAGGTTTCCGATATAAGTCATGTTTGTATAGCCGCTTTGCATCATCGTCCCATTGATGGCAGCCACTGTCATGTACATGCCACTCAGAGAATTGTTAAACTGATCGGCAGAGCGTATATTCAAGGTGGCAGGCGGGGTCCTGTAGTATGCACTCTGCGTGACATCCGATGAGGGCACTATGGTCCTTGTCCTGTTCGTCGTGCCGTCCTGCCAGTGGTCAAACGCATAGATGCCGCTGTCTTGAGCTGAGATGATATAAGAAGTAGTCGAGCTTGCGTTTACCATATGAGTAAAAGGTGTATAGCCGCCTGCGCTGGAACCTCCAGGAGAAGACACCGCCGACCACAGCCCTCTCACTTCGGTGCCGTCAAGCGTGTATGAATCCACCGTCAGGCTTGCAAGTGACGAGTTCTTTTCATACCTATAGTATGCCGCAAGATATGCATTGTTGCCCTGCACGGTCACCTGCCTTGAAGAATTGGTACTGCCATTTTCCCAATGGTCAAACACCAGATCGCCAAAGCCTGTAGCAGCAGTCACCGTATAGATATTATTATTGCCGTCGGTTGCATCAAATGAAAATGGCGTAAAGCTGGTTTGTCCCGGCATGCCACTACCACCACTACTAACTGTGACTCCCATGTGGAGCTGCCCGCCCTGCACTGTCAGAGCGTTTACAAAAATGTTTGAATGCAAGGCAGCATTCGATGGAGTCTTGTAATATGCCCTCAACACTTTGGACTGGTCAAGCATGACGGCTCTTGAAGGGTTCGTACTCCCATCTTCCCAATGGTCAAAGGTCCAAGTCTGGTTGTCAAGGGCCGTGACTATGTGAGTAGAGCCTTGGCCTGACACATACGTAAAGGGCAGACTTCTCAAATCAGTTGCATTGTCTATGGATGCCATGATTCCATTCAGGCTATTGCCAAGAAGGTCAAACGACTTGACTGACAGGTTCCGGAGGCTGTTATCTCCCCGAGGGTCGAGTACAGAGACTATTTCGTCAAAATAGGACGGAAAGGTATCGTATGGAAAGGGCATCGTATCGTCCGTGATGTAAAGCGATCCAACGTGTTTTGCCGACTCGGCGACAAAATCCCTGTCTATCCAACTCTGGCTGTAAGTGATGTAGAGAAAGTTACGCTTGTCATATTCATTATGCCACCCTTCAAGCCAGCTGAGAGGCGGAGTGCCGTCGCCTTCAACGGTGCCAATCGAATCTACAGTTCCGACATATGTAGGCGAAATGTTTGTCCCTACGTTGCCTATTACAAGCTTCATCCCAAGCGACTTGGCATATTGAGATAGGCCGAAATAGTGTCCCTCAAATCCAGGGTCGCTCACCATTTCATCAAGCATTATCCCGTCCACCCTGTACCATTCATGGTAATTGCGGATGTCCTGCATGATGGCGTCGGCAGGCCTTGCACCCCACAGCGTGCTTACATATCCAAGCACGGTCACGTTTTGGTTCTGCAATTTTGCAATGTTTTGGCCATAGTCAGCGTCAAAATGCGCGCCCGGCCCGTGATGCGGATCCACCACAGCGATCCAGGGGAGCGAGGGGTGCGCCTTTCTGTACTCAAGCATGTTGTCCCACACAGGGCCTGGCGGGGTAAAGAGTGGAAAATATATCCCAGTTCGATCCTGCGCAAATGCGCAACTTGCGCCAAGCACCAAAGGAGCAACAGTAACAACAGCAACAATCAGCAGAGCGGCGACTGTAAGATAAGGAACCGAATTCATATGCGTATGTATGTAGCAGCAATAAGGCAAAAATGCCTAAAGGGTTACGGCTGGCTCTTCAATGGCCATGTTATAGGCAGCGCGAACTTGATGTTGTAATGTTACAATCTAGTCTGGTCTAGCTAGGTCAGATCTGTCTTAAACTTTGTTACAACCTTCTGGCTATTTACCGCCGCACACTTGCAGAGAGCACAGATGGAAAAGCACGGATGCATGTATGCAGGGTTTTGCAGGTTCTACCGGAAGGACAGCCACGAGTGTGCCGATGAGGCAGAGGCAGAGGCGTTCTGCGGCACATTCAAGCTTTTCGAGAATTTCGAGACAGACGAGAGAGGGATTGCGAAAAAGATCCTTGTCCCATAAGCCCAAGTGGTCAGGGGAAGGGGAGAGAAGGATGATGCTGGAATGTTGCGATTGAACGTCAGGAGATTAAAAGGAGTCGCCTAGAAAGAAGATATATACATAACCAGCCAATTTTTCTATATGTATATAATCTTTATATAGATATCTTGTCTATCATAGGAAGGAGATTGTATGTCATGGGATTGACAGGTGGCGCCAAAACAAACGTCAACGCATACCTATCATGACAGAGGAAAAGGCGTTTCCGATCCCCTACCCCTAGATACATTAGAGCTGGCGATATTTGTAATGCGTTGCTTTGAAAAAGGGGCAACGGTTTGCGAGCTGGTCGACAATCTAAAAGGCGACATATCTTTGGCAAACGCGCATTTCCTTTTTTTCAGGCAGGCAGGATGGCTTCAGGGAGACTTTTATGGAAAATGGCGGCTGAATGAAAGGGGGAGGCAAACCCTCGACTTCCTTCTTAACGGGCTGGATAAACAAATGAGAGGCTAGACACATAAACATAAGCACAGGCACAAAAAAACAGAGAGAAAGGGAAGGATAGATGCCACTGCCTGATGCCGGATGCAACCGGTCCCAACGCAGGCACAGGCACACCTCCGCCTGCAAAGGGCAATTTTTTAATACTTGGACGCTGGATTGCAGCCCACCCACCTTGCTATATAACGCGAAATGCCAACCGTTTTCGCCGGGAAAAGAAATGAGCTATCATGGCGTACATTGAGAACAAGATAGCAGAGGCAGAGAGGACTATCCTGGCAGAGCTTGGCCGGCTTGACCTGTCGCAAAACGAGGCCAAGATGCTGTTCAACCTCATGATAAGAAAGAACCTGACGGTGGCCGAGCTTGCGGGCCACACAGGCATAGCCAGGACAGAGGTGTACCGCTATCTTGAGAGCCTGCTTGCAAAAGGTGTCGTGCACACCACCTTTGACAGGCCGCAGCGCTATTACGCTATGCCGTACAAGGATACGATAGACCACCTAGTCCAGATCAAGATGTCCACGCTTCGATCAGTGTCGGAGAAAAAGGACGACGTGAACAGCATCATCGACAGCCTAGTAAACAGCGTCGTGCAGAACCAAGAGGGCGAAAATGACGCCTACCAGGTGATAATCGGAGAAGATGCGCTTATCGCCAAGGTCGTCAGGATGATAGCCAAGGCAGAGAGAGAGGTTGCCATGACCGTCCACCACGAGGAGCTGGTGATGCTCAACAACAACGACGTGTTCGTGCACCTGCGCAGGCTCGCCTCAAAAGGGGTCAACGTAAAGATAAAGACGTCTTATCAGAGGGCTTCTGAAATAGTCAAGGGCAAGATTCACATTGAAAAGATGACTGCTCCTCTTTCGCTCAACTGCATGATCTGCGACGACAGGGAACTTGTCATATTCCTGAGCAAGGCCAGGGCGGGGCAGCAAAAGGCAAAAGTGTTTTATACAAACAGCAAGCTCATGGCGGCAGCATTTAAAATTGTCATAGAGAGGTTCTGACATGGCACCGGGCAACTCGGAGGCAAAAAAAAGATGAAGGTCCTTGTGGCCGAAGACGACGCTGCGATGTGCGAGCTGTACCAGATAGCGCTGCAATCAAGGGGCCATGCCGTGGTCGCCACCCATGACGGCGGCCAGTGCGTCGACGAATACAAAAAGGCGCTCTTGTCGGGCGGACCGTTCGATGTCGTCGTGCTCGATTACAGGATGCCGAGAGTCGACGGGCTGGAAGCTGCAAAAGAGATACTGAGGCTGAAAAAGAATCAGCGGATAATTTTCGCCTCGGCCTACGTGAAAGAGACGTTAATGGATTCGGTCAAGCATCTGGAGCAGGTCGTCGAATTGATCCAAAAGCCCTTTGAGCCAAAGGTCCTAGTCGACCTCATTGAAGATACGTCCACCACTAGGGAGCTGAAAGAGATAAACAAGCTTGTGGCGGAACTTGACCCGGGTAAGCCAAACGGTGAGCAGATAAGCGAGCTTTTGGACGTGCTGAAAAAGATACAAAAGGTCGGCTTTTAGTTAGCAGCTATACGGTAAAGGTGTTCCTTGCATTGTCTATTCTGTTACGGATTATGCGGAACGCCTCCTGCGCGTCGTCGTTTGGGATGTCCTCTACTAGCAGGTCGCTTGCGTCCATTTTCAGGTTCAACCTTAGCGTCGATCGCAGCGGGCCCCTGTCGATGGAGACGTTCAGAATGTCGGCATATCCATAGTCTGTATAGCTCTTCTTTATGGCGAGCATCGACGGCTTGCGCATTATCACCCTCCTGTCAGTTATTGCCACTGACTCGATGTTTATTGCAGGATGGTACTTTTTCTGCTTCATGTAAAGCAGGATTTTTTCATCGGGATCCAGCATCTTGGCAAAATCAGAGGGGATGTCATCCTTTTCCATGCTGCAAAAAAAGCGTTGAAAAACGATAAAAGAATTCTGGCCACATTTTGGGTAAAAGTGACGCCTTACCGTTGCGCATCGTCGTTAATCTGCAGGATTCCTTTCTCGACCAGCTCTGCTACGGTGTCGCCTGCGCCTGTAAACTGTTCTGAGGATGCGGTGGAGGTGCTACCTTTTACCTCTCTGTCGGTGAGCGCAAGCGCCAGCTTTTCAAGTGATCCCATGATGCTGCTTTCGGCCAGGGCGTACGTCTCCTCCTTTTCCTTTTTCTTCTTTTTCCTGCCCTGCTGTTGTTGTCGTCGTTGTTGTTGTTGTCCATCCCCAGCCTGCAAAAGCCCAAGTTCATAGAGGCTGCGGAGGGCTGACTTGGCCTTGGCCTGCGGCAGACCTGCATAGCCGGCGACCTCGGCTTCCGTGTAATACTGCCCTTTGTGGGCTACGAGCATGAAAAAGTCAAGCACGGCGGCAGGCGGGCCGCCAAAGAGCCTCTCAAGCGGCCCTGGCGCCGGCAGGGCCTTTTTCAGCGGCAAAAAACCATCCTTCACAGGGTATGAAAAAACGCGACTGAGATTTTATGCTACTGGTTCTGTTGCTGTTGTGTTGTTGCTGCGGCTTTGTAAAAAAAGTCAAAAATTGAGCGTGTGAATCCCGAACTTGAGATCCTAGTTGAGCGTGACCAAGTCATTTTTTAAACAAAGCCTGTTGCTGCCTATCCTCCTTCCATGCGCGCAGCTGCTGGTACAGCAGGTCGCGGTATATCTGGCGCAGCTGCGCCACTGATGTCCGGGCGGAAAGGTCCTGCATGTTAACGATCATCCCTCCGAGGATCAGTCGGAGAGTCTTTTCATCACAATCGTCGATGCGTTGCACGAGATACTAGGCGCTTTTTATGTATATGAGGACCCAGTATGCGGTGCGTTGCAGTGTCTTCGCTTTGAGTGCAAGGCGACTGCCGCCGGCGTAACTTGGAAAATTTAGTGTACCTAAACGCGGGTTTCAGATATTATGGTGGTATTGTATGTTAGCCTAGATAACATACGCAGTTCTTTGTTCTGATTATATCCTATAGAGGCTCATGTCATACAGGAGGCATGGGAGGCAAGAAAAACTGCCCAAGGGCGCATTTTGGAGGATAGTTGCTTTTGTCATCTTGGCGTCGATGCTGGCGGCAGAGGCCGCTGCTGGCGCACCCGTTCAAAACGCCTATGCGGCAAATACACTGACGGTAGTCAGCCAGGACCTTGCAGGCAAACCCCTGAGCATGTGGGTTGTTGTCATCTCTGCAGGAAGCCCTGTGAAATCAGGCCTTACGCCACTAACCTTTGCAGGCACGGCCGGCGCGACATACACGATACAGGCTCAGAACTATGGCACGATATTTTTCGACCACTGGGAGAATGGCAGCACCAGCCCATCAAGGACGCTGACGCTTTCGGCTGACAGGACTATAACTGCGTATTACAGGACCACTACCACGTCCACTCACAACCTCGTGGTCAATTCGGCGGCCACGTCTGGCGGCGCGATTACCGGTTACTATACAACGATAAGCTCTGCCGCCGGCTCGACCGTCAGGACAGGGTTTACGTCCATGACGTTTGCGGGCAATCACGGCACCTCCTATACAGTGGCCGTCTCTGATTACGGAACGATGGTCTTTGATCACTGGGACAATGGCAGCACAGTCAGGGCAAGGGCGCTTGTGCTTAACTCGGATATGAGTATCACCGCATACTTTAGGAACAGCGCGGCGGCGCCTCCGGCGACCTACTACACGCTGACCGTCAGCTCGTCAACGCTCTCGGGAGGCGCGCTCTCTGGCTATTATACGACCATAAGCCAAGGAAGCACCGCCACCACTACTACTACCACAGTCAAGACAGGGTTCACACCGTTGTCGTATACAGGCAAGGCCGGCGCGACTTATACCGTGGTCGTGTCAGACTATGGCAATTTCGCGTTCGATCATTGGGAGAACGGAAGCACGGCAAGGGCGCGGACAGTCACGCTGTCAGCCAACACTGCAATAACTGCGTTCTACAGAGACAACAATAACAACAGTCCTACGGCCGTCAATGATTCCATCGTGACGAGCAGCGATTCAAGCGCGACTGCTGCGGTCCTTGCAAACGACAGCGATGTTGACGGCGATGCGCTGAAGATAGTATCTGCGACTGCGCCTTCAAATGGCGGAACCGTGCAGATAAACGCCGACAACAGTACAATCACGTACACGCCGGCTGCAGACTATGCAGGCATGGACAGCTTTACCTATACCATATCAGACGGCAGGGGAGGAGGCGCTACTGCTACTGTCAGCGTGCAAATAAACGCGCCGGCGGCGTCGACGACCTTTCCAGAGGCGCCGGCAGGCAACGTGTCACCCATAGCCAACAGCCAGAGTGTGAGCACGGCTGAAGACACTCCTGTTACAGTCACCCTCACGGCAAGCGACGGCAACGGCGATGTGCTGAACTATGCTCTCGTCGCAGGCCCGGCACACGGCATACTCACGGGGACAGGCAGCAATAATGACCACCTTATTTACACGCCGGCTGCAGACTATAACGGCGCAGACAGCTTTTCCTTCAGGGTAGACGACGGCTATGGGTACAGCAACACGGCCACTGTTTCAATTACGGTCACGCCGGCAAATGACGGCCCCGTGGCTGCAGCAGGGCAGGCAGTCCCGGTCAGCGAAGACAGCTCTGCAACCATTACTCTGTCGGCCACAGATGCAGACGGTGATGCGCTCTCGTACTCTATCAGCACCGCCCCAGCGCACGGCGTGCTGACAGGCGCAGCTCCAAACCTTACGTACACCCCGGCCGCCAACTATGCAGGCCCGGACAGCTTTACGTTTAGGGCAAGTGACGGCGCGGCGGAAAGCAGCGAGGCGATGGCGGCCATAAACGTGATCCCTGTCAACGACGCGCCAGTGGCGGACAGCCAGTCGGTGGCGACAGGTGAGGACGCGCTGCCGGTTTCCATAACCCTGTCCGCCTCAGATGTCGAAGGCGGCGCTCTGACATATGCGATAGTGTCTCCTACGTCTCATGGCACGCTGAGCGGCAGCGCCCCAGTCCTCACGTACATACCGGCTGCAAATTATAACGGACCTGACCTGTTCACGTTTAGGGCAAGTGATGGCAGCGCAGACAGCAACACGGCGACAGTATCGATAACAGTGGCTCCCGCCAATGACAATCCTGCCGCTACAAACGACTCGGTGGTCACAAGCCAGAACGTAGCAGCCACGGTTGCGGTCCTTGCAAACGACAGCGATGTTGACGGCGATGCGCTGAAGATAGTATCTGTGACTGTGCCAGCACACGGCACGGCCAGGGTAAATGCCGACAACAGTACAATCACGTACACGCCGGCTGCCGGCTATCTGGGGACAGACTCGTTTGGCTATGCAATCTCTGACGGAAACGGAGGCATGACGACTGCGACGGTTGCGCTGACTGTCAGTGTCCCGGCGCAGTCTACCTACGTGCTCACGGTCAATTCAGTAGACATGTCAGGCAGAGACGCAAGCGGGCTGTACACCGTAGTCACGCAGGGAAGCACCACAGTCAAGACAGGGTTCACACCGTTGTCGTATACAGGCAAGGCCGGCGCGACTTATACGGTAACTGTCTCAGATTATGCAAGCTCGTTCTTTGACCACTGGCAGGACAACGGCAGCACTGCAAGGGCTAAGACGGTGACTCTGGGCAGAGACATGGCAATAACCGCGGTGTTCAGGGTGCCTGCCCTTGCAGTCAACCCTGCCAGCGGGCTTGGAGGAGCGTCGGTAACAGCCACAGGCAGCTACTTTTCGCCAAACTCTCCGGTGACTCTCACGTATGACGGCTCAAATGTGGCAACTGCAACTACAAACCAGGCAGGGTCGTTCACCGCGACGTTTGTGGCCCCGTCCAGAGGAACCGGGACCTACACCGCGCAGGCGACGGACGGAAGGGGATGGAAGGCATCGACGACATTTCAGGATACGACCCCGCCCAAGCCTTCCGACATAAGGAGCCTGATCCCAAAGACCGGAGTCTACGTTGCACTGTACATGTATCCATCATCATCAGGCACCGGCGCACAGTGGTGGCAAAAGGTGTACGACGAAAAGGTCAAGCACCCCTCGGTGCCAATAGTGGCAGCATTTAACC
>JBDUUM010000050.1:0-6774 GCA_039938615.1 Nitrososphaera sp.
TTGACAATTCTGGCGCCAGTTGCCTTGGACATCTTGGTCATGTCGCTTTCCTTTACCCTGCGGACTGCAAGTATGCCTGCCTTTGCCAGGTAGTGTTGGGCTATGTCGTCGATGCCCTTTTGGCACAGGACGACGTTTGCGCCAGAGCCCTTGATCTTGTCCACCATCGACTTTAACATCTTGTTCTCTTCTTCAAGGAACATCTGCATCTGGTGCGGGTCAGAAATGCGTATCTCTGCGCTCATCTCTGTCTTTTCAATCTCTAGCGCCGAATTAATCAGCGCTATCTTGGCGTTTTCGACGCGCTTTGGCATGCCTGCATGCACGACTTCCTTGTCCAAGACAATGCCCTTGATGAGCTTTGTATCGCGCATCGAGCCTCCTGCCTTTTTCTCCACCTTGATGTTGTCAAGGTCGACTCTCAGGCCATCTGACTTTTCGGCGACCATCTTGGCAGCCTCTACCACTATCGAGCCAAGGAGCGGGCTGTCCTCAGACACAAGCTTGGAGTCCATGCTGGTCCTTGCTATCTTTAGCAGCATGTCCTTGTCAGAGACGTCGACGCTGACTGCTATCTTTTCGAGAAGCTTTAGCGCCTGCTCTGCTGCAGCATTGTAGCCGTCGACGATGACAGAGGGGTGCACGTCCTTGTTGACAAGCTCCTCAGCCTTCTCCAGGAGCGCGCCGGCAAACACCACCGATGAAGTGGTACCGTCCCCGACCTCGTTGTCAACAGATTTTGCTACTTCGACCATCATCTTTGCCGCTGGATGCTGCACGTCAATTTCCTTGAGGATGGTTGCGCCGTCGTTTGTTATCGTGACGTCGCCCAGATTGTCCACCAGCATCTTGTCCATGCCGCGGGGTCCAAGGCTCGTCTTTACAATCTCTGCGATCAGCTTTGCAGCCGTGATGTTGTTCTTTTGAGCTTCCCTTCCCTTGCTCTCTTTGGTCCCTTCCTTCAGGATCAAAACTGGCATACCGCCAGGAGTTGTTTGAATAGATGCCACTATCAGTTCACCTTATAGAATGTGACAGATTTGACCCAATCTCTTATATATTTTTCACGCGCTGAGCTGCTTTTGCTTCTCAGCAAACTTGGCCCGGAACTTGGGCACGTTTATTATAAAGCGCTCGTGCCTGCCGTCGCCTACCTTCTCAAGCTTGTCCCTTGCCTCGACCTCGAACATGACCCGCCTACCATCTACCGAGATTACCGTGGCCTTCAGAAACACCTGCGCGCCCACAGGCGTTGCCGCAAGGTGTCTGATGTCGACAACCGTGCCGACAGAGTCCCAGTCCGGCTCCGGTATTACGTGCTCCTTTAGCAAGAGCCGACAGGTCTCCTCCATCTCTAGTATCATGGAAGGCGTCGACATGACGTTTTCACCCTCCCACAAAAAGCTTGTAGTCATGTTGGCGTCAACAGTAATCGTGCGCTCTTTGGTGGCGCCCACCTTTACCTTGGAAGCAAAATCGGTGCTGCTCATATACGTGCATCAGTGAAAGCCAAGCGCTTGTTTAAAACTTGTGGCGCCGGGCATCCACCTTGCGCTCTTTTTCCTCCTTGACGTGGTGTAAGCGGTCCTTCTCGTGCAGGAAAAGCTTGCCGCAGTCGGCGCATTTCACGATGTGGCGGCCGTGCGCGTCGCGGGCATGGTGCACGAGCTCCTCATAATTTTTGAATTTCTGGTGGCAATCATCGCAGTCGTTTTTCTCGTGGTGGAAGAGACCCATATGAAAGGCTATAGAATAGCGTTTGCTAAAAAGATGACTGAAAAAGAAAAGGTAGCGACCTCGCTCCTTCCTTACTTGCTGCGCCTCATGCCGGAGGCAATGGCATACGCAAGGCCAACGATCAGGCCAAAAGCCAATGGGATCCATACCGGGAACGCTGCCGCGGGGAATACTTGCTGAACTAGCGCTTCTAACATGCCAGAGGGTTATTCCTACAAGTATATTAGATTTTCTGCGCTTGCGAACTCGGACATACATTAAATTACCCTGACGCAGAATGTGCAATACATGAAGATGCAGAAGGAGATGCGCAAGTTCTGCCCCAAGTGCAAGACGCACACCATCCACTCTGTCGCCCTGTACAAGAAGGGCAAGGACAGGACGGTGGCAGAAGGTGCCCGCAGGCACGCCGAGGACAAGAAGGGCTACGGCGGCCAGAAATTCCCCGAGCTTAAAAGGACTGCCAAGACCACTAAAAAGATGACACTCAGATATGCATGCAAGACCTGCCAGAGAAAGACCATGAAGCATGGACTAAGGATACGCAAGCTGGAGATCGGATAGGCATGACCAAGAGAGAAAACATCCTCATCCCGAAACCAAGGAGCAACTTTATCTCGATCCAGTGCGAAAAGTGCGGCGCCAAGAGCGTCATATTCTCGCACACTACTGCGACGATCAAGTGCTCAGGTTGCGGCGAAGAGCTTGCGGCAAGCTCTGGATCAAAGGCCATCATCTCGGGCAAGGTCCTGGGCGTGCTGGACCAGTAAAAGCTCGGCCAGCTCTTTTTCCTCTTTTGTATTTACATTCATTGCTATTTCTCGCTCGTTCATGGTGACATAACGCTCCTCAATCAGTTTGTTTCCTCCTTCTCCTCGTACTGCTGCCACCGCTGCGGCTCCTGCGTCAAAGAGCGTGATCCCCGAGTGGCACTTGTCGCCGGTGACGACGACGCTTGGTGTTATCCCCAGGCTTTCTGCAAAGCTCTTGTCTACGACTATGGAAACAGCCGGAGCGTCGTCATGGGATAATGAAGACCGCAACAGCTTGTTGACAGCTTTTCTGATAATTTCTGCATTGAGGAGCGGCAGGTCGACAGGAACGACCATGACCTTTTCTGGCGCAAGCTTTGACAGCAAAAGAGACAGGTCTTGAGAATAGCCGCTGCCGGGTGTGTCAATAACTTCAACAATGACCTCTGCCTGCAAGAGAAATTTTCTGGTCTGCGGGGTATTATTGGGCGACACGGCCGCAACTATTCTTGAGAAACTACCCGACCCTGCAAGCGCTGCATGGACGCGCTCGACAAATCTCTTGCCACCTGCGGTCAGCATGGGCTTTTCCACGCCGCCCATCCTGGTGCCAAGGCCGCCGCACATTATTGCGCCTATCACAGCGTCATCACCACCACCGACGAAAGCACGATAAGCGATGCCAGGCGGGCCACCTCGTTTGAGGCGCCAAGCACGTCGCCTGAGATCCCGCCAAAGCTCTTCTTGGACACCTGCCTCAATAGCCCGCCAAGGGCTATCGCAACCCCAAGCGCCGCCATGCCTGGTAGACCTGCTGCAAACCATACTATTGGAAGCATTATCGCAGTTGCGGCTGCCATCATCCTGTGGTTGTCCTTCATCGCCGCCGTAAAGGGCGAACTAAATCCCTCCCACGCAGAGGTTCCCTTGAATGTCAAGAGTACCATGACGTACTTGGCGATCACTTCGGCCGCGATTATGCTGGTAAACACTCTGATGCCGGGAAAGCCGGTGTTGAACACGATTATCATGCCTGCAAAATACATCACAAGCGCGGCTACGCCTGCCGATCCTACGGCCGGGTCCATCATTGCCTTGCGCTTTACCTCTTTTCCACCTTTGGCCATGAGGCCGTCTGCAAAGTCTGCCAGCGCATCCGTATGGTGGACGCCTGTGACTATGACGAGCGCGCCTGCGACTAGCAGGCCGACCATCAGGGGCGGCAAAAAGAACGACGTCCCAAAAGCCATCGCGCCGACAATGGCGCCGATCGCGGCGCCGGCAAGCGGGAACAGGTACATGTTCTTGGCAACATAGTGGATGTCGTCATGCTCGCCCCTGCCTGACGACGGCAGGATCGTCAGAAACGCAAGCACCGACTGGACCGGCCTAAGGAACGCCAAGCAAAAGCCTCCACCAGCCAGCCAGATATAAAGCCGACATAACCGGCACCGAGAATGCCAAGAAAAACAGGGCAGTCGTGAGCTTCATGATAGAGATCGCCGTCCTGCACTTTTCAATCGTCGCCTGCTCCTGCCCGTCGCCTAGGGCATAGTGGCCTATTTTTTCCAGCCTCACGCGGAGCGCGCCTGCGACTGCCGACATGGGATAGCCGGCGTTTGGCGAAAACGTCTTGCCGTGGTCGCGCTGCAGCATGTAAATAGAATTCTTCCAGTCGGCACCTAGGATCTTGGCAGACGCCACCATCAAAAGCGCGGTTATCCTCGCCGGTATGTAATTGGCGGCGGTGTCAAGCCGGGCAGACATCTCGCCGATGTTGCGGTAATAGTCGTCTTTGTAGCCGACCATCGAGTCAAGCGTGTTTACCGCCCTGTACGCAAACGCGCCTGCAGGACCCAGCAGCGAATAATAGAACAACGGTCCAGCAATGCCGTCTACCGTGCTCTCGCTTATGCACTCTATCGTGGCAGACAGGATATGCTGCTCGTCAAGGTCGTCAGTCCTCCTCCTGACTATCATCGACAGGCTCTGCCTTGCGCCCGGCACATCGTCCCTCTGCAGGCAGTCTGTTATCGCCCGGGCATGCCTTTCCATGCCCCGCACGGCGACTGTCACTTTCAATATTACCGCGGAAAAGATGCCAAGCCCGATTATGCCTGCAATCAACAGGCTTGCCGTGGCTGCAAGGTGCACCGCCACGCCGGCGCCGGCGACGACCAGGATCGCAAACGCCGCTCCCCTTGCCCTTTCAGATGCGGCCGAGCCGCCCTTTAGCCGGGGTACAAAGAACCCAACCAGCCTGCCGAGCCACGCGACGGGATGATACCTGTTTGGAGGGTCTCCAAACGCCCAGTCAAGTACAAGCCCGCCTGCAAGAGCGGAGGCAAGCAATGCCAGCATCTAGAGGCCCGCCACCTCGCCAAGCCTGTCCATGTCGACGCTTTCCTTTATCGCCTTTGCGAGCAGGTCCACCTGCCAGCTCCACGATTCCTCCGGCACCTCCCTTTCACCGATGTTGCCTGTGAGGGAGTCTTCCTCGGGAAGCTCAAAACCTATCCTGGGTATGACGCCCAGGATCTTTTTCCTGGTCATCTTTTGCGTGACTCTGATCGCCGGCTCTAGCAGCGCGGGATCGCCTCTGAACTTGTTTATCAGAAAGCCCCTGACAAGGGCTTTGTGCTTTGGCTTTAACAGCTGCATCGTACCGACGATGCTCGCAAAGCAGCCGCCCCGCTCAATGTCTGCCACGATTATGACAGGCGACCTTGCCTTTTCTGCAAGCACCATGTTGGCAATGTCGTATTTTGCAATGTTGATCTCTGCCGGCGAGCCGGCACCCTCCATTACAATGATGTCGTTTTCGCGGCGCAGGCTGTCAAGAGCCCTCAGCGCAATGGGAAGACCACGCTGCAGGACGAAATTTTCGTAATATTCCTTGGCGTGCATCTCGGCGTAGAACCTGCCGTCCAGCATCACCTCGCTCCTGTACTCGCCAAGGGGCCTGAGCAGTATCGGGTTCATCCTGGCGTCAGGCTCTTTTCTTGCCGCCACGGCCTGTATCGCCTGGGCTCTTGCGATCTTTAGCCCGCCCTTTGTCTGGTAGAGGTTTGAGGACATGTTTTGCGACTTGAACGGCGCCACCCTGCGGCCGGCATCTGAAAACAGCCTGCACAGGCCGGCGACGATGGTACTCTTGCCGGCGCCTGACGATGTCCCCTGCACCATCAAAAGCCTAGCGCGCCTTGCCATTGTCCATAGCCTCCAGTGCTCTTACCAAAAGCACGTTTTCTTTATGCGTCCTGACTGCGACCCTGACGTGCTGCGACCCCATGCCCGTGAACGTGCTGCAATCCCGCACAAGCACGCCTGTTTTTCTCAGCAATTGATCGCGGAACTTGGCGGAATTATTGTTGCTGCCATTTTTTAGCTGGATCATGAAATAGTTGGAATCAGATGCAAGCGGAACAAGCGACTTTATTTTGGAAATCCTGTCATGCAAAAACGCCCGCTCTTTTTTTACAAGCGCCCTTGCCCTCTGCAAATGGCTGTCATCGTCGCCAAGCGCGGCCACGCCTGCCGCCTGCGCAAGCCCATTTACGTTCCATGGCACCTTTTGCGACGACAATGCATCTGCGATCGCGGGGCTTGAGACGCTGTAGCCGACGCGCAAGCCGGCCATCCCGAATGACTTTGTAAGCGACCTTAGCACCACCAAGTTGTCGTGCCTGTCTGTCATCCTGACAAGGGTGTTGGCGTCAGGCCTGTCGACAAGCTCGATGAAACACTCGTCAAGCAGGATTTTAGTCGAGTGGTCGACGCTTTCAATGACCTGCCTTGCTTCTGCCGTAGACAATAAACCGGTTGGGTTGTTTGGGTTGCAAAGAAAGATTGCGTCTGCGCCTTTTGCGCTCTTTATGACGGCGTCTGCGCCCAGCCTGAAATCGGCAAGCGGGACAAATGTCACCTCTGCGCCTGCCTTTTGCGCCGCAAGCTCGTACTCGCAAAACGTGGGAGCCGGCACCACGACTCGCTTCTTTGCGTAAAGGCGGGCAAACCAGTAAATGATCTCGACTGCGCCGTTGCCTACTGCCAGCTGGCTGGTCTTGACGCCGGCGTGTCGTGCAATGGCTTTCTTTAATTCCGTGCACTCGGGATCGGGGTATACGGGCGCCAGTTCTCCTGCGCCCTTCTTGATAACTCGGATGGCCTTTTTCGGCGCGCCAAGCGGGTTGACGCTTGAGCTAAAGTCTATTTTGACCAGCTTGGGGTCTGCCGAGTAGATCCCGCCATGCGCGCAGGCGCTTGCCAACGATCCCTCTATGCC
>JBDUUM010000051.1:0-10405 GCA_039938615.1 Nitrososphaera sp.
CAAGGCAACTGGCGCCAGAATTGTCAACAACCTTGACGACCTGACAGCAAAGGACTTGGGTTCTGCCGAGCTTGTAGAGGAGCGCAAGGTCGAGACTGACAAATGGGTCTTTATTGAAGGGTGCAAGCATCCAAAGTCCGTTACGATACTCATCCGCGGAGGATCGCAGAGGGTGGTTGATGAAGCGGACAGATCAGTCCACGATGCACTGATGGTTTCAAAAGACGTCCTTGAAAAGCCGGCCATAGTGGCAGGCGGAGGGGCGCCGGAGGCCTATGCAGCTGCAAGGTTGCGCGAATGGGCAAACAGCCTGCAGGGCCGCGAGCAACTTGCAGCTGAAAAGTTTGCAGAGGCGCTTGAGAGCATCCCGCTTGCGCTTGCCGAGAACGCAGGCATGGACCCGATAGACACGCTGACTGAACTGCGCGCCAAACAGAGCAAGGGCAGCAAGTGGACCGGCGTAGACGCAAGGAACGCCCGGGTCGCCGACATGTCCAAACTCGACGTAGTCGAGCCGCTAGCAGTCAAGGAGCAGATAATCAAGTCTGCGACTGAGGCAGCGTCGATGATCCTGAGGATCGACGACGTGATCGCCTCAAGCAAGTCGGGCGGCGGCCCTGCCATGCCACCTGGAGGAGGTATGGGTATGGGTGGTGGCGGCATGGGTGGAATGGGCGGCATGGACATGTAGGTGTCCGGCCTACCCTGCCTTTTTCGTTTCCGCCTCGATTACCTCTCTGACCCAGTCGCCCGTTTCTTTCATTTCTTTGACTTTTGCAAGATAGCTGTCCCACGACATTTCGCCATAGGCGCGAACCCATGTCTTGTAGTGCTTCTGCAACTGCTCAAAAGCCTGCAAGTGGTACCTGCAGTATTTCCCGGCTGCACCATCGTGGCTGCAGGCTGCACACTTCATGCAAGGTTTTTATTTATCGGCCGGATTAAAGCCTTGCATGGCAATGTTCGCCGGCGCATCCAAGATAGCCATGATTGTTGCAGGCGGCTACCTCGTCGTGTTCTTTGCGCTTTCTTCCGGAGTCGTAAACGCTGTGATAGAAGGAGCCGGTGCAAGGACGTTCATATTGCCAGTAAGGAGTATCCAGACACTTGGCGAAACGGTGGCGATCACGCTTATACTCTTTATCGGGCTTGGAGGCGCAATACTGCTGCATCGCGCAGGCAAGTCGTTCTCGCCCAAGACCCAGCAGGCGATGCTTGCAGGCGGCTTTGGCATCCTTGCGATATCTGTCTTTCTAGGATACCTGCTTGTCAGCCTAAAGCTCTAGGGTAGGAAAGCACCGTTCCTTCTGGTATGCTTTCATGCGCCATCACTCTTGCGACAACCTGGTCTGCGACAAGGTCGACGCTCACCTTGGTCGCGCTCTTTTGCTGGAGCAGCCTCCTGCTTGCCGGCGACTGCTTCCATCCGCCCTGCCGCCGATAGCGCAGCATGCTCGTGGCAACCACCGGCACGCCTGACGACGCGCCCTGCCTGACCAGCAGCATAAGGAGCACGGTGAGCAGGTGGTTGAGGCTGCCGCCTGCCCTTTGATCGTTCTTGTAGTGGGTGTAATACATCGTGTAAAAACTGTTTATCGAGTCAAATATGACAAGTGAGCGCCCCGGTATTGCGGCAAGTACCTGTTTTAACATAGGCATAAAGCTGCCCTCGGATGGGAGATAGACATCTATCCTGCCGGTCCTGATGAGCCCTGCATTGAAATATGCCGAAAAAGTGGTGTCAAGGTCGATGTAGACGACGTTACCCTGCGCTGCCAGCATGGAAGTATAGCACAGCTTGGCGTAGGGGTCGGTAAAGAGCACCGTGTTGAGGCCCTTTGTACTCAAGATATGATCAGGGTTATAGGAGCCCACTGCCAACTCTTTGCAAAGGTAGCATATATAATGAGATTGGATGAGGGCATCGACCTGGATGACTTTCCCCTGACCAAAAAGGTCATCTATATGAACAACGGCGCCATAGCGCCGACGCCGCTAGCGGTAATTAAAGCGACGACTGACTACATGGTCCGGTGCGCAAACGGCGGGCCAGATTCTGCCGCAAACTCGGAATACACGACATCGCTCTTGAACGAGACGCGCCTGCGGCTGTCGCACCTGATAAACTGCGCGCCTGAAGAAGTCGTCTTGACGCAGAGCACGACTGACGGCATCAACATGGTGGCAAATGGCCTGCGCTGGCAGAATGGAGACGCCGTTGTAGTGCGCGGAGGGGCGCATGAGCATTATGCCAACTATTTCCCGTGGCTCCGGCTCCGTGAAAAAGGTGTGGAACTCTGCCAGCTGGCAGTAGATGCAAACGGGTTTTTCGATCTTGGCGAGCTTGAAAAGTCGATAAAGGGGAGCAAGCTTGTGACGATGAGCCACGCCCTGTACAACACGGGCGCAATAATGCCGCTTGAAGATGTAGGCAGGATCGCAGAGGAAAACGGCGCGCTCTTTTGCGTTGACGCGGCCCAGAGCGCCGGTACGATAAAGGTCGATGTGAAAAAGATAGGCTGCCACTTTATGGCGTTTCCCGGGTTCAAATGGCTCTGCGGGCCGACCGGCATTGGCGCATTTTACTGCAGCAAAAAGGCATGGGATGTCTTGGCGCCGGCAGAGATTGGAGGAGAATCTGCGACCCTCTCTGGTGACACGCTGGCGTACCTGGACATGCCGGCGCGGCTGCAGACAGGCTTTCGCAACTATCCCGGTGCCGCAGGGCTGGAAGCCGCGCTGCGCTATATTCTCAGACTTGGGATCGACAACATCAGGGCGCAAAACATCAAGGTGGCAAATTCGCTGCGCGAGGAGCTTGGCAGGCTGCCGGGAGTACGGCTGGTCGGGCCGGAAGATGCAGGCATGCGTACGTCGATAGTGACGTTTACGACTGAAAAAGAACCCTCATACGTTGTCAGAAAGATGGAAGGGGATGGCGTCGTGCTTGCCGAACGCGACATTGGAGGCAAAAAGGCGGTAAGGGCGACACCTCACTTTTTCAACACCGAGCAGGAGGCATCCAAAGTGGCGCTCTTGCTCAAGGCGCTTTTGTAGCTACTACTTTTTCTTTTCTCCCTGCCCCTCTATCACTATCATGGTGAGGGTGGAGCGGACCTTGTCTATCTTTCTTACGTGCCAGGTTATCGTCTCGCGCAGCTTTTCCATGCTGTCTGAGCGAATCTTGGCGACGATGTCGTAGACGCCGTATACTCCGCTGACCTCTACCGTTTCTGGCAGCTTTTTCAGATCGCTGATGATGCTTTCCTCGGAGCCGAGGTCGCAGTTGATAAGCACATATGCTGTTGGCATAGCGATTGTTCCGGACGCAGCGGTATTAAACTAATCGTCAAAACTTTTCCTTGGAGACCTTTTGCGCCTTGATATAGTCTACAAAGTAAAAGAGGTACGTGCGCTCGTTGATCTTGAGGACCCATGGGATGTATGACTCGTTCTTGCTGCTCTTTTCAAAGATTGTAAAACCATGGTCCTCGACAAACTCTCTGAACGACCTGCCATCAAACGACCTCTTGGGCGGCGGGTCGCGATTATAGTCATAGGGATCAGTGATTATCGTGGCAGCATGGGGCTTTAGCATCCTGTGTATGGATGCAAGCAGCTTTTCCGGCTCTACAAGTTCCAGCAGGTTGAGCGAAAGGACGAGATCGAATTTTGCTGGCTTGAACGGCAGATTGAGCGAGTCTGCGACGCAGAATTCCAAGTTGCCGTGCTTTGACTCGTACATCCTCTTTCTTGCTTCTCTTATGAATGAAAACGACAGGTCGACCCCTATCGCAAACGCATACTTTTGCGCAAGCAATAGCGTGCTGTAGCCCATTGAGCATGCCATGTCAAGAACCACGCCATCCATGTCGGGGTTTATGCCGTGCACGACGCGGTTGTAGACCTCGTTTGGCCGCAGATGCCATCTTAATGATTTCAAGAGCCGGTCTTCCTCGCTGTGCTCAAACTGCGTCCACCTGTAGGGAGCAAACCAGCTGCCTCCTTCCTCATAGTGGTCGTTTGCCGTCTCTTTCAGCTGCGAGCCCTGCTCCTTGAGAAACTCTTTCATCTCTTTTGAAGTGCTTTCAAGGAGCCACCTGCCGTATGTCTGCGACCTGCCTGCCGCATAAGAGGAAAAGTCCTTGACCATCACGGCCACGCCCTGTATTATGGGATACAAGGTACCGCAATCGGGGCATCTCAGGAACCCCTCCGTGCACTCATTTTCAGTCTTGCCGGTGGCAAGAGGCTGGAGTTCCAGCCTTATCTGCCTGTCGTTGTGCTGCAGGCACACAAGATGGTTGGCAAACTGGGCCTTCAAGGATTTGCTGTCACCGTCTACCACATATAATCTACTACAACAGCAAATCTTCATGCAGCCTGTCAAGCACGGGCGTCAGCAATCCCTTGATCTCTTTTTCTCCAAGCGTTATCTCTGTCCCGATACCCATTGCTATTGAGAGCATGTTCCTATCTTCCCTTGCCGTATATACGGTAGCGCCAAAGATGGAAAACTGAGAAGAGTTTTTCTGAAGCCATTCTCGCCATGTCTTTGTACGTGCAAGGTTTGCCTCAAGCGAGCCTATGGCATCATTGATGTTAAGGCCCTCTTCGTGGTCCAGAAGGTCAAGCTTTGCCATCGGGACCAGTAGCGTGCCTTCCGAAACAACCTCGTGGTTCTTGTTCATCTTCTCGACTATCTCGTCCTCTTCGTCCTCCGGCACTATCTGACCGTAGTGGGGAAAGAAATAGCCCGCAAGGTGACCTTTGCCATCATAGATCTTGTAATAGTTATAGTCGTACTCCACCTTCCACTTGATCCTGTCTGGCAAAACCAACAAGGTATGTCAAAGCCGATTATTTGTTTGTAAGGAAACGAAACTGTTGACTTAAATTAGACCTCCGGCCTCTCACACTGCATGTCTGAAGCACAACCAAGCGCACCCCAAGGGTCTGAACGCAGGGATGGACCACACGACACAATCTATATCGGCAAGAAACCGCTCATGGCATACGTCACGTCGACACTCATCCAGATGGCCAACCAACCTACCGTGACTATCAAGGCGAGGGGATTGAGCATAGGCAGGGCAGTTGATGTCTCTCAGATAACGATCAAGAGGATGGAAAGCGCAGGATACAAGATAGGCGACGTCAGGATAGGCTCTGAAACCGTAAAATCAGAGGACGGCAGGACGCGCAACGTCTCGACCATTGAAATCGAGATCAAAAAGCCTGGGCCGGCATAGGCTCCCATTTTTACTTTTTATTCTTATTATATGGCATTTTTCTAACCCTACCCGGGATGGCCACTGCCGCGCTATACCTTGCGCACTTGAACCCTGTCACAAGGGCGCACGAGGAGATAATATCAAAACTAAAGCGTGATTATTATTCCGTCTACGTCTTTCCCGTGCGTTTTATGCAGGACGGCAGCGAGATAAACACCAAGAGCTTTCCATTTTCGTTTGAGCAGCGAAAGGAAATGGTAGAGTCTGTGTTTGGCAATTCTGTAAAGGTATTGCCAGATTATACCTTTTACGCGCCGTTTGCAAAATATATGCCGCCACTACTGTCGGGCAGGTCATGGGAGCTTCGCAACCAGATAGTATCACACGTAACTGAAGAAAAATTCGTGTCGTACACCGGCGATAAGGCCGAGCGTCTCATGCTGAAAATATACAAGCTGAATCCTCTCAAGGCTGACCGGCTGGAAATATCGGCGTCGTCAGTTAAGGAAATGATGTACCAAGAAGCACTCGACGGCAGGCAGAAGGGGTGGCGCGATAACGTCCCCGGGCCAGTCGCCAAGGTAATTGAGAAAAACTGGGACACGGTGACAAAGTTTGCAAAGGCCGAAGATGCTACAACCCGGGTCATGGGCATGAAGTTCCCGCGCCAAGGCTACCGGTAGTTCAAGATTTTTAAGGCCGGGAGCAATTCCAGCGTCTGTGAAGGAAAAGGGCGGAGAATACATCTGGTTTGACGACAAGTTCGTCAGGTGGGAGGATGCCAAGGTGCCAGTGTTTACGCACGCGATGCACTATGGCACGGCCGTCTTTGAGGGCATACGTGGCTACGCGTCAAAGGACAACCTGAACGTGTTCCGTCTAAGAGAGCACATGGAGAGGCTCCACCGCTCTGCCAAGGTATACTCATTTTCGCTCCCCTATTCTGTCAAGCAGCTGTGCGACGCGACTGTAGACCTCTTGAAAAAGAACAAGATGAAAGAGTCCGTCTACATCCGGCCTCTTACATTTGTCGGGTTGCACGGCATCGACCTGAACGTAACCCAGGACTCGCCTACCCACACGATAATAGTCGCCTTCCCGTTTGCAAAATACCTCAAAGATACGGGCATCAAGGCGTGCGTTTCGTCATGGAGGCGCATCAACGATGCCACGACTCCTCCTCTCTCAAAGGCAGCCGGCAACTACCTCAATTCAATACTTGCGACGCAGGAGAGCAAGCGAAACGGCTATGACGAGTCGATATTGCTGGATCTTGCCGGCAACGTCAGCGAGGCATCAGGCGAAAACATTTTCTTGGTCCGCAACAAGAAAATTTACACTCCATATTTTGCAGACTCGGCCCTCGAAGGCATCACGCGCGAGTCTGCCATGACGATAGCAGAGGACCTGGGATACAAGGTGACCGAGAGGCCGATCCCAAGAGCCGAACTTTACATGGCTGACGAGATATTTCTTACAGGCACGGCTGCAGAGATTGTCCCGGTGACAAGCATCGACGGCAAGCCAGTTGGCGACGGAAAGGAAGGGCCCATCTCAAAGAGCATCAGAGAGACCTATGCCAAGGCAGTCACGGGCGGGCTAAAAGAATACCGGAACTGGTTGACGCCAGTATGGTAAAAGTAGCAGTCATTGGAGTCGGCGGGTGGGGCAAAAACCACGCCCGTGTGCTTGCGGATCTTGGCAGCCTGGCTGCGGTGTGTGACGCAAATGCTGCAAGGGCAAAGGAGATAGCCGACAAACACGGCGCAAAATCCTATTCTTCAGTTGACGACCTGCTTGCTTCGGAGAGGCTTGACGGCTGCCTTGTATGCACGCCGACAAAGACGCATGCTGCCGTGGCAAAAAAAGTGATGGACCGTGGCATCAACACGTTTGTCGAAAAGCCACTTGCGTTTTCATCCAAGGAATGCGAAGATATGATGCAAATGGCCGATAAGAAAAAGGTCCGGCTGACTGCCGGCTACATCGAGCGGTTCAACCCTGCGGTGAGCGAGGCAAAGGGTATGATAGCCGAGAAAAAGTACGGCGACCTGCTCATGATAGAGTTTCACCGCGAAAACCGCATGCCGCTCAACATTAAAGACGTCGGGATCGTTTTCGATACCTCAGTCCACGACATCGACACGGCCATGTTCCTGTTTGACGCACGGCCAAACGTCGTGTTTGCTCGCGCAGGCAGGCGCGTGCATGAGCATGAGGACTTTGCCACCATAATGCTTGGGTTTTCCGACCAGAGGGTCGCAGTCATTGCGTCAAACTGGCTCACGCCAAAAAAGGTGCGCACCTTTAGCGCCGTGTGTACCGACGGCATCATCTCCGGCGACTTTCTCACGCAGGAGACGAAAATAGACCACGCCGGCGAGACGGTTGTCCCACGCAGGCCTTTCCAGGAGCCGCTGACGCTTGAACTGCGAAACTTTGTCGAGGCAATAGAGAATAAGGCGCAGCAGGTGGTGACTGCAGCCGACGCTACAAACGTCACTCGCGTGGCAGAGGCAGCACTTTTATCAAGCAACACCGGCTCTCCAATATACTTGGATCTGAAATGAAGCGCTCTATGCTTGATATACTGGCATGCCCGATAGACAAGCACTACCCTCTGGAATTGTTCGAGATCGAGGTAAAGGGCGACGAGATAGCAGAAGGAGCGCTGTATTGCACAAAATGCAGCAGATACTACCCCATAATCGAAGAGATACCTGTAATGCTGCCTGACGAGCTTCGAGATAAAAAGAGGGACATGGACTTTTTGGGCCGGTGGCAGGGAAAATTGCCTGACAAGGTTTTAAGGCAGGGCAACCCTTGGCATCTCTGACATGGTCAAAAAAGCGCCCTACCGCAGGATCCCCGGCGTCAAAAACTACGTCGACAAGACCGCCAAGATTGGCAGAAACGTCCGCATATGGCATTTTGCATACGTCGGGCCAAAGACGATGATAGGCGACAATGTCAAGATAGGCTCGCTTGCCCATGTCGATTATAACGTTAGGATTGGTAGCGACACCAAGATAGAGGGGAGCGCCTACATACCCCCCCTCACCGTGATTGGAAATGGCGCGTTTGTCGGTCCAGGAGTCACGTTCACAAACGACCCCTACCCGATGAGCCCAAAAATGATCGGCTGTATCGTAGAGGACGGCGCCATCATTGGCGCAAGGGCTGTGATAAAGCCGGGCGTAAGGATAGGCAAGAACAGCGTCGTGGCGATGGGCTCTGTCGTTACAAGGGACGTGCCTCCAGACACCGTCGTGATGGGCTCGCCTGCGAGGATTGCGTACAGCAGGGCGGAATACGACAGAAAAAAGAAAGAGTGGGACAAAGAAGGGGAAGGCTAGCTAGCGGTTCACCCAGAACGCAGGGTCCGGCTTTTTCCCTGACAGCACGTCAAGCACGCTTTTTACGGCGACTTCTGCCATCCTGACCCTTGTCCAGTACGCCGCGCTTCCAATGTGGGGTAACAGCACGACATTTTTCATCCTGACAAGCGGGCTGCCTGCCGGCAGCGGCTCCTTTTCAAACACGTCGAGGCCTGCGCCGGCAATCCATCTTTTCTTTAGCGCGCTGGCAAGGTCGCGCTCGTTTACAACTGCGCCCCTTGCAGTATTTATCAAATAAGCGGTCTTTTTCATCTTGCGCAGGCTTGATTTGTTGATGAGATGCCTGCTTGCGTCGTTCATCGAGGTGTGTATGGAAACAAAGTCGCTATTGGCAAAGAGCTCATCAAGTGTAACATACCTTGCTCCAAGTTCTGCTGCTTCTGCCTGCTCGTTTCTGTGCCTGTTATGATATAGGATCGTCATGTCAAAGCCCCTTGCGCGCCTTGCCACGGCAGAGCCTATCCTGCCAAGGCCAATTATACCAAGAGTCGCGCCATGGACGCTTGCGCCAAGCAGTAGGTCTGGAGTCCATCCTATCTTCCACCTGCCTTTGCGCACCATGTCGTCGCCAGCGACGACGTTCCTTGCACATGCAAGGATAAGCGCAAAGGTCAGGTCTGCTGTCGCCTCGGCGAGTATGTCTGCTGTATAGGTCACATAGATGCCTCTCCTCGTCGCTTCTGCAATGTCTATGTGTTCAAAGCCAGTGCTGTAAGAGCTGATTATTTTCAAGTTTGGTCCTGCGGCGTCCATGGTCTTCTTGTCGATTTTGTCCGAGAGCATGCATAGGATCGCGTCGACGCCCCTGATGTTTTTCAAAAGCTCCTTCCTTGAAGGTGGCGTTGGTTTTTTGTTGAGCGTCACCTTGCATCCATCGAGTTTTTGCAGGGCGCCGCCGGGCAGATTTCTGGTGACATAGACGCTACGCATCAGGCTATCCTCGCGTGATAGTGGTTATGAATTTTTAGAAAAGAGTAGTCCACTACAGCTTGACACTATGGTTCACACCACATTGGCAGAAATTTGATATGAAGTACAGGGAGATCCACGTAAGTATCGGTATGGGTCATCACTGACTGCCTAAAGGGTCAGTATATAACGACTTGTGATAAGTTTAAGCCTTCTGACCGTCTTTACCCTTAAAGCGCGTTGTAGTCAGAGACACAATGTTTGCATACGTCATAATATCGGATTTTTGACCGACTATATGATTCCAAGGTTGGCGGACATGATCGACTTTACTACTGTAATATACTATTTTTGCTTTCGCAGGCCAAAAATTTATAATGAACCATTTATCAGGTACTATAGCCTATAGTATTAGATTACGGCATATTTATATAATACATGCCAAATATTAGTGATTATGAAAGTTGCGCTGGTCATAGCAGCGGCTACGCTGGTTTACATATTCCCACAATATCCTTTACAGCAGGCCCTGGCTCTTAATTGCGCCAATGGAGCGGACCACTGCTGGGCCCAAGAGTACAATCAAGTTACGAACTATGGAAATAGCTTTACAACCATAGTAACTAACCTGACAGTTTCGAACTGCAATAATTATTTTGTAACAGTTGAAGAGTGGGTTAGGCTACCCAACGGCGATTTCCTAGAAAACGGTTTTACTACTGGAACATTTAATGGTTCATGCGTGAGTAATGAAATCAGTTTTCACGGGGTCAAGTTGGGAGTTATTTCGAAGTAAATGATGGTACTGCAACAGTTGGTTCCATGAAAACTTATGAAGTAAGTGATACAAACAAAGACAAAACG
>JBDUUM010000052.1:0-14190 GCA_039938615.1 Nitrososphaera sp.
AAGTCAGTATATAGTGGCGCGAGAAGCCTCTAGGTATTGCGCTTCCAACGCGAGATAGCCATTCGCTTATCATTATCTCTAGTGATATCACTAGAGATATAAGAAGATATCGCTAGCGATAGTTCTGTTGCAAAGTCGGGATGTTTTGTTCACTGTTTCACCGTGGGAGCTTTTGTTGCAGGTCGGGAGGAGGCTTAAGCCACACTCCTTTGGAAATGCCGTCTTATTTCAATTGCAACTGATATTTTCACTAACCTTATGCTTCAAGTACAATTCTCGCACGGAGGCAAACTCACATCCGTTCAAGTCATAGATTGTACTATTGCCAACCGGTATGGTTGCATGCATGATATCACTGTCAGAAGTCGAGTGCCCCAATCCGAGCGCATGTCCTATCTCGTGTATCAACACCTTACGCAAAAAGCCTTCTTCGTACAGCTTGTCTGCTTGGTAGATTGTTATGTCTGCTGAAATGATTTCTTTTGTGGCGCTGTTTATATGCAGTATTGTAACGCCCATCTTACCTGATGGGGATTGATCGTTTGTCAGCTTTATCGTAATTACTGCATTATTCTTGTCAGTAAGTATCAGATGGGTAGGCTCCTTTCCTTCGGCCTCGACTATTGCGTGAAAAAGTATGTGCCATCCTGTAAACTTGCTCTCGCTTGGGATTGATCCCGTACCTTCTACGGCATCATAAACAGTTTCATTAGCTTGTTCAGAATATTTTAGCCCTATAGTATCATAAGAAATGCCTACGTATGGCATGTTCCAATATCCATTTTGCTTGATGGCCGCACTAGTGGAGCTGCCGCTGCCTTGCTGCGACGAAAAGTCCCCTAATGATTCTTCTATTGATACAATCGAGCCTGACTTTTGTTTATTGGCTGCTGGATTCATTGTTGTTATTATGAAGCCAGCGACAAAAATCAGAGCTATCGCAGTGATACTCGCGCCCAATAGGAACCCTTTGCGTCTAGGTTCCATTGCAGGGGTTTGATAGAGGATTGTACTAGATAAGGAATATCCCCTGATCTTTAGAGTGTGATTTTGAGAAAAATCATTACTATTTTATCCAGCAGCTATCCCTCCCTTTTGGTAGCCAACCGAATCCTTGAACGCGCAATATGTCGTTAATTTCTACCCACTTTTCCCTAGCAAGCCACATTTTCATCCTGATCTTGATGCAACCACCCTTTTAATGAAAATAACTGCGCATTGTTTATTCTGTCTCTGAGGTCTTGATTGTAAGCTCTGCTCGCACTTCTTTATGGCGTGTATCGCAGCCAATCTTACAGCATATTTTGAATGCGGTCAACATGACACCTTCTCCTCCGATTGGTCATACGTGGTCCACGCTTGCTTGCAACTGCAGAGTTCTTTTTGATCAGCAGCAGCCAAATAGGAAAGAGCCTTTTTGAAATAGAGACAAGAAATTCTACCTGCTACGCAACTACAAAAACATGACGTCGCACTGCCTTGATTTTAGCAGTTCAGATTTATCCAGCAGATATCCTTGCCCTAAGCACAAAACTGGAAAAATTGTGTACTTGGACATGCAACCTCGATCCCAGCTTGACATCTTCTTGTGTCAGCTTGTCCACAACCACCGGCTTGTACGCGTAATTCCTCCCCTGCACAACTTTGCCAATTTCGTCAATGACAATGTCTCCCTTCCAGCCCATCCATGCAGAGTTGCGCTTTTTTGCTATCTGCCGTACAAGTGCGTGCATTCTTTCTGACCGTTCTTTGACGATCTCTGTCTTGACCCGCTTGCCCTTCCAGCCTGCAGCCTCTGTTCCCGGCCGGGCACTGTAGCGCGAGATGTTGACGATATCGGGTTCCGTCCTGCGTATGAGGTCAAGCGTCTTTTGGAAATCGGCCTCGGTCTCTGTCGGAAATCCTACAATGACATCTGTGGATATCGTAAACTCGGGCATCTTTTCTCGCAAGGCTGAAACTGTATCTGAAAAGACCTTGGCAGTGTGGCCGCGCTTCATCTTTCGCAATATGGCATTGCTGCCACTCTGCACCGGCATGTGGAGAAAGCGAAACATCTTTTCATTCTGCATTACGTCAACCAGCCTGTCTTTCATCTCTGGCACGTACTGCGGGTTCATCATGCCGATCCGGATCTTGAAATCCCCATCGACTTGGCAGCATGCCGTCAGCAGTTCTGCCAGGTCAGAATCCATGTCCCGGCCGTAACATCCGCTGTCAGTCGACGTGAGCCACACTTCCTTGCATCCATCCTGGACATCTGACCTGACCTGTCTTACAATGTCGCCGATGCGGTAGCTGTGAAGCCATCCCTTGGCAAGCTTTGTCTGGCAAAAAGTGCACTCGCTCATGCAGCCGCTCGCTATCTCGACAATGCTGACGACTGGGTTGAGCCTTATCCTTGGCAGGTTTACCTTGTCCTGCGAGTCAGTCAACATGACAAGCCGGCTTCCGGCAAGCGCCGAGCCAACGACATCGGCCGCGCTGTCTATTGAATGTGGCCCCATCAGGCTTGCGGATGGGCTGAGCGACTCGACCTTGGCTCTGTCTGCCTTGGGCAGGCACCCTGCCACCACAAGAGGCTTGCCCGCCTTGCTTAATTGCCGTATCCTGTGGATCATCTTGTGCTCCGTCGTGTCCTTGACAGAGCAAGTAACTATCAGGTTAAGCGCGCTGTCCTTGCTGCTGGATGCAATCTCATAGCCGGCGTCCTTTAGCAGGCCGGCTATCATTTCAGAGTCGGCCATGCTCGCCGAGCAGCCGTACGCCTCGATCCACACCTTGCCCTTTACCTCCGGCTTCTTTTTCAATAGCCGGATTGACTCTATGAGCCGGGGCTTGAGCGACCTGACGTACACGCATGAGGTCACCCGCCTGCGGTTTAAAAATCATTTTGTCCCTTTGGACCATATCTCTGACAGCACATTTACATACGTCGTGACAAGCGTGCCAGATTCCATCTGCCGGTTGTTCTCCATGTCGTTTCCAAGCGCTATCGTGAGGGCCTTTGGTATTTTCAGCTGCTCGCTCATGTAGATCAAAAGAGAATAGTACATCAGCTTCATCACGTCGTCGCGGCTTTTGGCGCCCTCCTCCTTCTCCCCCTCCTTCATGCTTGACAGGACGTTTGAAGCGACGAGCGCAAACTGCGGCGAGAGCGTGGCCTTTTCACCTTCCACCCTTATTGCGCCCATGTACAGCAGATCCTCAAGGGCGGACGCCAGTTCCTCAAGCTGTTTTTCTTCCGGCATCACCATTACTTGGCATCCACTCTATTTTAGATTGCCTGCAAAAGCGCCTTGTAGCCGGCAATCATCTCTGGATCGACTATGCCCTGTACGACGTACGGGGCGCCATTTGACAGCTTGATGTCCATGGCCACTGCGCTGTACGGGATGTCAAACTGCTCTATCTTTTGCGGCTCGTCAGTCTCGAATATTTTTCTGCATCCTGCGTCACAGACAAAGCCGTAGATCTTGGTAATCTTGCGGTGTCCGCCTCCGGCCGCCCTGCCGCCTGCCGATCCCCTCGACTCTTCGACCATGAGTATGAAAATCTCGTTTCTTGCAGGACTGTCAAGCATGACATCGTTTTGTGCAACTACCAGCTTGCGCTGCGGCAGCTGCAGGATTTCATCAAGCGAGTCTGGCATAGAGCTACTTTTTATTGACGCGCTATAATACGGTAGCGCAGAGAATTACAATTATATCGCAATAGATATAATGGCTGACAGGCGATCCAGCAGCATGGCTCGTACACTTTCATCCCCGCAGGTTTTAAAGACAGGCTCGGCTGCGCCTCCATTTACGCTCAAAGGCGTCGACGGCAAGATGCACTCACTTTCAGACTACAACAAGAGCAAGGCGATACTTGTCGTTTTCATGTGCAACCACTGCCCCTTTGTCAAGGCAAGAATCGGCGATATCACGGCGCTGCGGTCAAAATTCTCTCCCCAGGAGCTGACAGTCATTGGCATCAACAGCAACGATCCCAATTACCAGGACGAAGGCTTTGACAACATGGTCAAGTTTGCAAAAGAGTATAACCTCAATTTTCCGTACCTGATAGACGACAGCCAGCAGGTTGCAAAAGCATACGGCGCAGTATGCACTCCAGACCCGTTCCTGTTTGTCGACGGCAAGCTTGCATTCCACGGCAGGATAAACGACGCGATGGAGCCGGAGGCCAAGCCGACCGTCGCAGTGATGGAAAACAACATCCGCAGCCTTTTGGCAGGGAAAAAGCTGGAAAAGGACTTTGACCCTTCCATCGGCTGCTCTATCAAGTGGAAGACGACCTAGCCGTACTGATAGACTATGCCTTTTTCTCCCCTTGGGTGGCGCCATTCCGTTTCTCTGGCGCACGTCCCGCACTCTATGCACGCCTCATGCTGCAAAATTACCTTGCCATCTTCTTCAAGCAGGTAGCACTTTGTCGGGCACAGGGTCACCATCTTTTTCATAAAGTCCGACTCGGGGTTTACGACCTTGATGTGTGGCTGCCTGTCGTCATCGTACTTTAGTTTGGCTACGCGCTGCGCAAGGGTAGGAATGGAAGGCGCGTACGACGCACTGCCAACCTTGCCCAGCCGCTCGGCGATCTCGATTGGCACCTGCACGTACGTCTCCTCAGACTCGACGAGGGGAAGCAGCTTGTCATAGCCCAGCATGTTAGCAAAGCCCACCGCAAGGCCGCGGAACGCGCTTGACGACATCAGCCTGAAAACCATTCCGTAGCGCTGGCCGACGATGTCCTTTGGGATCCCTTTGGTTGCATCCAGAAATATCTTTAGGTAATCCTTGTCGATCTCTTGCATGTCCCTCGTGTACGGGCTTGCCTCGACCTGCTGCGAGTAGTACTTGCCCATGTATTGCGAGGAAAAATCGTTGCGGTCGATTGCCCTGGCGGCCGCGTCGGCTGCGCGCACGGCGTCGTCGATGCCGACGTTCAAGCCCTCGATCCTAGGCCCGATGAATATCCCCCTGCCGGCCGCGTCGCCCACAAACAGCACGTTTTTGTGGTATGGTTTTTTCATGGCACAGCGCTTGCCGTCCGGCACCAGCTTGGCTGAATACTCTAGTTCCACATAATCAGTCACGAATTTGGCGCCAAACTTGGACTGGAGGTCATTTCGTATCGAGTCGATCCGGGATTTGATCTCGTCGTCGCTCTTGTAGCGCCCAGACTCGACCAGTTTTTGCCTTGCCGCAGGCGAGTGGTATACGTCTCGAAGTTCGTTCCACGTTTTTATTAATTTGCTGACGGCAAACCTGATGCGCAGCTGCTCCTCCTTTGGCAGGTTGCGGTCTATCTCCTCCTTTAGCGCGACCTCGTCCTTTACCATCTCGGCTACAAGCGGGTTTTTCAACAGCGCGTTGACCAGATCGTTAGGTGCTGCAGGCTTGTCCATCAGCGAATCATAATGATAGACGGCGCCGACTGAAAGCGTATCGCGGTTTGTGTAGAGGAACCCCCCGCCGATGTGCCCAAGCGTCACGTCGCCGGCAAACAGGTGCGCAGCGCCTTCATCATGTCCTATGCCAAAACGCTCCTCAAGTATCTGCTCTGGCACCTTGACTACCACTTTGACGCCCTGGTACAGCTGAGAAGGCGAGAACTTTTCACGCGCCCCAGTCATCTCGGCGACTTCCGAGTTGACGCCGTCTGCCGCTATCACGGCCTTTGCTTCAAAGGATTCAAGTTCGTCAGTCTCTATGGTCGCAAGCCCGTCTCCTTTTGTCCATGCTATCGAGCGGACATGCACTCCTGGCACTATGCCGCCTCCCTGTCGCTCTGCGGCTTCGCCGGCCTGATGCGCAAACCATGCGACGAGCCTGTTGAGCAGGACGGAGCATCCAAAGTTTGCCTGGTACTCGTGGGCTGCAGTGAGATCTATCGCATAGTCCTTGTTGCCCGATACGGCGTGGAGGATGTATTTCGTTATCCTGCGCTCAAAGGGCGCATCGGTCAGGAAATTCTGGTAAACGTCCTCGACGTTATGCGACTTGCCATGTTTGGGTTTTTTAGAGTAAATGATGCCACCAGAGACGTTCTTGGTGCCCGCTTGCCTGCCTGCCTCTACAAGCACCGCCTGCTTGCCAAGGTCTGCCAGCCGCTTTAGCGCGGCAAGGCCGGCGGACCCCCCGCCGATAATCGCAACGTCGTATCGCTCTGTCATTTTCTCGCCTCCGCCATCGGCCGAAGCCTGCGCAGCTCTTCGATGAGCGCATGGATAACATCTTCCATCCGGCCCCTGACGAACATGTCGCACTCGTCTTTTATCGGCGAGTTTTCATCCGGGTTTATAGCAATGACAAACCCGGACTCTTTCATGCCAGCGATGTGCTGCATCGCGCCGCTTATTCCTGCTGCTATGTATAGCAGAGGCGCAACCTTGCGGCCGCTGGTACCTATCACCCTGTCAGGTATCATGTATTTCGAGCTGACGCCTTCGCTCACCGGGAAGGGCTTTTTGGATATCGGAAGCGAAACTCCCACTTCGGCATCCAGCTCTTTGGCAAGCTCGGCCATCATCTTGATGTTTTCCTCAGGTGCATCTTTGATGCCCCTGCCGAAACTTACGACAGCCTTTTTGCTGTCAAAGTCTACAGGGCTTTTGACCACCCTTCTGCTCAGCACCTTTACACGGAGATCCTGCGGATCAAATGACGGCACGTATTCTACGATGGTGCCTCTCCTTGATGCGTCGCGCTCCATGGGCGCAAAGACGCCAGGAATTATGCTGCAGGCCTGCGGGTGATATTCCCGGGCTATTGCAGGGTTGCGGTTGTCAAGGCACAGTATAGTAGTCCACAAAAAGCCCGAGAAATCTGGCCGGTACATCTCTAACGTGCGCTCGTAGACCATCCCCTGCCCCTTGGTCTTGTGCTCGTGCTTTATCTCCAGGTCTTCGATTACGAGCTTGTTGATGTCAGACGCAAGGCCCGAATCCAGCTCTACCATCACCGTTGACGACAGCTGCCGGCCGATGCTGTCTGCTGAAAAGAACATGTAGCGTGGCTTGACAAAATCAGTCGATTCTGGCGAAAACCGGGTCGCCAGCTCTTTGCTCCTTGCTATCTGCGCTATCACCTTTGTATCGACAACGTTGCGCGAGTTCAGCTCTGCGCTGTCGGCATAAATCACCGCGTCGGCGCCGTGGTAAATCAGCTCCTCGCACAGCTGCCTGACATTGCTGCCCAAGACTACTGCGACTACCTGCTCGTGCGCGTTGTAACGCAGGTTATAGCCATCCATCAGACGGCGCGCCTCTCCTAGCATCTCTAGGCTGACTGGCACCGGCTTGCCCTCGTCATGCTCTATTACTACGTAGAGGTGTTCGTATTTGCTGCTCGTCATTTTATGACCATGCCTCCCAGCACTTCGTGGATCTTGGCAGCCACTTTTGCGAGGTCCTGGTGGCTTGAGCCGTCGACGATTTCGGCCTTGCGGCTCGCCTTGGCCTTGGGTATCTTTTCCACCTTGTAGACGATTGTAGGCGACCCCGGCAGACCGACAAGTTTGGGATCGGTTCCCAGCTGCTGGGCGTTGAATACCTTCATGTATTGCTTGAAGTTAGAGTAGCGGGTACGCGCTTCCTTTTGGTATTTCTCAAGTGCAAGCCTCTGCGAGACTGTTCCAAACGACGACTTGTACGAAGGATCGATGGCGATAAAGACAGGAAGCGGCGCCTCGACCTCCTCGACAATGTCGTAAAAGCCCTGCAGAGATATAAAGCGCTTCGCCCTGACGACTCGCCTGTCCATGTCGATGTCATAGCTGATGACGTTGCCAAGGAACGTATAGCCAAGCTTCCACGCAGTTTGCGGCCCCGTCTGGCCAGTCTCACCGTCTGACGCACGGTGGCCTGAAAAGACGATGTCCATTTTTCCCTCCATTTTTGCAATGCCGGCCCTCAGCACTTCGGCGGTCGCAAGCGTATCTGCACCAGCAAATGCCCTGTCGCTGTACAGGTGTAGATCGTCTGCATCGCAAACCAGCTGTGCCTGCGAAAGAGCGATATCGGCGTTTGGAGGACCCATAGTCCCCACCGCGACTCGCGCGCCAAACCTAACCTTGGCGTAAAATGCCGCCTGGCACGCGACTGCGCTGTGCGGCCCCAGTATGCTCTTGGTCTCTGCGCGGTTTAGCGTTCCATCGGCGTTGTAGCTGACGTTCCCCTCGGAAAAATCCGGCTCTAATTTTACAATTACTGCGACGTTAAGATCTGCCATGTCTTTCTCCCTTTAACTCCATTTGATACCTTTAAATGGTTTTTGAAAGTGCTATGCGGTAACTACCTGCTTTGGCGGCGACCGTAATTCGTCATATGCGTGGCGTATTTTGGCATAAAACCCGGGCATCTTGGGCGGAAGCATCGCATATGCCAGGTAAAAGTCCTCAGCCTCGCGGATGTAGCGCTGCACCTTGCTATGCCCCGGCAGTTGCCTGATGAACTCCATGTTGTTGAGCCTGTCTGCCAGCTTGATCGCCTTTACGTCATAGTCAGACCTAAGTAGCATGTCGCAATAGTCGTAAAAACGGGCCGACTGACGTTCATTTTCTGTCGAGCCGGCGAAATTTTCAAGCGGCTTGATCTTTAGCTCGCTTGCGATCCGCTGGATACGATTGCCAAACCTGTATGCAAGGTAAGCGTCAAAGCCGTACGACTTTGACTCATAGAGGTTCAAGATGCGCTCGTCGTCCTCCATCACGTCATGCAGTATTGCGGCGGCAACCTCCACCCCGGTGATGCTGCGGTTGGCGTCTCGGTAGTGCCGGACGACTTCAATAGCCACCGGCCAGGTGTGTGTTTCTAAAAACAGCGATTTGCCATCCTCGCGCTTTAGGTCGGCATGCACCTCCTCTGCCACTTCTATGGCGCCTTCAACTAGACTGTCTATGCGCACATTATTGCTTTGCAGAAATGAAAGGAATCCCTCTTTGCTTGTCCCTGCAGGCATGCTGTCCATGTATATATGCATTATAATGATAGACATGGTATGAGAAAAGAATTGCTGCTGTGCGTCATCTGTGCAATGGCAAACATGCAATACGGTATATATCGGCTGGCAGGGATTTTCTAGTACGTCATTTCACAACCCTTTAAAATTATCATTTCCTGTTTACGTCGAAGGAGACCGCTTGTGCGGCCATGTATTCAGGGTGGTGGCGTGGCCGGCAGGCGCGGCTCCTGATTGGTGAAATATTTGACCGAATTTAGCAAGAAAATCGAAGAGAGGCCGTGGGGCTGGTTTGAGCAATTCAACCAGAACACTCCGTGCTCTGTCAAGTTGATACACGTAAAACCAAACAGCAGGCTCAGCCTCCAGTACCACAACAACCGGAGAGAGTTCTGGAAGGTGATAAAGGGGCCCGTATCAGTCGAGATAGCAGGCAAAAAATTCACCGGCAGAGAAGGCGACGAGTTTGAAATACCGGTAAAAGCTAACCACAGGCTTGCAGGATTGAAAAAAGAGGGGCTCGTACTTGAAATATCGTACGGGCAGTTTGACGAGGATGATATCGTCAGGGTAGAAGACGATTTTGGAAGGACAAAAATGCAGTACCTGGAAGCCTAGGCTGGGCCTCCTTCTCCTTCTTTTTGCCCTTGCCGTCCAAGTGCGCAAAGAATATCATCCTTCTAAGCTTGCCAAATTTGTTGCTTGTGGCATACAGTTTAATTGACGTACCACAGTGCGTGCAAATCTTTTTCTTTCTAGATATGACCAGATCGGTGAGCGGGTGCGTGCCGGCGCAGTTTGAGCACCAGTAATATAGCAGACCCCTTGTCTGCGGGAGGGTGAGCGACTCAAAGTTGAGTCCTTCTTTCGTGCAGACCTCCTTTGCAATCTCGACAAGCGCGGGATCGCAGTTGCTTGGGACTTGTTGTGCCATGCTGTATATACGGCGCTCACTTAGATAAGTCTAACTGGTTAGTCTACTCTAATTTATTGGCACGATTTTAACCATTAAGGTTATATCATGATTAGAAATATCACCCGGATATTCATGAAGGCCACCTACATCGTGGACGACCCCGAGATTGCGGCGATCCTAGTCGATCCGATGCGCAGGACTATACTGAGCTTTTTGCGCGAAAAGCCCATGACGCAGGCGCAGCTTGCAGACGAGCTCGGGCTCTCCGATGCATCGCTCAACTACCATATGAAAAAGCTGAAAAACGTTGGCCTTGTTACGATAACAAAAAAGGTGGCAGAGGAGCATGGCATCATACAAAAGTTCTTCTCGCCAGTCGCATACCTCTTTGTATATGACCTTGACGCGCTGCCAAAGGACATCTCTCGCTACTTTTACCCGATCAGCGTCGAGCGCACATGGGGGGTCATCTCCTCCGTAGCGGCAAACAACGGCAGAGCGATCAAGATAAACCCGGAAGAGATTAACGAGATAACGGAGAACCTGTCGCGCCAGCTTGTAAGCATTGCCAAGCTGTATACAAAAAAAGAGGTGTCGTACGGCAACGAGTCGACGGCATACGAGATATACAGTGGCGCGGTAAAGGCGTGGCTGTCGCAGAGCGACAAGCCAAAAAAGCAGCAGCGCTAGGCCCCAAACCGGGGCGTCGATAAACGGGCCAGGCTGTCAAGGTACATCTGGACGTAGGGCTCGGCTATCCACATCTTTTGCTCCTTTTCAAACAGGTAGCCGTACCTCTGCGAGCTTCCGACCTTTTCCTTTGACGCCAGCGCCTGCAAATATCCAGCAGTCACAGACTCTTCACTAAAGCCGTTGTACCTTGCTATTGCGTCAATTGCCGCATGCACGCCAGAGCCATGCTGCGCCGCCTCCTTTGGCCTAAAGGCGATGTCCTTTGGGATGCCCAGCTTTTGGGCAGTCCTCCTGTGGACGCGCTTGCCGTACAGGTCTCCTTTTCTCACGTTGAGATGGAGATCGATGTCCATCGAAGTCGCTATCACGTCTCTGTCAAGGAAGGGCTCGCGCATCTCGACGCTGTGCGCCATGCTTATCTTGTCCTCCCTCTCCAGCGTCTCCTTGTAAAGAAGCATCAAGTCGTCTGCCATGCGCCTGCGAAGTACGTCATAGCCTTCTCTAGCGGCGATCCTGGAATACCACGAGTAGCCGCCGAACAGCTCGTCGGCTCCTTGGCCGGTGAGCATTATCCTCATCCCCTGCCTAGCGGCCAGCTGGATTGCACAGTATACCGGGATTGCCACTTCCACCTGGCCGGCGTTGCTGTCCTCTATCACGTCTATTATCTCTGGCACCAGCCGTTCCACTTCGGCCTGCGTGAGCTCTTTGGCGTGCAGTTCCAGCCCAAGCCGGCCGGCAATTTCTTTGGCGTGGTCGATGTCGCTTGATCCTTCCATGCCTGCCGTGTAGCAGACGACTTCGGGCACCATCTTGCTTGCAAGGTAGGCGACAAGCACGCTGTCAATGCCACCAGAAAATATTATCCCAATTCTTTCAATGTCCTGCGTGCGCTTCTCCATTGACCTGACAAGCACCTTCTCATAGGCATCGACGGCCGCGTCCATCATAGTTATCGAAGGCGCAGCGTTGACTGCCGGCACGGATGCGACTGGCACCTGCGACAACTTGCCGTCTGATGATATCAGTAGCGCGTGACCAGGCAGCACTCTCCTAGTCGGCTCTTTTATCCCTGCCTCCCATAATCCCTTCCTCTCTGACGCAAAGGCGACAAGACGGTCGTTTTCTCCGTAATACATCGGCCTGACCCCCACCGTGTCGCGCACAAGCGCGATTGTGCCTGTTCGCTCATCCCTTATCGCAAGGGCATAGATGCCGTCAAGGCGCGCCGCGGTCTTTTTAATTGCGGCAAGAAAGTCATTGCCATGGCGATTCTCTTCAAGGAGGTGAGCGATGACTTCGCTGTCGGTGTCGGTGGTAAAGCGATGCCGCCCCTCAAGCTCTTTTCTTAGCTCCTTGTAATTGTATATCTCACCGTTATGCTCGACCGTGAGCCTGCCGTCGCAGCTGCGGAACGGTTGCGAGCCGCACGTCCCGCCCACTATTGCAAGGCGAGAGTGCCCAAGCACGCTTGTGCCCCGCACGCTTGCAGCCGCCAGGGCCTGGACGGATCCAAGGCGCACTATGGACTCCTCGGTGGCAAGGCCGGCACCATCCGGGCCGCGCTTTGCCATGCGCGACAGCATCATCGCGACGACCGGCGCGACATTCGCGCCGTCCTTACTCAAAACTCCTGCTATTCCACACATTTTTTTCTCCAAGTTTTAAACGTCAAAACCCGGCACTCATTGGTCGGGCTGTCAAGTATTAGCCTTTGAAACTTAAAAGAGTTGACGTGGCATGGAGTACGAGAAAACTCTTTTAATTTCCGGCGGCAAATAAGCGTCAGATGGCGGAGGCGTTTGTCTTTGTCAACTGCGAATCCGGCTCCCAGCAGCAGGTCGTAAAAGAACTGGAGGCGATTTCAAGCGTTTCTGACGTGAAGAAGGTCTTTGGCGTATACGATATCGTTGCAAAGGTCAAGTCAGACACGCTGCAGGGCCTGAAAAAGACGGTTAGCAAGATCAGGTTGCAGCACGGCATACGGTCGACCATCACCATGACGGTCGACGAAGGCAGGTCACTTTAACCGCTCGTGGACCATCGCAAAGGTGCTGGCAAGGGGCTTGGTATTTGTATAAAACCCGTACTCTTTATGCTCGCTTGTCGAGTCTTCCGGCATTATTATGACCTCGCTTTTGTCCACGACTACGAGGTTTATTGGCATTGGGTTTCCGCCTACAAAATCGCATGTAAACGCCTGCTCGCCGATTGCCATGAACCTATCTCCCAGTATGTCTTTACGTAGATAGTCGCAGTTTTTGCCGCCCATCACTTTGAGCGACAGCTTGATGTTGCCTGAAAGCGACTGGAGCCGGTCTATTATCTCCATGTAGTAAAAGGCGCCCAGCTTCTTTTCTGATATGAGTACGAGCACCTCCTCTTTTGCATCGGCGACCATCTTGGTCACCTTTGCCGCAATGGCATCCATGCCTGTAATTATCTGGTAGTTTTCCCGGTCCGGGTTCTTTGGTGAGGCCCGCGACGACATCATCCTTTCAAACAGCTCTCCGCAGTAGCCCTTTCTCCTGCCAAGCTCTTTTAGCGCGTTTTGCTTGATCTGTATCAGGGCGTCAATGACATCGGATATGGACAGCGCATAGTATTTTTGCGGCTTTTCAAATGTAGAGAACACCACTCCCTTTGACTGGAGGCTGTAGAGCGTCTGGTAGACTTCGGTGCGCTGTATACCGGTGCTGCGCGATATGTCGCTTGCTATGGACTGGCCGCTGACAAGGAGCGACACGAGTATCTTGGCTTCTGTCTGCGATAGATCAAGGTTCCGCAGCTCGCTGACGAGTTTTTCTGAAAGATCGCCCGCGTCGTACTGAGCAGAGTTGGACGCTGCAGAGCTTTTCATAGGCAGGGGATTTTTTACACACATATCTATTAAAAGATATTTATGTAACGATATATAGGGGTGGAGTTTTCACTGCACGTCATAGCATTTTTCGACGGAAAAACGCAAGAAATGTAATTTATTGCACGACACTGCACCCAAAAAATAGTGGAAATCATCTGTAATCTCCAAGCGTGTATGGAGTAATAACACGCGCAAGCCAAAGTCTGCTGGTTTTGTATAGGCACCGATGGACAAGGAAAAAGGAAAAGCGATGGCCAAGGCAGCCATTGTGGCGGCGATTGTTTTTTCACTGCTTGCAGGCAGCGGCGCAACAGACACGTCTGCGCAGACCACCCAAAATGTTTCTGTCAAGGCAGTCTCTCTTTCAGGGTCTACGCTCAGCATGTGGACCACTGTAAGCTCGGCAGGCGCGACCAAGACTGGGTTTACTCCGATGTCGTTTGTGGCGGCTCCTGCATCCACATACACGGTGACAGTATCGGATTACGGTACAAACCTGTTTGACCACTGGGACAATGGGAGCACTGCAAGATCCAGGACGGTCGCGCTTGGGTCGGACATGACTGTTACTGCGCATTACAAGAGAAACGTCTTGCCTCCACCTCCACCACCCCCACCACCTCTAGCCAAGACCGGAGTCTACGTTGCACTGTACATGTATCCATCATCATCAGGCACCGGCGCACAGTGGTGGCAAAAGGTGTACGACGAAAAGGTCAAGCACCCCTCGGTGCCAATAGTGGCAGCATTTAACC